>VSOZ01000032.1 GCA_009775095.1 Muribaculum sp.
CCGTTTTTTTTTTAAAATATTTTTAAAAATTTTTATAAAATAAAAATCCGCTCTGGGGGGCCGGCCACTTATCGGACCGCCATGACTGTATCATATATATGTCTCTTTCAATCAGTTGGAAGATGCGCTGTAGTTGGGCGCCTCACTGGTTATAGCCACATCATGAGGATGACTTTCGGCAACTCCGGCATTTGTGATGCGTGTAAACTTGGCGCTATGCAACTTCTTTATATTCTCGGCGCCACAATATCCCATACCGGCACGAAGTCCGCCAAGCATCTGGTAAGTCACTTCATAAAGCGATCCCTTGAACGGCACACGAGCGGCAATACCTTCGGGCACCAGCTTGCGTGTATCGGTCTCGCCGGCTTGGAAATAACGGTCTTTCGAGCCTTTCTCCATAGCTTCAAGCGACCCCATACCGCGATACGCCTTGTATTTACGTCCATTGTAGATGATTGTATCGCCGGGCGACTCCTCTACGCCGGCCAACATACCGCCGAGCATAACGCAATAAGCACCTGCCGCGAGAGCCTTCACAATATCACCCGAGTAACGGATACCTCCATCGGCAATAAGGGGCACATCCGTATCTGCAAGAGCCTTTGCCACGTCATATACAGCCGACAACTGCGGCACTCCCACTCCGGCGATGACGCGTGTGGTACATATCGAACCCGGACCGATGCCCACTTTCACACCGTCAGCACCGTTGTCTACAAGATAACGGGCAGCCTCGCCTGTAGCGATATTGCCGACTACAACATCTATTTCGGGGTATTTGGCTTTTACACTCTTCAAAACACCGACCACACCTTTGGAGTGACCGTGGGCGGTATCAATGACTATAGCATCGACGCCGGCAGCCACAAGAGCGTCCACACGCTCCATAACGTCGGGAGTGACACCGACGCCGGCAGCCACGCGCAGGCGTCCGAGTTTATCCTTACAAGCGTTAGGTTTGTCCTTGGCTTTTGTTATATCCTTATATGTAACGAGTCCGACAAGACGTCCGTCATTATCTACCACAGGCAATTTTTCAATTTTATGCTCCTGAAGTATTGAAGCGGCCTCGTCAAGATTGGTAGACTGAGCGGTTGTAACAAGATTCTCCGAAGTCATCACTTCATCCACCAGACGGTTCATGTCACGCTCGAAGCGCAGATCGCGGTTTGTCACAATACCTACAAGCTTGCGATCATCGTCAACGACAGGTATACCGCCGATATGATACTCCTCCATCATAGCCAGAGCATCCTTGACAGTACTGCCGCGCTTGATGGTAACAGGATCATAAATCATGCCGTTTTCGGCACGCTTTACAGCATGGACCTGACGGGCCTGCTCTGCGATAGACATGTTTTTGTGGATTACGCCTATGCCGCCTTCACGGGCTATGGCAATTGCAAGACGTGCTTCTGTTACAGTATCCATCGCTGCCGATACAAGCGGCACGTTCAATGTGATGTTGCGTGAAAACTTGGTGGTAAGATCGACACTCCGCGGAAGAACTTCGGAATAAGCCGGAATAAGGAGAACATCATCAAAAGTGAGTCCATCCATCTTTACTCTATCTGCAATAAACGACATAAGTTGAAAAAATTTATTGCGCACAAAGTTAAGGATTTTTTCACATAAATAAAAATATTACGGCCTCCACGACAAAACTTTTTTTCTATTTACATGTACAAGACATCGATAACGGCCATACAAAAGTCAAAATACCGACAAAAGGTAGTTGCCTATGGCCCTGCGTACTTCAGCGCCTTTACATGTGAATCCATTGACCATTACAACTACGGCATGCGTAGGCCGTCCGTTAGGATCAAGTTTATATCCGGCATAACACAACACACCCGACATACTCCCCGATTTAAGAGCGAGACGCCCCGCCAACCGCGTTTTAGCGAGAAATCCTTTTACCGTTCCCTCCTTACCGACCACAGGAAACAGTTTTTTATAGGCTTCGGCATTTCTGCCTTTGCTCATCACCGTAAGCACACGGGCCAGAAACGCAGGTGACAGACGATTGGTAACAGCCAGACCGCTACCGTCGGCAATTTTCATTTTTTCAAGATTGAGTCCGAGAGTCTCAAGACATCCTCTTTCTATTGCCAACGCACACTCCACCGAATGGTCGTCGCCCGACAAAGTCAATGCACGCAGCATACCCTCGGCATACAGGTTATCGCTCTTGAACATCATTGTACGCAAAATCTCGTCACGCGACGGCGACATCCACAACATAGGTGGAGCCGACGACAATTCATCGGCTTCAATCGACTCCTCACCGCATCCTATACCCTTGTCAGAAAGAGCATCTACAAGAATATCACGAAATACAAGATGAGGATAAGGCATTGAATACCTTGAGCCGTAACTATCTCCCGTTATAGTTCCGTAAACATACAACCGATACGAATCCTCACAGCGCATGGCCATGACATTGCCCTTTGCGCCCTTCTTAACATCACACACTACTTCAAGACCGTCTATTTCGGGCGACACAGACTCAACACCGTCTGGCGACACTTTCATAAAAAAACTGTTGTCATGCCAATTGAATCCATACAATCCGGCACCATACTCCCATGCGATATCCTCAAGCAGCCAATACGGTGACACTCCGAGCGATGGATATAGCTCCGGCACAACAATAACATCGCCAGCAATCGAGTCGATGCCTTGACCGCGCACCCAATCTACCGTCGTGTCAATAAACCGGGAAGGAAGGCCGAGATGACGCGAACCAAGTGTCGGGTCACCTCCTCCGGTCACAACTAAATTGCCGTCAAGCACTCCATTCTCAATCTTGCCGTATGCGCTGACACGCGTAACAAACGGAATTTCCGACGGATCGAGTGACTCCACTGCAGCAGCCGAGGTAATACATTTCATGACCGAAGCGGGTATAAACACCTTCTCCGCATTATGGCTGACCATAGTCTTGCCTGTAGTAAGATTGACTACACAAACGCCTATCGTAGCAGCTTCGCTGCCGGAAAATTTAACAATGCTTTGTGCCCCTGCAAACGACATGCAAAACAAGGCGCAAAGTGACAGAATCAACTTTTTCATGCTGCAAAATTACAATTTACCTATCTATTTTATTCATTTTAATATGATTTATTGCTCGTATATGAAGGAAAATGCGTAATTTCGCACAAATTATTCTCATTTGTGCAATTATGGTATTAAAGACTCGCGAAAAGCTGATTGACGTCGCCCGCCAACTCTTTGCCCACAAAGGCATAGAGAATACCACCATGAGCGACATCGCTAACGCATCATACAAGGGTAGACGCACAATCTACACCTATTTTAAAAACAAGCGCGAGATCTACAATGCCGTAATCGAAAAAGAGAGCGAGATGCTTGTAGCAAGGTTGCGCGAGGTCGTATCGGCCGATGCATCGCCTACCGACAAGCTTATGAAATTCATCGACCTGCGTATTGACGTAGTAGCCGAGAGCGTGGCTCACCATCACGACAATACCGTGCTGCGCTCACTGCTTATACGTGAATTCAAACGAATGGAGCGCATAAGAAATCTCGCTATCGAAAAAGAGCTTGAGATGTTGCGCGGCATAATGAGCGAAGGGGTTGACAAAGGTGAATTCGATCCGGAAAAGATCGCAGGAGTCTATTCAGCCATGATAATGCTGTTTCAAGGCATAGAGTTGTCCTACATGCGCAACAATTTCTCGCAATTCGGCATAGAGCCCCAACAGATGAGACAATACATAAAACAATACGTACTGTCAGGAATAAAAAAACATTAAATATAACAATATGTATATCAACGCTACCGGCTATTATGTGCCGACCGGGAGGGTCGACAACGATTATTTCAAGGATGTCAACGGACTTACCGATGACTGGATTTACAAACGCACAGGCATAAAATCGCGCTCTAAAGCAGCCGAAGGCGAAGGCCACAACTCAATGGGCCTTGCTGCTATCGACAACGCTATAAAGACCGCCCCCTATGACATCAAGGATGTGGATCTTATTGTATCGGCATCTTATTCACCATACGATACCGTAGCCACACTTGCCCATATAGCCCAACAGAAATACGACATCACCGGAGCAAAGGCCGTATACGTATCGGCGGCATGCTCGTCATTTGTCAACGGACTTGAGATTATCGAGACATACTTCAAGGCCGGAAAAGCAAAGAAAGCCCTTATAGTATGTTCGGAGCACAATACATACTACTCCAACGAGAGCGACCCCAAAAGCGGCCACCTGTGGGGTGACGCCGCAGTAGCCTATCTCCTGTCGGCCGACAAGGTGGCTGACAGCGACGTGGAAATCAAGGAGATTTACACTTGCGGACTCGGAAATGTAGGCAAAGGCCCCGAAGGCGTAATTCTGCGCCCCAAAGAAGGAGGTATAGAGATGCCCGACGGGCGCGACGTGTTTGTCAACGCATGCTACAACATGATCAACGCACTCGGACACGCAACAGCTCCCCACGATATAAAACCGGAAGAACTCGACTATATAATAACCCATCAGGCCAACAAGCGCATCGTGGCACAAGTAGCTCACCAGCTCGGAGTCAGTGACGACAAGTTCCTGAACAACATCGAGGAACTCGGAAATACGGGCTCGGCAAGCTGCGCTCTGGTATTCGCACAAAACCGTGACAAGTTTAATAAAGGTGAAAAAATCGGTCTTACCGTATTTGGCGGCGGATATTCATGCGGTGCATTTTTGGTAGAGATATAATAATTGTATACCTTTGTAACTGACATTAATCCAATATCAAAGTATATATGAAATTACTTGAAGGAAAGACCGCGCTCATCACCGGTGCAGCACGCGGTATAGGAAAAGCGCTTGCGCTTCGTTTTGCCCAAGAGGGCGCCAACATAGCTTTCACAGATCTCGTCATCGACGAAAACGGCAAAGCCACTGAAAAAGAGATTGAAGCTCTCGGAGTAAAAGTAAAAGGATATGCCTCAAACGCCGCCGACTTCAACCAGACAAAAGAAGTAGTCGAAGAAGTAAAGAAAGACTTCGGCACAATCGATATACTCGTAAACAATGCAGGTATAACCAAGGACGGACTCATGATGCGCATGACCGAGGCCCAGTGGGACGCTGTCATCGCCGTCAACCTCAAGAGCGCGTTCAACTTCATCAACGCCGTATTGCCCATCATGCTGCGTCAGCGTGGCGGCTCAATCATAAACATGGCGTCGGTAGTAGGCGTACACGGCAATGCCGGACAATCCAACTACGCCGCATCCAAGGCCGGACTTATCGCTCTCGCCAAGTCAATAGCACAGGAAGTAGGCTCACGCGGCATCCGCGCCAACGCCATCGCTCCGGGCTTTATCGAGACTGCCATGACCGCCGCTCTTCCCGATGACGTACGCGCAGAATGGGTAAAGAAGATACCTCTGCGCCGTGGCGGACAGGTAAGCGACATCGCCGACGTAGCCGTATTCCTCGCTTCCGACATGTCAAGCTACGTGACCGGTCAGGTAATACAAGTCGACGGTGGCATGAACATGTAATATTGATATCATAAACCTCATCATAAAAGCATCATCATGGCCCGTCGGGCTTTGATGATGCTTTTGCCTAATTCAAATGCTCACTTACAATACACAATTAAAAAAGCTCGTACTACCCGAGTACGGCCGCAATATCCAGCAGATGGTGGACTACTGCGTCACCATACCCGACAGAGAAGAACGCACCGTGTGTGCTCACTCGATCATAGCATCAATGGGTAACCTGTTCCCGCAGTTGCGCGATGTCGATGACTTCAAGCACAAACTCTGGGACCATCTTGCCATTATGTCAGATTTCAAACTGGACATAGACTACCCTTGTGAAGTCATAAAACCGGAAAGTCTCGAGAGCCGTCCCGAACCGCTCAGTTACAGTCCGTCAAACATGAGGCTGCGCCATTACGGCAAGTACATCGAGCTGATGATAGCAAAAGCCGCAACAATGGAAAACGGCGAGGAGCGCGACGTACTTGTATCGCTCATAGCCAATCATATGAAAAAGGTAATGCTTGCGGTAAACCCCGACGGAGTGGACGACGCCCGCATACTCAAAGATCTTGCAGTATACAGCCACGGAGCCATCAGACTTGACCCGGCGGAATATCATCTTCACGAGTTCAAGACAGCTCCGACACCCGCCACATCAAAAAAGAAAAAGAAAAAATAACCTTTATACGGTCATTACATAGCCATCACCCATGAGCACATTTATTGTTGAAGGCGGACATCCGCTTCACGGCGAAATAACTCCACAGGGAGCCAAAAACGAGGCTCTCCAAGTTTTGTGTGCAGTACTGCTCACACCTGAACGTGTCGTAATCGAAAATCTGCCCGACATACTTGACATAAACAACCTTATATCGATGCTTGGAGACCTCGGCGTAAAAACAGAGAAACTCGAGCCTCACACCTATGCCTTTCAAGCTGACTCGATAAACATAGATTATCTGAGTACTCCGGAATATATAAAAAAATCGGCGTCATTGCGCGGCTCGGTCATGTTTGCAGGCCCGCTCGTGGCTCGGTTCGGCTACGCCGTGCTGTCCAAACCCGGCGGCGACAAGATAGGTCGTCGACGCCTTGACACCCACTTCATCGGCATAAACAAACTTGGCGCGGACTTTGACTACAACCCCGAGCGACATGCCTACGAAATACATGCCGACTCCGGCTTAAAGGGTACCTACATGTTGCTTGACGAGGCATCGGTGACCGGTACGGCAAATATCGTAATGGCAGCCGTACTTGCCGAAGGTGTGACAACAATATATAATGCAGCCTGCGAACCGTATCTTCAGCAACTCTGCAAAATGCTCGTTTCAATGGGCGCCAAAATCGAAGGGATAGGCTCCAATCTGCTTACCATAACCGGGGTGACATCGCTCCACGGCACAACCCACCGCTTGCTACCTGACATGATTGAAGTAGGCAGTTTTATAGGCATGGCCGCCATGACCGGAAGCGACATCACGCTGAAAAATGTCAGCTACGGCGACTTGGGTATTATGCCCGACAGCTTCAAGCGACTCGGTATAGAACTTCAGCTATCGGGCGATGACATAATAATTCCGGCACGTGACGGATATGAGATCGAGACATTTATGGATGGCTCCATAATGACATTTGCCGACGCACCATGGCCGGGACTGTCACCCGACCTGCTAAGCGTATTTCTCGTAGTCGCGACACAGGCCCGCGGGAGTGTGCTCATACATCAGAAGATGTTTGAAAGTCGCCTGTTTTTTGTAGACAAACTTATTGATATGGGTGCACAGATAATATTGTGCGATCCTCACCGTGCCGCCGTCATAGGCTCGGGACGCCTGCACTCTCTGCGCGCCACCAATATGGTATCGCCCGACATACGAGCAGGTATAGCCATGCTCATAGCAGCCATGAGTGCCCGCGGCACAAGCAGCATCCACAATATCGACCAGATAGACCGCGGCTACGAAAATATAGACAAACGACTGAATGACATCGGAGCACATATAATGCGAGTGTCAAACTAAAAAACGGGAGCCTGCATGATACTTAAAGAGGAACTTACGGAAATAGGCCGCTTCGGAAAGCCCCACGGCATTCAGGGCGAGATAAACGCCTCGATCGATGATGATGTCGACATAGACGCCATCGATAAGATTGTACTGAACATTGACGGCATATATGTACCGTTTTTCATAAGATCGATACGAGTAAAACGTCATGACTCCGTCATAATAGCCATTGACGATGTAAACGACGAGGATCAAGCGGCCCGGTTCACCAATCTTGACATATACGCACTCATCAGCGACAATGTAAGAGAAGTGTCTGACGAAGATGAAGACGGATTTTATGCCGCAGACCTTATCGGCTACACAATCGTGCATGCCGACGGGCGTCCGGTAGGCAAAATAACAGAAATAAACGACTCGACTGAAAACGCCCTTTTCATCGTACAGTTGCCTGACGGTACCGACAGATACATACCTATAGCCGACGAACTTATCGATGATGTCAACCCTGAGAAGCGATACATAGTCATGACCCTCCCCGAAGGACTCCTCGACCTATAGAGTATACATATAATAAAAGGGCCGGTGTCGATGCCGGCCCTTTTATTATATGTATACTGATTACTAATCCCAAAGGCGGTCGCGTATGGCAAAACGGGGACGGTGCTTCACCTCATTGAATATCTTGCCGATGTATTCCCCTACTACACCTATACTCATGAGTATAAGGCTGCCGAGAAACCAAACCGAAAGCATGATGGAGGTCCAGCCCGATATGGTCGAGTGGCCGAAATAAGCCGAGAAGACGTATATGGCGACTAAAACATCGACCAGCAGCAGCACAAGTCCTACCATGAATATTATGCGTATAGGCTTTGCCGAAAACGAGGTAATGCCGTCTATAGAGAAGCTGAGCATCTTTGCGAGCGGATATTTTGACTCACCGGCCACTCGTTCGTGGCGCTCGTAGGTCACAACTGCCGTATCAAGACCTATCTGCGGCACTATGCCGCGCAAAAACAGGTTGCTCTCACCGTATTCGCTTAACAATTCAAGTGCACGACGGCTCATAAGGCGATAGTCGGCATGGTCATAGACGGTGTCAAGCCCCATACGGTGCTGCAATTTATAAAAAGTATGGGCCGTGGTGCGCTTAAACCATGTGTCGGTAGCACGACTGGACCTTACCCCGTATACTATCTCCTTGCCTTCGCTGAAGAGTTTGACCATCTCCACGATGGCCTCGGGATCGTCCTGAAGATCGGCATCTATCGACACGGCCGCATCGCAATTGTCCTTAACCGAGACAAGACCTGCAAGCAAAGCATACTGATGTCCCCGGTTGTGGGCAAGCGATATGCCTTTCAACCGACGGTCCTCTGCATGCAGACGCTCTATGACACCCCAAGTGTCGTCGCGGCTGCCGTCGTTGCAACACAACACATAACTGTCAGCCGACACCATGCCGTCAGCCGACATACGGTCTAAAAGTCCGAGGAGCCGCGCAGCCGAAATAGGCAACGCGGCTTCCTCGTTGTAGCATGGCACCACTATGGCGATTACCGGAAGTGACACAACTATATCTTAATTAATAATTACGGGCAAAGATCACACGACGTGCCGAAGGCTTGCCGGTAACCATACATACTCCCGGAGTGTCATCGCCGTCCAACGGAATACAGCGTATGGTGGCCTTTGTCTCATTTTTGACCTTCTCTTCGGTCTCAGTTGTACCGTCCCAATGGGCAAGTATGAATCCACCCTTTTCAATCTCTTCCTTAAACTCGTCGTAAGTTTCTACCGTACGGGTCATCGACTCACGGTAACGA
The DNA here is from genome assembly GCA_009775095.1 of Muribaculum sp. Taxonomy (GTDB): domain Bacteria; phylum Bacteroidota; class Bacteroidia; order Bacteroidales; family Muribaculaceae; genus Muribaculum. The sequence continues at coordinate 9,358 of VSOZ01000032.1, forward strand.
AGCGCTTTCTGATATATGTTGGACTGTATCTCTTCTAGCAGGTCACGCACAAATTCGGCAATACCTTCAAGAGGCTCAACCTGCTTCTCGAGAGTGTCGCGGCGCATAACCTCCACGGTACCGTTTTCAATATCACGCGCACCGATGGCAAGACGCACGGGCACACCCTTCAGCTCATAGTCGGCAAACTTGAAGCCCGGGCGGCGGTTTTCGGCGTCATCATACTTGACGCTTATACCGAGCGACTTCAACTGCTCCACTATAGGAGCCACAACCTTGCTTATCTCGGCAAGTTGCTCGTTATTCTTGTATATAGGCACAATAACGACCTGTATCGGAGCCAAGTGAGGAGGCAATACAAGACCGTTGTCATCGGAGTGAGTCATGATGAGAGCACCCATAAGGCGGGTAGACACACCCCAAGAGTTGGCCCACACATACTCGGGCTGATTGTCCTTGTTTATAAAAGTCACGTCAAAAGCCTTGGCAAAATTCTGTCCGAGATTATGCGATGTTCCCGACTGAAGTGCCTTTCCGTCCTGCATCATAGCCTCGATGGTGTAAGTATTGAGCGCGCCGGCAAAACGTTCGTTGGCCGACTTCACGCCCTTTATCACCGGCATGGCCATGTACTTCTCTGCAAAATCGGCATACAGGTTTATCATCAGTACTGTACGAGCTTCCGACTCCTCGGCCGTAGCATGAGCACAATGGCCCTCCTGCCACAAAAACTCTGACGTACGCAGGAACATACGTGTACGCATCTCCCAGCGCATGACGTTGGCCCACTGATTACACAACACGGGCAGGTCGCGGTAACTGTGTATCCAGTTCTTGTAAGTGCCCCATATGATAGTCTCCGAAGTAGGACGTACGATAAGCTCCTCTTCGAGGCGCGCGTCAGGATCCACGATAACACCCGTGCCGTTAGGATCATTCTTAAGACGGTAGTGAGTCACAACCGCGCACTCCTTGGCGAAGCCCTCTACATGTTCTGCCTCGCGACACAAAAACGACTTGGGAATCAACAACGGGAAGTAAGCGTTCTGCACGCCCGTCTCCTTAAACATACGGTCGAGTGTCTGCTGCATCTTCTCCCATATAGCGTAACCGTAAGGCTTGATCACCATACAGCCGCGCACAGCGCTCTGTTCGGCCAGATCGGCCTTTACCACCAGCTCATTATACCACTTGGAGTAGTCCTCACTACGTTTGGTGAGGTCTTTTAGTTCTTTTGCCATAGCAAAAATCCTGTATTTATGTTGTGTAATTTATTTTAACCATGCAAAATTAGCTAAAAAACCTCATACCCACAACTCCTTATCTTCTCTTTTTAGGCTGTATATTCAGGCGATATTGAACGGACAAGAGAACATACCGCGGCAGTGCATTGGTATAGGTGACAGTGCGTCCGGCTGCATTGACAGCGTAATTGACGTTAGACAACCGATGCAGTATGTCGAAGCCGTCCAGCATAAACACCCAACGTTTTCCTGAAGGAGTGTAAGTCATGCGCATATTCCACACGGCATCGGTCGTGTCGAGTTCTTTTAATCCGTACCCCCGGCGGGTGTAACAGGTAAAATCAGTATTTATACCGAATCCAGCAGGCAATGCGAAATTTCCGGTCAAGCCATATTTAAAATGGTTGGCATTTATCGCGGCGAAGTCCTCGCGTGTCGATGTCGTATGACGATTGGTTACGCTACCGTTTACACTGATACTCTGTTTACCGAGTTGCCATGTAAACTTGATATTTTCGCCGATTGAGCGGGTAAGCGCTTTTGACTTTTCCGGTTCATTACTATTAACACCTATCATGTCGGCATAATTCATCCGGGATACATCGGTATCCGACGCAAATAAGAACTGACCTTTATTACCAAACGTAAGATTAAACGAATTATTGAATGACAACGAATTGTTCCCGTCAACGTTATAAGTACGATTGCGCCTGACACCTGTCGATGTGTCATAGACATATCCGCGCACATGGGCGTTATCGGTGTATTGATACTGGACTCTCATCATGTTGCGCAATGCTTTTTTCAACGGATGATACGTCCATGCCAACGAATGCGACTGTGATATGGCATTTTTCAAGTCGGGATTACCGACCATGATATTCAGCGGGTCGGCGTCATTGACCACATCGATCATCTGATATGGATCAGGTAGTTTAGTATCTACCGTATAATTATATTGCAAAGTATGCTTGTAGTTCTTTCTATTGTTGTACTCCTCATGAGCCATATCATACACCGCCGACGCACGCCAGTTTGAGGCATTGACAAGGAATGAAGAACGCTTTACGATATATGACCTATTGTCACGCATGTAATCAAGATGTATATGAGTAAGTTTAAACTCAGGACGCGCAATTAAATAAATTCGATTGCCGTTTTTAAACGATTCAGACCATGAAATCTGCGGTTCTATATAATGGCTGTTGACAAATTGAGTCGATGTATACGAATTTGCGGGGTCCAATGTGCCCAGATAGCCTTGCGGAAGAGTGCCGTATATACCCATGTCGGCAAGACGGTCAAGAGCATACATATAAGAGTCTTTTTCGTGATTCTCGAATCGGTAACCGTAATCAAGGCCAAGGGTAAGACCGTCATTTATACGAAATGAGTATCCTGAATTTACAATCATAGTAAACTGGTGATTGGGCGAACGGTCGAAATACTGACGCCGGCGCTCGGCGGGATTGGGATCCTTGCCGAAATTTATATCATAGTCTTCCCACAGATGCTCTTTATTGTGATCCCATTTAATACCGAGTTCAAGAAACGCCCGGTCGTTTGTACCGGGAACAAGATATGTAAGACTGGGAAAGAAATTATAATTACCGATATAGCTCGTTCCGTTTGTACGTGTAATCGAGCGGTTTATTACCGCATCAAGGCGTTCGGGCGATCCGTCACTATACAGAGCTTCAAGCGCTTTATAGGTTATATCGGCCTGTTCTTTATTAAAACTTGCGGAAATAGACGATGCATCGTTTTTGTTTTTTGTGAATCGTCCGGCAAGCAATCCGCTGAACATCAACCGCTCATCAAGTTTAAAACCGTAAAAATTACGTGTATCCCAGCGGAAGCGGCTGCTCTTACCGCGTCTGAAAGAATAATCGTAGGTATTACCTCCGTTCAGAAAATTTTCTCTTGCCGTAGTAGTGCGATTGTCAGCCGACGTATGCTCCACAGTCATATGTCCGTTTATGTTTTTGTCATCATCACGGCTCCGATAATAATAATTTATTCCTGCCATCTTATAGCGGCGCGTTCCCGAAGGCATAGCCTCTGGAGTCCATGTATCATTACGTCCGGGTTTACGATTATCATTGAGGTTGTTTATGTTGCCCAGAAGTGTTACCGATGTCGTGCTGTTGAACCAAGAGGCAAAAAGGCGTCCCATGTATCGGTCTTTTGTACCGTAACCTCCTTGCGCATTTACCATCCACCCCATACTGTACTCTTTTTTCAACTTGACATCCATGGTAAGATGTTTAGGAGCCATAGGGTCGTTACGCCACTTTTCTTCAGGGCTTTGGCCTTTGTAGACTTCTATATGCTTTACCGTATAAGCACCAATATTTTCAAGCATCAACTGATTGTTACCTTTAAAAAATTCCTTACCGTTGAGCAGCAATGACTCGACAAACTCGCCGTTTATCGTTATACGTCCGTCATCACCAAGCTGGGCACCGGGTAACTGCGCGATAAGAGCGTCAAGCATCGAACCCTCCGCGAGTTGAAAGGCATCGGCATTGTAGACGATCGTATCGCCCTTGTTATAAAATTTTATTTTAGACGCGGTCACCGTCACCTCTTTCAATTCACGCGGAGCTCTTTCGAGATAGATATACGGCATCTGACGGCCTTTTTCACGCTTGCCTACATTTTTCACTTCCCACGTTACGGTTTTCGTCTTATAACCGGGAGCACATACATCAAACACATAAACCGAGTCGACGCTTTCTACCGGATATACAAAATATGAAGTCCTCATTACCCCGGACTCGGCCACGGATACACTATATCCGCGCGGCCGTATGGTATCCGTGACATTTCCGGCAACATCAAAACGAAGTATATATGCATCCGGAATAAAAGAATTGGTTATCGGCTCCTTTATACAGCTTTGCAGATATAATGTTGCTGAAAATGCACTCTGACAGCAAAAACAGCTCAATACTATGAACACAAACCGCCTTACGACCAGATAAGTGACAGAATTATTTTTCATGACAAATATATGATGAACGAGTTTTTAATCCGAATTTTTATCAATCTCAACACAAAATTAACGCATTATCTTTATAAGATACGGCACATACTCCCCCTGATATGTCTCAATTAATCCAATGAGACACATTTTACCAATATGACTCTATAAACCAGCATAATAAAATATCGGGCATATGAATCTCAAATAATTTTATGATACTCATACACCCGATAAACGTAGTTTAACTCTATTAATTTTTATTTGGCGGGAGAGAGCTCAAACGCGGTAGCCGAAAGCCATGTGCCGTCCCATGTCTTGGACACCATGTCGTTGGTGACACCGTATGTAAGCGTACTGTCGGCGCCGACTTTTATGCCGGTGACAGTCACACGCGACCAGCCGTAGCCTTTTCCGTCATGCACTTTCGCAATCGATTTGAGTCGGTCGCGGTCGGGAAGTACAACCGAGTCGGGCACCTCAAGCGCTTTTTTCGCATCGGCCCATACAGAGCCGCCCGAGTTACCACACACCGGCACATCAGCGGCATACCGCTTACCGGCTCCGTTCACGGCAAACACTTCGCAACCGTTGCCGTTTGTGCGGGCCACGGCCTGCAGCGTATAAAGCCCCGGCGCAACCTTCACCGTACGCACCACTTCATAAATCATATTGCCCTCTTGGTTATAAGCGTCGAGATACGAACGCTCTCTGTCGCCCGAGTAGTGCTCACCGCTCTTAGTATAATGGGCGTCAAGATTATGACTTTTTGCTAAGCTCCACCCCTGCTCATTGAGCCGTTCAATAGCTTCGCGCTCACGCGCTTCTTTCCAGCCCTTATTACGTATTTCGTACTCTTCATCTCTCTCTTTGCGCAGCTTATCACGCATTTCATATATTTTCGCCCGATTTGCATCCATTACATTAAATATCTGTATTGATGACCCGATGGCAATCACTACCGCTAAAATCCATACCACCACACATGATACAATCACCGATACAGGCATAGCTACAACACGCTTAAGTGAGCGCATAATCACGTACACACCGAAACCCACGGTCAGAGCAAGCGCCACGATCATTGATATGCAGCACAACCACAACAGCGGCATAGGGCATACAGTCAACAACTGTCCGAGTTCGGTATCGACTCCGCAGGTACCGACATTACCGATCGACGAGAGCAAGTACCAGCACACACATACAAGAAGCCCCAATAGAGCACCCGCGCTCATTAATAGTATTACAGCTCCGGACACAAACATAAACGCCTTGAATAAAAAGCATATTAAACGCCCTACGCCATCAATAAGCGACAGTCGGTTTTTATGCTCGCCGGCAGGAGCTTCATTTAGTATCTCAGCACGAAGATTATCTATATTCACCGGCTCTCCACGCATCTCAAGACGCTGCGCCGGAGTGGCGGCGGCAGGTATTATAACCCAACCCAAGATATACAGTATAATCATAAACAATAGCGGGAGAATGAAGCCGCCAAATACTCCTGCCGCAAATAAAAACGACAGTGCCGACACTAAAACGACAAATAACCTCAGCCATTTGGGATTTACGCCTATATAGCACCCCAGTCCGGCAAGTACACCGCCAAGCATCTTATGCTCAACGTCGCGATACAATTTTTTGGACGCAGTAGCGGGCACATCAGGCATGCCGGGCACATCGTCACCGTCAGTACCCGGCGATGGCTCCGTGCGGGCATCGTCATCATACACTCCGCCAAGCTCCTCGGGACTGCCTATACGGTTTATTATACACTGCACATCCTCGATGGTTACCGGGGTGCCCGTTCCGCCATGAAGCTCACCCATAAGCTCGGCGGCCCGCGACTCTATGTCGTCGGCAATCTCTTTGCCGCCCTCTTGCCGCGAGAAGTAAGCCCGCATGTTGTCGAGATACCTTTTAAGCAATTCATACGCATCTTCGTCTATCGGATACAACACACCTGATATGTTGACCGTTATATTCTTTTTCATAATTCTATATTGGTTTATTGGTTACGACTTTATAAGATTTACAGTGGCCACAAGCGAGGCCCAAGCACTGTCAAGCTGTTCGAGAAACGCCGCGCCGCTCTCGGTAAGCAGATAGTATTTCCGAGGCGGCCCCTGAGTGGACTCCCTCCACTCGTAGCTTAACAGCCCGTCATTTTTCAATCGCGTAAGAAGCGGATATAGCGTGCCCTCGACCACGATCAGCTCGGCAGCCTTAAGTCGCGCTATTATGTCTGACGCGTAGCATGACTCTTTGCGCAGCAGCAGCATGACACAGTACTCCAGCATACCCTTGCGCATCTGCGATTTTGCATTGTCGACATTCATTGTGATAATACTATTTATTGGTTGACACGGCAAAGGTATGCATAATTATTGTACTATGCAATACATAGTACCTTATATTTTCACAAATGCTTTCATCTTTTTGGCAAATGTTTTGCTATATTGGCCGAGCGTGAGTAAATTTGCAGCTAAATGAGGCTTAAAAACACCGAAATTCATCACACCATATATAATAATGTATAAACTGCATCTTGTCTGCCTGCTCTTGTTTGGGATATCTGTAGCGGCATGCTATCGTCAATCGACCGTGGCGTCTGTGCTCGCATCGGCCGATAGCCTTATGCTGCAACGTCCCGACTCCTCACTCGCCTTACTCGAAAACATACCCTCCGCCTCGCTGACCGGAAAGGCCGAGCGGGCACATCACGCCCTACTGCTAACAAAAGCCCGGCATAAAAACTACATAGACGAGACCGACGACTCCATTATAAACATAGCGCTAAAGTATTATCGACACCACGGCGACGACTCGCTGCTTATGCAAAGTCTCTTTTACAAAGCCACCATATTGTACAACGCCACCAACTATACCAAGTCAATCGTATCGGCCATGAAAGCCGAAGAGCTTGCACGCGATCTAAACGACAACTACTGGATAGCACGCGCTTGCGATCTAATAGCCGACATATACTCAGAATCATACTACTTCGATGAAGACATAAAATATAGAAAATCGGCGGCACACTACTACAACCTATCTAAAAAGAAGACCAGCAACCGTTATGCAATATTGGAGCTTGCATCGGGATATTGCAATAACTATGATCTGGATTCCGCCCTTATTCTAATTGACAGTTTAGAGAAAGAAATAATCGTTGAGCCTGTAGATTCCGTACTTCTTGCCGAGTGTGTCAATACAATCATATATCTGTCGCTCCAAAACGCCGATTACGCCAAAGCCCGTGCACAACTTGCAAGACTGGATACATTTCACAACTACTACACTCCGGATGTCGAGTATTATATTTATAAAGCAGACATTGACTTGGCTTTTGGTAAAACCGACAGCATAATGATATTTTTAGGAAAAGCAAAGAAATTAGTTAAGAGTATATCAGGAAAAGCCGGTGTAGGAGCCTCTTTAATAAAATATTTAAAACAAGAAGGCCGATACAAAGAAGCTCTTGCACAGACTGACAGTATTCTTGCACTACAAAATAAAGGCGTCTATGAACTGCTTAAACAATCGGTAATCGCAGCCCAACGCGATGCATACAATATACAGTCGAAAAAGGAAAAAATACGGGCTCGCAAAATGAAAAGTCTTATCATTTTTACCGTAATTTCCGGTATAATACTGATCGTGGCCATAATTTACTTTTATCGGATAAAAATAAAAGTAAAAAATCTGGAGATCGACAAAAGGATGAACGACATATTGATTCTATCAAATAAAATTCAACTTAAAGAAAAAGAGAATCTCAAATTAACATCCACATTGGAAGACAGCCTTAATGCCGAACAAAAAAATCATGAGAATCATGAAAATTTAAGAATGATATTATTTAGAGAACAGTGGAAAACTATCAACTCGTTATGCTACGACTATTTTGAGAAAAAGGATTGTGAGAAAACAAAACAGACTATAGTCGCCGATGTAGAAAACGAGATCAAGAAAATGTGCGATGCCAAAACAATAGCGTCAATCGAACAAAATCTAAATCAATATTTCAATAATATAATTGCTAAACTACGCAGTCAATGTCCGCAGATAAAGGATGATGACATAAAATTCATGCTATTCCTATACGCAGGATTTGCACCTCGCGCCATATGTATTTTTACTGATATAAAGCTAAAATATTATTACAACAAGCGCTCACGACTGATTGAGCGTATATCTCGTTCAAATGCTCCCGATAAAGACTAGTTCATCAAAATGATACCTTAACGAGTCAATCAGCTAATATCCAACACAATACAGTTTTACACCAACCAGACTCTTATACATCTCATTTTCAACGTATAATACATGTGAGGAATTTCGCCGCATTCCACATATGCGTTGCACGCTGCATATCAACAAATTACATTTTGGATTGAGGAAAATTTCGCAGCACAAAAATTCTCCTATACTAAATTTGACTACCTAATTTTGCAATACAAATCAAGCGAAATTATGAAGTCATTAAAATTTATTCAACTATTAATTTTTGTCATTCTACTGCAGCCGCGATGCTTTGCAGGGACAAAAAGCGGAAACGCTCAAGAAGTTCATTTTTTGAAAAAAGAAGGAATAACTAATCAAAAAAAGCCACGAGCACCCTCGCGGCAACATATTACATGTTATTATGAAAACGGGCAAATACATCTTTCATTTAATATCTATGAAAGTTATGCTACATTAAGTATCGAAGACGAAATTGGAGAAATTTATGATATAACACCTTTCGATACAGCATTACCGATGATTTACTCTATAGGAGAATTTAGCAACAACTTAGTGCTCAAAATAGAAACTGACTACGGAAATATATACGAAGGTTATTTAACCTATTAAATATTACTTAACTATTTATTATTAATTCATTTATGAAAAATTTCATATATCCATTTGCTTGCACGCTTATGGTAGCCGGTTTATCGGCTTGTAGTAACACACAGGATGTAATTACCGAGTCATCCGAAGATGCAGTCAAGATTGTCTACATTGAAGATGGAGTAATCAACACGTCAGGAGCACGCTCAGGCGATAACGGCGGCACGGCCACGTTAGCTTTCCGTGACGAAAACAGCCTCAAAGCATTTGCCGACGACTTAGCAGGTATGACAGCTGAAGAACGTAATGAGAAATTACAATCAATGGGCATAACGAATCTTCATCTCGCTGCAGAACAGGCCGACAAAGAACTTGAAGTCATCGGCGAAGAAGCCAATTCGGAAGAAGAATTTCGTCAAATGTACAACAAGTATGTAGAGAAATATAACGGAATTCTCATTACCAACTACATTGACAAGAGCGACCTTACTCTATACGTACCCGACGGCGACGAGGTAAAGAGCTATATCGCAAATGAAAAGGGCCAATATGTAGTAGCCGGCAATATCATCGAAAAGCAAGCTGATGCAGCACTCCCCGAAAGCATCAAAGCTACCTCTGAAGCCGTCATAAATGCGCAGACAGCCGCAGCAGCCGAAACGAACTTAAATTCATATGTATATTCACCCAAAAAGCACAAAAGAGTATCTTTCACCGCATCGCGAGCCTATAATACTATACATTTCTATATGAAAGCGGAGAAAAAGATGTGGTACGGCTGGAAAAGCGACGGCAATAGAAAATATATAATTGAACCTTATCTGAATAATATAAAATATAATCCGCCCGTTTACCCGGTATATGTTTCTACATCAGCTGTCAATGCCAATATGGGTACTGCTACAGGCACTGTAACCGGTACAATATACACTTGGACCGATATGACACTTGATCTTGACAGCAACGGCAATGAAGTAACAGGTCCCGACGGCTTCCCGAAAAGATCAAGGGATAAGTCCAAAACCGTGACAGTAAACCTACCCCTTACAATTTAAGATAAACATGTGTTAAATAACGGCATCTCTATGTCGGTATCGGTTAAATTAATATTTAGTTTCTCATATTAAGTTAATTTAGTTTGAAATACCGGCATGAGGTGCTAATTTTGCCTCGACCCAAACACTTATTTAATTTCACATTATTATGAAACCTAAATTTTCATTTATTTCAGTTTTGCTAATTGCAATGGTAACCAACATCAGTGTATCGGCACAACAACTACGCTGGGGTGCTCAGGCCGGAGTCAACATCAACGCCCCCGACAGCGAAAACACCCGCATAGGCTTTAACGTGGGAGGCAAAGCGGAATACAGCTTCCGTTCGCCGTCAAAAGGCTGGCTCGTCGATGCAGAGCTAAATCTATCGTACATACCGTACGGACATAAGGTATCATACGCACATGAGGGCACCGACGAAGGTAATTGGAATGCTTCAAAAACAGCCGATTTCAACAACAACACCTACTTTCTAAACATACCAGTTACTGCAGGCTACCGAGTGGCCCTCAGCGACAATGTGAGCATCAACTTCAACGCCGGTATGTTTTTCAACACCGGACTCTGGGGCCGCGCCAAGCTGAAATATCCCGGCTTCGACATGGACGAAAGCTCATTCAAGAAAGGCAGCGAGGGCGGCGACATGAAGCGCTTCAACTACGGCGCCTTAGTCAAAGCGGGAGTACAGTTCAAAGAACACTATCAGCTGTCGGTGTCATACAACCAAGGCCTTTCAAAGCCGGGCCACGACCACGCATTGAGCAATCGCCAACGCATGTTCAACATATCGCTCGGTTATATTTTTTAATAATTCATAAATGCATAGTTCATAATGCATAATGCTTAGTGCATAGTTCTTAATTCTGAGTGCATAGTGCATAATCGTTTATCACGGTCTTGGTGAGAGCGCAATTATGCACTATGCATTTTCCATTATGAATTCAGCATTATGAATTATGAATTGAGAACTATGAACTATGAATTGTAAAAATTGCATTATGAATTTTTATTTATTATCTTTGACCTTGACTTAATAATGAATACTCAATACCTACACCATGTTTTCAAAAGATATTTACATTCAGCGCAGAGCCGAGCTTAAAAAGAATGTCGGTTCAGGCGTGTTGCTATTTATCGGCAACGACGAGCAAGGTCTTAACTACGAAGACAATACATTTCGTTATCGTCAGGACTCTTCGTTTCTTTACTATTTCGGGCTGTCATTTGCAGGCCTGTCGGCCATAATAGACATCGACGAGGAGAAGACCATAATATTCGGCGACGAGCTGACTATCGACAGCATAGTATGGATGGGCACCCAACCCACACTGCACGAAAAAGCCGAAGCGGTGGGAGTAACCGACACACGCCCGTCGGCCGACATAGCATCATACATAGCCAAAGTGGCCGAGCAGGGCCGCACTCTGCACTATCTGCCTCCCTACAGAGCCGAGCACAAACTGAAACTGATGGACTGGACGGGAGTGCTTCCCGCTCATCAGGAGGGTTCCATACCGTTTATAAAAGCCGTGGCCGCACAGCGCAATATAAAAGCGCCGGAAGAGATAACCGAAATCGAAAAGGCTTGCAACATAACGGCCGACATGCACATAACAGCCATGAAAGTACTGCGCCCGGGCATGTATGAGTATGAGGTCGTGGCAGAGATGAACCGCGTGGCAGAGATGAACAATTGCGAGCTATCGTTTGCCACAATCGCAACCATCAACGGCCAGACACTCCACAACCACTACCACGGCAACATAGTAGGGCCCGAAGCGCTGTTTCTTATCGATGCCGGTGCCGAACTGCCTTCGGGATACTGCGGCGACATGTCATCGACCATACCGGCAGGCAAGAAGTTCACGCCACGCCAATGCGAGATATATCTGATACAGAACGCCATGCATCTTGCAGCGGTCGATGCCCTGCGCCCCGGCATACCGTACATGGATGTCTACGACCTGTCGGCCCGGGTGATGGTCGACGGACTAAAGCAACTCGGACTGATGAAGGGCGACACCGATGCAGCCGTACGTGAAGGAGCCCATGCCCTGTTCTACCCCCACGGACTGGGACACCTTATGGGTCTTGACGTCCATGACATGGAGAATCTGGGCGAAGTGTGGGTAGGCTATGGCGGAAAGCCCAAGAGCACCCAGTTCGGCCGCAAAAGCCAGCGTCTGGCCGTGGCTCTGCAGCCCGGTTTCACTCTTACGGTAGAGCCCGGCATATACTTCATACCCGAGCTTATCGACCTGTGGCAGGGTCAAGGCCGATTCACCGACTTCATAAATTACGATAAAGTACAGCAGTACCGCGACTTCGGAGGCATACGCAACGAAGAAAATTATCTGATAACCGACAACGGAGCACGCCGCCTCGGCAAAAAGATACCCCTCACACCCGAAGAGGTCGAGGCGCTGCGCTGAAACGGCCGACAATGCGCTACACGCCGTTTACACGACTCAGAAGCAAAACCCGGTTGAAGAGTCAATATCCAGCCGGAAAGTAGGGGCGCCAGTACTACGGCGCCCGCGTACCCGGATGGCCATATAGGCAGAAATCACATTGATTCGAATATAGCGCCCTGTTTAACAATCGCTTTTTTATCATTGATGCGATTTAATATCACTTCAATTATAAAAGATTGTGAGAATATGAAATAAATGACTAAATTTGCAGTCGTTTTTGACATAAAGGGTGTGTTATGTCCTTATGTCACGACCGAGAATTAAAAAATACATAATGATAACAATTACATTTCCCGACAAAAGCACGAGGCAATACGAGGCCGGCACCACTCCGCTTCAGGTAGCCGAAAGCATAAGCCCCCGCTTGGCGCAGGACATACTTGCCGCCACGATCAACGGCGAAGATTGGGACATAAGCCGTCCTATCGACAAAGACGCCGAAATAAAACTCTTCAAGTGGGATGACGCCGAAGGCAAACACGCTTTTTGGCACAGTTCGGCACACCTGCTTGCCGAAGCTCTTCAGGAGCTGTTCCCCGGCGTGAAGTTCGGTATAGGACCGGCTATTGAAAACGGTTTTTACTACGACATCGACCCCAACGGGCACAACATCACCGCGGCCGACTTCCCCAAGATCGAAGCCAAGATGATCGAACTCGCCCAGAAAAAAGAGCCGATCGTAAGAGCCGACATATCCAAGGCCGACGCCATGAAGCTCTTCGGCGACCGCAACGAAGAGTACAAATGCGAGCTCATAAGCGAGCTTGAAGACGGACGGATAACCACCTATACACAAGGCTCGTTCACCGACTTGTGCCGCGGTCCGCACATTGCCAACACCGCACCCATCAAGGCCGTCAAGATAACATCGCTTGCCGGAGCATACTGGCGCGGCGACGAGAAGCGCAACCAGCTCGTACGCGTATACGGCATCACCTTCCCCAAGAAAAAGATGCTCGACGAGTATCTGGTCATGCTTGAGGAGGCCAAGAAACGCGACCACCGCAAGCTCGGCAAGGAGATGGAGCTTTTCGCATTCTCGTCTAACGTCGGAGCCGGACTACCCCTCTGGTTGCCCAAAGGCGCGGCTCTGCGCGACCGTCTCGAGCAATTTCTGCGCAAAATACAGAAGCAGTACGGCTATCTTCAGGTAATCACGCCCCACATAGGCAACAAGATGCTCTATGTGACCTCAGGACACTATGCCAAGTACGGCAAAGACTCGTTCCAGCCCATCCATACACCCGAAGAGGGCGAGGAATACCTGCTCAAACCGATGAACTGTCCCCACCACTGCGAGATATTCAAAGCCTATCCCCGCTCCTACCGCGACCTTCCCATGCGACTGGCCGAATTCGGCACCGTATACCGCTACGAGCAGAGCGGAGAGCTTCACGGCCTGACCCGAGTACGCGGCTTCACTCAGGATGACGCACACATATTCTGCGCTCCCGACCAGATAAAGGATGAATTCCTCAAAGTGATGGACATCATCTTCTATATCTTCAAGGCACTGAAGTTTGACAACTTCGAGGCCCAGATATCGTTGCGTGACCCCAATCACAAAGAGAAATATATAGGTAGCGACGAGAACTGGCATCTCGCCGAGCAGGCCATCATAGAGGCATGCGCTGAAAAAGGCCTTAACGCACGCACCGAACTCGGCGAAGCGGCTTTCTACGGACCCAAACTCGACTTCATGGTCAAGGATGCTCTCGGACGCCGCTGGCAGCTCGGTACAATTCAGGTCGACTACAACCTGCCCGAACGCTTCCAGCTCGAATACACCGGCGCCGACAATCAGAAGCATCGCCCGGTTATGATACACCGCGCGCCCTTCGGCTCACTCGAGCGCTTCGTGGCTGTACTTCTCGAGCATACTGCCGGACGCTTCCCGTTGTGGCTTGCTCCCGATCAGGCTGTCGTACTCCCCATCAGCGAGAAGTTCAACGACTACGCCTACGAAGTGGCGAAGCAGCTCAATGCAGCCGACGTGCGGGCCATAGTCGATGACCGAAACGAAAAAATCGGCAAGAAAATCCGCGACAATGAGCTCAAACGCATACCCTATTTACTTATAGTAGGTGAAAAAGAAGCCGAAAACGGTGAAATTTCTGTAAGAAAACAGGGCGAAGGTGATAAAGGTACAATGAAAATTACTACCTTTGCAGAATATTTGACTCAGGAAGTCAACCAAATGATAAATCAATAAACTACCGAATGGATAACAAACCCGGAAATCAGGGGCCGCAGCGCGGCTACCAACAACGTAGAGGACCTCAGCAAAAGGAGAAAGAGCCTTACGTGATCAATGAACGCATTCGCGCCCGCGAGGTACGCCTTGTCGGCGACAATGTGGAGACCGGCATCTACTCCATTCACGATGCTCTGAAATTGGCCGAGGAGAAGGGTCTTGACTTGATCGAAATCTCCCCCAACGCTGCCCCTCCGGTATGCAAAATTCTTGACTATCAGAAGTTTCTTTATCAGCAGAAGAAGCGTCTGAAAGAACAGAAGGCCAAATCCACCAAAGTAGTGGTCAAGGAGATACGGTTCGGACCGCAGACCGATGACCATGACTACAACTTCAAGCTCAAGCATGCACAGGGCTTCCTCAAAGAAGGCGCCAAGGTAAAAGCCTACGTATTCTTCCGCGGACGCTCCATCCTCTTCAAAGAGCAGGGCGAAGTTTTGCTTCTGCGCTTTGCCAACGACCTTGAAGAGCTTGGCAAACTCGAACAGATGCCGGTGCTTGAAGGGAAAAGAATGACGATAATGCTATCGCCCAAGAAAAAGTAATTTTGTCGAGCAATCGACCGAATAATTATAACTCGAATTAATAAAATTTTTAAGAAATGCCTAAGGTAAAGACTAATTCCGGTGCCAAAAAGAGGTTCGCCCTTACCGGATCAGGAAAAATCAAAAGAAAACATGCCTTCAAAAGTCATATTCTGACCAAGAAGACCAAGAAGCAGAAGAGAAACCTTACTCACTCCGGACTCGTAGCCCGCGTTGACGTACACGAGGTAAGAGATCTTCTCGCCCTCTAAACGAAGGCCGACGTTTTCAATGTCTTTAATTCGTGATTTTATAATCATTTTTCATTAACCGAATGCACAGCACTAAAGAGCAAAGAAAAGCCGCTGACATTCAAAAAACATTACAAAAATGCCAAGATCAGTAAATCATGTTGCTTCAAGAGCACGCAGAAAGAAAATCTTAAAACTCACCCGCGGTTACTACGGTGCCCGCAAAAACGTATGGACCGTTGCCAAAAACACTTGGGAAAAGGGTCTTACCTATGCTTACCGTGACCGCAAAGACAAAAAGCGCACCTTCCGCGCACTGTGGATACAGCGTATCAACGCCGCCGCCCGCGAAGAGAACCTCTCTTACTCCAAGCTCATGGGCTTGATCCACAAAGCAGGTATCGAGATCAACCGCAAGGTGCTCGCCGACCTCGCCCTCAACAACCCCGCCGCTTTCAAGGCAGTTGTTGAAAAAGTAAAGAACGCATAACCGACCTCTTTACATTTATAACGACAGGAGGTTGCAACACAAACCGTAAAAACGAACGTGTTGAAGGATCCCACAACCGGAGGTGGAAAATCATTACGATTTTCCGCCTCCGTCATTTTATATAATGCCACTCATTACATTATAGAAATAAGTGTCAGATGAAAAACCGGTTGATGTGTTAATATCCTGTCGGAAAGTAGGGGCGCCAGTACCACGGCGTCCGTGTAACCGAATGGCCATATAGGCTGCAGCCGGCCGCCGTATTACTGGCGGCCCTACAAACACAGCTGTTTTTAACAATCGTTTTTTTACATTGACCCGAAAATAAAAGATCAGAAGCAAGACTCAGTTGTCAAGTGGGCGTGTCGAAGACACGGAATGTGTAGAACCCCGCGATAAGCCGACGTAGGGAACGAAGTGACCGCAGACGGCGGTTCGTGGGGTACTCTAAGCTGAATAGCAAATCCCTGTCGGAGATAGGCGACATTTCAGGATATGTCTCGCGTCCCCGACGCGAAGTCGTATTAATCAACCATCTGCATACCCCATGAACCGCGCTTTAGCGCTAATCATGGGGCTAAGCATATCTCGTGTCTCCGACACTACTCTGTCGACAAAACTCATTCTAAATAGGTTATTGTGTTCGCAACCAAAAAATCAACTTATCAACCGGGCTTTGCATCTGATACTTTTATAATAACCACTTATCATATTGATCCAAAATAAAGAAGGCGACACCTTGCGGCATCGCCTTGTACATATTTATCTTATGGGAAAGTAACTGTCGTACTTGTTCAACGATAGTCCTTCAGCGACTGCTGCAGACGCTGGCGGGCAAAGAAGATACGGCTCTTGACCGTGCCGAGCGGAAGATTCATCTTTTC
>VSOZ01000033.1 GCA_009775095.1 Muribaculum sp.
TTCTTTTCCATTGCAGATTTTATTTTCTGCAAAGATACAATTTTTATGGCGCTAACACAGGTTTATTACCATGCACCGCAAAATCTCGTATCAGATGCAAAACCCGGTTGATGTGTTAATATCCTGTCGGAAAGTAGGGACGCCAGTACCACGGCGTCCGTGTAACCGAATGGCCATATAGGCTGCAGCCGGCCGCCGTATTACTGGCGGCCCTACAAACACAGCTGTTTTTAACAACCGTTTATTTACATTGACCCAAAATCTCCATCACATCACTACACAAATTGTAAGAGGAGCACACCGATAAAACCATACAATCTAGATATTTGCGCGCTCTACTGTTTTTATTCGTTTTAGCCGTACTTCTTAATCCCTTTATTAAAAGTTTTTTAGTTTTGTTGATTAAATTTGGGAGCAAAGGAAGATTTCGCTAACTTCGCGATTGAAGATATGATAATTATTATCATAGTTAGTACTATAGCTCATATTAAGACCCGTCAAAAAATTGATAGGCTATATTCCGCAATGAGAGAATAAGCAAATAAAGAACCCTCTAACCCCACGTAAGAATGAAACCGCAAGTCAAAACCACAGCAGACGGCAATACGATTGTTGAGAACAGCTATGTTGACCCATCTATGCTTACAAAGGCGGAGTACGATGTATGGAAACTCAAAGACATTGTGCTGAAATGTATCGGCGGCTTACCCGCCAATATAGATGATATTCGCATAGCCGAGGTGATACGATATAAAAATGACAATACTCTCACACAAGGGATATGCCGTTGGAGTGAGAGGGAGATTATCATATCACGCTCTATCCTATATCGCAAAGAGATGTTTCTTGGAGTGTTAGCACACGAATTGGCACACGCTAAAAGTGAAGCGATGGACTTGACAAAAGAGTTTGAGGATGAGCTTACGAATATGCTCGGCTATTTGGCGTTTTCGCTTTGTGAGGCTTGCCACAACAAGGTTAAGAAAGTCACACCTGCAAAGAGCCTTGACTACTCGGCATTTGCTTATGCCAAATGTCTTTGCCCTCAATGCCTATCCTCAAATTTCCATACCAACGAGGATAAAACCTATGTGCGGTGCAATAAATGTGGCACGGAGTTCTTGGGTGGATATACCGAGCTAGTGGACTTGAATAGGAAACTTGTAGCCGAACGAGGATTAGGCATATTCCAAAATCAACTAAACTTGATATAACCACCCCGATGAGCGAAGCGAAAGAGAAAGACAAAATACTGGCGCAGATTAAGGCATTGGTGCATCATAGCGAGATAGACGGCATATCACGCCATATAGACGCGCTTAAAACCGACGGTTATGTTTCAGTCGCTGGCGATGAACAAGGCGGTATAATCGTGGCGAGGATAACGCCGCAAGGTGAACGTTTTCTTGAAAACGGAGGCTATGCCTCAATATTGAGGCATAAACGCATGGCTACTGTCCGCAAAGGGTTGAAATGGGCTCTTGTAACCGTAATAGGAGCTGCGTTAACAGTATTAACCACCCTATTATTATCTCGGTGGTTATCGACGTGAGCCATTCGAGCCAATCAAAATTTCTTTCGTGATTATTATTTCAAAATATTTTAAAGAAACTAAAAATAAATAAATAGCACCTAATACCTACAAAAAATGAAAAAGTTACTGGCAATGATGCTGATGCTGCTCCCTATATTATTGGGTTGTAACGGCAATCGCAATACGGCAACAGATAAGACAGAAAACGAAGAATCAACGTTTGCCACAAGCGCTAAAGAGGTATTGATAAATAAACTTGAAAAAAGATTCAAGAAAGGCACGAAAGCTGAAAAACAAACCATAGTCTATGAAAAAGATTCTATATGCGTAATTGATTTTGATGTAATATACACATTCGCTTCGGGTAATACAGCTTCGGGACGGTGCGAGTTTGTATATTATCCAAAGCACGAATCACAAGGTTTCTTCATAGACATAGAAAAAGAGCCTAATCCCATAAACCAATGCAAACAATGGATGGATGAAGCAGAACTTGAACTATCCGCTTCCGAAAAAGAAAATATGGGAAGTTTTGACAGTTGGATGCGAAATTGGGTAATCATACGTAATCTCAAAGAGTATTTCAATTCAGAAGAATTTAACGCAAAAGTTCAAGAAGAATACGAGAACTCCATAAACTCAAAGTAATACTCTCCCCCAAGCCCTAGACCGCATACGCGAAGTTGCAGCTATGCTCGGCGTATCAACTGCAACTCTACAGTTTTGGGAAAATGCATTTCCACAGCTCGAACCGGAACGGACAAAATTCGACCAAAGAAGATACAGCGAAGAAGATGTAGAGATATGCAAACTCATAATGTATCTATTTCGCAAAAATGGATACTCACTCTAATTTGCAAAAGATGCGATAGAAGCCTACCGTAAATGTCCACCCCGAAACGCCTTTATGTGTCAGTCTGTCAAGACACTATCAACTTTTTGCGCGAGGCCGAGAAAATGATTAATAACGAACATGCTGAAGCAAGGATTGACGCGATAATTGAGCGGATAAAATGCAAATTACAACTGATCCGTTAATTTTTTGTTAGGAATACAGTACCCAATTTAGGAATGAGTTTTGCACGCAGAATAGTGAAACACGATATGTGTATACCCCCATGATTAGCGCTAATCATGGGGGTATGCGGATGATTGATTAACACAACTTCGCGTCGGTGACGCGAAACATATACGTATGGCCATCCTTCAACGCGCCAAATTTAACAGCCGTTTTTTACATCGACGTTATTCGGGATGTTGGTAGAGATAACGTTTTATGGAGCGTTTGGGGGTCTTTTCAAATTCCTGATAGTGGATCTTGAAGTTGGATATTTGTGAGTAGGCGGGCAGCTCCTTGTTAAGGGCGGCAATGTTTTCTTTCATCACGGCGTCAATATTACCCATAGCTATACCGGCTTTTGTAGCAGCCTCCATGTCGGGATATATGAGAGCCGTAAGTTTACCTTTATCCTCAATGACTATTGACTCCGACACATAGGGCATATTGTTGAGTTTCTGCTCTATCTCTTCGGGATATATGTTCTGCCCCGAAGGACCGAGTATCATGTTTTTATTGCGGCCGCGTATGTATATATAACCGTCGGCGTCTATAGTACACAAGTCGCCGGTATTCATCCAACCGTCTTTCATCACGGCTTTGGTGGCATCGTCATTTTTGTAATAGCCTTTCATGACATTTGCGCCTTTCACCCAAAGTTCGCCCGGCACATTCTCCGGATCCGGTGACTCTATGCGGCACTCCATGCGGTCCACCACCCTTCCGCAAGATTGAGCACGCTGGCTCTTCCACGGACAATACGAAATCAACGGACCACACTCCGTCATGCCGTACCCCACAGTATATGGGAAGTCTATGCGGCGTAAAAAATGCTCTACGTCCTTATTAAGAGCGGCGCCCCCTACAATTATCTCATGCACATTGCCTCCGAAAGCATCAAGAAGTCCATGTCTGATTTTGGCCAATAACCTGTCGTCAACAAACGGCACTTTCATGAGCACCTTCATATAAGGTTTGTCAAGCAAAGGGAATACTTTTGTCTTGACAATCTTTTCGATTATGAGCGGCACCGTAACGATCAACTTGGGCCTCACAGCGGCAAAAGCATCCAAAATCACACGCGGCGATGGCACTCGGGTCAGGAAATAAACATGGCATCCTTTCACAAGCGGATGCAGCAATTCAACTACAAGTCCGTACATGTGGGCAAGCGGAAGCATGCAGACTATACCGTCGCCCGGGTCAAGAAATGTAAGCCCGTCGACACAAAATTGTATATTGCTCCAGATGTTACCGTAAGTAAGCATGACACCTTTGGACATACCGGTAGACCCGGAGGTATAGTTTATCAACGCCACATCGCTGTCTTTCTCCTTATGATAAACCACGTCTTCAGGAGTAAACCGCTCGGGATATTTTTTACCGAACAGCTCATTAAGGTGCATGCGGGCTTCGCGCAACCGACTGTTTCGTTCATGAATAAGCGAAAAGTCGGTAAGCCTTATTATGCCTTCAAGCGCACTCATAGAGTCGGGGTCGAGATTTTCCCATATGGCATCGTCTGTAAACAACAGTCGCGCTCCGCTATGGACCACCAGATGATGAACCGTATCGGACTTAAACTCATGAAGTATAGGCACGGCAACCGCACCATAAGTAACCGTGGCGATAAACGCGACGGCCCATTGCGAAGAGTTCTTGCCACATATGGCTATTTTGTCGCCGGGTTTTATACGTGCATATGTATACAACAGATGTAGTTTGGCGACCTTGCGGGCTATGTCGCGGTACTGATATGACACACCGTTGAAGTCCGTGAGAGCAAGCCGTTCCCAATTATCTCTTATAGACCCCTGAATATATTCGATAAAACTTTTATGCATATAATAAAATATGTGTTGATTACTATGTAGGTATAAACAATTGAAAGCAGCTTATTGTGCACCCGGACCATGACAATCTGCATCTCGGAATAAAGTTCCCTGACGTATGCCAAGCCGGCGGAGGCGATTGTTTAGTAGATTTACAAACTCATAATTTTTCAGCCCCCAGCGCGGATATAAAAGCAATTCGGCAGGCGACTGACTCGTAAAACGCTCTATGGCTATGGCCGGGTTCATACGTTCGACCACACGACAGCACAGATCTATATACTCATCTACGATATAACGTTTTATATCATATATTCCCGACTCCACATCGACTGCCATACGTGTACCCTTAATGAGTTGAAGCTGATGTAGCTTAACTGTCTGCAACGGTAGTCGCGAGACCCTATCAACTGTAAGCAGTATGTCATCTTCAGTCTCACCCGGCAGCCCCATTATAAGATGCAATCCTACAGGAATACCGGCATCGGATGTACGCATAACGGCATCTTCGGTACACTTCCAGTCATGACACCGGTTTATAAGGCGCAAAGTACGGTCGTGGCTACTTTCGGCCCCGTATTCTATAAGTACAAAATGTCGCTTGTTTAACTCGAAAAGGCGTTCCAGCAAGCTGTCGGGCATGCAATCGGGCCGGGTACCGATTACCAGCCCCCTAACACCGGGCACCGCCAAAGCCTCATCATATAAATCAATGAGTCGTGAAACATCACCATGAGTGCTCGTATAAGCCTGAAAATAGGCCAGATACTCCATGTCAGGATATTTACGGCCAAAAAACTCTTTTCCCCTCTCAATCTGGCCGCTCACAGAAAGTGTAGGACGGCAATAATCGGGATTGAATGACTGATTGTTGCAATACGTGCATCCCCCCGTGCCGACAGTGCCGTCACGATTGGGGCAAGTAAAACCGGCATTAACCGAGATCTTCTGTAATTTACCCTTAAAGTGATCTGCGATAAAGTCGCTGAAATCCCGATAAAATTCCGCCATAAGTTACAACCGGGTCGTACGGTTTAAAAGCCATGCATCAAGAATTGTCATAGCCGCCATAGCCTCTACCACGGGGACGGCACGAGGCAACACACACGGGTCGTGGCGCCCGCGAGCTTTCAGCACAGCCGGCTCACCGGAGTCCGATATAGTATCGACCTCTTTAAGCAGAGTAGCCACCGGCTTAAAAGCCACACGGAAATAGATGTCTTCTCCATTGGATATGCCACCTTGTATACCTCCGGAATGATTGGTAACGGTATGTACTTTCCCATCAGCAGACACTGTAAAATTATCGATCATCTCGCTGCCGCGACGCCCTACTCCATCAAAGCCCATACCGTATTCAAAACCTTTCACGGCATTTATACCGAGCATGGCGCTACCGAGCATAGCATGCAGTTTACCGAACACAGGCTGGCCGAATCCCGCAGGCACGCCTGTGATAACACCTGTTATGACACCACCTATCGTGTCGCCATCCTTCTTTGTTCGCTCTATCAGTGAGTGCATCTGAGCGGCCTTATCGGCATCGGGGCAGCGCACATCGTTGCTGTCGATTAACGAAAGGTCATATTTACTATAATCACGGTCAAGCTCAATATCGCCGACCTGCGATGTATAAGCATATACATTTATGCCCAATTTACGGAGCACCTGCATGGCAAACGCACCGCCGGCCACTCGGGCAATAGTCTCACGCGCCGATGAGCGTCCACCACCCCGATGGTCGCGAAGACCATATTTGGCGGTATAGGTATAATCGGCATGCGACGGGCGAAAAGTGTGACGCATATTATCATAATCGCCCGAATGCTGGTCATCATTCATAACGACAAAACCGATAGGAGTACCTGTAGTGACGCCGTCCATTAATCCTCCAAGCACCTTTATACGGTCTTTTTCATTACGTGCTGTTACAATCGACGACTGCCCCGGACGGCGACGATCAAGCTGACGCTGGATCTCATCAATATCAATCGATACACCCGAAGGCATACCGTCAATAACTCCACCGATGGCAGCGCCATGCGACTCACCGAAAGTAGTCAGGCGATATATTTGTCCAAATGTATTCATTTTTTATTCAGTTATAAGTACGGCAATGTCCGCTACTTTGCCGCGTGTATATTTAATAAGGTCAGCCGGGGCTATCTTAAACTGAAGTCCTCTGACTCCCGCACTGACAAACACCATGTCAAAATCATTGATGGAAGAATGAAAAAAAGTCGGGAACGACTTTTTCATGCCTATAGGCGAACAGCCGCCACGTATATATCCGGTAAGGGGAAGCAACTCTTTCATAGGTATCATCTCGGCTTTCTTGGCTCCGGCAGTCTTTGCAGCTGCCTTCAGGTCAACTTCCATATTGCCGGGAATAACACATACAAAGTAACCGCATTTGTCGCCATGCAATACGAGGGTCTTGAATACCTGATTTATATCCTCACCAAGTTCATCGGCCACATGCCCGACGGCAAGGTCATTCTCATCCACCTCATACGGGATCAACTCATAGCTTATCTTTGCTTTGTCAAGCAAACGTGCGGCATTTGTCTTTGCTATTCCTGACATAAAAAATCGTTACTTTTTTGCAAAAATAACGATTTATCGTCAAGTCACCGTCATATAACGATGATTCATTTACAAATTAGCTGGATTTTACTCACAAAACATCTGTTTTTTTATTTCAGTTTATTGTATTCTTCATCGGTTACAGGCTCTAGCCATTCATTCGAGGTGTTTTCTCCGGGTACCTCGAAAGCGAGATGTGCAAACCATCTGTCGGCGGCAGCACCGTGCCAGTGCTTGACATTGGCGGGGATATGAATTACAGTACCGGGCAATATCTCCTGTGCAGGTTTTCCTTCCTCCTGATACCAGCCACGACCGGCAACGCCTACAAGCATCTGACCGCCGCCGCTTGTGGCGTGATGGATATGCCAGTTGTTGCGGCAACCCGGCTCAAAGGTGACATTGGAGAAAGGTATACGTGAGTCGGAGATGCGGGCAAGGTAACTGTTACCCTGAAAATATCTGGCGTATGCCGTGTTCGGTTCGCCAATCGGAAATATCATTTCCTGCTGGAAACGTTCTTTTTCGGTTGCCGCGTCTGTCGGGTCAGCCCAGACCTCTTTTGCCACACGGAAACCCGCCCATGCGTTGGGCCATCCGGCATAGAATGCCGCCTGTGTCAGCAATGCGGCAATCTCCTTGCGGGTGATGCCATGTCGTTTGCCAGTTTCAAGATGTGAGCGAAACGATGAGTCAAAGATGCCTTTCCCCAACAGTATGGATATTGTCACCATGCTGTGGTCATGGAGCGATAGGATACTGTCATTCCATACCGCCTCGCCAAACAACACATCATCGTTAAGCTCCGCGAATTTCGGAGCGAACTCTCCGAGTACAGTACGCCCGGCGGTTTGGGTTATCTTATGCTGTGCCATAACATCCGTGTTTGTGATTATAGATATAATTGCAGTCAGTATTATTGCAAGTTTTTTCATTCGTGTCTTATTTTGTTTTGAATGATAGAAGGAATTTTACTGTTTCGGGGTCATTATGGGAGAAAAAGAGGCTCTTGCCTTCATCAAGCGTTGCTATCGCCACCATATCCACATCCGTCAACGCGAAGTCGAACACCTCCATGTTCTGACGCATACGCTCGATATGTGTTGATTTTGGGATTACAATTACTCCGCGCTGTATGAGATAGCGCAGGGCGACCTGTGCAGCCGATTTGCCATACTTGCAGCCGATTTCCACCAGCACCGGATTATTGAACATATCCTTGCGGCCTTCGGCAAACGGCCCCCATGACATTATATGCGTGCCGTATTGCTTCATTATTTCCTGTGCCTTGACCTGCTGGTTGAACACATGGGTTTCAACCTGATTCACCATCGGTTTTATGTCGACATGCTCGGCAAGGTCGATGAAACGGTCGGGATAGAAGTTGCTGACCCCTATCGCGCGTGTCTTGCCTGTCGCATACGCGGCTTCCATAGCGCGATATGTTCCGTAGTAGTCGCCGAAAGGCTGGTGTATGAGCAGGAGATCAACATAATCGGTCTGCAATCTGCTCAGAGACTCATCAATTGATCTGGCGGCATTTTCCTCTCCGGCATTGCTTATCCAGATTTTTGTAGTTAGGAAGATTTCGTTGCGGGGAATACCGCTTTTTCGGATAGCGTCGCCGACATTCCGCTCGTTGAAATAAGCCTGTGCCGTGTCGATGGAGCGATAACCGACGCTCAGGGCATCAGTGACGCAACGCTCACATTCTTCAGGCGTGACCTGATAGACACCATAGCCGAGTATCGGCATTTCCACTCTGTTGTGCAGTCTTACTGTTTCCATATAGTTAAAGTTTTTATTTTGTTAATCCAACTGTTTTTCGTGCAGCCATTCCGACATCAAATCGGCCACCTCGGTGTTGTTCAGATCTGACATGGGAAAATGCGTATTGCCATGCAGTCCTGCTTCAGGCAGATGAACCACCGTTACATCTCCGCCCAAGTCGTTGAGCATCTGCGCCCATTGGCGCATGAGGTGCAGGCGGCGTGTCCATTCGTAAATTTCGGGTCGCTCATCGGTTTCGGGAAGGTTGTCGCCATAATATATGATTATGGGTATCTTCGTGAATTTCATAAAATCCGCCATCGGCACCTCAACGCCTTCCGTCTTTCCGGACAAAGTAAGTACCTTGCCCTCCGGCGGAACTTTGCCTGTCGGGAACGGTATCTCGCCTCCGGGTTCGTATGCGACTATCGCCTTTATATTATTCGTTTTCAACAAAGTGCGCCAACCTACCGGGCCTCCCTGCGAGTGGGTGACGAAGATTGCCGGGCCGATGGATTCAAACAAGGCGGCATAAGCATCGGAATATACGTCGAAGTCAACCGAGCCAAGCGTGGGTGTCATCTGCCGGAAATATTGATTGAGGGCCTCTCTGTCATGGCTGAACTGCACTCCGTCAAAATAATCGGGCCAAATTCCTACGCGGAAACGATTGAACCACAGTTCTTCATCAAATGCCGGGGCAATGGTAGCCGTTTCCGTGCTTCGGGCAGCATTGCCTCGGCGCGGCTGATTCACAAGATAGACGCTAAAACCCTTGCGCAGAAATATATTCTGGAAACCCTCCCTGCCGTCGGGCGTCGTTTCCCATGTCTTTGAGAACTGGCCGACACCGTGAGCAAATACAAGAGGTAATCTTCTTGCATTTACCGGCTTCTGATAGAACACATAGGCATGGTCGCCGTGATATGTATGACCGAGCGAGTCGGTCATTACAACACCTCCGGCAGCAAAACTACCCTGTTCATCAATCGCAATGGGCTCTTTGGCAAGAACCGACATGGATAACGCCATGCACATGGATACAATAAGTTTTTTCATATCAACCCTGTACTTTTGATTGCTGCAATGTGTCATAGCGGTCGCCAGTGACCGGAATAACCTCAATCGCCGTTTCCAATTCACGCATATCCTCGGCGGAAAATTGTATTTCCGAGGCACGCAGGTTTTCTTCAAGATGCGAGAGTTTGGCGGTGCCGGGTATAGGCACTATGAACGGGGCTTTGTTCATCAGCCATGCCAACGCGACCTGCGCGGGAGTTATGCCCCTTGTCCGACCAAAAGAGTTAAGTACCTCGACTATCCTCATATTGGCCCTTATCGCCTCCGGTTGAAATCTGGGAAGGCTTACGCGATTGTCATTGCCGGAGTCAAAGCGTGTGTATTCATTTATAAGGCCGCCGAGAAAGCCACGGTTGATTGGAGAATAAGGAACAAAGCCTATGCCCAATTCCTCGCAAAGCGGCAATATATTTTCCTCCACAGTGCGGTGCATAAGGTGATATTCGCTTTGGATAGCCGTTACAGGGCATACGGCATGGGCACGGCGGATTGTGTCAGCGTTCACTTCGCACAAACCGAAATGAAGCACCTTGCCCTCCTTTATCAGCTCTCCTACCGTTTCAGCGACTACTTCAATCGGAGTGTTCGGATCACTGCGATGCTGATAGAACATACCGAGAGTTTCCACTCCGAGGTTGCGCAGGGAGTTTTCACATACTCGGCGGATATTTGCCGGGGAACTATCCTCTTCGGTTTTTACCTGCACACCGTTTACAAACTTATGTCCGAATTTGGTGGTGACAAACACCTTGTCGGTGTATCCTTTCAAGGCTTCGCCGGTCAGTATCTCGTTTTTATGATAGCCATAGCTCTCGGCAGTGTCAAAAAGCGTGACACCGCGGTCAATAGCTTCATGGATAAGACGGATAGCGGCCTTTTTATCAGGATGATAGCCACGGTGATGGTTCAGCCCCATACAGCCGAAGCTCATAGCCGAAACGGTCATAGCGGCATTTCCGCTTCCCAGAGTGCGCGATTTATCCACTATTGCAGCTCTTGCCGAAGGCATATTATCAACAACGGTCTTGCCGGAAACAATTTCTTCGACTGCCGCTATCTTATTCAATGTCGGAGTGAGACACACTGCCGCACCTGCCAGACCGATGCGTTTCAGAAACCCTCGGCGTCCTATTCCTTTATTCTCGTTGCTCATATCCATAAACGTTTTTTGTCTGATGCAAAATTACAACCGCCTGTTATTGTGGCGTGTATCAAAATTACGGACTATATTACCAATTTTATCTGTACCGATGAAATAGGTAATATAGTCCGTAATTTTGATACATCCCTGAGAGTGTGTTTGCTCTAATTTTGCAGAAAAATGATTAACTTTGCGTATGAGCGAAATCAAGAAAATAGATACAATTCAGGAGTATAACGATTACTTCGGTATAGAAACCCTGCATCCGTTGGTCACTGTCATAGACGGGCGCGAGGCTAAACCGTTGAGATATGGCCGGAAGTTTTTCAATGTATTTGCAGTATTACTTAAAGATCTTGACTGCGGCACATTGAAATATGGCAGAAGCGTCTATGACTATCAGCGGGGAACAATGCTTTTCATTGCGCCAGGTCAAGTGATTGGGTCTGATGACGACGGTCAGTTACACCAACCGGAAGGTTGGATTGTAGCCTTTCATCCGGAATTTCTTCGGGGAACACATTTGGCAAAGGTTATAAAGGAATATTCCTATTTCTCTTACAACGCAAACGAAGCCCTGCATCTGTCGGAACAGGAACGAAAGACTATTGTGAATTCAATGACGCAGATTAAAGAAGAACTGCAACACCCGATTGACAAGCATACCAAATCGCTGATAATCGACAAAATAAAACTGCTGCTCGATTACTGCGTCCGCTATTATGACCGTCAGTTTATAACACGCGAGAATGCCAACAGCGATGTCATGGCGCGATTTGAGCAATTGCTTGACAGTTATTTTGCATCCTCCGCTCCGGCAGAAAAAGGTTCTCCGACAGTGCAGTATTGCGCTGACCAACTGTGTATGTCAGCAAATTATTTCAGCGACCTGTTGCGAAAAGAAACCGGGATGTCGGCGTTACGGCATATCCAGCAAAAGATGGTGGATGTCGCAAAAGAACGGATTATAGGCAGCACCAAATCAATCAGCGAAATATCCTACGATCTCGGCTTCCCATATCCGCAACATTTCAGCCGTTGGTTCAAGAAGATGGCAGGCACAACCCCTAATCAATATCGAATACAGTCCCCTATCTAAAACAGTCGCTCCGTTTTAATCATAAAAACAGGACTAATTATAATATAGCATGCCGGTTCGATACTCCTACAGTGAGGAGCAATATAAAAATCAACTGTTAGAAAACAAATATGATTGTTAGTGTGCCTATTTAAAGGCCATATTCAATGGCCCCAACAAAATTGCACGAAGTCTCTGACAAGAAATTCTTCCTATACCGATTTGGCCTTATTCTGGCTCAAGCCGAAATGCCGGTGCATGAATTTTCAGAAAAGTGTTAAATTTGCGGTATGAAAACCGCAGATGCATTC
>VSOZ01000034.1 GCA_009775095.1 Muribaculum sp.
ATCGAATTGAACAGCTTAGACAAATGTGCGTGGTCACACTGCGCATCATTTTCAAGCATATCCCAGCTGGTACAGTTAATAAAAATAATATAATTTTAATTTTTTTTTTTTAATTAATTTTAATACCCCCCCCCCATTTTAAATAAAATTAAGTAAATTAACTGCGCGACGTTAATTTATTGGCGATTTTAACATAACAATTACAATTTACAATCTTACTAAGGCTTTTTATGTTAACAACACAAGCACACTATACCCCGCTACATAGATCTCACGTCTCCCGACGTGATGCAGCTATCTTAATTTAAATATAATCTTAATATTATTGGTCACATAGACCATCATCGGAAGTCGACCGGAAGGTCGGCGTCAGTGACCGCGGGAAACCAACGGACAAGACGCTCCTTTGCACGGGCTTTCGCTTCGGGAGTGATGTTGCCCCGAATAGCATTGAGAGCTGCAATCACAGCAGCCATATCGTCGGAAAATCCCACCAGCGGCATGGCGTCAGGGATAAGATCGACAGGCAGAATAAAATATCCCAAAGCCCCATATATGATAGCCTTGTCTTTCAGCGGCAACTTGGAGTCAGTCACAACATAATAAAGCAGAAGCACAAGATACACCAATGAAGCCCCGGCTGACTTGCCGATGGACGACAGCTTATTCTTGAGGCCTTCTACCGAAAAATACTTCTGATAGTCGGCAAACAGCGGTTTGTCATTCATAGTAACGGTCTGTATTGAAAATATGCGTTGTCAACGCTTGGCATCCAATGACAGAAGCGCAAGCACACGGTCATGTATGTCGGGAGTGCCGGCCACCACCGATATATTGCGGTCATGGCGAAAATGCGTATACCGGCCCCCGGCCTCCTCTACGACAAGCAGTCCGGCACATACGTCCCATGCATGCAGATTCATCTCCCAGTAACCGTCGAGAAATCCTGCACCGACATAACACAGATCGATCGCGGCCGAACCGAGCCGGCGCAGTCCGCGCACTTGCGGCATGACAGCCGCAACATTGTCAAGGTTATTGTCAGGATTACTGTCCTTGTCAACCGGAAAGCCCGTAGCCACAACACTATGGCCGAGTTCCGACTTTCCTGATACGGATATGGGATTGCCGTTCAAGTAAGCGCCCTCACCCCTTACGGCATGAAAAAGTTCGTTAAGATAAGGAGCGAAGACCACTCCGATAAGCGGCTCACCCTTATACTCCACCCCTACCGACACACTGAACAGCGGCAGTCCCTGACTGAAATTGGTAGTGCCGTCAAGCGGGTCTATAACCCAGCGGTAATCACCGTCATGTTCACTCGCGCCCGACTCCTCCGACAGTATCGAATGGTCGGGATACGCATCCCTTATATGTCCTATAAGCAACCGTTCGGCGGCCTTGTCGGCAGCCGTGACTATATCGCTGTCATTAAACTTGGCTTCCACACCAAGTTCGTTTCCTCTAAAATAACGCATATGCACGGCACCCGCCTCGCGGGCCCATGACATAGCATTAAGCAGTAAATCCGGGCAATCCATATATCTTCAGCTTTATACTACACAACATTATATATTATAAATACATCACCTGGAACAAAATGTTTAATCCTTGTTTTCAACAATAGGGAGCTGACGCTTGAACACCTCTTTAAAAGAGATTAGCGACTCGGTGCGTGCAAGTCCGAGCCCCTGCAGCTGCTCATGTATTATGTGCAGCAGATGGTCGTTGTTACGTGCATAAAGCTTGATAAACATATCATACTGACCGGTAGTGAAATGCACCTCAACGACCTCGGGTATAGCCTTCAACTGCTCGACAACCTCATCAAACTTGCTCGGATCCTTGAGGAAGAAACCGATATAAGCGCATGTGTCATACCCCACAGAAGCGGGATTGATAAGACATTCCGAGCCCCGGAGCACTCCCATGGCCATAAGTTTCTGTATGCGCTGATGGATCGCAGCTCCCGAAACATTGCATTCGCGTGCTATCTCAAGAAATGGTTTACGTCCGTTTGTCGACAAAGTTTGAAGAATTTTGTAGTCCAAAGAGTCCAACTGTGCTTTAGCCATAAACTTATGATTTTATTTCTTTGTTATATTTTGAAACCGTTAACTTTCGGAAAGCAAATTTACACATTTATATAATAATTCTATCAATTTTCAAATAAAAATTGTTTCTTTTTTCTTTTTAGACTAACTTTACGACATGAATATTACACTTACAAAAGCACACGGGACCGACATCGGCCTCGACCACTTCAGGAAAGTATATTTTGAAGCCTTTCCTGACGACGAGCGCCGACCGTGGGATGACATAACCGACAAAATACATAACGGCCACGACATGTTCTCGGCATATATGATTATGAACGGCGACAATCCCGTAGGCTTCATAACCGCATGGCAATTTCCAGAAGCCGCTTACATAGAGCACTTCGCAATTGACCGGACATACAGGCAGCATGGACTTGGCGCACTGGCCATTGACGCATTTCTTTCGCTTGTGTCCACGCCAGTAGTGCTTGAAGTAGAGCTCCCCGGCACTGACCCGATGGCAGAGCGCCGCATAGACTTCTACCGGCGCCACGGCTTCACCGCACACCACGGCTTCAAATACATACAACCACCCTATACAGCCGAGCTTAAAGAAGTGCCGATGATGCTTATGACCAGAGGTGACATTGACCTCGACAAAGCACGCCGGCTGCTTCATCATTTCGTTTACGAAGCGATATGAAACATCTGATTTTATAACGGAAAAATGAACAACTTGCACAAACACTACCGCACCTCTACGCGCGCACTCACTAAAGTAGTAATGGCTCTCGTAGTCATACTTACGGCATGTGCACGACAACAATACAACCGCCCCGCAATAACCGTAAGCATACAACCGCAGAAATATCTGCTTGAGAAGATTGTCGGCGACAAATGGGACGTCAAGTGTCTGCTTTCCAACGGTGCCAATCCGGAGTCCTACGACCCCAGCCTCACTCATCTGCTCAACCTTGAAAACAGCAAAGCCTACTTCCGCATGGGCAACATACCGTTTGAGAGCGCCATCATAAACAAAGTGCACAACAACAATCCCGCATTGAAACTGTACAACAATTCAGAAGGCATATCGCTCATAACCGGGACCCACAGCCACGGTACGGGACAGAGCGACGACGAACCCGACCCCCATACATGGACCTCCGTGGTCAACGCACGCAAAATAGCGAGCAACATGTACAACGCCATGGTCGACCTCGATCCCGACAACAAAGGATACTACGCCGACAATCTGCGCTCGCTACTCACCGAACTCGACGCGCTGCAAGACTCCATATCGTCCAAACTCGCCGACAAACGGGGTACGGCTTTCGTAGTATGGCATCCGTCGTTAAGCTACTTCGCCCGCGACTACGGCCTGACCCAGATATCGCTCAGCCCCGAAGGCAAGGAGGCCTCAATAGGCATGCTTCAGGAGACTATCGACGATGCAAAAGCGCACGATGCCAAAGTAATGTTCTTCCAGAAAGACATCGATTCACGACAGGCGCAGGTGGCCAACGAACAGATCGGCGCCACACTCGTAAACATAAATCCGCTCAGTTACCACTGGGACAAAGAAATGCTCACCATAGCCGATGCACTCTCAAAATGACATACTGATATCGCTCAGCGACATCTACATGCAGTATGACCGCAAAATCATACTGCGCGACATAAACATCGACATAAGACGCAACGACTTCCTCGCCATAACCGGCCCCAACGGCGGAGGCAAGACGACACTGCTGCGACTCATACTACGGCTCACAAGCCCTACGCGCGGACATGTACGATACCTTGACCACGGAGTGCCGGTAAAGAACCTGACCATCGGATATCTGCCGCAAAAAAATCTTATCGACAGCCGCTTCCCCATTACGGTAAGAGAGGTGATAGCACTCGGACTGCTCGCCGACAAAAACATAAACGAAGCCGAACGAAAAAAAAGAATACTCGACACGATCGAGCTGATGGGACTTCAGGACCATGCCGGCCATGCCATAGGCGAGCTGTCGGGCGGCCAGCTGCAACGCACCCTCATAGGCAGGGCGCTCATATCACATCCGCAGATACTTGTCCTCGACGAGCCGCTCAGCTATCTTGACAAGCACTACGAGCATGAACTGTACCACATAATAGCCGACTTGGCCGCCGACACTACGATAATACTAGTGTCGCACGAGATGTCGACGATAGCCGGAATGGCCAACCGCCACATAATAGTAGATCATGAGTTGCACGAATGTCATGCCTCGCGCCATTACGCCCACGCATCGTGCGACGAGGAGTGAACCGGCACATCAACGGCTGCCCACAACAAGGAAGGCAAGACCGATAAGCAGCACCGAAAGGTCTACCAGCTTCAGACGTATGTTTTTCTCCCTCAACACCGTCACGCCGTAAAGAAACGACACAATGACACTGCCGCGACGTATCATCGACACAACGGCTATCATGGAGCCGTCGATTGAAAGTGAATAAAAGTAGGCGATATCGGCTACGGTAAGAAACAGCGATATAAAGGGGATGGCCCAACGCCAGCGAAACTGTGTGGACGAACCCTTCACTTTCAACAGTATGGCTATCGTGGCGCCCATGATCAGCAACTGATAGAACGAGTACCACGCCTGCACTTCGAGAGGTTCGTAGAAGCGGAGCAGATACTTGTCATAAAGAGCGCTCACCGCTCCCATGAACGTGGCGCCGATGCTGAACCACAGCCAACGGCTCTTTTTCAGAGAGAAGCCCTCGCGCCCTCCGATGCGGCTTATGAAGTACAGCGACACAAATCCGAGCGCGATACCTATCCACTGCATCCAGTTAAGACGCTCGCCAAATATGACGAGCGCGCCTACAAGCACTATCACCGGGCGCGCGGCATTCACAGGCCCCGCTATGGTAAGAGGCAGATGCTTGAGCCCGAAGTAGCCGAGCAGCCATGACGACAATACTATAAACGACTTCAACACGATAAGCATATGGCCCGACACGGTATTGCCGAGGCCGTAATTGCCGTCCCACACCCCGGCTATTATGACCGGCGACATAAGCAAGGCACTGAAAAGAGTATTGAAAAACAGGACGACAAGTACGTTGTTGCCAGCTACGGAAATCTTCTTGAAAATATCGTAGGCACCGAGACAGAGCGCCGACAGTATGGCCAGAGCTATCCACATGACAACCGTCTATTTAAGTTCGGCTATGCGTTTGGGGTCGCCCACTATCCAAAGTATATCTTCGGGATGAAATACAGTGCTGCCTGTAGGGTGGTCGTAAGTACCGTCAGGGTGCTGTATGGCCACCAGTAGCGCGCTGTACTTGTCACGTATCTGCGCCGATGCCGACGTCTGCCCGATAAGGGGCGACGTCTCCGACAGCTGTATGTTTGTAAACTTCATGTCGTTGACGGAGCTGTCGCTGACCGAGTCGGGATTAGACTCAAGAATAGGCAGAAGTTTCTCAATCTGCTCGTCGGTGCCGATGACGCCCACCACATCGCCCGGAAACAGACGCATGTTTCCATTGGGCACCGCAATAGTGGTACCGCCACGCTGTATG
Organism: Muribaculum sp.; assembly: GCA_009775095.1. GTDB lineage: Bacteria > Bacteroidota > Bacteroidia > Bacteroidales > Muribaculaceae > Muribaculum. The sequence goes on from VSOZ01000034.1 coordinate 5,601, forward strand.
CTTGCCACATTCACCCCGTAACGGCGGCGCAGATCGGAGTCGACAAGACGCTCCCCGACATACGGATAGTTATACCCCACCTCGATGTAAGCCATGTGCATGTCGCTCACAAGATTGTTGTTCTTGCCGCTTCGGCGAAGCTCACGCTCGTTGAGATTGTTGAAAAACCGCGACTCGATGACTCTCATCTGCTTTTTCAACCTGCCCGACCAAGTACCTATAAGGATGAAGAATATGACAAAACCCACAATCCAGCCGACTCTCGGTGAATGGATGACACTGAGTGTATATATGATAAAGCCGAGCGACAACGCAGCCCTGAACACCCCCATAACGACAAGCGGCACATCGAAGTGCGCATTGGCGGCGATAAGACGTTCACGCTCGGTTTTGCGTGAGGCGGGCATGGCGAGAGCCAACAGAAAGGGCGACATCAACACCAGCGCTGTGGCGCTGCATATGAAGCGCCCCCAAGATAGTGTCAGCTCAAGCATCCATGGAAGCATGTACTTGACACACACCAACATTATGGCTATTATGACACTCGAATAGAGCAGAATGCGCCACATGTAGCGCTTCAACACCGACATCCACAGAGCCTTTGTCTCACTCTCGGAAGAAGCCTTGTCGCTGTAGCGGTCGATAAGGAAGTGCCACCGCTCGGGCAGCGCCCGCTCGACCATCTTATAGAACGGGTCGGCCATGCGTATGAAGTAAGGGGTCGTAAAGGTGGTAATGACCGATACGGCAACCACAATCGGGTATATGACCGGATCGAGCACTCCGAGCGACATACCGAGCGAGGCTATGATGAACGCGAACTCACCGATCTGCGTAAGCGAAAATCCCGACTCGATAGCTATCTTGAGAGTCTGCCCGGTAATGAGCATACCGAATGTACCGAACAGTATCATGCCCACGACAACCACGGCCGACAGAATAAGTATGGGCGAACTGTACTCCACGATGATGTGGGGGTCGACCATCATGCCCACGGAGATAAAAAACACCGCGCCGAAAAGGTCCTTGACGGGGGTCACCACCTGCTCTATGCGCTCGGCGTAGCTTATGCCGGCTATTATCGAGCCCATGACAAACGCACCGAGAGCGAGCGAGAAGCCGCAATAGACCGAGAATACCGCCATACCGAAACACAAGCCTACGGATATGATGAGGAGGGTCTCGTTGTTAAGATAGCGCCGTATGGCGTTAAGAAGCGACGGCAGCACATAAACGCCGACAAGAAACCATATGACGAGGAAAAACACGAGTTTGCTTATACTGAAAAGCATCTCCGTGCCCTCGACACTCTTGTTGATGGCTATCGACGAGAGGATCACCATCATCAATACAGCGAAAAGATCCTCCACGATAAGCACGGCAAACACGAGCGACGCAAACTTCTTCTGCCGCAGGTTAAGGTCGGTGAACGCCTTTATAATGATCGTGGTCGATGACATGGAGAGCATGCCGCCGAGAAACAGGCTGTTCATATGCGAGAAGTGGAGTACATGGCCTATGATGAAGCCCGAAGCCATCATGCCGGTGACGATGACAAGCGCCGTGACCACGGCCGAGCCCCCCACGTTGAGGAGCTTCTTGAAGCTGAATTCCAGTCCGAGCGAGAATAGGAGCACCACGATACCCAACTGCGCCCAGAACTCGATGTTGCTCTCGGTCGTGACCGAAGGAAGGTACTCGAAGTGCGGACTTGCCAGAAATCCGGCAACGATGTAGCCCAATACCACCGGCTGCTTCATCCACTTGAAGAGCACGGTGACCACAGCACCGAGAATAAGTATAAACGCAAGATCCGACACGAGATTCTCCACCTGCACGTCGGAAATAACCTCGGCAGTTTCCGATGCCGCTTCACCGGCGGCGGGAATTAATGCCGATATGATAGACAGTATCATCGTATGAAATATCTTTTTATATGCTTACTTGATTGGCCAGCGAAATGGCAACGGTAGGCTTCACCTGCCGCAACTCGGCGAAGAGCTTAAGATAGTTGGTGCTCTCGCGTATAAGCACCACGAGATTGAGCCGGGTGACGGGCTCGGTGTAGTCATACTCGACGTAGACGTTGGTCAGGTGCACCCCGTGGCGTATAAGCACTTCACGGTACCCCTCAATGTCCTCGGCTATGACCGACAGCTTCAGCCTTATTATACGCGACTCGACGCCGGCGTTTATACGGTGCTCCCAGCGCTCTATGACAACCAATATGAGCAGTATAAGTCCGGTAGCGATAATCGACAGCAGATAGAGCCCCACACCGACAGCCATACCTATTGCGGCTATCATCCATATGCCGGCAGCGGTAGTAAGGCCTCGTACCGAGCCTTTCATCTGTATAATGGCTCCGGCACCGAGAAAACCGATACCGGTGACTACCTGCGCGGCTATACGCCCGGGGTCGCCGTTTTTAAGGCCCATGTATTCCTGCGGCACGTATATCGACAAGAGCATGGCGAGAGTGGCGCCCATCGAGATAAGAGCGAAAGTGCGCACACCGGCTATCTGCCCCTTGCGCTTGCGCTCAAAGCCTACGCAGCACCCCAACATAAGGCTGAGACACAGCTTGAAAATCGACGAAACCGTGTTGACCTCGATAGAGTTTATGTCATCGATGATCGTTGTCCAGAGCCCGGCCATAAAGTACTGTTATTTACGCAGGGTGAAACGACGCGAGGCAAGACGGAAGTTGTCGGCAAACAGCTCGACAAGATAATCGCCCGGGGTAAGAGTGGTGTTTACATCCCAGTATATGTGTATGCCGGCTATCTCCTCGCCCGAGTATTCGATAGACTTGCGAGCCGTGCACTGTAGCGAGCCTCCCTCAAACGAGAAGGAGCCTCCGGCACCGAGCAGCGCACCCTCGGGACTGATGATGCGGAGGTATATAATCTTTTCACCCACAGGAGTGGAGTTGTTTTGCGGTATGGTAAACGACACATCAAGCTGACGGGCTTTTGTGACGTTTTTCTCAACCTTGCCGTTTTTCTTCAATGCCACAAGGCTCAGGCCGGTGACGTTGAGCTTCTCGGCGAGCGTCATGCGCTCCGAGAGCACCTCGTTGCGCTTGGTCTCGTTGGCCACACGGGTTGTCAGCTGCTGATTGCGCTGCTTAATCTCGGCATTTTCAGCTCTAAGACCGGCGTTTTCTTTGCCGAGCGAGTCGATCTGCGAAACATAATGGCGCAAGATATTTTTCAGAGTGCCTATCTCGTCCTGAAGCTGCTTTATGCGCTGTGCGCTCTTCTGCTTCTCGGAGTTAAGCTCCTGAAGGAGTTTCTCTACCTTACTCTTGGCAGCGGCATATTTTGTGACAAGCGAGTCGTTGACAAGGAGCTGCGACTGGTTTTCATACTGAGCATACTCGGTGTTGAGGGCCTGATACTCGTTGGCAAGCTGCAACTGCTCATTGGTCAGCTGCAACTGCTCGTTGGCAAGTGTGGCCTCCTCGACTTTCTTACTCATAGTCGTTGCTGTAAATACAAAAGCGAGTATCGCTACAAGCAGCAACGCACCTAAAACTATGACTCCGATAAAAAGTTTTTTTGACTTTTTTGTATTATCTTCCATATCATACGCAATTTAAGCCACAAATTTACAAAATTTCTACAAATTATCAGACATGCAGCACAATATACATCATTAATCGTCAATACTCCTTACGCTCGAAGCGGCGTGAGCGGCGCGCCATCATGAGCATCGACGACATCATATAGCGCTCAAACTCAAGGCGGTAATCGGAGAGGCAGTCCACGGCCACACTCTTGTTGTTGAGCAGGTAGGTGTCATAGGTAGGCACATGGTCGGTGATGAA
>VSOZ01000035.1 GCA_009775095.1 Muribaculum sp.
AAATCTTTGAGAAATACGGTAAGGGCAAGACTGATACTGGCTCACCTGAAGCTCAGATAGCATTATTCTCGGTTCGTATAGCTCATTTGACTCAGCACCTGAAGTCAAATCACAAAGATTATACTACTGCACGCGCTCTTAAAGCATTGGTAGGTAAGCGTCGTCGCCTTCTTGACTACCTTATCAAGAAAGACATCAACCGCTACCGTGCCATCATCGCACAGAAAGAGCTTGGTATCCGCAAGTAAGCCACGTGCTGCTTAACGACTACACCGGTCGGCTGCGTCATAGACGCGGCCGACCTTGTTTTTATAGACCGGATACAAAACCCGGTCGAGTTGAAGAGTTAAAACAATCAGGGTGAAAAATTATATAAAGATACATAAGCACAGAAGTTTACAGAAGAAACAGACTAAGAAATATTGGAGGTATATGCAGCGATGGCAAAGGCGCCGATTCACCGCGCCAGCATATCCGCATTCCGACGCACCGACAAAATCGGACGCCGCCCTAAAATAACCTCATATGTTTCGTATGCAAACTTCTGTACTTCGTATCTCCGCGCCCACGTTTGTGTGGACATCCGGGTATGCGGACGACGTAGTATCGGCGTCAGTCGAGGCAGGCGTCGAGATCGCGGGTTATCTGCTCGCGGTCGAGGTGCTGGCCGATAAAGACTATCTTCTCCATGCGGTCGCCATAGGTTTCGTCCCAGTCACGCATAAGTCCCGGCTCCTGCGCCATAAGTTGCCGAAGTTCCTCCTCGGGAGCGGTGGCATACCACTGCCCCACATCTGTTATTTTTTTCTGTATGCCGGCCTGCTCAAACAGATAGGTCACATCGGTATTGTCGCTGAAGTAGCATACACCTTTGGCCCTGATAATATTTGATGGCCATTTTTTGTCTACGTAATAGTCAAACTTATTTAAATTGAAAGGACGCCGACGATAATATACAAATGTTGAAATGCCGTACTCCTCGGCCTCACCCTCCTCATGGTCGTGATGATGGTGGTGATGATGACCATGGTGCTCCTCCTCATGATGCTCATGATCTTCATGAGGATGTTCATGGTGGTCATGGTGATGCTCGTGCTCCAACTCGTCAACCGGACGTTCAATCTCCTTTATCCATGTAGCCGACGTAGCGACACGCTCGAAGTCAAAAAGCCCCGTATTGATTATACGGTCAAGGCTTACATCGGCATAATCGCACTCAATTATCTCGGCCTGCGGCTGAAGCGTGCGCAAAATCTCCCTGATACGCCGCCCCTCTTCGGCGCTGACTTCCGATATCTTGTTAAGGAGTATAATGTTGCAGAACTCGATCTGCTGTATAATGAGATTTTCGATATCCTCATCATCTATGTTTTCGTTTTTAAGGCTGTCGCCGCACGAGAACTCACTCTGCAATCGCAAAGCATCCACTACCGTGACCACACAGTCGAGCCGACAGGTGCCGAACTTGTTTACCACAGGAGCCATAGCGGGTATGGAGCATATAGTCTGCGCTATAGGCTCCGGCTCGCATATGCCGCTCGCCTCTATCACTATGTAGTCGAAGCAGTCCATATGAAGCAGGTCCACAATTTGGTTGACAAGGTCCATTTTCAGCGTACAGCATATGCAGCCGTTCTGCAGGGCTACAAGACTGTCATCGGCCGTGCCTACCACACCACCCTTCTGTATAAGATCAGCATCGATGTTTACCTCTCCTATATCATTGACTATTACGGCAAACTTTATACCGCGTTCGTTGGTCAGTATATGATTAACCAATGTTGTCTTGCCGCTTCCCAGATATCCGGTAAGAAGCAGCACAGGTACATCTTTTCCTTTCATAACAATATCATATTTTGCAGCGCAAAAATAACAAATTCCGCGGCCATATCCTCGATTAATCAACTAAAAAGATTAAATTTGCAGAAACTCAATAAACCGACAAAATCCGTTTTTAACCTCATAATCAGTTTATCAATCATGAATAAATCAGTCTTGGCGATTATAGCCATCGCATTATACGGCGCCACTATCCATGCAGCCGCGCCCGGAGGTCTCGACAAAGAGACGGTTGACAAGATACGTTCTACATATCAAGGCACCACACATCAGCGAGCCATACACAATGCCATAGCGGCAAATTCCATCGACAAGCTCGCGGTCAACGCCGCCAATAAGAATAATTTCGACACTCACTTCTCCCACAAGGTGAAAAGCAAAGGCATCACCGACCAGAAGTCGTCGGGACGATGCTGGCTCTTCACCGGGCTCAACGTGCTCCGCTCACAGATGATGGCACAGCACAATCTGCCGGAGCTTACATTGTCGCAAAACTACAATTTTTTCTAGGACCAGCTTGAGAAGTCCAACCTGTTTCTTCAAAGCATCATAGACACAGCCGACAAGCCCATGGATGACAAAACCGTAGAATGGCTGTTTAAAAATCCGCTTAGCGACGGAGGCCAATACACCGGGCTGTCTGACAACATATCGAAGTACGGCGTTGTACCCTCTGAAGTGATGGTGGAGACCTTCAGCAGTTCAAACACATCGCGTATGCGCAATCTTATAGGCCTTAAGCTGAAGGAATGGGGTCTAGAATTGCGCGACAGCGCGGCAAAGGGCACCGGAGCCAAAGCCCTTGACAAGCGAAAGACCGAAATGCTCGGCGAGGTATACAAGATGCTGGCGTTGACCCTCGGCGAACCCCCTGCCGAGTTTATATGGTCAAGAAAGGATCGCGACGGTAACATCATCGAAACCGCGGTCTACACTCCTCAGTCGTTCTACGCCGCATATGCAGGCAACGACCTGAAAAACGATTACGTCATGCTCATGAACGACCCGACGAGAGAATATTACCGATTGTATGAGATAGATCTTGACCGACACACCTACGATGGTCAGAACTGGACATACATAAACCTGCCTGTCGAGGAGATAAAAAAGATGGCCATAGCGTCGATCAAGGACAGCACCATGATGTACTTCTCATGCGACGTGGGCAAATGCTTCGACCGTGAGCGCGGACTGCTCGACGTCAACCACTTCGACTACGGCTCGTTGTTTGACACCGAGTTTCCGATGGACAAAGCCGACCGCATACGCACCTTCGCCAGCTCGTCGTCACACGCCATGACTCTGATGGCCGTGGACCTTGACAAAGAGGGCCGGCCCAAGAAGTGGATGGTTGAAAACAGCTGGGGACCCGGAGCCAACAACGGCCACCTTATAATGACCGACCGATGGTTTGACGAATACATGTTCCGCCTCGTGGTCAACAAAAAGTATCTCACAGACAAAGCCGCCGCAGTGCTCGGGACCAAGCCGCTACTCCTGCCGGCATGGGACCCCATGTTTGCTGAAGAGCTATAGTTGAAACTACTTCATTAACGATTCAATGCCCGCGTAAAGTTTCGTTTGGCCAAGGCCCCATGACGAGCTCCAATGTGCCGCCGCTTACAATCTCGTCATGAGTTATCCATAGGCGGTCTACGGGAGTCCCGTTGAGGCTGACCGACTGTATGTAGACGTTCTCGGGCGAATTATCGCGTGCTATGATTGTAAAAGTACCGCCACTGTAATACTTCGGATCAAGAACGATCTCAGCCCGGTCAAATACAGGTGATGTAAGTTCATACATTGGCACACCGGGACATACGGGATGAAAACCGAGCGATGCAAGAACATACCATGCCGACATCTGGCCGACATCCTCGTTGCCGCAAAGCCCGTTGACGTCAGCCCCGTAGGCATTGCTGCATATACGTCTTGTCCAGTACTGGGTAAGCCACGGTTTTGAAGTGTAGTTGAACATAAACGGCACATGGTGGTCAGGTTCGTTGGGATGATTGTAATAATCGCCCCATGTAAAACGACTGTCGGCACCGTTGAAAAAAGCCTCCAGCTCGTTCAGCATACGCTCCTCTCCCATCAGCGACTTGAGCCCCTCTATGTCGTGAGGCACAAACCACCCCTGCTGGTAATTGTTGGACTCGACACACCCCTGAAGAAACGTGAGCCGCGACTTCCACGGTGTCCAAGCACCCTTATCGTCGCGTGCTCTGAACCATCCCACGCTGTCGCACCATACCGAGCGGTAAGAGCGCGCCCTGCGGGCAAACTCCGCAGCCTCCTCGCTGCGTCCCACCGAGTCAAGCAACATTGACACACAGCGGTCGGTATAAGCATACTCGAGTGTCGACGACAGATCGCCGGGCACAAATCCGCCTTCTCCATTAGAGAACCGACGCTGGGTATTTATAGCATAACGTATGGCCTTGTCCGTGTCATAGCCGCGAAGCCCTTTGTTGAAAGCGTCGGTAAGCACCGACACTGCGGGATTACCCACCATGCACCCCGAGTAGGAGTTTAGAAACTCCCACCGGGGGAAGTACCCGCGGCCACTAAGTTCGGCTATCTGCACCAGAGAGTTCAACTCATCCTCGACAAGTGCCGGATTAATGACGGTCTGCAGCGGAAACTGGCTTCTAAACACGTCCCATCCGCTGAATATCGTACGATAGACAAATCCGTCGGCCACATGTATCAGACCGTCGGCACCTATGTACCGGCCGTCGATGTCGGAAAAGCACCGAGGGTCTATCATCGTGTGGTAGAGCGATGTGTAGAATATCGTGAGGTCATCGACATTCCCGGTCTCTACTTTCACCGACGAGAGTGCGCGGTTCCATAAAGCACGTGCGCGCTGACACACACGGTCGAAGTCCATGCCGGGCATGTCGGCCTCAAGATTGCGTCGGGCACCCTCCATGTCGACAAAAGAGATGCCGCACTTCAACTCCACCTGCATGCCCTCGCTTGACGGAAATTCCGTAAAGAAGCCTATATGTTTACCCTCAAGAGCCTTACATCCTCTCTTCACCTCGGCATTCTCGTACAGTCTGTGATATGCGGGGTCATCGTTAGTTGAGTTTTTACGCGACCAACCGTCGGGAATATCGGCGCTCCACATACCGTAATCGGTCATCGGACGGCTGAATACACAGTAAAAATACACCGTATAGTCGGCACCGCCCCAGCCGTCGCCCCAGCCGCCCCCTTCGGGCGGACACTTCATATAGCCGCGTATCACCGTATCGTTTACGACCTCGACACGCTGCATTGTCGACGAGCCCCCCACACGACGGGCAAGATCGATCTGTATGCGTGCCGTATCAGCCTCGGGATATGTAAATCTTATAATACCTGACCGTGGCGCCGCTGCAAGCTCGGCTTTTATACGGTAGTCATCAAGCACCACCGCATAACGGTCAATGCGGGCACTCTCCCTGTCGTGCGAGAATCGGCTGCGATAGCCGCGTTCAGGCTCCTCCTCGGTACCTTTAAATGTTTTCAAAGGCCCCACAGTCGGCATAACAAGAAAATTACCCAGATCGCCATACCACCCTACTCCGCTCATATGTGTAAAGCTGAACCCTTCTATGGTTTTGTGGTGCCAAGAATAGCCGGAACCGTTATCGCCTCCGGTTTTGGTGTCGGGACTTAGCTGCACAAGTCCGTAAGGAGTGCATACCCCGGGAAAGGTCTTTCCGAGACCGTCCGTTGCACCACCAAGTTCATCATAGGTCGTGGCTCCGATTATAGGATTGACATAATCCACAGGCGACATGCCGGAGGCCGCCGACACATGAAGGGCCGAAGCAGCCGCAGCAAGCACTGCCGCTATAAAGACAGAAGCGCGCATGACCGGTATTATTTTATGGATTTATGCCTCGAGTAAGACGATAATGATTTTCAGTAAGCCGGTTGTAAATCTTGTCGCCGGCTCCGTACTCTATCATTCCGGGACCGTATTCAGCTCCGAAACCGCCCAATGACGCCGACCTTATGTCGGGCAGATACACCGGCCATGAACCGCTGCCCCATGTGTAGCCGAACAGGAACGGAGTGCCCTCGGGAGCCATCTCGTTTTTCCAGTCGATCTGAAATTTTATGAACGGCTCTCCGGACACGGCTGCTATGACTATGTTTTTATTCAGCACGACGTTGGAGAAGTGCACATTGTAGTCAAGCGACTTGTCATCACGTCCGGTAAAACGCAGTGAGTCGGTCATAATCTGTATAGACGCCTCTTCGCGGGGGTCAGGATACAGCGACTCTGTCAGTTTCACAGCCTCGATGCCGAGTAGCTTGCCCATGCGCTCTATAAGATGATATTTGGCGGGACGGGGGTCATCCGCATCTTTACGGCCGCCATCCTTAAACAAAGGAGCCTGATTGCCGGCACCGCCTTGTATGAACAGACAGTTTACGGGTGTGTCGAAAGCCTCCTCCACATAACGTGCGGCATATCCGACATAATCGGCCGATACTTCAAAGTTGTTCCATACCACGTCGGGGTGACAGGCGAAATTCATAACAACGGCTTTGGGAGTGCCTGATGCGGCATCCTCAACCTTTATAACTCCTACGGCGGGGTCTATGGGTCCGTGTACTATACACTCCGGATTGACTGCAAGCCAGTGGTCATCACCCTCCCACGACTCAAGCGCCTTGCCGTTGTCGCGTATTATAAGCCGGTTGAAAGCGATAGGCGGAAACGAACGATAACCGCTTGACAGGCGCACATCCGACATATCGGCTACCGCGCCGTCAACAGCCGCCTCGATCTGACGTTCCACGTACTTGGCATTTTCGGGAGTGACCCGCGAAGAGTGCGTGTGCGACAGACTGAAAAACAACCGGTCAATATCATGACGCTTACGTAAACGCTCCACAAGCTCCGGATTGGTATATCCGCCGAGGTCCAGCGATACAAAACCGAGGCGCACACCGTCAGCCTCAAGCACAAGAGCGCGTGCATAAACCGAGTCATGCACCGGATAATATGGTTTTATAGGGGTGATGTTGGTTTTAGCGGTACCGCCACGCATAACCCGAGCGGCCGAAGAACAGACCGGCAGCAAAAACATAGCCGCCATAGCCAAAGCAAAAATTATCTTTCTCATAATGCAGTTTGATTAATGTAATTATGGTCATAATCCCGAATGCAGTCAATAGGCCTCTTCGGGCGGTTAACACATGCAAAATTAAAGACCCGACATTAGCACAACTATTAAAAACACATTAATCACCGACAAATAATCAAGACCTTTTTGTAATTTTGTGACTATATCCATTATGTTTTTATATCTATGGCAAGATTCAATAGGCCCCATACACTAGCTCTATGCCTCGCGTTGGTTTGTTTTGTTGCGGTCTCAGGTTTGTCGTTGTACAAATCGGTTGAACAGAATGACACCCAAACACCATTTCCCGATATCCTTGCCGATACCATCTCCAAAATCACATCGCAATACCCGGGCGAAATCGGAGTGGCCGTAATCATAAATAATACTGATACAGTTACAGTCAACAATAGTAACATTTACCCGATGATGAGTGTATTCAAGGTTCATCAGGCATTAGCAGTATGTCACGATTTTGATCGCAAAGGTCTTTCTCTTGATTCATTGATGGATATAACAAGAGAGGAACTCGACCCAAAAACATGGAGCCCCATGATGAAAGAGCATTTAGAGCCGGTAATTTCATTAACGGTTAAAGATTTATTGCATTATACACTAAGTCAAAGCGACAACAATGCAAGCAATCTCATGTTCAAAAAATTGGTTGACGTTGCTCAGACCGATAGCTTCATTGCCACTATAATACCTCGTTCAAGTTTTCATATAGCTTACACTGAAGAGGAGATGTCGGCTGATCACGACAAGGCATATGCCAATTGCACATCACCTCTCGGTGCGGCAATATTGATGAACCGCATGTTTACCGACAGTCTGATCAGTTGCGAGAAGCAATATTTCATTATGAACACATTGAAAGAATGTAAAACCGGTATAGACAGAATATCAGCACCCTTGCTTGACAAAGAAGGCATTAGCATAGCTCACAAAACAGGATCAGGCTACATTAATGAAAACGGTGTACTCGTAGCACACAATGATGTAGCCTATATATGTCTGCCCGATAATACGTGTTATACACTGGCCGTATTTGTCAAAGATTATAACGGCAATGAGGCCCAAGCCTCAAAAGCCATAGCACACATATCCGCCATCGTATACTCAACATTATCACAGACTTTTTAACGATTGTATAAAAACAAGCGGCTGCCGGGTGGGCAGCCGCAGATTAAGGATCAGTATGGTATCGGATTATTTCTTGAAGAAGCGGTTGTAAAGGCCTTGGAAACCTTGACCGTGACGAGCTTCGTCCTTAGCCATTTCATGAACGGTGTCATGGATAGCGTCGAGATTAAGTTCCTTGGCGCGACGAGCTATGCGCATCTTGTCTTCGTTGGCACCAGCCTCGGCAGCCATGCGCTTTTCGAGGTTGGTCTTTGTATCCCATACAACTTCACCAAGAAGTTCGGCAAACTTTGAAGCGTGCTCAGCCTCTTCCCAAGCGTAGCGCTTGAAAGCCTCGGCGATTTCGGGATAGCCCTCACGATCGGCCTGACGCGACATGGCAAGGTACATGCCCACTTCGCCACACTCTCCGTTGAAATGTGCGGTAAGATCCTTTATCATCTCCTCGTCACAGCCTTTGGCTACGCCGATTTCGTGCTCGGTTACAAACTGAAGAGCGGCAGTCTCGTCAAGTTCTTTGAACTTGCTGCGGGGAGCGCCGCATACGGGGCACTTTTCGGGAGCTTCATCACCTTCATGAACGTAACCACACACTGTGCAAATAAATTTCTTTTTCATTGTCTTTTGGTTATTAAATAATTATACGAAAATATTTAGGATTTCACATTGTTATTATGACATTTGGAGCACAAGCCTCTGTAACAGAGCTCAACCCGCTCCACATGGAAGCCTCCGACCGACGACAGGCCGGCAAACGACGCTTTGGCCAAAGGCAGATCAATCACCTCGCCACAGCAACGACAATACATATGAGCGTGGGGGGTCTCCACAAAATCAAAACGGGCGTTGCGCGGATCGGAAGTAAGCATCTCGACTCCGCTACCCGATGACACAAGACAATTCAATGTATTGTAAACCGTGGTCAAGGACAACGACGGCATATCGGGCACAAGAGCGGCATATATATTTTCAGCCGTAGGGTGCACGGGATTCTCCATGAGATAACGCAGTATGGCAATACGCTGAGCCGAAGGACGTACACCCTTGGCTTTCAAATATTGGCTTACCTGCGCTGTTGTCATTGACATTTAATTTATAGTTATTACTAATTTGTAATCAATACAAAGTTATAACTAATTTTGATATCTACAAAATATTTACTCAAAAAAATATCTTTTTTGAGGATAAAATTAAAATATCTAAATTTAATATGTATTTTAGCGTCATACAGCAAGAACACGAACCCAATCATAAACAATTCA
>VSOZ01000036.1 GCA_009775095.1 Muribaculum sp.
AACAACAAGAGTGTGGCCGTGGACTGCCTCTCCGACTACCGTCTTGAGTTTGAGCGCTACATGATGTCGTCGATGCTGATGATGGCACGCCGCTCACACCGCTTCGAGCGCAAGGAGTATTGACGTGATGCGGGAGCTCCGTGGACTATGCTTCGGGCAGAGTGAAATCGGGGAGGTCGGGCAGGGGACTGCCGGCTTTTTCCTTGTAGCCCATCTCTTTAAGGCGACGTGCCGGCACGAGCATGCTCTGACGGCCGGTGACAAGCTTCTTTTCAGCCTCTTCGTAGGCTCCGGCAGCATCATCGATCGCTTTCTTTATTGAGGTGAAGCGTTTGTAGAACTCTCCGACACGTTCTATCAGCGACGTGGCTTCTTCAAACACCTTGCGTTGCTGCTCGGCCTGTACTTCCTGAATCCATGCGAGGCGTATGATGCGCAACGCAGCCACAAGATTGTATTCGCCGGCAATGAAAACACCCAGACCGAGCGCCTCGCGCCAAAGCGACGGGTCGTTGATGAGAGCGAGTTGCAGAGCCGACTCGTTGGGTACGAACATTATTACATAATCGAGCGACTCGCGGGGAGGGAGTATGTAGCGCTTGTAGTTCTTGGCGGCAAGCTCTTTGACATGGCTACGCAGACTCTTCAGGTGGCGGTCGAGTGCGGCTGCTCGCTCCTCTTCCGTTTCGGCTCCGGTATAGTCGAGAAATGCCGACAGCGATACTTTGGCGTCTATTATAAGAGCTTTGTCATTGCTGTATTTAAGTATCACGTCGGGTATCATGCGCTTGTCGGTGTGCTCGTTGAGCACCGGGCGGCCGGCCTTGTCTTTGATAGTGGCTTGAACGTCATAGTGTACTCCTTCGTGCAGTCCCTGACTTTCGAGGAGTTCGCTCAATATGGCCTCGCCCCAGTTGCCTTGTATCTTGTTTTCATGGCGCAGGGCCTTGGCAAGACGTCCGGCTTCGTCGCCTATCGATGCCGTGCGCTTCATAATCTCCTCTATGGCCTGATGCAAGGTGGCGGTATTGCGCGTATTTTGCTCCCGTGAAGAATCCATGGCGGCTTGCATCTCCTTTATTTTCTCCTTCAGCGGGTCTATGATGGAGTTCATCTGCGAGGCGTTGTTGCGGTTCAGCTCTTGAGTGCGGGCGGTGAGCAGTTCGGCTGTGGCGTTTTTGAGTTGTTCCTGCGCCATGCTTAGCTGTTCGGAGTAGTGGCGGTCGCGGGCTGCATCATCCTTTGCTTTCTGCTCTTGAATGAGCTGAATCTCGCGTTGCAGCATCTTTGTGTCAGCTTCAAGCGATGATATGGTCTTGACCGATTTGGCCCTTGCTATAAGCCAACCGGCCACTGCTCCGACCGACAATCCTATTATTAGATATATTATATTTATCATTGATTGATTATGATTGATTTTTTCTACAAAATTACGTATATTTGCACTAATTTGCAATGGTGGTCAATGTTAAATTGAATTATGTTTTTCGCTGTCTTTGTTGTGTTGTGTGTTTGCAAGAATTGAGAATTGTGGAATTTATGTTGTTAAGCATGGTTTTCCAAAATCAAAAGTTAGTATGCTGATATTATGTTTTTTAACTGTTTTGTAATTGGGCAAAAGTTTTCCAAAAATAAAATTGTTGATAACTTGTTGGTGATTTTTGTTGTATAATAAGTAAACTATATGTAGCTTTGCAGTACATCAAATAATCCTCAATTCTTTTTTCAAATGATACAGACGGTAGTTAAGCGCGACGGGCGCGTCGTGGGCTATAACGACGAGAAAATCAAGGCGGCTATAAGAAAAGCCATGCTCCAAACCGAAATGGGCGAAGACGAGTCGCTCATACATAAGATCACAGACCGAATAAGCATGTCGGGCAATGAACGCATGACCGTTGAAGAGATTCAGGACCGTGTTGAGGTCGAGCTTATGAAGAGCCCCCGAAAGGAGGTGGCAAAGCGTTATATCGCTTACCGCGACCAGCGCAATATAGCTCGACGTGCCAAGACCCGCGACATGTTTCTTGAGATAATCGAGGCCAAGAGCAACGATATTACACGTGAAAACGCCAATATGAACACCGACTCGCCCGCCGGCATGATGATGAAGTTTGCGAGCGAGACCACCAAACCGTTTGTTGACGACTATCTGCTGTCGCATGAGGCGAGAGAGGCCGTGCGCAACGGCTATCTTCATATCCATGATAAAGATTATTATCCTACAAAGAGTCTTACGTGTGTGCAGCATCCGCTGGACCGTATACTGACTTACGGATTTTCAGCCGGTCACGGCGAGTCGCGCCCGGCCAAGCGCATCGAGACAGCAAGCATAATCGGCTGCATATCGCTTGAGACGGCGCAGAACGAGATGCACGGCGGACAAGCCATACCCGCCTTTGACTTCTACCTCGCTCCTTTTGTGCGTTCTTCTTATATAGAGGAGGTGAAGCAGGTAGAGGCATTTGACGGCAATGACTATGCGGAGCTGTACGACGCGCCGATTGAGGATTATATCAAGCGCCCGCTTGACGGTCTTACCGGCGTAGAGCGCGTTAAGCAGCATGCCGTCAACAAGACCGTGGGCCGTGTGCATCAGGCTATGGAAGCGTTTATCCACAACATGAACACCATCCACTCACGTGGTGGCAATCAGGTGGTGTTCAGTTCTATAAACTACGGTACCGACACATCGGCCGAGGGCCGCTGTATAATACGCGAGTTGCTCAACTCCACTTACGAGGGTGTAGGCAATGGAGCTACAGCCATATTCCCCATACAGATATGGAAGAAAAAACGCGGTGTAAGCTATCTGCCCGAAGACCGCAACTATGACCTGTACAAGCTGGCATGCAAGGTGACGGCGCGCCGCTTCTTCCCCAACTTCGTGAATCTCGACGCTACGTTCAACTACCATGAGAAGTGGGATGTCAATGACCCCGAACGATATAAATATGAGGTGGCTACTATGGGATGCCGTACACGAGTTTTCGAGAACCGCTTCGGCGAAAAGACCTCGATAGGACGCGGCAACCTTAGCTTCTCGACTGTCAATATTGTGCGCATAGCCATCGAGTGCATGAACATCATTGACAAGGAGGAGCGCATACGTCGCTTCTTCTCCAAGCTTGACGAAGTACTTGACATAACCGCCCGTCAGCTTTGCGACCGCTATGAGTTCCAGAAGACGGCGCTTGCCAAGCAGTTCCCGCTGCTGATGTCGCGTCTGTGGAACGGCAGTGATAAGTTGAAGCCCGGCGACACCATAGAGAGCGTCATAAATCAGGGTACGCTCGGTATAGGATTTATCGGTCTTGCCGAATGTCTTGTAGCGCTTGTCGGAAAGCATCACGGTGAGGACGAAGAGGCACAGGCTCTCGGATTGAGAATAGTGTCGCACATGCGTAGCCGCGCCAACGAGTATTCCGAAAAGTACGAACATAACTTCTCGGTGCTTGCCACTCCCGCCGAAGGTCTGTCAGGCAAGTTTACAAAGGCCGACCGCAAAACGTTCGGTGTGCTTCCGGGTATCACTGACAAGATATACTACACCAATTCTAACCATGTGCCCGTATACTACAAGTGCTCGCCGCGGCACAAGGCGAAGGTTGAGGCTCCCTATCATGAACTGACTCGCGGAGGCCATATATTCTATGTGGAGATTGACGGCGATGCCACTCACAACCCGGAAGCTATAAGCGATATAGTCGACTTGATGGACAAGTACAATATCGGCTATGGCTCGGTAAACCACAACCGTAACCGCTGCATGAGCTGCGGCTATGAGGATGCTCAGGAGAACCTTGACGAATGTCCGCTGTGCGGCAGCAAAGCCATAGACAAACTCCAGCGCATAACCGGTTATCTTGTCGGTACTACCGATCGCTGGAATAATGCCAAGCTGGCTGAACTCAACGACCGCGTAGTGCATAAATAAAATATGAAACTGCGTGTTATCGATATAGTGGGCGGAACCTCGGTCGACGGGCCGGGGCTCCGCACTTCCATATACTTTGCGGGATGTACCCATCACTGTAAAGGGTGCCATAATCCGCAGTCGTGGGACCCTTCAGGAGGTATGGCTATGTCGGTCGACGACATCGTGGAGGTAGTCGATGAAAATGATTTTAATGTGACTTTTTCGGGAGGTGATCCGCTTATGCAGCCGGAGCCGCTGACCGAACTCGCGAAGCGGCTGAAAGCCGGCGGGCGCAATATATGGTGCTATACCGGCTACCGTTATGAGGAGATTGCTGACAATCCGTTGTACACCGAGTTGTTGTCGTATATCGATGTGCTTGTCGACGGAGAGTTTGTGGAGTCGCTGCGTGACGTGGGCCTGCGTTTTCGCGGCTCGTCCAACCAACGGCTGATAGACGTGGCCCGCTCAACCCCTGACAACATCGTCCTTTGGTCTTGACGATCCTGATGTATACGTGTGAATCGGTGATTATTGATTGGTTTCGAGCCATTTTGTCCTTACCGCGTCAGGCAGATGCTTGACTGAGAAGTCAGAGAATGAGACTTTGAAGCCCTCTCCGTCGGGGCATGCGCCCATCATGCCGACCTTTACAGGACGGTTTGCCTCCATCCATGCGTTGCGCATGAGGATATACTCCTTATCGTCAAAGGAGTAGAAAATTTCGATTGCGTCCATTCGGCGCACGGCTTTTATCCATACCGATTCGACGGGTTTGTCCAATGCTATGACACTCCAATCCGATGTGTGGTGTGTAACCACGGTACTTAGATTGTATTTTCCGTCCACATACTCGATACCGGCTTTGATGTAGTTTTCGTGGTCTATGCGTATCATCATTCCGGCTTGGTCAAAACGGACTTTATAATCGCCCGATATTTTTACTTTGGCCTCGAATTCACCACCGTATTCACTGTAATAGAACGGTGCGTCATCAACCGTAAACCCGTAGTGGGATATGCGCCAGTAGTCGCTTTTGGGTGTGACTGTCATTGACAGCCGATTGTCGGTGATGCTCCAGTGCTGCGGTTCGTTGAACCAGTTCATTTTCTCAAGGGTCTGTGCCGTCGATGACATGTTTAGGACGATAGAAAGCAGAATGACGGAAAATTTAAATTTCATATATCGATTATTTTAATGTTTTGATTACTTTACAAGGATTGCCAACGGCCACCGACGATGACGGAATGTCTTTAACAACCACACTTCCGGCTCCGATAACACAGTTATCGCCGATATTCACGCCCGGTAAAACACATACATTTGCTCCGATCCATACGTTATTGCCAATATTTATAGGATAGGCATACTCCAATCCCTTATTTCTTTCTGATGCATCCAAGGGGTGTCCGGCGGTGTAGAATCCGCAGTTAGGAGCTATGAATACATTGTCGCCGAATGTTACGGGTGATTCATCGAGAATCACAAGATTGTAATTTGAATAAAAATTTTTGCCAATATGGATGTTGTAGCCGTAGTCGCAGATAAAAGGCTGCTCGATTAGAATGTCACCTTCAATTTTTCCGATTATGCGTCGGAGTGTTTCGTTGCGGGTCATAGTGTCTTTAGGGCTCAGATTATTATATTCATGGCATAATTGCTTGCATTCAAGTCTTTCGGCAATCAGCGCCGGGTCATTGTTTGCATCGTATATCATGCCTGAAAGCATTTTTTCTTTTTCGGTCATGTTAGTATAACTATATGAAATTATTAACTTTGCAAAGTTAAGTCATTGTACGATACCGGTCAATGGCTATAAATAACCATTTTAGGATGAGCAGTCTAAAGGAACTTGACAAACTTCTGAAAAGGCAATCTTTGGAGTCGGAAAAGGCCGATTGGCAGAGCTTGCTGAATTATGCCGAGTATGTGGCCGAAATCGAGAATGTGGTAGCTGTAGTCAGCGACTTAAGGAATGATTTGAGTAGGATTTATTGCGGTAAATTAGGTGCAGTTTTAGGCATAGAAAGCTATCGGTATGAAAATTCAATCTGGGAGAAAACCATTCTTAATCTGATGGCAGAGTCAGAGAGGGAGGAAAAATACCTTGCTGAACTGAGATACTTGAATTTTATTCGTCATACGCCCCGAAATCTGCGCTCTGATTTTTATATGGCTTCAAAACTGCGCATGAGGACTGTGAAGGGTGAGGTAGTCAATATACTGCATAGAATGTACTATATTTATTCACCGGATTGTGACGCAGTCTGTTATGCATTGTGCCTGTACGGTAGTCTGGCTTTTGATTTCGCGGGTAAGAGTTTTGCCGTAAATTCAATTACGGGAGTGGCTGAGGAGCTTACTCCGGCGAAGGATACTTTGATTCTTAGCAAAAGGGAGCAGCAAGTTTTGAAGCTTGTTGACGGTGGTAAGACGAGCGGAGATATTGCAGGGCTGCTGTCGATCAGTAGGCATACAGTAAGTCGCCACAGACAGGAAATTTTAGCGAAGTTGCAAGTTAAAAATTCGGTTGAGGCTTGTAGGATAGCCAAGACGCTGGGAATAATATAGAAATTGATTCCTCTGTATTGTAACAATACATTACGATATAGGAGTGATGTTAAAATTATCCATATCTCTTGCTTAGAGATGTGGACTAAGAGCAATTGTATGTATAAGAGCCACTTATGGCCTATAGAAATTTAAGGTTG
>VSOZ01000037.1 GCA_009775095.1 Muribaculum sp.
GCTCTACACTTACTCTTTCCGGCTATAATCGCAGAATGCGCACTGAGGTGTTTGATAATCGTCGCTGGCTTGACACCGCTTTTGCCGTATCGGCTCCCGGTAAACATACATTGCGTATCGTGATGGTTGATCCCGAGGTGGTCGTGGAGCAGTTGGTTATTAATCCCGACGACAGTAAATACAGCTATTTCGGACCTCCCGAGCGGAGTGCCCGATAACTTAGATTGGCTATAATAATTGAAAAACAGTGAAAAATATAGTAATATGATGAAAAAACTTGTAGTAACTTCTATTCTGGCTCTTGCCGCTTCGGCCATGAGCGCGCAGAACCCCTACCTGCCGTTGTGGGAGCATCTGCCCGACGGAGAGCCGCGTGTGTTTGAGGACCCCGATATGCCCGGTAAATACCGCGCTTATATAATCGGGTCGCATGACATAACCTATTCGCGATACTGCGGCAACGACATACGCATGTGGTCGGCTCCTGTGGAGGACCTCAGTCAGTGGCGCGACGAAGGCCCGATATTCTCATGGTTTGTCAACGGACAGTGGGACACCATGTATGCCCCTGACCTTGTAGAGGTCAAGGACCGCAAGACCGGTAAAAAGACTTATTGGCTCTATCCTCACTCCCGCGGATGGCGCCGTGTGGCCATGGTATGCCGCGGCGATCGTCCCGACGGTCCTTTTACTCCCGTCAACCTCACTGACGACGGCACTCAGTGCGTCCCCGGTTCACTGAT
Source organism: Muribaculum sp. (assembly GCA_009775095.1). Classification (GTDB taxonomy): domain Bacteria; phylum Bacteroidota; class Bacteroidia; order Bacteroidales; family Muribaculaceae; genus Muribaculum. The sequence goes on from VSOZ01000037.1 coordinate 744, forward strand.
CGATTTCGACCCGTCGGTATTTGTCGAGAACATTACCGACAAGCGCGACAAGGACTATGACCGCGGTTTCCGTGCTTATGTTTATTACGGTTTCCGTCACAGTACCGCTTATGAGTTGGATCAGGACAATATGTATGCCGTACGTCCCGGCACCGAGATTCATGACTACTTTATCCCGGCAAGCGAGCGTTACGGCGAGATTCACGATCCTAAGGGCACTCAGTATCCGGCACTGTATAAAGACCAGAACCCCGGCGACTTTAACTTCTTTGAGGCTTCGTCAATACGTCAGGTCGGCAATAAGTATGTCATGGTATTCTCGGGCTATAGCGGCCCTGATTATGGCCTCGGCTCCACCAACTCGGCTCTGCGTTATGCCTACGGCGATTCGCCCCTCGGCCCGTGGCGTTCGGGAGGTGTACTTGTCGACTCCCGTGGTGTCGTGCCCAATCATGACGGCTCACATCTTACTACAACCAATGCCGCTCACAATACCCACGGCTCTATTCAGGAGATAAACGGACAATGGTATGTATTCTATCATCGTCCGCCCCGCGGCTTCGGCAATGCACGTCAGCCTATGGTGGCTCCCGTGAAGATTACTTGGGACAAGAAGAAAGTGGCCGATGGCGGACAGCTTCATATCACAGCCTACGACCCTTATACTAAGGATAACGAGTGGAAGGCCGCAGCTTCTGACGGAACTGTCTATACCGGTGCCGAGGTCACCAGCGAAGGTTTCCAGATATTCGGTCTGCCCCCCTACAATTATTATTCAGCCGGTATAGCCTGCTACATGACCGGCAACAATTGGCTTCAGGACAACTATGATGTATGGAATGAAAGCATGGACCTTAAAGACATCAATTCGGGTGGCATAGTCGGCTTCAAGTATTTCGGCTTCGGCGGTCTCGATAAGGATGCCAAGGGTGTAAAGGCTTTCCGCGGTACCAAAGCCGGCGACGGCACACGCCTTGTCTTGAACCTGACTCCTGACTGTAAAAAAGCTGTTCGCATAAAAGTTATGCTTGACGGTCCGTATGCCAATGCTGTATGGAACGGCCGCGAAATAGGCGTTGTTGAAGTCCCCGCCGGTGCTCCGGCAGAGGCCCGTGACTATGAAGTGGCTCTTCCCGCCGTTGAGGGATTGAAAGGCAAGCATGCCATATATCTTGTGGCCGAAGGCGACGATTGCAAATTCACACTGCACGGTCTCGGCTTTGCAAAGCCCGGCATGCCGTGTAAGCGTCCCGAAGTACCCTCGGTAACTATATTTGCCGACGGTAAAAAGCTCAACATTCCTGCCGAGCCCATACGCTGTTCAAATGAAAACGGCCTTGTCGACGCCATACGTTACCAGCTCTACGCTCCGTTGAAGTCCGACACACGGCTTGAAGTGAAAAGTTCGCATGACGGCGTAAAAGCCGAAATCGGTAAAATAACCGACGGGCGCGCTACCGTCAAGTGCACTTACAACGGCCGCGAAAAGCTCTACCTGATAAACTGATTAGGGGATATATATTTTTGAGGTTGGCAATCCATTGGCAACGGCAACAAAACTCGTCGCCAATGGATTGCCTTTATTGTCTCTTTACGACTTGGTATAGATACAAAAAAGAAGCGATGTCTCACGACATCGCTTCCCGTTTAAACCTTTATCTTAATCTAATACTATGAAAAACACACATACAAATGTACTCATTTTTATTAATACAAACCAAATGTTTGAAGCATGTTTTAACAAAAATTTTGTAAATAATCGGCTCAAGCCGAAATGCCGGTGCATGAATTTTCAGAAAAGTGTTAAATTTGCGGTATGAAAACCGCAGATGCATT
>VSOZ01000038.1 GCA_009775095.1 Muribaculum sp.
CGGGAACCAGTAACACCGGCAATATTCAGGAACAAGAAGGTGCCTGTGGATTGTTCTTCCGCAAGTTCACAGCGATGCACGGGATCAGGATCGTATACCTGCATTTCGCCTGTCTCTCCGGTCGAGAGGTTCACCAGGACAGGGGCTTGATACGGTATGCCGCTCCCGCATAAGGCGCAAACTTCCGGTTCCGGCATCAGGATAAGGGATTTCCACCATGCCATATCACGATCCGCAGCTATGCCACGCAGGAAAATGCCAAAGGCAAAAAAGGCAACAAATAGAATACTAATTGCCATGGTTCCAATAATATCCCAGCGATATTTATGAAGTTTTTCTCTGTATTCTTTTATAGTCGTTTCCATTTCTGAGCCCCTTCATAGTATTTTTCAGTCCGGATTACGCATCATATTATAACCTAATATCGTAGTAAAATAAATCCTCTTTTCGTTCTATTTTGCAATCTAAAAAGAATGTAGAATAGTTCCAAAAAAGGTGGTGGATTATGGACGTAACTGGACGAATAGAACGGCTTATGGAGCAGCGTGGGTGGAGTGTGTACCGCCTGGGTAAAGCGTCCGGTTTGGCGCAGTCCACCCTGTCGCACGTTTTCCGCAAGGATTCAGAGCCAACGATCTCGACTTTGGAAACAATTTGCGAGGCGTTTGGCATGACATTGGGCGAGTTCTTTGCCGATGGAGAACTCATGCCATTGACAAAGGAACAGCGAGACTTGCTGGATAAATGGGCAATGCTGACTACTGAACAAAAACAACTTGTTTTGAACATGATCGACAATATGAAATAATGATTGATCGTAAAAAAGTGTCTCACGGTGGGATTTGATTCCGGTCAGGAATCGCGTCTCACCGTGAGATCCATTTTTAGCCGCAGTAGTCCGGCCTGCCTATGGTGGTAAACTCGGCCTTTTTCTGGTAAGCAAAGCCACAGCCCCAACTGGGAAGGTTGGGGCTGTGTGGGGTTATTATTTTGTTGGAAACAGATGAATGATATGTGATGGGAAGAAACTAAATTACGGATGGAAAGAAACCCCAGTCCCAACCATACGGTCGGGGCTGGGGTTAGTTTGTGTCGGTTTAGTATCTGGAATAGATGTAGGTTCCGGAAGCAACCTCCGGAAGGACAAATGCCCCAAAGGTTCCATAGCCATCCCACGAAACACCATTGCTATTATTGCCATCGCAAATCGAAAATGCATCAGGTCCCCAAACAGGGTTTGTGAGCGAAGTGACGATATACCAGTGATTGTATCCGGTAGCTGTGTTTTTTGACCAAACCGCGTCACCAACTTTAAGTTGGCCGAAATTTTGGTGTTTAATCACTTTGGCATCTTCGCCAAAAATATAGTCTGAAACAGAAATTGCAAAACTTGCACATTCGCGAGCGGTTCCGAATCCCCACGAAGGTTGTGGAGAGTAATAAAATGTTTCGCTAGTGTCCCAATCGGAACCTTCTGGCATACTCGATTCAACCTCAGCCAACAGAGCTTTGATGTTGGCCTCCGTAATGGGCTTCCCGTTACTTAAATACCCTGACGTATATGCCGGAGTCGCCGCGTTGAGACGGTTCATCATCTGTTGGACATTCTCTCCGGCCTCCAGCTTAAATGCCGGCAGCTCCGTCACAGTAGGAGTAGTGGGGTCAGTGGGCGTCGTGGGTTCGGTAGGAGTGGTCGGCCCCACAGGGTCAGTGGTTCCGCCGTTATTCTGGAAGTAATCCCGCAGCCGGTTGATAACAACGCAGCCCTGCGCCCGGTTCATGGGGTTCTTGGGGCCAAAGCTGCCATCGCTCTGCCCACCCAGCAGGCCAGTGGTATAGCAGACCATGACGGCCCGGCGGCAGTTGATATTGATACTCTGGAAGTCGCTAATGGAGGAAATGCACTTGACGTACTCGGTATCAGGGGGGATATTCGCCCCCTTATCTTTCAGCACATTGTACATAATCTGTGCCATATCCTCGCGGGGGAGGGAGGCGCCGATGGAAGCAGACGAGCGGCTGGTGCCATTCAGGATGCCGTGCTTGTTCATGATGGCCTCGCCGGTGGCCGTTCCCTGGTCGGAGTAAGCAGCCAATTCATCGGAGTAGAAGGCCCGAGCCAGCATGATGGAGAAGGCACCGTAGGAAACCGGGTTGCCGGGCTTGAAGGTGCCGTCAGAGTAGCCGCCCACAATG
>VSOZ01000039.1 GCA_009775095.1 Muribaculum sp.
GTCTATGAATACACATTCACAGGCGCAGGCAGCTCTACACATCCAGCCAGTTCTGTGCAAAAAGTCATCCTTGGTGAATTGGCTGTAGATACCACGACCCCCGAGTATATCTTAATTATTAAAAAGGTCGATTCTACCAATCCTACCAAAGGTTTGCAGGGGGCCGAATTCCATGTGCAGTCTGAAAATGGAGCTTTCTCAAAGGACGTAACCACTGGCCCTGATGGAACCTGTACGCTAAAGGGCCTCACCGCCAACACCTACGCCGTGACGGAAACCGCGCCCCCTCCGGGCGGGTACATGATTGACAATCCCGGCCCGGAGTATGTGGTCCTGCCCAATGGCTCCAGCAATACCGTGACCGTTACCTTCACGGACACCCCGCCCGCCACCGGCGAGGGGACCATCCGGAAGGTGGACGCAGACGATCCCACCAAGGGCCTCGCGGGAGCGGTCATTAAAATCACCGGTGTGGATAATAACTTCGTGGGCACCTATACCACCGGGAGCGGTGGATATTTGACAGATGTACCCTGGGACCAGATGCCCGTTGGCAGCTTTACCGCAGAGGAGATGACCCCACCGGAGGGATACACCAAGAGTACCGACCAGAGCAAGGTCAAGCAGACGTTTGTATGGGATGGCAGGACCGACATCGCCCTGGTTTTTGAAAACGACAGCAAGGTAAAAATCAGGCTCATCAAGCTGGATGATTCCAATAATCCCCTCCCCGGCGCGGTGTTCAACATCCTCCGGGACGGCCAGGTTGTGGGCACAGAGGCAACCAAGGCGGACGGCTCCATCACAGTGACGGACGTGACCGAGGGCATGTACGCCTTTGTGGAGGTCTCTGTCCCAGCGCCCTGGGCCAAGCTCACCGAGCCGGTGATTGCCCATGTGGATCAAGCCACTGTCAACGGGGGCGGAACGATTACCGTCACTGCGGCGGATAAAAAACTGCCCACGTTGACGCTCCTCAAACGGGATTCTCAGACCAAGGAGGCCATTCCTGGTACCCATTTTGAGGTCAAGGGCATCCATTTTGGATTCCACTGGGACGTGGAGACTGGCTCGGACGGAAAAGCGGTTCTGAAGAATATCCCCGTAGACAGCTACGAGGTCATTGAGAAGTCTGTCCCGGACCCCTGGGTGATCGGCGAAGAACCCACGCAGACCGTCTATCTTGGCCCCGGCGAGGACCAGCAGCTGATTTTTGACAACCTCAAACAGCCCCTGCTCACCCTCAAGAAAATTGACGCGGACAGCCAGGCCCCGATCCCTCAGACAGTCCTGACGGTCAAGGCCCTGGACGGGACCTACCAGGACGACTGGACCACCGGGGCGGATGGTACGGTCTCCCTGCGGGTAAATCCCGGCGTGTATGAGGTGACGGAAAAATCGGTCCCGGCTCCTTACTACCTGCCAGACAAGGACGCGGACCGGACCCAGACGATCACCCTGCGCCCCGGTGACGAACAGACCCTCGTTTTTCGGAACCGGAAGGCTCCGGAGGTCACGATTTTTAAGGAAAACAGTATCACTGGGGAACCGATTGAACACGCTAAGTTCCACATCACCTACACCAGCAACGGCGAGGCGGCAGAAGCCCCCGCCACCATCGACTATGGTGAGGTATTCACGGACGCCAAGGGTGAGATCCGGGTCCACGAGCTGGGCAAGCGGCTGTACCCCGGCGAATTTACCATCACAGAGCTGGAACCGGCCGATGGATTCCAGCTCAAAGAACCGCTCACTCAGACGGTCATTATCCATGGAAACGAGAGCAAAACCGTCCGCTTCCAGAACACCCCCCTCTCGGCGCTCGTGGTCTGGAAATATGACAGCATCACCGGCGAACCCGTTGAGGGGGCTATTTTCCAGGTCCGATATATGTCCGGCACCAGCGGCTCCGGAGGCACGGTCATCGGCACCTATAAGACCGGCCCCGGCGGCAGCTTTACCATCAACCGCCTCAAAGCGGGCGCTTACCTCGTGGAAGAATTGGCTAGTGACGGCGACCATGTTATGGACACCGCGCCCCAGACCGCCTATATCTCCGGCAAGGAGCAGGATGTGGTGCAGCTCTATTTTGGCAACAGTCCCAAGGGTTCCATTCTGGTCAAGAAAATTGATGCCAGCACCCATGAGCCTTTGAGTGACTGCGAATTTTTTATCACCGACAGCCACGGAACGATGCTGGGTGATGCCAACGGCAAGTTTGTGACGGACAGCGCCGGAACCATTCTGATCTCCAATATCAACCCCGGAACAACGCTAGTGGTACGGGAGACCAAGGCAAAAGAAAATTATATTCTGGACAACGTGCCTCAAACCGCTACCATAAAGGCGGGCC
>VSOZ01000004.1 GCA_009775095.1 Muribaculum sp.
CATTAACACTTGTTAATTAACATATTATTTGCTAATTTTTGTTGATTCTATCAAATAATATTTATAATTTCGCAACGAATAATCATCGCAAAATGCTTGTGGTATTTACCGTTAGACTTTGAAACCCGGCATTTTTAGTACAGAGATTTCTAAGGGAAAACAATACTAAATGAGGTGTACCGAGGAATGACGGTATTCCCACAAGCCTTAAAACATCCGCTATACACAAGGTCGCAAGCAATACCAGCCGGCTCGGATGAACATATGTGAACATAAGTAATTATAGTATTATAACGTAGTATTCTACTAACGATGAAAACAAAATTCACTATTATCGTGATACTTCTGATACTGGTTTTACCTTTCAGAAGCGACGCGCAAGATGTGGCCCTGAAGACTAACCTGCTTTATGACGCCACACTCACCGTCAATATAGGCGGAGAGATTGCCGTAGCGCCCCGATGGTCGATCGATCTTTCAGGCAACTTTAACGGATGGACATTCAATGATGCACGACGTTGGAAGCATTGGCTCGTGCAGCCTGAATTGCGCTATTGGCTCTGCTCCACTATGGGGGGCCACTTTTTCGGAGTGCATGCCCTCGGCGGACAGTACAACGTAGGCCACATCCACAACTCCATCAAGTTTCTCGGCACCGACTTCTCGGGCCTTACCGACCACCGCTATCAGGGATGGGCTGTAGGCGCGGGTCTGGCCTACGGCTACTCTTGGATGCTCGGAAAGCACTGGAATATCGAGGCAGAAATCGGAATAGGCTATGCCTATACAAAGTTTGACGTCTATGAATGTGCCGGTTGCGGTAAAAAGACGCAGACCGACCGCCACCACAACTATTTCGGCCCGACAAAAGCCGCCGTCAATCTTATTTATGTGTTTTAACCGCGATAATCACTCCCGATGATGAAAAAGTTACTTTTACTCGGCATAGCCGCTTTAGCCGCATTCGTCAGCAAAGCCGCCGACGTTGAGATACTTGACGGCAAGGCCAAAGTCAGCAACCTCAACATAGAGCGCTCCGAAAGCTCATTAATAATAAACATGGATATCGACGTCAGCGAACTTAAGCTGAAAAGCGAACGTGAAGTGACACTCACTCCCGTCTTGAAGTCCGATGACATGACACAGACACTTCCTTCGGTCATAATAGCCGGCCGCAACCGTTATATACGTGACCGCCGACACGACATAGACAAAACCACAGCCCTTTACCGTAGCGGTAAAACCGCGGTGATACCCTACCGCACCATAATACCGTACGATGACTGGATGATGACAGCCGAGCTATCGATAAGCGAGGACCTTTGCGGATGTGCCGGTACAAAACTAATGACAGGAGCCGACATGCTCACCACTCTCGACTACGCCCCAAAAGCATTTGAGCCCGAATATGTCTACATAACTCCGGTAGCAGAGGCGGTCAAGATACGTGAGGTGCACGGCTCGGCCTATATCGACTTCCCGGTCAGCAAGACTCAGATATTTCCCGACTATCGCCGCAATCCCGAAGAGCTGGCCAAGATACGGTCAACAATCGATGTCGTGAAGAACGACCCCGACACCCGCATCGTGGCAGTCAACATAAAAGGATATGCATCACCGGAAGGTCCTTACACTCTAAACGAGCAGCTGGCCAAAGGCCGTACAGAGACACTGGCCCGCTACGTACAGAACCTCTACACATTCCCCGCCGACCTCATGAAGACATCATGGGAGGCCGAGGACTGGGCAGGTCTTATAAAATATGTACGCGAAAACTCCATCGAGGACAAAGACGCCATACTTGCCGTGATCACCAACGAAGCACTTGCACCCGACGCACGCGAGTGGAAGCTGAAATCGACCTATCCAGAGCAATACCGCTTCCTGCTGTCGCAGGTATACCCCGGGCTGCGTCACTCCGATTATTCGGTACGCTACACAGTACGTACATACACCGAAGTGTCGGAGATTATAGAGGTCATGCACACCGCGCCACAGAAACTAAGCCTGAGCGAACTCTTTCTCGTGGCCCGGTCGCTTGAGCCGGGCACACCGGAGTACGACAAAGTGTTTGATATAGCGGTACTGATGTTCCCCTCTGACGAAACGGCCAACCTTAACGCGGCAGTAAATGCCCTCCGGCGCGATGACCTCGACAAAGCCGAAGCCTACCTGTTAAAGGCGGGAGACACACCACAAGCCTATTATGCCCGAGGCATTCTGACTGCCAAACGCGAGGATTACCACGCAGCCGCCATACTGCTCGACAGCGCGGCCGCAATGGGCCTGCCACAGGCAGCCGAAGCCCTCGACACTCTGCGCGATATGAAACTCATCGAATAAAATTATATTGAATAACAAAGCATCAAAGAACATAAGTATTACCAAAACACAATCACATAATTACAATGAAAAAGACTAAATTATTTTTAGGCGCCCTTGCCACACTCTTCATGGCAAGCTGCTCATCAAACGACGAGCCCAAACAGCAGGCGCCCGACGTCAACGGTACCGACAACTATGTAACAGTCAACATACTCGCATCAGGTACAGAGAACGGACGCGCCGAATCGGACTTCACCGACGGCGACGCTACCGAAAGCAAAGTGAACAACGCACTGTTCATGTTTTTCGACAACACCGGCAAACTCATCGATTACTCCACCCCGACCATAGAATGGAAGGATAACAGCTCCAATCCGGAAAATCCGGCCGTGACAAAAATGGGTTCAGTCGAAATCAACCTTAAGGAGGGACTCGCCTACGACAAAGTGGTAGTGGCTCTTAACCCGTCGGCCGACGGCATAGCCAAACTGTACAGCGACGTCAAAAGCATGGCCGACCTCATCAAGTTCTATAAAAACTACGCATCCATGGCAAACGCCTCGGGCAATGCGCAGCGTTTTGTAATGTCGACCTCATCATATTACACGGACGCCTCACGCACACAACTCGAAAACGCAGCATCCATTACAACCGAAAACATATATAAGGCCTCCGATAAAGTCAACGGCAATCCGCCGGCCACTGCCAAGACCGTAGACATGTACGTAGAGCGTACCGTGGCCAAAGTGGAGCTGACCCAGTCCATAAACATGGATAACTTCGAGCTCAACGCCAATGATGAGACAGATAAGACCAAGCTCATACTCACGGGTACCGACGGACAGCCCAAAACTCCGATCGTAATCAAACCCGTACTCATAGCCATGGCTATAAACGTAGATTGCAAGAACGCATACCTCGTAAAGAGAATCGATAATCTCGACAATTTCGGTTACGGCAACGGCGAAGATGGCTGGAAAAACTTTGAGTGGAACGACCCGGACAACCATCGTTCATACTGGGCCAACACCATCATAGAAGGTGCGACTAAAGAAGAACATAACTATCTTAAATGGAGCGACCTTACAGCAGACAAATACAAAATACAAGATAATCGCCCCGTGGTACAATATATTAATCCCAACACTCAAGACTACGCTCTCCGCAATGACGCAGGCACACAGAGCACCAAGGTCATGATTATGGCCCGTCTATGCGAAAACGGAGATCCTGCCAAGCCACTGGATCTGATAAAATGCGGTGACGTATATTATACAAAGGACGACTTCATGACTCTCGCAGCCAACAAAGTCAACGAGGCCATCAAAGATATAGAAAATCACCCGACACTCACGGCCGCCGACTTCAAGCTGATCCAATCAGGAACCGTTGACTCACAGACCGGAGCCCACAGCATGGCATACGCCGTAAAGGTTACTCTCAAACAGCCTGTAGCCGACGCAACAATGACCACAGCCATAGAGAGCTGCCTTAAGAGCAACTTCAACGACTTCGCTCCGCGCTTCTGGAACAAAGGCAAGACCTACTACTTCACAAGCATACGCCATCAGGGCTTCAAAGGCTTGTCAGGCACAGATGAAGAGTATCTGTATGGTGTCATACGCAATCACTATTACAAAGTAAACATCAGCACCATATCAGGTCTCGGCACCCCGGTATCGACCGACCCCGACGATCCGGACAACCCCGACGAACCTATAGACCCGGACCGTCCGAAAGGCGACCCCACTTACATGAAAGCCAACATCAAGATACTTAAGTGGCGTATAGTAAGTCAATCGCTTAGTCTCGAATAACGTAGATCAAACATCGCCTTATGCGAGGCGAAAAGTCGGGGGATTCAGTCTTTCCATTCCTGAGTCCCCGGCTTTTCACCCGCAAATAACGTTTATCGAGACTCAAGTCCCTCACCACGTGCTTTTGCAGGCACAATCCATTATCAACATTTCGCTATGAGAATTTCCAGCATAACATGCCGGCTGTTAGCAGCAGGAGCATTATTACTTGCAGTCGCATCACTTATGTCGTGCGACAGCGCCATATATGACAACGAAGGCGACTGCTCGGTGACATATCGCGTCAAATTTCGCTACGACCGCAACATGAAGTATGCCGACGCATTCCAAGCCGAGGTCAACGCGGTATCGCTGTACTTGTTTGACAAGCAGGGACGACTCGCGTGGTCAGGCACCGAAAGCGGTCCGGCTGTTGCCGCCGAAGGTTACTCGATGACAGTCGACGTGGCCCCGGGCACGTATGACATGATAGCATGGTGTCACGGCATCAAAGAGCGCGCCACCGGCTTCACGCTGCGCGGAGGCGACAATCCCGCGAGCAAGAGCGACCTCGAGTGCAGCCTCACGCGCAAGACCGACGCTGCAGGCTCCTACACCGACACCGACCTGCACGGCCTCTACCACGGGGCACTCCGGTCGGTCGTTCTGACGGACACCTACGGCACCCACGACGTGACCCTCAATCTGACCAAGAACACAAACGTGGTGCGCGTGGTACTGCAACATATCGACGGCTCACCGCTCGACAAAGAGCTCTTCGACTTCAGCATAACCTCGGCCAACGGCCTGATGAGCCATGACAACTCAATTATGGCCGACGAGACGATAACCTACAAGGCATGGGCCAAGACCTCGGGCACGGCACAGATGCCCGACGCCGACGGCCGGGCCACAACCTCGGTAAGCGCACTGCTGGCCGAAATGACGACATCGCGCCTGATGACCGACACACCGGCCACACTCACCGTGACCCGGCGCGGAGCGGCAAAACCGATAATTCAGATACCGCTGACCGACTTCGTGCTCATGATCAAAGGTGAGTACAACCGCGTCATGGATGATCAGGAGTATCTCGACCGTCAGGATGAATACAACATGACTTTCTTCCTCGACGAGAACAACGACTGGCACATGACCTCGGGCATCATAATCAACTCTTGGCGCATAGTCCTTCAGGATACCGGCATGTGACACAGCAGCACGACCCGGTCAATAAATCAATGGTAAAACAATGACACGGTTTTCAAAATACATACATATAGCGGCAGCATTGGCAGCAGCCACGGCGATACTGACGGCGTGCTCGTCATCGGACGACGGCCCCGACAAGGAGACCTCATCGCTGTCGGAGATATCGCTGTCGGTAGTCTTTTCAGGCAGTGAAGGCTCACGAGCCGATGAAGGCAAGTGGGAGGTCATAGACCGCCCCCACAACGCCGATGCGTTCGAGACCCGCTTGGCTCCGGCCACAATGAAGGTGGTCGTGTACAAGAGCGACGGAGCCGGCGGCTACCTGCATTTCGAGACTCTATCCGGACCGAGAATACGTACGCTGACCTACGTGGGTAGCGATACTTACCGCCTTGTGGCCGCGTTCAACAAAGAGTTGTCGCTGCCGAGCGAAGGCACCGACATAAAGGTCATGATCTACGCCAACGACGACGTAGAGCCCGGCAAGGCTATGCCGTTGCCTGCCGATCTGAAGGCGATACCGATGTGGGGAGTGACCACAGCCCGCGTAATGCCCGGAACGACCTATCAGGACATTGGCGATGTAAACATGCTGCGCGCGTATGCCAAAATCACTCTCTGTCTTGCCGCATCGCTTCAGGAGAGCTACACTCTAACCGCCGTCAAGGTCGAGGGCGTGAACTGCGCCGGCTACACCCGGCCCGAGCACTACGATGAAGTGGCCCGCACGACCGATCTTATTTATGCTCCGGCATCATCGCCGCTGTATTGCTTCAATCCGGTGAGTCCGGCGGTAAGCGGTTCGGGGCTTAACTTCAAGAAATCGCAGACCGAAATCGAAGGTCCCTATTATTATGTGTACACGCCCGAAACAGCCAATGACGCCAACGACCCGCTAACACTGACCGTCGACATAACGGATACGGCAAGCAATACACCACGCACGTTCACCGTGACCACCAACTCCGACGGCACCCCACTCGCCGACCTCGTGCGCAACCACATCTACGACTACACAATAACATCCATCAACATCACCGCCGATGACGGCCTACGCTTCAAGGCCACAATCCGCGACATGGAGAAAGGAGGAGAATACAATTATGAATATTAAAACGCTCCGCCACACGACAGCTAAAATAGCATTGGCACTGATGCTTGCCTGCCCATGGGTCGCATCATGCTCAAGCGACAGCCCCGCAGCACCCTATGCCGGCACTCGGTCGCTGTGCTTTGCCGTAGACAACATATCGATCGGCTCCCGCGTGAGCCACGACGGCTACAAATCAGCTTTTGAGGAGGGGGATAAAATAGGGTGCGTAATAATTGACACAAAAAAGGCAGGCGATGACAGATACATGGCAAACACCTGCTGGGAATACAATAATGACGGTTTTCTTATACTACGTAAAGTGTTTGACGCCAATAATGCATTGCAGAATCTCACTGACAACACCATAATAACACCCGATGCCGTCAAAGCCGCAGAAGGAGAAGAGTGGATAAAGCTCGCAAACGATGAAGCAGCCTACAAAATGCTGTTTTATTATCCATACACCGGTTTTGATGAAATAAAGGAAGAATTGCAATCAGCTACCGATGCATCGGAGATAAGCTACCCCAATGTTATCACGGACAACTTGGGCGATAAAAATTTAGATTTTATTTCAAAGAACTACCTTGCCCTACCTGTTGGAAAAACCAACTCGCCATCATGGGTTGAGCCATTATCACTTGCATGGACTTGCTATCCCACATTCGTAAATATCAATCAGTCAGTAAAAGCCGGATTCAATAGAAGCGAATTTATGTATGCGACATCAACTCCGACAAACACATCCGGCACCATAAACCTTAAATTCAGCAAGAAAATGGCTGAATTTGAGGTCGACTGCGACGTTGAGCTTAGTGGCGTCTTCTTTCAAAACGCAACTAACGGAGTGGTCAGAGGTCGGGCATTTGACTTCTCATCCGACAAATTCACAACCATTGAATACTCTTATGAATGGAACGCACCAATATTTCGCAAAGAGGCCAATGTGATAACAAAAGAAAAATTCATACCTCATTATCATAATGGCAAATATCGACTGATACTGCCTGCACAGGATGCTTTCGCTTGTCAGCTGAACTTCACAATCGAAGGCAATCAGTACTCAATAGCTCTTGAACAAAACATAACGGAGCTGAAAGAGAACCACCTATACATCATCCATATAAACAAAGCCGGCGAATGCACAATCAAAATCAACGACTGGCAGGATGACGGCAGCGGAGTTATCGTGGATAAAGATGAAACAAATTAAAGTCACCCCACTATGAAGCTAATTAAATACATTATTATATTGTCGGCCCTGATTATCGCAGGCTGCAAGGATGACATCGATGTCATTTACGGATATGACTATGACGTAGTTGGCGGAGAGTATTTCGTAATTGCAGGCGACAACGGAGGTCAGTCGCGAGTAGTATATGACGACAATAAATCAAAGTTTGAGGACGGCGACCGCGTAGGCATGTTTGCACTTACGGCTGAAAACGGCCTTATGCCTGCAACGGTGAAGAACGCATGCTATTACGTGGCATCGATAACGAATGTGGATCCCGCAAAACCCGGCAGACAGGTACTTAAACCTTTAGATCAGGAGAAAGTCGTGCCTAAAAACGCGGCCAAATATCTTGTATATTATCCTTATAAAGAAGGATTGACATTGGAACAGGCCAAAAGATTGAGCCATATTGTGAAGTCGGACCAATCCGATGTAGCAGACTATGAGGAGTCGGATCTGATTTGGGATGTGGCCATACCCGATCATGCAAAAAACTGCGTAAACATAGCTTTTGACCATGCGATGGCCAATTTTATCGTAAAAATAGAGCGCGAACTGCTTGACCCGGACAAAGGCGTATACTTGCTAAGTTCCACGACCTCCGCTACGGGTATCGACCTTACGTCATCCGGTATAGAAAGCATGCATTATACCCCGGGAAGTGAAGCCCTCGATGACGGCATAGCCATGTGCCCGTTCGGATTTGCCAACAATGGCGAACTGCTGTATCGCGTAGCCGTCCCGGCCTATCAGACCGGCTTCACCAAAGACAACGATATTATAAAGATATATCGAGCCGACGGGTCGGAGAAAATATACAAACTCGCCACCGATGTAGAGCTAAAACCCGGTTATAATTATACGCTTACCATAAGAAAGGGGTCAAATATCACAATCATTCCGGAAGCCGGCGACGATGACTCGTGGGTTCTTGAAGTCACCGACCCATCGGATGGCGAACTTGTAGGCTACCTGTGCCGTGAATACATCTACTGGGCCCCGGCCGAATACGCAACCAACTACCGCGGCGCGTCGATAGACGACCCGGACTATGTATTTAAAATGACAGAAGGAAATCTTGGAGAAACCGGACACAGTACTTATATGATTTCCACAAATCCCGCTACTCAAGACCTGATCGATCAGTTGAATGTAGAGGGTTCACCGGAAGTTACGGCGGAAGGTATGACACAAGCCATAAATTCACAAGCTTGGATTTTCTATAATCTTAAGCCCGGAACAAAAATACCTGACTTAACAAAGGGATCTATACTGCGATTCGTATACGACATAAAAGGCGGTGGTGGTCTTCCCGGATATACTCCCTTTATTCATCCGAAATATGCTAATTTGACACAAGCGCGCGATATTGTAATGGCTATATGGCCGTTGCCACATACATCCTCTTTAGAGTCAGCTGATTTTCAAGGCATTTTTAAAGTAAAACATGGACATGAAAGGATTAATACAATTGCATTGCAAGGAGGGACTACAGGTTATGCATATGATTCACCCGAATGGCTGGAGTTTTACATGCACGGAGGCACCATAACATGGGATCCTCAAAACAATATTGTCGATGAATTTTTCATGCCGGAAGAAAAAATCACCAACCAAATTGCACATGACAACGGCCACATAGCCATCAAAAAAGAAAATGGCGTCAAAACTGCATGTGTATCATACTCACCTATGACCTCACAGACAGAAGATGAAGAGGGAAATAATATCGGCCAGCTTATTGTAAAAAATATATATGTAAACGGCGTTGCATACCCGTTAAGGAAAGTTGGATTCAATCAATTCTGGTCAGGAAAATCACTGCACAACACTACAGACAATAACGGAAAAAAATTAGAGTGCTTTAACACTGAAGGCGAAGTTGGTGATGTAAATTATGATCCGTGGAGTGGAGAAGACAAACCTGCATCAAGCGACAAAATCAAATTCAAAGCTAACCAAAAATTGCCGGCAGGATATATTTATCCTACGGCTAAAAAGGGAGATGCATTTGAAGGTTATACTTACGACGAAGACTTTGATCCTTATACAACCGAAGCGAATAGAGCCGAAATTGCATTACTTTATAACATGACAGCATTTACTGAAGGAAAACTAAAGCCTAAAAATACGGTTGAAGAATCATACAGGTTTCCAACATGGAAAGACATGATTCATCTAAGGCGATACGGTGGAGTACTGTTTGCGGCTAAATGGATTACGGACCAGATTCGAACTAAAACCGCAGATGGAAAATACTTGGAAAGTACGACAGTAGCACTTCGAGAAGGGATGCTGCTAGGTAACAGTGCTTTTTGTGCCAACATCTCGGGTCTTGACTTCAGGGCTTTCGGAATGAAGTGGCCTGAATATAATAACAATGGCAAGGTATCGGACTTTGGCGTAAGAAACTACTTTTTTATAGATGCAGTCAACGATAATCCATTTTATACCGGTACAGGAGACCAATGGAACTTAGAGGCTGATATAATGAACTGGGTGGAAATATTCAGATTCAGTCCTTGGGATTGTTGGGGTTCGAATCCGATTTCAAACTACAGGCATTTCGGGCATTCAATAAATGAAGCACAAAAAAACAGGCCGATTGCCCATAGCCGCATTTTTGCGCCGGTGCGTGTGATTATGAGTTTCAACAATCCAATCGGCAACGGGGCAAGAGAGGCCGTAGCCGCACACTCACGCGCTGCATACACACAGCCGCAACCCCGTAGCGAGTCGCGCAACGTATATGTGCCGCTGGTGGACTGACCGTAAGCACATATATCTGACATAAACACATTGCAGGGAGTGGCCGCCCGTCCGGGCCGCCGCTCCCGTATTTTTGGTAACCGCTGGTAACGACCACCGAAGGGACTATGCAGGTCTGTGTCGCGTCCCCGACGCGACGATATCAACACACCGTACACCACCCCACGAACCGCGGCCGTGCCGCTTATCGTGGGGCTACACACATCAAGCGTCTCCGACGCATCCGCCCAGCCACGCCACGCGCCGAATCAGCCTCACAGCACGTAATGGGGTGTCGGAGACACCAAATGTACCCAACCCCATGATTAGCGCACAGCGCGGTTCATGGGGTACACGACCGGACACACAACCACTTCGCGTCGGAGACGCGAGACACACCTACGGGGGCGCCGCTCCCGTATTTTCGGTAACCGCCGGTAACGACCACCGAAGGAACTATGCAGGTCTGTGTCGCGTCCCCCGACGCGACGATATCAACACACCGTACACCACCCCACGAACCGCGGCCGTGCCGCTTATCGTGGGGCTACACACATCAAGCGTCTCCGACGCATCCGCCCAGCCACGCCACGCGCCGAATCAGCCTCACAGCACGTAATGGGGTGTCGGAGACACCAAATGCACCCAACCCCATGATTAGCGCAAATGCGCGGTTCATGGGGTACACAACCGGACACACAACCACTTCGCGTCGGAGACGCGAGACACACCCGGACGGCCTTACGGACACGCGGGCGCCGATACTTGTATCAAACTTCGGATGACACGCGGGCGCCGTACTACCGGCGCTCCGACCCACTACATGCCGATCGCTGAATGAATTGCCTTTGCCGAGTCCGGAGTACTCACGCTCCCTGTAAGTCGGGCACGAAGTGTCCTGTGCCAAAATGCGATTAAATCGGTTTTGTGCACGACTTAAACGTATCTTTATCTCCAAAAAAGTATTTTCTTTATTCCGGCGGGGCAAAAATATCGTGATTTTTCAGTAATTTTGCGCTAATAATATGCTTAAAATGAAGAGACTTTTCATAGTGCCGGTAGCAGTGGCCGCCACGCTCGCCGGAAATGCACAAGTCAATGCTCCGTCACCGCAAGGTTATATAGAACGGGGTACATTGATGTACAGTGACCAAAATTATCAAGGTGCTATTGATCAACTCACTAAGGCACAGAGTTCTACACTTACACCCTCACAGCGCGAGGAGGCCCGGTGGTTCACCGCAATGAGTCTTCTGCATTCGGGGGAAATAGACGAAGCGCGCCGTCTGCTTGAGGACTTCGCCGCCGACTACCCGACGTCGGCACGCCGCATAGACGCAGCCATGGCCATAGCCGACTGCGACTTCTATCAGGGCCACTACCTTGAGGCGCTTGACCGCTACGAGGCCTTAGACCCCGCGGCGCTCGACCTTTATGCCGCCGAGGACTACCGTTACCGTACGGCCTACTGCATGATGATGCTTCAGGACTATGACAAGGCGATGACACGCTTCCGTTCGCTCGAAAGCGTGAAACGCTATGCCGACGCGTCAAAATTCTATCAGGGCTACATATACTACGCACAGGGCAACTATGCCGAGGCCAAGCGCATGCTTACGTCAGTAAACACATCGGAGGCTCCGGGCAACCGCGCCCCGTATTATCTGGCCCAGATAGCCTACATAGAGCGTGACTACGACCGCGCGCTTTCGCTTGCCCGCACCCACATGAACGACATCGAAGAGTATCGTCCAGAACTGCAGCGCATAGCTGGCGAGTCGCTCTACAACCTCGGCGAGGAGAGTCAGGCCATACCCTACCTTCAGCGTTATGTCAGCGAAGTATCCGACCCGCAGCTGTCGACGCTCTACATACTCGGCGTGAGCCGCTACAAGGAGGGCGACACAGAAGGGGCCATAAAGGACCTGACTCCGGTAACGTCATGCAACGACGCCATGGGACAATCGGCCTATCTTTACATCGGCCAATGCTACCTGCGTCAAAGCAATGTCAACAGCGCACTGCTCGCTCTTGAGAAGGCCTACCGCATGGACTACGACCGCAACGTGCAGGAAACGGCCTTCTACAACTATGCCGTGGCCCGCATGGAGGGCGGCCGCACACCGTTCGGCAGTTCAGTTACCATGTTTGAGGACTTCCTGCGCCGTTATCCCGACTCGCGCTACGCTCCCGAAGTACAGGAGTATCTTATAACCGGCTACATGACCGACAACAACTATGAGAAGGCCCTCGCCTCGATCAACAAGATAAAACGCCCGTCAAAGGCCATACTGGCCGCAAAGCAGCGTGTGCTCTACATACTCGGCTCACGCGACCTCGCCGCAGGACGTGTCAATCAGGCGCTCGACCGCTTCAAGTCGGCCAAGACCCTTGCAGAGCACAACCGCGCGATAGCCAACGAGTGCGACCTGTGGATCGGCGACTGCTACTACCGCCTCGGCGACTATGGGCGCGCTTCGTCATCGCTCAATCTCTATCTTAAAAATGCAGGAGCAGGAGCCGCCAACCGCCCGTTGGCATACTACGACCTCGGATATTCACGGTTTGCAGAGAAACGCTACGCCGACGCCCGCACCGACTTCGAGCGCGTGGTCAAGGCCCCCGGCGACCTCGGCGACCAGCTTGTGGCCGACGCCTACAACCGCATAGGCGACTGCTACTATTACTCGTCAGAGTTTGACAAGGCGGCCGCAAACTATGACCGGGCCTATGACCTCAACCCGTCGGCCGGCGACTACGCACTGTTTCAGAAAGCCATGATGCGCGGACTTGCCCGCGACCACAAAGCCAAACTGCAGCTCATCGACGACATGATGACCCGCTACCCCGGCTCCGGACTGCTACCCGCCGCACTCCTCGAAAAAGCCGAGAGCTATGTGGCCCTTAACCGCGACGCCGAGGCAATAGACACTTACGAAACACTTGTAAAACGCTATCCCTCTACCTCACAAGGCCGTAACGGATATCTGCAACTCGCCATCACCCTCATCGGCCAAGGTAACAAGTCGCAGGGCATCAACGCATACAAGACTGTAATAAAGAATTATCCTACCAGTGAGGAGGCACGCGTGGCCTCTGACGACCTCAAGCGACTGCTCGCCGACGAAGGGCGTCTGAACGAATACACCAAATTCATAGCATCGGTGCCCAATGCACCCAAACTCGAGACCTCGGAACTTGACGAGCTGACATTCAACGCTGCCGAAAAGGCATACCTCAACGATCACTCCAAGACCGACCGGTTGAAAGACTATGTGGCTCAGTATCCCGGCGGACGCTTCGAGAGCCAAGCCTTGGGCTATCTGACCGAAGCATCGGCCGCAGAGGGCAATGAAGCCGACGCACTCCGCTACGCATCGGCCATAGTAGAACGTTATCCCGACTCGGAAAACGCCGAAGACGCTCTTGCGGTAAAGGGCAATATCGAGTTCAGCCGCGGCGAGGGCGAGAAAGCGCTGTCGACATTCCACGCACTCGAGAAGCGCGCGTCGGCATCGCGCAATATACACGCCGCCCGCATAGGCATAATGAGAGTATCGCGCGAACTCGGACACTACGATGACGTCATAACCGAGGCCGACCGCATGCTCGCCTCGACCGCCATACCGTCCGCCGACAAAAACGAAATCATCTATTCACGCGCATACGCCATGTCGATGACCGGCAAACCGGCCGAAGCCGTGAAAGCGTGGGAGACCCTCGCCAAAGACACCGACGACCTGTATGGAGCGAAGTCGGCATTCTATCTCGCCCAGCACTACTACGACGCAGGCCAGACCAAAAAGGCCCGCACCACAGTAGAGAAGCTGATCGACTCCAATACGCCCCACAACTATTGGCTCGCAAGAGGTTACATACTCCTCAGCGACATATGCCGCAAACAGGGCGAGACTTTCGAGGCCAACGAGTATCTCAAAAGCCTGAAAGAGAACTACCCCGGCACAGAAAGCGACATATTTATGATGATTGACGAGCGTCTTAAATAAACCTATTAACGCAACCACATGACAATGAAACGATTTATATACATCACCATGTTGAGCGCAGCTCTCGCCACTCCGGGAGCCATGACCGCCGACGACCTCAACAAAGAGATTACCGTCGAAAAAGATATTGTGCCGCAGGAGCGCGAAGCCTCGCGCCTGAACCGGTTGCCGCAACTGTCGCTGTCGCCCGTGCAGGCCAAGAAACTTTCTTGGACCGACCGCGCCGTAGCCGCCCCCGTCACCAACGACATCTCGGTACTCGCTCCCGCATCATACGCGGCCTCGATAGCCCGCAGCCCATACCGCGGCTACATCGACTTGGGTTACTTCCCCGCCATGCAGCTCGGTCTGTCGGCCGGCTACCGCTTCATCGACGACGAAGCCACTCGCCTCGGTGCTTGGCTCCAGTACGACGGCAGCCAGTACAAGCGTGAGAATGTGATCGGCAACAAGCTGTCATACCGCGACCACAGTGCCGCGCTCGGTCTTAACCTGAAGCATGACTTCGAAGGGATAGGCACATTCAACGCACGCCTCGGCTACGGGATGTCGGCGTTCAACTTCCCTACTCTCGAGGACAAGGGACTGTCACAAAGCACCAACCGCGTGGATCTCGGTCTCGGCTGGCAGAGCACACTCGGTGCGTTCTCATACAACATCGGTCTTGACTACGACTACTTCGGCTTCTCCAAAGCCGTCAACGACGAACTGCCCGGGCTGAAAGCGCTCAAAGAGAACACCGCGCGCCTGTCGATCGGCGGTCTATACAGCTTTGACGAGTTCAACAATGCGGGTCTTGACCTAATCGGCGCAGTAAACGGCGTCAATGACTTTGCCGGCACGGGATCACGTACATTCGCCTACATACAGGCCTCGCCCTACTACATGAACCGCGGCGACAATTACTCGGTGCGACTCGGCGTCGAGTTTGACTACATAAAGGGTTTTGAAAACAAAACCCGCATCTATCCCGACGTTCGCCTCGACTGGTCGCCGTCGTCAAACTTCGCTCTCTACGCACGTTTTTACGGCGGCAATCCAAGTCTTAATTCGGCATCGGAACTCTTCGCCCTTAACCACTACGTCAACCCATCCATGATCTACGGCCCCTCTTGGGACAAGTACACCGGACGTCTGGGGCTCATAATCGGCCCGTTTGCCGGAGCCTCGTTTGAGATATGGGGCGGTTACGGAAAGGTGTCATCGCTTCCGCTGCCGGCTCTCGTCGATGATCAGACCGCTATCTCTGCCATGGGTTATTATGCCGCGTTCGATATGACCTCCGTAAACTACGGCATAGCATTCAACTATACATACCGAGACCTCGCCAAACTCCGTCTGGCTTACGAAGGAGCTCCGCAGGGCATCGACAAGGGTTATGCCCTATGGCTTGACCGTGCGCGAAATGTGTTTGACGCCGCAATTACAATCACCCCGGTAAAAGCCCTCGATCTGGAGCTCGCATATCGCCTTCGCTCGGGACGTTCGGTCTATGCGCTTGAACTTTCCGACGAAAATCCGTTTGACCATGTCGCATATTCCAAAGTAGGGCTCGGCAACGCCGGTTCGCTTAACTTCGGCGCCGCCTACCGCGTAAATCCGCAGTTCAGCGTCTGGGCACGCGGTGAGAATTTGCTCAACGGCAAGTGGCAGGAAGTATACGGCATACCCAACAAAGGAGTCACCGGCCTTATCGGCATAGGCTACAAATTCTAAAACACATAACATAAAACAACTTAAATGAAACTATCCAAATTTATAGCCTGCGCGGCTGTTTGCGCATTCTCTCTTCAGGCAAGTGCCGTCGAGCCGGTAATACCGCGCGACGACGCCATGGAAAAACGCATCGACGAGCTACTCAAAAAACTTACGCTCGAAGAAAAGATAGGCCAGATGACCGAGCTGACCCTCGGTGTGCTTGACGGCCCTTATGACCCCGCCAAACGCGACAATCTCACCATACCGCCGGCCGCACTTGAGCGTGTCATCGGCAAGTACAAAGTCGGCTCCATACTCAATGTGGCCGACATAGCTCTCACTCCCGAGCAATGGTATGAAATCGTATCGCAGATTCAGGACTACTCGATGAAGACCATCGGTGTGCCGTGTGTATACGGTCTCGACATGAACCATGGAGCGAGCTACACACTCGGAGCCACACTCTTTCCCCAAAATATCAATATGGGAGCCACATTCAACCGCGACCTCGCACGACGCGGAGGCGAGATAACGGCTTACGAGACCCGCGCCAGCGACGTGCCGTGGACCTATAACCCCACGGTAGACCTCGGCCGCGACCCGCGTTGGCCGCGTATCTGGGAAAACTACGGTGAGGACGCCTACCTGAGCGCACAGATGGGCAGCGCCACCGTACTCGGTATGCAGGGTCCCGACCCGAACCGCATCGACCGCTTCCACATAGCAGCCAATCTCAAGCACTTCATGGGCTACGGTGTGCCTGTCAGCGGCAAGGACCGCACCCACTCGTCAATCGGCGAACAGGAGATGCGCGAAAAGCACTTCGCCCCCTACCTTGAAGCCATAACAAACGGCAAGGCCCTGTCGATAATGGTCAACTCGACGACCAACAACGGCGTGCCCTTCCATGCCAACACACGTTATCTGACACAATGGCTCAAGGACGAACTCAACTGGGACGGACTTATCGTGACCGACTGGGCCGACATCAACAATCTCTACCAGCGTGAATACGTGGCCGTTGACAAAAAAGACGCCATACGCATAGCCATCAACGCCGGTATAGACATGGCCATGGAGCCTTATGACGTAGACTTCTGCACACTGCTCAAGGAGCTTGTCGAAGAGGGCGAAGTGCCTATGAGCCGCATCGATGACGCCTGCGCCCGTGTGCTCCGCATGAAGATGCGTCTCGGACTGTTTGAATACCCAAACACCGTTTACACCGACTACCCGCTCTTCGGCTCGGAAGAATTTGCCGCCGCATCGCGGCAGGCTGCCGAGGAATCGATGGTGCTGTTGAAGAACGACAACGACGTTCTGCCCATAAAATCCGGTACAAAAATACTTGTCACCGGCCCCAACGCCAACTCCATGCGCTCGCTCAACGGCGGCTGGACCTACACATGGCAGGGCCAGTTTACCGACGCCATCGCCGAACGCTATAATACCATCTACGAAGCTCTTGTAAACAAATACGGTGCGCAAAACATCATTTTCGAGCCCGGAGTGAAGTATCTCGACTATCAATGGGGCGGCAACTTCGGTCCTGAAGACGCATCAGGCATAACCGCTGCGGTGGAAAAGGCCAAAGACGCCGACATAATCGTGGCATGCATAGGCGAAACGAGCTATTGCGAGACCCCCGGCAATATAAACGACCTGAACCTGTCGGTCAATCAGACAGCTCTCGTAAAGCGCCTTGTCGCAACCGGCAAACCGGTAGTGCTCGTACTCAACGAAGGTCGTCCGCGACTTATCAATGACATAGTACCGCTGGCCGACGCCATTGTAGACATAATGCTGCCGGGCAATTACGGCGGCGACGCACTGGCCGACCTGCTTGCCGGCGACGCCAACTTCAGCGGACGCCTGCCCATAACCTATCCCAAGCACAGCGCCGGCCTCATCACCTACGACTTCAAGAAGGGTGAGAGCAGCCAGACAATGTCGGGAGCATACAACTACGACGCGGTGGTTGATGTGCAGTGGCTTTTCGGCTCCGGTATGAGCTACACCACATTCAAGTACGACAACCTGCGCGTAAACAATGCTGAATTCAAAGCCGGCGACGAACTGATATTCAACGTCGATGTAACCAACACAGGTAAGATGGCAGGCAAAGAGAGCGTGCTGCTCTTCTCAAGCGATGTCGTGGCGTCGACCTCGCCCGACGTGCGCCGCCTGCGCCAGTTCGAGAAAATAGATCTGCAACCCGGCGAGACCAAAACCGTAAGCCTTAAAGTTCCGGCCAACGACCTTGCCTTTGTAGGCTATGATGAAAAGTGGGTTCTTGAAAAAGGCGATTTCCGCATTCAGGTAGGCGACCAAGTCATAACCGTCCGCGCTACCGAGACCAAAAAGTGGGATACCCCCAATCGCAACTGACCGTACCTCAATACCGACCCTACAAAGCCGCTGCCATCAGCGGCTTTGTTTTTACTTACTCGCGATTCACGTCAAAAATTCGGCCAAATGACGCCTTAATTCATATTTATTCGTATCGTTTACAACGACCAATAATCGTTCGCCAATATTATAGATTTTAAATATTTGAATATGCCACGAATTCGGTATTTCTGACTACCAATTTTTCGCTATTCATAATACAATCTGAATAAATTTTAATTTCACAATATTAAATATAATTAAACCTTATAGAAAATTCATTATATTTGCAATCAGTGCAATATATAAAACCAATAACCATGATTGAAGATATTGATTTTGATTTTTCTATTCCTGATCCTGAAAAATTAAAAGAGGAAGAGCAATGGAATACTCTTATAAACCATATAATAGATGGTAAAGTCATCCCTGTGATTGGCCCCAATATATTGGTTGAAGGCGGCAATCTACATAAATGGTTAATAAAGCTCTTTGCTCGAAAATTTCAATTAGACACACTGCCATCAACGTTCTCTCAATTGATATATGATGAAAAGTTCCTGATGGCTCTTAAAAACAACAAAGAGCAAATATATCCCTTAATCGCTAGCATATTTGCTCAAAAACAATTTGAACCTTCGTCATTATTGACCCGTATCCTATCCATTAGACAATTTCCATTTGTTATAACAACTTCTTTTGCTCCTATTGTGGAAGAAGCAATGGATAAAGTATGGAAGGGCCGAAAAGTCAAGACCTTAATATTTAGTGACAACCCGCGCACAACTCAAAAGCCCGGTGTCGGAGATTTAGAAAGAGAAGAAGATATATATACTCCGACGGTATATTATATGTTTGGTAAAGTCTGCAATGAAGCCGGTAGATTCGTGGTCACCGATGCAGATATGTTGAGATTTTGTAAATCTTGGCTATCAGAATCATGTCGCCCAAAAATATTTTCCTCAGCATTGTCGGGTAAATATCTTCTTGTATTAGGTAATGACTATTCCGATTGGTTATTCCGTTTTATATGGTTCTCAATGAAAACTTCATTAGATGCCAAACCCGGAGGAATGGTTGTAAGTGATTCTACAGAAAAATCGTTGGAAACATTCCTAAGACACCTTGACACATTTACCCAAAAAGATCCGGTTCTTGTAATTGATGAGATAGAAAGGAGGCTGTCCCTTAAATTAAAACAATTAGAGCCTCATAAATTTGACATACCGCAAAGAAATACAGATGTATTTATTTCTTACTCAAGGACTAACAGCGATATCGCTAACTGCTTGTATAATGAACTTACATCATTAGGACTAAATGTATGGTATGATAAAGTAAAGTTAAAAACAGGTTCGATTTTTATGCAAGAGATCAACGAAGCAATAAATACGACAAAAATATTTATACCTATAATTTCATCTGCAATACCAAAAGAAGCCAAAGAATTTCATGTATACCGCCGCGAATGGGAGTATGCAATCGAACAGGCATCAGGCTATGGCAGAGAATTCATATATCCGCTTTGCGAAGATGGTTATGATTTTTATAATTCCACTATACCAAAGCCGTTACGTGACAGAAATGCATATCTTTACAAAAACAACATGGATATAAAAACATTTGCGAATAAGATATTATCAACTATTAACGAGCTTTAAAAATGAACGATATAAATAACCCTTGGCTTGGACTTGACACATATCAGGAAGGGCAGATTATATATGGCAGAAACGAGGAGATCCAAATTCTCACACAATATATATTACGCAATAAGCATACTATAATTTATGGAAAATCAGGAATAGGTAAATCTTCGATCATTAATGCCGGTGTATTTCCAGTTGCCCGTTCATATAATACATTTCCTTTAAGTATAAGGCTGAATCATCAAGACGATGCATTAGCATATACGTTACAAATAAAAAATGCCATAACACAAGCTCTGCAAAATCTAAGGCATATTGAATATGCAATTGACGGGGCCAAGCAAATTGTATTTTCCAAAGGAGCAATAGTTGAGATAGAAAAACTGTCAGATAACGAATCAGAAACACTTTGGACACTTTTTCACCGTCATAAATTTATGGATGAAAACGGGAAAGAAATATATCCTGTAATTATATTAGATCAATTTGAAGAAATTTTCACTCTTCAGCGATCCACCAATAAAACAAAATCTTTCTTTTCTGAATTAGCAAACCTCATCAATGATATCAGACCGCAACTTAACAATAAACCGTCATACAACAATAACATTTCAGTAAACAGCACCACTTCAACAATTGAAGATACCGATTTTGATGATATTGAACTCATTATAAATGTAAATGAGAATAAATACATCGATAATCCGGAATATCATCTTGCATTTATTATACGAGAAGATTTTCTATCTTACCTTGAAAGGTATTCAATAAACATTCCTTCACTTAAAAACAATAGGTACTGTCTACAACCGTTAAATGTACAACAGGCGACAGAAATAATATTAAAACCTGTACCCGATCTAATCTCCAAAGATGTTGCATCACTAATTATAAGCAAATTAACGCAACAGAAAGCTATAATGGGAATTGATAATGATGACATCAAAATCAATTCTTCAATTCTTTCCCTTTTCATGAATAGGCTTTATGAAAAGATGAAAGATTCAAATGGCAACACTATAACTGCAGAACTTGTTAATAAGTATAGTCCTGATATAATATCTGAATTTTATGAAGAAGCAATCGCACTAATTAATTCCGAAAGCATTATAAAGCTGGAAGATACTCTACTGAATCCGGACGGAAGAAGGGAAAGTCTATCAAGAGCCTCTATTAAGGCAAAGTGCGGACTAAGCGACAAAGATCTTGATTTCTTGATCTTCAATAAGAAAATTTTATGTGAAAACACAATCGACGGCAGTAGTAAAGTCGAATTTATCCATGATGTATTATGTGATATAATTAAAAAAAGAAAAGAGAACCGCTTTGAGGCCAATCGGTTAAAAGAATTACAGCTTAATTCTGAAAAAGAACATAGAGCTGTTGTGAGAAAAGCTATATTCTCAGTCAGTGCTATTTCTCTCATATTAATTGCATTATGTTCATGGTTTATATACAGCCATTCTTCAGAACCGATAATCGAACAACATCAGAACTTCAATTTGTCATTAAGTGAAGATAATACTGTCGGACTTACTGACTATTGGAAAGCCCAAATAACAGTTATTGGGAAAAAAGGCAATGATAAGGATACCGTATTGTTTAACAGAATAATAGACAAAGGATTAAAAGACTCCATATTTACCATATGTGCAGACTCCATAAATCATTTATATTTCAATCTCAATTTTGACGTAATGCAAGGTTTAGGCCGATACGTAAATCTTAATTTTGAAAAAACCATAGAAGAGTTGACAAACTCCCCTTCAGTTAACCTAACAATAGGAAAAGAACGTCTTTTCCCATATTCCGGAAAAGTAGCCTTAGATCTCGGTTATACAAAATATCCTGTTCAAGATGCATCGATATTGTATCAAAATAGCTTTACCACTACTGACTCACTCGGATACTTCACACTATATATGGAAAAGCAACCCACTGCAGATGATAAGCTTATTATTGCCAAAGAAAGTTTTATATGTGATGAATATCCCCTAATAGTTGAGAATAATGATCTCAATGAGTACATTATAGAAAGCCGAGATAGTTTATCCGGTTTTGAAAAATTATATAATTATAAAGATAGCGTTGAGAAATGGAACTATTCAACCATTTCACCTAAAAACAAAGGCATACCTACCATATTTACAAACGGGAGAAATGACGAGCTAATGTTAAAAGCACAAATCATTGAAAGAAATTCCGACAAGTATATAGTCTCCGGATATTATTATTTCAAAAATGAAAAAGAACTTTTAGCAAAAAACGGTCATGAAAAATTTGCCTATCACTTCTTTGATGGTGAATTTGATAAAAATGTGCTCACTGATGATGAAGGGACTAAATATAAACCTTTCGAACTGGTAGGCTACGATATAGCTCACAACAAACAGACACTAAAAGGACATCTAACATGGCTTCGCGGACAGTGGATTGGAGAAATCCTATCGAGCCATGGAAAAGTCGCGGAATTTAAGAGCAAATAACGTATCTTACGTTACATATTACATCGTAACAAGAAACAAATATTCATTAGAATGGTTATCTATCAATAAACTTTAGTTATAAAATCATTATGAATTGAAATGTGTTTGCAAAATAGACACATTGTAGTTATCTTTGACTTCGTCTTAGATACTTTTCGTATCTTTGCCAATAATGCTTTATGCACATTAAAATTTAATTTAATCTCTTTGTACTCATGGGAACATTAGCTATCATCAAGAATGACCCTTGGCTCAAGCCGTTTGCAGCCGCCATCGAAGGACGCCATCAGGACGCAGTCAATAAAGAACGTGAACTGATTGCCTCCGACGGCTCGCTAAAAGCGTTTGCCAACGCTTACAATTATTTCGGGCTTCACCGCACCGATACAGGATGGGTATTTCGTGAATGGGCGCCAAACGCCACAGGCATAACGCTTGTGGGCGACTTCTCAGGATGGAAAGAATACCGCAAGTACGCCCTTAAACCGAAGGCCAACGGCGTATGGGAAATAAAACTGAAAAAAGATGACCTGCACCACGGCGATCTGTACAAGATGATCGTCAGCTGGGAGGGCGGATGCGGCGAACGCATACCGGCTTATGCCACCCGCGTCGTGCAGGACGAACAAAGCAAGATATTTTCAGCTCAGGTATGGGCGCCCGAAACTCCCTACAAGTGGAAAGTGAAGAAATTCACTCCCGACACCAAGCCCCTGCTTATATATGAATGTCATATAGGCATGGCACAAGAGCGCGAGGGAGTGGGTTCGTACACCGAATTTAAAGAAAAGGTATTGCCGCGTATCGTAGCCGACGGCTACAACACGATACAGATAATGGCCATACAGGAGCACCCCTACTATGGCTCGTTCGGCTACCATGTGTCGAGTTTCTATGCTCCTTCAAGCCGCTTCGGCACCCCCGAAGAGCTTAAATCGCTTATCGACGCCGCCCATGAAGCAGGCATAGCCGTGATTATGGACATCGTACACTCCCACGCGGTCAAAAACGAGGTCGAGGGACTCGGACGCCTTGACGGAAGCTACGACCAGTACTTCTACGGCGACGGCCGCCGCGAACATCCGGCATGGGACTCGCTATGCTTCGACTACGGCAAGAATCAGGTGCTTCACTTCCTGCTGTCCAACTGCAAGTATTGGCTCGAAGAATTCAAGTTTGACGGCTTCCGCTTCGATGGCGTCACTTCAATGTTGTATTACAGCCACGGACTCGGACAGGCATTCGGCTCCTACGACGACTACTATAACGGCGGACAAGACACCAACGCCATAACCTATCTTACCCTCGCCAACAAGCTCATACATGAAGTCAACCGCCGCGCCATAACCATAGCTGAGGAGATGAGCGGCATGCCCGGACTCGCCACACCGTTTAAAGCGGGCGGCATCGGGTTTGACTACCGGATGGCAATGGGCATACCCGACTACTGGATCAAGATGCTTAAAGAGAAGAAAGACGAGGACTGGCATCCGACCTCAATATATTGGGAGCTGACCAACCGACGGGCCGATGAAAAGACCATAAGCTACGTCGAGAGCCACGACCAAGCCCTTGTAGGCGACAAGACTGTGATATTCCGCCTCATAGACGACCAGATGTACTGGCACATGACCAAAGGCGACGACAACGCCGCCGTAAACCGCGGAATAGCCATGCACAAGATGATACGTCTTGTCACCCTCGCCACCATCAACGGAGGTTACCTCAACTTCATGGGCAACGAGTTCGGCCATCCGGAATGGATCGACTTCCCCCGCGAAGGCAACGGCTGGAGCTACAAGTATGCCCGCCGCCAGTGGGATCTCGTAGACCGCAAAGAGTTGCGCTACTGCGAGCTGAACGACTTCGACAACGCCATGATACGCCTTGTTGGCGACGTCTACGACTTTCAAGCCCTGCCGGTAGAGAAACTGTGGGATAAGGATGACGACCAAGTGCTTGCGTTCAAGCGCGGCGACCTCGTATTTGTATTTAACTGGGCGCCGTTCAAGTCCTACGACGGATACGGCTTCCTCGCCCCCGAAGGCGAGTATGAAGTGGTTTTGTCAAGCGACAGCAAGGAGTTTGGCGGCTTCGGCAATATAGACGAAGGTATCCACCACTTCACCCAGCCCGATCCTCTTTATGCTCCCGACGGCAAAGGCTGGCTGAAGCTCTACCTGCCCGCACGTACATGTCAGGTTCTCCGACTTCTTCACAAAAAGAAATAAACCGCTCTGATTTATGGACCGACGTCATTTTATAAAAAGTACGGCTCTTGCCGCCGCTGCCATGGCCACTCCGCGATGGCTGATGTCGGCCCCTTCATCACCGACAAAAGAGCGCAGCTTCACGGGCCGGCTTAAGCTGACATTCGCCCCCTATGAGCTTAAGCTGCGCCACTCGTTCAACCTCGCACGTTCAAGCCGCACCACGACGCCCGACGTTCTGGTGCGGCTACAATACGACGGCGTCACCGGCTACGGTGAGGCGTCCATGCCGCCCTATCTCGGCGAGAGCGTCAAGTCGGTCACCGATTATCTGGCCTCGCTTGACCTCGAACAGTTCACCGACCCGTTTCGCATGGACGATATACACGAGTATCTCGACGCAGCTGCTCCCGACAACAGAGCAGCCAAAGCGTCGGTCGACATAGCCCTGCACGACCTTGTAGGCAAACTTACCGGCGCGCCGTGGTATAAACTGTGGGGACTCTCGCCCGAAAAAGCGCCCGACACCTCGTTTACCATAGGCATCGACACTCCCGACATCGTGAGGATAAAGATAGCGGAAGCCGCGCCATACAACATACTGAAAGTAAAGATGGGGCTTGACCGCGAC
This sequence comes from Muribaculum sp., assembly GCA_009775095.1. GTDB lineage: Bacteria > Bacteroidota > Bacteroidia > Bacteroidales > Muribaculaceae > Muribaculum. The sequence continues at coordinate 25,481 of VSOZ01000004.1, forward strand.
ATGGAGACGGTAGAGATAATACGCGAAAGCACCGACAGGCCGATATGCGTGGACGTCAATCAAGGATGGACCGACAAACACAAGGCCCTTGAAATGTGCAATTGGCTTGCCGAACGCAATTGCCTTTTTGTTGAGCAACCGATGCCTAAAGAGATGATTGACGAAACGGCATGGCTCCGCGAGCGCTCGCCGCTGCCGATCGTGGCCGACGAGTTTCTGCAACGCCTCGATGACGTTCGCCGTGCCTACGGAGTATATGACGCCATAAATATAAAACTTATGAAGAGCACCGGCATGCGCGAAGCCAAGCAGATGGCCGAACTCGCCCGAGCGCTCGGCATGGACGTAATGCTCGGTTGCATGACAGAAACCTCGTGTGCCATATCGGCAGCCTCACAGTTAGCACCCCTTGCCAAATGGGCCGACCTCGACGGCAACCTGCTGATAACCAACGACTGCTTTGACGGCGCCAAAATCATCAACGGCAAAGTCTCCATACCCGCCGACCGCCCCGGCATCGGCGCCCTTCCCGTATAAGATCAGATTTTGAGGACTTTGGCCTTGGTGGTGCGGAACTGCGGCATAGTCATGCCGATACCCGCGCCAATGAATGTCGGGTCGCATACGGTGTACCGGCGGCCGCCCACGGTGACATAATCGCCCTCGACAGGCTCACGGAATGCGACAGCCGTGGCTATATGGTTGGGATATTCGAGCAACACGGTGTCAAGCCCGAGCAACCTCATCACAAGATAACGATAAAGTACCGAGCGATCCTCACAGTCACACTTCGGGTAATAAAACAGCTCCTCGACAAAAAACGGTTTTTCGTAACCGAACTGCACATCATCGGTGGCATATTCAAATCCGTTCTGTACATAATCGAGCAGTATCAGTGCCGCCTCTTTCTCGCCTTTGCCTGCTATAGCCTGACGCAATGCGCCGAGCAACTGCGCCTCGACACCCTTGTCGACACCGGAGTTGGCATACACCGAATAGTCGCATTGCGGTATTTTTTTGTAGAAATCCATCAACGCCACAGGCACACTAACCGTAGCCGAAGCCTTTGAGTGAGGCGACGTATGGGTCGATGTCTTTTTACGTGCGTCAAGATACGGGGCCGCCGCAAACCGCATGTTCAGCTTACGGTTGCTGCCCGGGGCATCCTTGCTGCACATAAAGAAATAGTAAGGTCGCTTAGCGTCCACATCATAGTACGGCACCCCATCGACCGTTATGGAGATGACGCCGTAGAGCTGACAGTCGGGAGCCACAAAAATGGTCAGGCGGTCGGTATCGGCATTGCGCGCCACACGCGCTCTGTAGCCCATGCGATTAAGCAAAAACTGTCGCATGACCATGCTCTCGTTTTGTCCGACAAAAGACTCCGACAACTGCTTTATGAACATAAACAGGGCCCACTCACCGTTCAAGCCCTTATCGCGCAAGGCGGTAAGGTCAGCTACAAGCGGCTTGTAATCACTGCGCAAGAGCGCTTCGTAAGCATCGGTCACGGAGTTTTCGTCAAGTCGCCGCAGGCTTATGACGTTTTTAAGTTGTGCATTTACATAGTAAGTGACCCCGGCAAACGATAGGGGTATACGGCCTTCGCCGCCCGTGTAGAGAGGACCGACAGGCCGAGGCGCCGACGGCCGCTCCTGCACAACAGGCTTTGGAGCGGTCGGAGCGGCCGGTTTTATATCAGGCCTTGCAGGTTTTGCAGGGGCTACCGGTTTTACGGGATTTGCGGGCTTGGGTGCCGGGACAGGCGCCGCGGGACGATCCACGGTGTCGCGGACCGGACATACGGAGGGCGCCGGGGCTGGCTTGTCGTCAACGACGGGAGACCCCGGCGTCACATCGGCCGGCGGCATCTCCTTATCGCCTATCACGGTCTGCGGTACATCAACATCGACCACAGGCCGCTGCTCGTTCTCGCGGCTTGTAAGATCGAGTATCTCCTCGATAGTAAGCTGACGAGGCTCCCGCTTCGAAGCCACGGTATCATCGGGCTGTACAATAACCGGCTGAACCGGCTCCGGCTCGGGACGCTGTTCTTTAGGCTTTTCAGCCTCAAATTTTTTCCACGGACTGCGCATGAAGTCGAGAAAGTCGCGGTTGGCGTCATCGATAAAGCTATCGAAGTCTGTCATCGCACTTTTCATAAACGAGTCGAAATCCTTGTCAGGATTATCGGAAAATGTCGGGAAATGAGTTGCCAGAACCGCAACACACAATAGCAACCTCTTCATGGCAGTCACGTGTAAAAATCAGTAATTATTCCTCGGCAGCCACAGGCTCACCGATAAACTCCTTGGTCATGTCGCTTATCACTTCAAGCTGAGTGCGCTCCTCAGCGTCACGACGGGCCTCTTCGCGTACTTGACGGGCAGCGCTCTCGTCCAACGACATAAACACGTTAAACTCCTTAGAACCGTCCTTATTTGTACGCACAATGGTGAAATGTTCTTTTACAAGCGCTCCCATCTTGGCATTTACACCGGCCTCATAGGCAGCGCCAAACTTGTCGATCTCCTCTTCGGAAGCGTTGTGAGAATCGTTTGACAGCACCGACTTGGCACGGCCTACCACCTGAGCTTTGGCACGCGAAGCATAGCTGGCAATACCGGCATGGATGGCATTCTCGCGGCCGATTTTCGGGTTGCGGCCCGATGCGATACCCACCAGTGCTATGCGGTTATCCTCATCTTCAGCAAGATACTTACGATACTTCATCATGGCATAATTGAGGGTGGTAGTGCTTGCAAGCGGCTCCCAGCCGGCTTTTTCAAGCTGCTTGCAGCGTTTCTTGACATCCTTCTCAATCTCTTTCACCTCCTGCTTGGTAAGTTCACGTGCCTGAACGGCCACTGTGCCGCCAACAAGAAGAGCCGCTACGAGAGCGAAGATTCCTAAAATTCTTTTCATAATAAAGTTATTTTATTGATTAGTGATTTTTATTCCCAATTGCATGAATAAGGGAGCGACAGTCTTATGCGTTCCACTTTCTGAGTAACAGGATTGACCACCGTCACTGCCCCGTTGACATAAGGCAGACGTGAGGTGCGGCTGTCGCGCAGAGTGAAGCGACCCTGCGCCCTTGCATTTATCTGAATCACACCGGTCGATGTATATACGCCGTCGATATTGTCCCATACAAGCGGCATGACAAGCTGCGGCATAGTCAGCTCTATTGATTTGAGACCGAAGGCGGTAGTGCCGCGATTGTCAAGCGACAACCTTATGTTTATACCCGACAGAGTGCGGGCATCGGCGTCGATACTGTCGGCTGTGAGTATGATTTTACCGGTCGGGACTACCGAGAATTTGTCCTTACCGCCCCCGTCAGCCTCTTTCAGCTGGAAACGTTGCGACAACTTCACGCCCTCTATGCGCGCAGTCACATCAAGATAGTTTTCCTCGTCATCAAGACAGTCGGCGTCGTCATACGTCACTTTAAACTCTCCGCTCACCGGTATGGCCCTTATCGAAGATGCACAATTTGACGTCACTTTAGGAGCGGCATAGACTTTAAACGGATGGCCGAGCAGCGAGTACCCCAGCTTCAATTCACCCGGACCGATAAATTCGCCCGTCATGACTATAGACTTGAACAGGTCTTTGTAGCGCTTCATAAGACTGACTGCCTTTGTACGGCGCACATCGTCAAAATAATAAGCGGCAAGTCCTTCGAGATCGGCTATCGCGGTCTTTATGCCCTCGGGAGAATCCACCGTGGCATATCCGGCTTCAAGCTCGGCAAGACGGGCATCCTTGGCGGCATCGTACTCCTCAAACTCAGCCACAAGGCGCGACTGCTCAACCCGGAAAAACGGATACTTGACATAATAGTCATAATACTCCTCCTTAGTCGACTTGTCGCGCATCTTGACCCAATATATATCGTCGGCTTTGGCAAGCGAAATGCCTTTCAGAAACGGCAGATTGGCCCCACGCATGGCCGACTCACGCTTATACTCGTCGGATGACTCTATACGTCCGTCGCGCACGGTCTCGGAGATGACATTGGACTGTGATACACTGACATTGCGCGCTACCGACATTATCATACGGCCGGCTATCTCCTCCTCGGCCTGCTTCTGCGCCTCGGCTATCGAAGCAGCTCTTACCGCCACGACAAGATAGCCGTCGGTTGCCGTCGACAGCCATGCCGGAGCCTTTTTAGCACTGCGCTCCACTACTTTTGACTCGGCACAGGCACAAACGGAGCCGACAAGCGCCGCCACGACAATAATAAATGATATTAAACTTCGTGTCATAAATATATGATCAATCCCATTCTACGGGAAGGTTATAAACAGTGACATTATATTGGCCGAAATAGATATACAGATAAGAAAAAGAAGAGGTGCCGGGCTCGACATTTCTTACCGTAAACTCGATCTTTATCGGGATGCGCTTGGGTATATTTACATGACAGCTGTACTCGCCACGGGTCAGCAAGTTATTGCGCTCAAACTCTGTGCCTTCGGGCGAAAAAGCTTTGTCAAAATACATATACAAGGCATCATAATTTATCTTCTTGTTGACAAGCTCGGCCATAATCTTGACCTGATCGCCTATACGAGTGCCCTGACACGACAAAATCCTGAACGAAAATTCGTCGGGGTGACTCAATTTTATGGTATACTCGGGAGCCGTCGGCTCGACAGGTGTCTGTACGGGCGGCTCAATGACACGGTCCACATAGACGGTGTCGGGCGTCACCGGCACCTCGACCACATTGTCGACATATACCGTATCGACCGGAACCGGCGGAGTGTCGGGCGACAGATTGCGCACGACATCGGCGAGCATGGCATATGCCTGATCGTAGCATGACAACTGCGGTGATATGGCGCTCAGCAACACTTGGGCCTCGGAATAACGGCCGGCCTCGACAAGCATCTGAGCCTGCGACAGTATAGTGGCGCAATTTGCGGCATAATAGTCGGCTATACGTTCACGTGACTTGCGCACAAACCTCACAAACACGGGGTCGGTCGGCTTCAATGACGCGACCATAGACTTTGCTGCCCCGGCCCTACCGCCTGTGGCACTCCCCTTCAGGGGTATGGTGACGGTGTTGAACACGGTGCCGTCAATATGGTTTTTCGCCGTAAGCGTAAGGTCGGCTTTCACGCGGCCCACCTCCATGACCAGTCCCTCGGTCTCCACCGCCTCGGTAAAGTCGATTGACGGCTCTATCACAAAGGGGTTGTCGGGATTTTCCGACGCCGCCATAGTGCGTGTAAAAGCACTTCGCAGTTTGGTATCAACGGCCGACACAGCATCGGCATCGAGTTTGTCGCTCTGCAACCCGATTACATAAAATTGCACATCGGTCTGTGCCGTAGCCGTCATGACCGACAACAGGGCGCCCGCTATACCGTAAAATATCTTTTTCATTGCTTTATCATTTTCAGGAGGTTGATTACTCGATAACCACCACACACTTCTGGCCCATGGCCGTTATGCCGGGTTTATACTCATCGCCGAGCTGCGACTTGAAAAACCTGCGCAGGTCAGACTGGAAATTGGACAATGAGTATGAACGGTTTTTCTCGACGTTCCACAGCGGTATGTTCAGACGTATGCTTATGTACTTGTCGGTACTCATGCTCATATCGTAAACGCCCTGAAAAGAGTTGTTGCGGAGCCACTCGTCGAGCACATCCTTAAATACATCGCCCGTAGCCGGAGAGTCCTGATCAAAGTCCCACTCCGTCACGCTTTCCGACAGGTTCAAGTCGACAATCATCTCTCGGCCTTTCTTCACCATGTCCTCAAACGAATTCTGTATCTGTGCAAAAAAGTCGGGACCCATCTTATTCAAAGCATGTCCCGCCAACGTAGTCGAGTCTGTAATATGATAAAAACCGCTTACAAACGATTTTGCAGCCAGCTCGCCGGCTGTCTGCTTCTCCACGGCCGATATATTAAGGGTAATCTCGCCCTGATTGGCGCCATTAACATTCATCAGAGCGTCAACCGTCACCACTATATCGCCGGGAAGTTGCTGTACGACCATAGTGGCATCATCGGCCTGCGCTCCGTCGCGAAGCACTTGATCGGTCTTGGCGTTCTGAAGTTGTGTTATAAAGTCACGGGTCTTGAAACCGTTATGGCGGAAACCTTCGGACACTTTCTTAACAACAAACTGCGCGAGACGGCTGTTTTCAATTTTAGTGCGCATGGCTCCGAAGCTATAGCCTTCGTCAGCCCTCATCATAGGCACCACCACTATGGTAGGATTAAGAGCGGCCGTGGCATTTACAGCTTTCGCATCGCTCCATCCGGGATTAAGCGCAAGTTGATTGCGGATCAGATCGGCTTTGAGCGCTTTCAGATTTATAGTCAGCATGACCGACGCTCTTGTCATCTTGGATATCTTTTTAGTCTCTGTGGTCTTGGGCGAACCTACTATATAATTTATATATCGTTTTTCATTATAAAAACGATAATCATAATCCTTGCGCGGTGCTGACACTATAGCCACACCCGACTTCAACCCCTCAATGCCTGTATGAAACAAGCAGTTGAACGCCGATTTCAATGCAAGGTCCTCGGCATCTTTCTTCTTCTCTGCCGTAGCTGTAGCCACAACGGTAATATTGGAGCCGTCATCGCTTATAAGCCTTACATCGTCGGAGTAATTCTGCGCACTCAACGACATACTCAACAACATCACCAATACCGACGTCAGTATAGTTTTCATAATAAATCTTTTATAACACATTTCTATCATTTAACAGGTCTTCCTCCGATAAATTTTCGTCCTACAATACGTTCAAGTTTTTCATTCACGTTACTCTCTTTAGGTACATATCTTACCACAATATTCTGTCCGGCATTTATTGCATTATAGATATCTTTCTTACCTTTTTTTACTTTAGCGAGGGAAACGTTACCACCCTCTACCGCAGCAATCACTACCCGACCTATTTCACTATTAGCAACCTCACCGCCTATATTTCGTTGTATACATATTAGAAATATGTCGTTTTCCTTTACACCTATGTTTGAACCAAGATTCACATACAGATTATCAACCTTATCTTTCTTGACTTTACCCATGTCAAGGACCTTGCCTTCAAGAGGCAGCGCTACCGCAATAAAATGTTCAATTTCATAGGACGCTTCTTTACATGCATCCATCAATGCTTCTTCTTTGCTACGAACCTTTTTATCTCTACTAATCATTTCCGAGATAAGCCCGCCACCTACCTTAAACGATTGACTGTTCACCACTTTCCCGTCATTAGGATTAATCATTTTAAGATTGTAGTTTACCACTACATCATAAAATTCCTTACCTTTCTTCCCTGACTGATTAACAGCCCATGATGTTATACGCCCTTGTATAAGATAGTTGGCTCCCTCCTGCACCATAACTTTCAATCGTTCCGGATCATCATCGGCCACAGCACCCGCCTCTCGGCGCTCACGTTCAATAGCTATGGCCTTGTTGGAGTCGACATCAATGAGGTCTATACGGTTGGTCTCTTTAAGGGCCTGCATTATGCTGTTGCGCAGCTGCTCGGCTTCATTAAAGCTCATATCATCAGGACGATTGAAATAATCTATATATACATTTGGCTTCGTACCCGAAGCCTGAGAATAAGCATCGAAAACGCACACCATAGAAAACAAGTATATGATAATTGCCGGCAATCGCATTTTTCGCATAGTTTTTACATTTATCGGTTAAAATCTTAGCATTATGCCGGAAGCCGTTACATGCGGCTTCCGGACATAATTAAACTCCAATCTGAAATAATATCCAATTGATTACAAGACAATAAAATGTCTATTTATCAGATAGCGATACCTATCCCCTTTTTCTTTTCGATTGATTTAATAACTATTGTCTGACCTCCGTCTAAAGCAGCTTTGATCTCTTTATGGCCTTTTTTAACCTTTGCAAGCGATATGTCGCCACCCTCGACAGATTTAACCTCCAAACTGCCTATCGGGCTCTGCGAGGTACGGCCGGCTATCTGACGCTCAACACAGACTTCAAACATGTGCTCTTTAGCAACTCCTGCATCAGAACCGACACTTATGTAAACGCTCTCGACTTTGTCCTTTTTCTGTTCGGCCACATCAAGTATAGTACCGATTACAGGGAAAGCCTTTATAATAAATGCATTTACATCTCTAACAGCATATTTGCTGACTTTCATCATTGCTTCTTCAGGGGTACTGCCGGTCTGGAAGTTAAGCCACTCGTCACCGGCTTTGAATGACTGGCTATGCACGAGTTTACCATCATTGGGGTTGATGACCTTAAGAGTATAATTTACTACTGAAGTATAGTAAGGCGATCCGTCATCAGTAGTCTTTCTATCAACAACCCATGACGTTATACGTCCCTGAATAAGGAAGTTGGCGCCCTGCTGCTCCATCACTTTCAAGCGCTCCGCATCCTCACCGGCACTAAGTCCGCTTTCACGACGCGACTTCTCAATAGCAAGAACATCATTAGCGTCCACATCGATAAGATCCACACGGCCGGTCTCGTTTATGGCCTGAATAACATTGTTACGTAGTTGCTCGGCTTCATTTGAACCGACATCCGACGGATGCCACATATAATCTATAAAAACATTAGGTTTACCCTTGGTTTCTTCGGCATTGGCTTCAAATAAAGGCATAGCACACATCAGCACTCCCACTGCGGGTGCGACAAATTGCAAGAAATTCATGAGCTTTTGTAATTTACTTAAACTAAATTTTGCAAATGTATGAATATTTTAGTCATTTACCCCCCCCCGTGTTAATATTTGTTAACACGCCTACACTAAGCAAATATTCACGAATTTAAACATTAATTTGCACGACTACACATTTAGCTCTCTTTTATAGTCAATAATTACTAAATTAGCTGCCAACTTGCCGAACAAAAAACTGCCAACTTGCCGAACAAAAAACTGCCAACTTACCGAATAAAAAACCGCCAACTTGCCGAATTCTCAAAAAGAATTGTTACCTTTGCTGTAGTTAATCCACATAAATATGGGAAAATACAAAGCACGAACAGTCGACAAGATATTGGCAAGCAAGTTGGAGACTGCAGGCGCAGTTTTAATACAAGGGCCTAAATGGTGCGGAAAAACGACAACTGCCGAACAGCAGGCCCGCAGTATTCTATACATGGCGGATATGGAGAATTTGCAAATGGCCCAAATTAACGTAAAGGGGCTGTTAAAAGGAGCGAATCCCCGGCTTATTGACGAATGGCAGGTAGCGCCACAACTTTGGGACGCCGCCCGCTACGATATTGACCATAGACATCAACAAGGACTTTTTATATTTACCGGTTCGTCAGTACCGGCCGACCGATCAAAGATTATACACTCGGGTACGGGGCGTTTTTCGCAACTAAATATGCGTACCATGAGTTTGTTTGAATCCGGCGATTCAAATGGCGAAATATCGCTTGGAAACCTATTTGAATCAGAAGAAGATATTTATGCTCAGACAGATACCGACATAAACCGTATAGCGTTCCTTAGTTGTAGAGGAGGTTGGCCGTCATCCATTAATATGAGCGAGCACAATTCACTTACACAGGCATATGATTATCTTGACGCAGTCATATCATCAGACATAAGCAGAGTCGACGGCATAAGGCGTGATGCATCAAGAGTAAGCCGAATAATGCGTTCGTTAGCCCGAAATCAAGGTGGTCAGATAACGAACAGAGCGATAACAGAAGATATAAAAGGCAACGAGACAACCACCATAAGTGATGACACAATAGCCTCTTACATCAATGCCCTTAAAGAGATATTTGTAGTGGAGGACGCCCCGGCATGGAATCCGAATCTTCGTTCAAGAACAGCAATACGCACATCAGATACCCGTTATTTTGTCGATCCGTCAATCGCAACCGCAGCATTGGGCATAGGACCGCAAGCATTGCTTAAAGACCTGAATACATTTGGATTGATATTCGAGACATTGTGCATAAGAGATCTTAGAGTCTACGCTTCGGCTATTAACGGAAATGTACTTCACTATCGTGACAAATCAGGTCTTGAATGCGACGCTGTAGTCATTTTACGTGACGGGCGCTATGGACTGGTAGAGATAAAGCTTGGTGGAGAAAACGCCATCGAACACGGAGCCAAGACATTGAACGAACTTTGCAAAAAAATCGATACTGACAAGATGTTAACGCCGTCATTTGCCATGGTACTTGTAGGCGTCGGCAAATATGCCTACAGACGTCCCGACGGGGTATTGGTTGTCCCGATCACAACTTTACGTGAATAACTCTTTCTTTGCTGTAATAAAGTTGTCATCGGTTAACATGAGCTATGGTAATTTGATACAAATATTTACTTATCTATCTTTTAAAATAGGATAACTTTGCATCAATAATATAACCAAATCATAATTAACCAAGACCTGAACACCAATGAAAAAGTTCTTATTAGCAGCTGTAGCGGCTATGGTTATCGGCTCAAGCGCCGATGCCCTGATACTCCGCACTACAGTAGCACAAGGTGAAATCGAAGGAGTCGAACATGAAGGGGCGGCCCTGTACAAAAAAATTCCATATGCCGAACCACCGGTAGGCAATCTGCGCTGGAAAGCCCCGGTAGAGAAAAAGCCGTGGGAGGGAGTATACAAATCAGACTCTTGGGGCAACCGCCCGCCACAGCACACTGACCCCAATCAGAGCGGCGGCGACGTAGCCATGAGCGAGGATTGTCTGTATCTGAGCGTAACGACACCGGCCAAAAGCAAAGACGAAAAACTTCCGGTATTTGTGATGATACACGGCGGAGGCTTTGTAAGCGGCTCATATATAGGCACACAGGAGAGTTTTGTCAATGAAGGCATAATATATGTAAGTATCGAATACCGCCTCGGAGCATTAGGTTTTATGAGCCATCCCGAGCTAAGCAAAGAATCAGGCAACGGTCTGTCAGGCAACTACGGCATACTCGACCAGATAACCGCACTCAAGTGGATACATGAAAATATCGGTGCATTTGGCGGCGACCCTGAGAAAGTAACCATAGCAGGAGAGTCGGCCGGCGGCATATCGGTCAGCATACTATGCGGATCGCCGCTGTGCAAAGGCTTGTTCCGCGGGGCAATATGCGAGAGCGGAAGCTCGTTTTGGCCCGTGGCCGAAGAGCGTAACGGCAACACTGCCATGTGCACTCTTGCGGGAGCAGAAAAGGCCGGAGTAGCGTTTCAGAAGCGTTTCGGCAAGAAAAACATAAAGCAGATGAGAACCGTCGACGCACAAAGCATAGTCGACAGCACGAAGATGGAGGACTTCTGGCCTATAGTAGACGGCTATGTAATAACCGACGACCAGTACAAGCTGTATGAAGCCGGCAAGTATAATGACGTAAACGTAATAGTAGGCAGCAACTCCGACGAAGGTTCTATATTCTCATTCCCCATGCCGGTGGAGTATTATCAGAACCGCATCCGCTCCATATACGGCGACTGGGCCGACAGACTGCTCAAACTATACCCGGCCACCAATCCCGAAGAGGTGTACTTCGCACAGTCCGACATATTCCGCGACGGGTCATTCGCATGGGGTACATATGCTTGGGCCAATCTTCAAAGCCGTACCGGCAAAGGCAAAGTGTATGTATACTACTTCGATCAGGACTCCGAAAACACCATAATGCGCAGCCGACGCGGCGGAGCAAGCCATGTAGCCGAGATGCCTTTTATATACGGCTATACATTCCGCGGCAAGATGAGCGAAATCGATAACCACATGCTGCAGATCATGTCGCGCTACTGGATAAACTTCACCAAGACCGGCAATCCGAATGCAGAGGCACTCCCCTACTGGACTCCTTACGAGCAGGACAAGAACACCGTTATGATCATGCGCAACGGTTTCTATCTCGACAAAGTGCCCAACAAGCCGCAGATAGACTTCTTTGAAGAATTCTTCAAAAGCAGACGCCAATAATCATATTTTAAACAAACAGCAATATACCCTGCATTCTGCCGAAGCAAGATGCAGGGTACATTATTTTTTAGTCACCAATCGGTAAAGAGTCAACGCTGAGGCATGGTCTTGGAGAGCGGCTTCTCATGGCGCAACATGCGCGCAGCCTCACCCGTGAGCCATAGGTAATGGTCGCTCGGTTTGCCGTCCATGCCAACAAACTCAATATCCTTGCCTACCGGAGGATTGTCGGTGCACTTGAATATGGCGGTACCCTCGTTGACCTCGTCAAACATAGCTACATAGAGCATCGTGGCGCCGGCGTTGAGAGCCGTGTATATCTGCTGCCAGTAGAAGCGGCCGCCCTGACGCGGTATGGAACCGGCCGGCTTGACATCGTCGGGAAACTCGAAGCGGCTCAGATTGTGCCAGCTGAAACCGGGGGTCACGACAGGCACATAGCCTATGCCTCGCTCGGCACACCACTTCATGTCGCCCATTATCACGTCGCGATAGCGGTCCATGTCATTGTGAAGCAGCGGAGTGAAGCGCTGCACCATCCACGGCAACACAATGTCGCACTTGGCGATAAGTTCGTGAAGGTAGGGGTCATTGACACAGTCGGCATTAAGGTCGCGCCAGAATGTGGGCACACCCACCATGACGCTGCAGCCTCCGTATTCGGGGTCATTTTTCAGGAAATCGATAAACCGTTCAAGTCCTATGTTGCGTATATTGTAAGGACGGTCGGGGAAACCTACACCCCATATGGTCACCAACGGCTTGCCATTGTAAAACACATATGTGTTGTCGCCGTCGGGAGCGGTGACCCGCAGCGAGTCGACAAGATACTTCCAGTCATCGACAAGCATGGAGCAGTTGTCGGTAGCGGGATTCAGCCCCGACAAGTCATACATGACACCTATTGCACGGTCATACTTGCGGGCCGCCTCCATGGCATTGCTCAGCACATGGCTGCGCTTGCGCGTCTCGGGCTTTGCCGCGCCCCAGAAACGCTGCATAAACACACCGTCGAGGCCGTAGTCCTTCATCCACTTGAAGTGCAGGTCAACGGTAGTTTTGTCGTCGGACGAGAAAAAGCGCGCTCCGCTACCGTCGGCATGTTTCAGCCCGGTAGGATAGGTCTTCTCATATTCGCTTACATCAGGCCACATGTCGATGCGCACCTGCTTCTCATCACCGAGCCAAGTGCCCTTGCGCGGCTGATGAAACCATCCCTGATAACCTGCCATAACAAGACCGTCGTATGACGGATACTTGGTGACCCGGGAATGTTTGGTGCCGGCACAAAGTCCGGCCACAAACAACATCCCCGTAAATAATATGATCGTTCTCTTTATATTCATTTGCCTGTACGTTTTTCAGTTTCGAAGCTCAATGTAAAATTCTCTATCGATATATCGCCGCGCTTGACACGAAGTTCAATGAAATGCTCTCCGGCCTGAAGGGGCAGTTCGAGCACCATATCCTGCCAACCGGTAGATGCCTTGTCGGGAAGAAACTCGCCACGCATCGAGGTAAGATACTCGGCATCCTCCATCACGGCCAGTCGCGAATTGGGGATGCTTTGACGCAACCTTATATTGACTTTATACGTGCCGCGCTTCTCGACATTAAGGCTGAAGCGCAGCCACTCCTCGGCACCGAGAGTCACGAAATCGGCATCACGATCCGGAGCCTTCTTAGAGCAAGTGAAGTAACCCTTTGAGTTACGTCCACGGTTATAATTGACAGCCGGCACGGTCAACGGAGCTGATGCCAAAAGCGTAAGCGGTGTCGACAGATAGGGTTCGCCCCAAGTATTGACCATGTCTATAGACCCGTCGGGGTTGTAAACAAGCTCGTCGAAGCACACGGAGCGAAGGTTGCCGCGTCCGGAATAGTCGGCCGTGTGGTAGAACTGATACCATTTGTCCTTGAACTTGACTATCGATCCGTGGGTGGTGTCGTGGCCGTGAGCAAGCATGTACACGCCTTTGGGAGTGTAGGGACCGAGCGGATCGTCAGCCACCGAATAACGCAGATGATTATTCTCGAAGTTATTGTCGGAATGGCTTAGATAGTACTTGCCGTTGTATTTGTGTACCCACGGAGCCTCATGGAAGTCTTCAAACGAGCCGATCTGCTTCATTTCGCCGTCAAGTTTGGTCCAGTCATCTCTGCGCAGCTTGCCGCCCCAGCAGCCCTTGCCGCCACCGCCTACGTATATGTAGGGCTGACCGTCATCGTCGACAAACAGACAGGGGTCTATGACCGACGGCACGCCTTTGATATAGCCTTTGGCATCAAACGGACCGGCAGGATTGCGCGATGTAGCCACAAATATGCCCCAGACATCCTCGACATTGGAGAGCTTGTGGGGATAGATGAAGTAATACAGACTGTCGGCGGGATTGTATCCGCAGTCGGGCGCCCACATGAAACCGTCGGAACCTATGCCGGTGAGGGCATTGGATGTGGCGGCGTTCATGACCTCGCCGTGATCGGTCCAGTTGACAAGATCCTCGGTAGAGAAGATATGATAGCGATCCATGTAGTCGCATCCGCGCGGAGGCTCAAGGTCATGTGAAGCGTAGACATAGAGCACATCGCGGCCGTCGATGTTCCATACATGGGCCGACGGATCGGCGGTATATAGAGCACCGGTAAGACCGCACTCCTTCATAGGCGACGTGAAGTCAAGAAACAACGGATTGTCGGTGTACACCGATGTACGCGGATAGTCAAATGACAGAGCCGCAGCGGGCTTTTTATAGTCGCCAACGCGTTCAAGAGCAAACCAATCGAAGTTTATGCCTCCCGCGGGCACCCATTTTATGACATGACGACCCTTTGTCAGGTATACACCGTCGGTCGTGTCGAGCGTATATGTATCCCAGCCGTTGCCCGTGGCGTATAGCATCGAGCCGGCTGCATCGCCGTCGACCTCGAAATAGTACGGCGACCGGTCATCAGAAGCCGTGCTTGCCTCAATGCGGTATTCGCCCGGCTGAGCCACGTCGATCGTATAGCAAAGCCAGTCACGGCCGGCCGAGACATTGCCCACGGCCCATCCGTCGGCAGTCTTGCTGACCGACACCGCGGCCTTGTCGCGGCGATACTCGTTATCACCGCCGTTGTTGAACGAATAAGCCTTGCCTGCGACCCCGCCGTCGAAGTCTTCGGCCTGAATTTTGGTCTGTCCGTTTTTCGCCACCTTGGTCACGCCGTTATAGGCCTTGCCCGTATAGCTTTTCAGAAATTTTCCGGGAGTGGTGCCGGAGTCGTAGTAATCATAGATGTATCCGTCGGGAACGGCGCACAAGCCTCCGAGAGACAGAGACAAGGCCACGGCCGACAACACTGAACGTTTTATTTTCATTGTATTGTATTTTGGTTAAGTTTCAAGAGACTGATTTATCGAACTTCGGGATTCACATAAGCCGCATTGAGCAGAGGTATGAAATCGGCGCGGTTGTCGCAGTAGAAGAAGCCGTAGAAATCATTGTTAAGGTCATCGGGACGCACCGTGAGAGTAATCTTATTCCACCCCGATTTAAGCGGCAGCTCATGGAAGCGTGCTTCGTTATGGGCCTGCTTCACCGCTACCGGTTTGCCATTTACCGCAAGCGCGGCTTTTTTGCTCTTGACCTCAAAGCTCAGTTTGGGCACATTAGGCTCGATCAACAGGTCGTCGAGAGGACGCGGGCTGTAGGCGTAGAACACCAGTTCGGCACTCTCGCCGCCGTTTTTGGCGAAGTGTGCTTTGGCCGATTCAGGCAGCATGACCTTACCGTCGCGGTGGAAGAAAACGTCGTTGGCATCAATCTCACGCTGACGACACTGCACACCGGCATTAGCAAGCAGACGCGAAAGAGTGTTGAAGCCCTTTTCGGAATTGGCAAACTCGGTAAGCGTACTTACGTACATGTCGGAAGTTTTGCCGGGATAACGTACGAAGACAGCCGTAGCCTCGGGACATTCGTTCTCGCTACGCAGGACAGACGCGGTCTTGAGCTCTTCAGCGCGCTTGTTCCATTTACGCCAGTCGGTGCGACAGGCGTCAAGAAGCACCTCGCCGTTTTCTACAAATCGGCCCGACAAAGCGTTGCGCGACACGTCGCCTACCTGTACCTCGCAGAAATAGAAGTCGCTGTTGTTGAAGCCGCGAAGCCATGAGCTCTGCACGGGAATGAATGACGAGCGCACGAGCGGTGTCACCTCAAGTTCGTCAGGCAACAATCCTGCCAGCGCCTTGACGGCCTCGGGAGTCACGCCCCACAGCCATACATCGGCGCCTTTGGCTGCCAAAGCCTTGATTTTGGTTATATCGTCGGCCGACACCACCGAAGAGGCATCGACAATAACAAGAGCCGAAGCCGGCTTCTTGACGCGTGTGCTCCATATAACACCCTGCTCGTCAAGAGTACGCTTGACATTGCCGTCGGCATTGCCTACAAACATCACCTCGCCGTAAGGCTTGGCGGCATTGGCTGCCGGAGCCTCGTAAGCCGACTTGTCGACTTCGGCCCACTCGCTCCATGCAGGAGCTCCGGGAGCATTTGCGGCACGCAGCGCCGCAAAAAGCGGCCACTCCTCATACAGAGGCAGAGCGGGATCGTAACCGGGATTGAACGTAGTGCTGTAAGGGCCCACACGCTCGGGCTGCACGCCGGGAACACCCTCGATGTATTCACCAAAGAATATACCGTCATTCTCAAGTGACGGAGCCACGGTCAAGTCGCGCTTGCCGAGAGGAAGCGGCTTTAGTCCGTACCATACCATATTGAATATTGTACTGAAACTTGCGCCCATGTTGCGCTGATCGGCTATAAGATTGTAGCATTCGTTGGCAAGGCCCTCCATGCGTCCGAGCTGCAATTCGTAAGCACGCTCGCCGTTGTATTTCGACACCTGCTCGGGAGTGCCGTAATAAGCCATACTGTGCTCACCCATACCCCACGGCTTGCCGATAGCCTTCCAGCCGTTCATGGAGTTTTTGTCGCCATAGTGTCCTACGGTAACCGGCAGTATGCCGTCACCGTCATCTTCACCGTCTGACGAAATCCACGGACGTGTCGGGTCAATGTCACGTACAATGTCGCGCCATTCTTCCCACGCCTTCACCTGAAGCGGCATGAGGTCGGGACGATTGTATACATATAATATAACAGGCTTGTTTTCGTTGCTGACCGACCAGCCGAATACCGACGCATGGTTACGGTCGCGCTTCACGAAGCGTGACAGGTGATCCTTCGAGTGCTCCCAGAACTTGTCAGAGTCAAGCTTCGGGCCTCCGTCACTTGCCCAGTTGGCAGTCTCGTCGAGCACACAGATGCCCATCTCGTCAGCCATGTCGAGATAGAAACGCGGATACACCTGCGCATGAGGACGCACAGCATTGCCGTTCATGTCCTTTATGGCCTTGAACCAAGCCCATGCATAACGGCGCGTCATCTGCGGAATGCCTTGGAAGTGCCACGAGTCGCTGCGAAGAGCATAAGGCTTACCGTTAAGACACTGCTTGTCGCCGACCAACGTCCATTGACGCCAGCCGAAGCGTTCATACTTTTTGTCAATAGTATTCTTTTTGTCTGCTACGTTAAGCACCAGACCATACAAGTTGGGCTGCTCGGGAGTCCAGAGATTAAGACGCCCGTCGACCTTGACCGACAGAGTGGTCTTGACTGAAGAACCCGCGGGAACCGACACTTTAACGGGAGCTATGGCAAGGGCGCTCGCGCCAAGCATCGACTTGGGTTCGGGAGCGGAGTTGACATCATTGCCGGCAAGGTTGATCCACCTGCGCACGTCACCGCCGAGAGTCACATCGGCTTTTTTGGGGGTATTATTGGTCAGCTCGACCTCAACCTCCAGCAGGTCCTTGTCGACAAGCGGTTTTACAAACACGTCGCTCACCTGAAGTTTCGGCATGGCAAGCAGATATACGTCCTGCCATATACCGTTTATATGGTAGCCCCACATAGAACCTGCAGGCACTATACGACGGCCTACGGTTGAGTTGTCCTCAAACAGTTTCTGACTTCTTACGCCGACAAGCACCTCGGCTTTCTCACCGGGAGTGACTACATCGGTCACATCAAACGAGAACGGGAGAAAGAGGTCAAAGTTCTCGCCGACTTTATGTCCGTTGACATAAACCACAGCCTCACCGGCTACGGCTTCAAAATAGAGTTTTATCTCCTCACCCGCCCAGTCGGCCGGCACGGTAAAGTCTTTTTTCAACCATCCCATCAGTATATCGTCCCACTCGGCGGGGTAAGAAGGATAGTTGCGATGGTCGGGACCCTCAAGGTCGCGGTTGGCAAAGCTGTTGATGTTCCACGGCGAGGGTATTTTTATCGGAGTCTTGCTCCATCCGGTCGCTACGGGAGCCGGGAGTTCAGGCGCCACACCTGCCCCTTGCCGGTAATCGGCCGGAGTCTTTACCGGCTGAAAGTCCCAGTAACCGTTAAGACACAATTCCTGACGATAAGGTTGCTCCGCTTCGTTCACTATCCCTGTCGACGGCGCAAACCGGAAAGGATAAGTGGTCTTCGCCACAGCGGAAACGGTGGAAAAGACCAATGCGATAATGATTGAAATCGTTAATCTATTCTTTTTCATGATTGAAATAATGTTTGGTCAGTTTTTTTCCACAAAAGTCAGTTTATACACTTAATACTATATTAAATATTAAGTTAATTCATAAGAAAAGTCCCGTTTCATGTTCTAAAACATAAAACGGGACTCGGATATAGGACTATTGCTTTTTACTTTTTCAATGTAAAATTAAGTTTTTTGAGTGACGCATCGTCGGAGGTGCCGCCGTACAATATCTCATAATCGCCGGGCTTGACTTTCATGACACCCTCATCACGATCAAAAAACTCAAACGCCGTTGCCGGCAAGGTAAACTCGACATCGACAGTAGCGCCCGCACGCGTGGCTACGCGACGGAATGCACGCAATGACTTTTTGGGTCCGTAGGGATCCTGAAGATTTCTTACATAAACCTGAACGATCTCGTCACCGTCCATCCGGCCGGCATTGGTCAGCGGCACATTAAGTACAGCCACGTCATCACCACTACCGGCCAACGTTTTTACTGTAGCATCGCCGTAACGGAACTCGGAGTATCCCAGTCCGTGACCGAACGGGAAGAGCGGAGTACCGTCAAAGTAGCGGTATGTGCGGTTATCCATATAATAGTCTTCAAAATCGGGAAGATCGCTTGTCGACGCATAGAACGTAACCGGCAGACGTCCCGACGGATTGCAGTCTCCGGCCAGAATATCGGCAATGGCCGTACCGCCGGCCTCACCGGGGTAAAACGCAGTCATGACAGCATCGCAGTTTTCGGCGGCCCAAGGCATGGCTACGGCACTACCCGTACACATGACAAACACAACAGGGCGCCCCATAGCTTTAAGAGCCTGAAGCAAGCGCTCCTGAACAACAGGAAGCTCAATGACCGTACGGTCGCCCCCACGGAATCCGGCGAGATGTACACCCATCTCCTCACCTTCAAGATGCGGAGAGAGGCCACCGACAAACACTATGGCGTCGGCATCAGCCACCTGCGAGGCTACACTGCCGTAATCGAGCGGCACACGCTCACCGAGATCAAATTTAAGGTCGGCCGAGCCGTAAGCCTGATAGTATTCGAGCACTATATCATATGCACTACCTTTCTTGGCATCAAGTACATATGTTATGTCAGACTTATGGCCTTCGCCCCACTCGTCTATTACCGGCTTACCGTCAATCAACAGTCGGAATCCGTCATCGCCCTCGACATGAAAGGTGACTTTGCCCGACGCCGCAGGCACATATCGACCTTCGAAACGGGCGCTGAAATTCACGACAGGTACATCTGGAGCAAAAGCGGTCTCGCCGTTGTTGGTCAAGTTGAGCGGTTCGCCGAAATATGTCACGCGCATAGGAGCGCCCTCGAGCGTTCTGTTGTTCCAGAACGAAGCCTTCATACCCTTGCGCCCGTCGGCCGACATCTTGTCAAACTCGCTAAGGGTTACCGTCTCGTCAACATAGTCGCAACCTTTCAAGTACACGACCTCAGCGTCGGGAAACTTTGAACGAATGCCGTCAAGCACCGTCACAGACGACTTGGGAAAACCGTTATAGTTGCCCCACATCATAACCGAGTCGTTGGCGTTCGGGCCGAGCACCGCTATCTTCTTTATCTTGCGGTCAAACGGAAGCGTATTGTTACGATTGGTCATCAATACGATACTCTTGCGGGCCATCTCAAGCGCCTTTGCACGGTGAGCACCGCAGGCCACAAGAGAGTCGGGAAGATTCCACCACGGAGTCAGTTCGTCATCATACAGATTGCCGAGCTGAAAACGCGCACGCAACAGACGAAATACAGACCGATCAAGATCGGCCTCGCTCATCAACCCCGCCTCGATACTACGCTTTATCTCGGGATACGCTCTGTCGCCGCACTCAAGGTCGTTGCCCGACAGGAGAGCATCGGCGGCAGTCTCCACAGGCGACTTGTGGGTAGCGTGTCCATACGGTTCCGGATTGAAGAAATCGCCCAGAGCACCACAATCCGACAGCACCACATCGTCATAGCCCCAGTCTTCGCGCAATATTTTTTTCAACAGTTTTTTGTTTGAACAGCACGGTTCGTCTTCGTAGCGGTTGTAGGCACACATGACCTCCTTGACGTGTCCGTCAAGCACGGCGACTTTAAATGCCGGCAGGTATGTCTCCCACAGGTCCTCGGGAGGTATGGCGGTAGCGTTGTAAGTATGGCGGTTCCACTCCGGTCCGCTATGTACGGCAAAGTGCTTGGCACAGGCGTGCAGCTTATCATACTTGCCGATGCCGTCGCCCTGAAGACCGCGTATGACAGCCAGCCCCATGCGTGAAGTCAGGTAAGGATCCTCGCCATAGGTCTCCTGTCCGCGTCCCCACCTCGGATCACGGAATATATTGATATTCGGAGTCCAATAAGTAAGTCCGCGATACTGTCCGCGACGATTTTCACGAACCGACTGATTATACTTTACACGCGCCTCATCCGACACCATGTCAAACACCTCGGCCACAGCTCCGTCATCAAACGTGGCGGCAAGCGCTATAGCCTGCGGAAACACCGTGGCCGTACCGGCACGCCCCACTCCATGCAACGCCTCGCTCCACCAGTTATACTCCGGTATGCCGAGGCGCTCTATAGCCGGCGAATGATTGGTCATCATACTGACCTTCTCGTCAAGAGTAAGTCGCGACAGAAGGTCGCGGGCACGCTCGTCGGCCGAGAGTTCGGGATTTCGGTAAGGCTCGGTCTGCCCGGTCGCGTATTGCGCCGCAACCGCAATCCCGAGAAACAGAATCGGTCTTACTAAACTTTTAAGCATATCTATGAATTTTGGTTTTTACAAATATACGAAGAATATTTCGCATCAGAAATAATAACTATGTCGCAAAAGCAAATCACGGGTGCAAACCATGACCGGCTTTTGCGACATATTACAAAATACTATGACTTGCCTATTTTCTCTGCTCTACCATTTTTATAGTGCCGTCTTCGTTATGATACAACTTGTCGACACAGATGGAGCGAAGCCAGTCATGACCTGACAGCTTGCTGTTATGGTAGAATGCAAACCACTGTCCCTTGAAATTCACGATCGAGCCGTGGTTGGTATAGCTGTCGGTCGGCTCCATGTATATACCCATGTGGGTCCACGGTCCGAGCGGCGAGTCGCTGACCGCATAGCGCATGCGGTTGTCGCCGGGCACACCGTCATTCCAAGCCTCATCGTGATTATCGGAGTACGAGAGATAATAGCGACCGTTGTACTTGTGTATCCAAGTAGCCTCATGGAAGTCCTCAAGCCCCGTCATAACCTGCATAGGACCGTCAAGTTCAATCATGTTGTCTTTAAGACGTCCGCCCATGCAGCGACCGCCGCCACCGTTATATATATAGGCTTTGCCGTCATCGTCAACAAACACGCAGGGGTCGATAAGCGGCTCCATGCCTTTGATGTAGCCAATCACCTTGAAGTTGGCGGCAGGCTCGTCGCTGACAGCGACGCCGATCTTCCAGCTCTTGTTCCACTCCGTATCGCTCGGATGCGGGAAGTAGAAGTAATACTTGCCGTCCTTGTAAGCACAGTCGGGAGCCCACATGAAGCCACCTTCGGGACGTCCCCACTCTACTTGCGAGGAGTTGAGTATCTCGCCGTGGTCCACCCATTTCACCATGTCATCGGTTGAAAACACATGGTAGCGGTCCATCAGGTCGCAACCGCGCGGCGGGTCTATGTCATGCGACGCATATACATAAAGACGTCCGTCATCCCACACATGAGCCGATGGATCGGCTGTATACATGTGGGTCACAAACGGATTGGGCGCCATATTGTCAAATGCGGGCACCTCCTCGGCCTCCGAGTTGGCGGCATTTGACGACGAGCACGATGTTGCAAGCCAACCGCAACACAGCACTGCGACACCCGTCATACATTTATTTACAAAATTGATCATCATAGTCTGTCATACTTATGTTTTACTGACGGGCAGGTATTGCCTCCGACATGGGCACCTCGGCGTTGAGCATCTTGCCGGCCATACCGGTAAGCCACAGATAGTGGTCGGTAGGCAGATCGTCATCAATGCCCTCGAATGTTATGCCCATCTGGCTCTGCCGCTGGCACCATCCGCCGGTAGGAGCGGGATCAACATCCTCTTTTGCCATGAATACGGTAGCCGAGGTAGTCCAGCTTATGCCGCTCATGTTGGTATAGGTCACGCGCTCGTTCTTGGGATTATAGACCACGTAGTAGTCAATATCGGCCTCATTGCTCGGCACTTTGCTCTTGTTCATGACCTTGAATATGGCGGTACCCTCGTCGATTTCGTCAAACATACCCACATATATCATCTCACAGCCCTTGCTGACGGCATTGTAGAGCTGCTTCCAGAAGAACTCGCCCTTCATGCGGTCGTTACGGGTATAATAGGGATGCATATTGAGGTCTGACGCACCGGGGAAGCAGTGGGGAGCGTAGTTAACGTGTACACCCTCCTCCTTTGAGGCGGTCTGACACCACTCGAGGTCACGTGCCACCATGTTGGCAAATCCGCCCTCGTTGCCGCCCGAGATAAAGTCGGTCAACGTATTGTAACGGCCCACATACCACGGCATAACCACGTCTGCACTCTTGACAAGCGCATGGAGCGACGCAAGGTCGGGAGTGTAAGTGTCGCCGCCGCCACCGCGCCAATAGGTGCTCGCACCGAGCATGATGCTGTAGCCCATGTCTTTAAGACCATCGACAAGCGCTTGGATGTCGGTATTGTTGTAGTCGCGCTCGGCAGGATTAAAACCTACACCCCAAAGAGCGATAAGAGGCTTGCCGTTTTCATGAAGGTAGAACTTACGCTTTGTGGCATAATTGTCATATATATTGCGCGCATCGGCTATCACTTTATCAAAGCGCGAAGGATTATAGCCCCCAAGGTCATACATGACCGCAATAGCGCGCTGATACTGATCGGAGCCCTTCATAGCGCTTGCGAGCACTTTGTTGAAATGGTCCTCACCGGCGGGATTGTCGATAACCTCACCGACAAAACGCTGCATAAACACTCCGTCGATGTCGTAGTCTTTCATCCACTTGAAGTGAAGCAGTACCGACGACTCGTCATAAGCACTATAAACCTGAGCCACAGAACCGTCGGCAAAGCGGAAGTCGGTATCGTATTTTACGGTGTACTCGCTCATATCGGGCCACATGTCGATCGAGTTGCGCAATACACCGGGCTTGAACATGTCGTTTTCACGATAGTGATACCATCCGGTATTTGACGCCTCGGCATGCTTGCAGCCGTCTTCGGGTGTACCGAACCAACCCTGATACCCTACCATGACAAGACCGCGGTACGTATCATAAGGCTCTCCGTCGACATGAGGAGTGAATGATATCTGATTAAATACATCTTCGCCGGGTTCTTCCGGACCGTCGATCTCATCAAGTGCCGGCGGTATATAATCCTTATCGGAATCACTGCATGAAGAGAACATCATAAGTCCCGGAAGCACGCAGCCTACGGCCAACAAATATTTTATATTAAACATAACTTTTTTCTATTAAAAACCGGAGGAGGCATCTTACCGACTCCTCCGGTCCAAACCATTATATAATTTACCTCCTAAAAAATCTTCACAAATTACTGCGGAATTTCGATAGTCTTGATTTCCGAGTAGTTGTAGTTATGGAACTCGTCGTCGACATAAGCACCCATACGTACAAAGTAGAAATAACCCTTCTTAACCGGCAGGCGGAACTCAAAAGGCTTCGAACGACCGTCGGGATCGTTCTTGTCCACTAACTTGACCCATGAAGAGTTCATATCGGCCTTGTAGTCATCAATGTTGGCATACTCGCCGATGCAGCTGTTGGAGCCGCAGAACTGGTTAAGGCTCAGGAAGGGGCGCACACTGCGTATGTTGGGGAGTCCATCGGTAATGGGGGCGCTCAGGCGGCACGACACGATAAGTTCGTTGGCCTCCGCGTCATAATCCATATTGAAGTCGACGATGTGCAGATAAGGAGTAACTTCGATTACATCCTCCTCGGTATGACGGCCGATGGGCACACGATGCTTCTCCACGGGCCACCATGCTCCACGCGGCTCCACATCGTATGTGCCGTTGAAGAGTTTGGTGTTTTTAAACGTACCGTCCTGCTTTACGGGAATGTCCTGCGGCGAAGGATTGAGGCTGTGGCTCATCTCCCACAGACGTACCTTGCACTCGCCCTGACTTGCCAGTATAGGCTCTCCTGTAGTGCTGTCGATAATCTTACCGGTATAGCGAGCCTCCGGGCCGTCGAAGTTGTCGACCTCCATACATGAGGTGGCGCCAAAGGCCATAAAGAGGCTTAAAATGCTATATATATATACCTTAGCTATTTTCATAACTCTGAAAAGTTTCAAATAAACACTTTATTAATATCCGTCGTTGCGTACGAGTGCGGGGTTCTTGGATATCTCTCCACCGGGTATCTGCTCGTAATAGTGACGTCTGTCAAAAGTCACCTTGCGGCCTTGACCGTCAACCTCGTTAAGGAATATCCACTTGCCCTCGTCAAGCACGTAATAAGCTGAAAGAGTGTGGCTGAACTTGCCGTCAAGGAACATCTTGTCGGCAACACGCCAGCGACGTATGTCGAATATGCGGTGATTTTCAAACGCCAGCTCACGTGCACGCTCGTCGCGTATAAACTGGAGGTTCTCGTCGATCTCGAAGCCGTATACATCGGTGCCTATGTCGGCGGGGGCCGGCTTATAGGTGTAAGCCGTGGCGCCTGCGCGGTCGCGGAGTTCGTTGACATGGTCGATAGCCTCCTGCTTGAGTGAGTTGTCGCCTTTTATAAGACCGAGCTCATAAGCGGCCTCGGCCCAGTTGCAGAGCACCTCACCGTAGCGGTACACCTTGAATGCAGTCTTGCAGTACATAAGATCCTGACGACCGGCTTTGTCGGTAGTGCTGACATACTTGCGTATGAAAGCTCCCGTATAACCGTAACCTTCGTCACCGCGACCGTCGGCCATACCGTAAGGGCCGTTGATCTTGGTATTGGGATAATTGGCTGTTACATCCTTATAAGTAAGCGGCTGCTCGGCACGCACACGCCACTTGTCGGTGTAATCGCTGGTACTTCTTACAGTCTCGGCAGTACCGTCGGCAGCCGTACCCGGATACGATACGTATACACCGGCCTGCATATCGAGTACTTCACCCGACAGCGGTTCGGTCATACCCGAGAAGAAGAATGTGGCGCGCGCACGGGGTTCAGTCTTGTCGTTATCCCAATAATCGTTCATATTGTCAAAACGTACGGGTTTGCCGTCCTCATCGATGATGGCCGGATGCTCGTAGAGCGACATCAGCTCCCACGTGGGCTGTATAGCGCAACCTACAGCGTTGGACAATCCGGTACCGAGCGGCAGGGCCATCACGTCCCAGCAGTGGAAAAGCGAGGTATCCCATATGGCATCGGAACGATCGGTGTATTGCTTCACAAATATGTCCTCCTCGGGGCAGTCCTGCGTAAATACCTCGACAAAGGCAGCTTCCTTGTCGCCGCCGTTATGCAGGGTGAAACCACTCTCTTTAAGATACTTGCAGGCGTCGTAAGCGTACTGGAAAAACTCCTCGGCTTTGGCGACGGGCATGCCCATAAGTCCTTTTGAAGTAGCCTCACCGGAGGTGATTATATAACCGCCGTACTTGGCCACGGAACCGGCATATATCATGGCACGCGACATGAGTGCAGCTGCAGCATAACGGTTGGCACGTCCGTTGGTCTTGGTAGTGGTGCCGTTTTCCATCGCGAACTTCAGATCATCATAAATGAACTTCCAGCAGTCATACTCGGTATTGCGCGGCATACGCAGCTCCTCGATGGGAGCGGTGGGATCGAGCACGCGGTCGACGATAGGTACACCACCGTAACGCTTCACCATACCGAAATAGTAAAGTGCACGCAGGAAGCGACCTTCAGCCTCATACTCAAGCATCTGCTGTTCCGTATAGTTGGCGGCATAGTCGGGCAGCTTCTCAAGGAAGTTGTTGATGTCATGGATGCGGCCGTAAGGCCAATAGCCCCATCCGTCGCCATATGAGGTGGCACGTCCTACCGCCTCCTGCGAGCAGGAAGCCGGACTCGACTTCTGAGCCTGCCATTTATTGCCGGTGTGCCAGCCTTCGTTGCAGTCCGTAGCATAACCCTTCTGGTCGCCGTTCTGACCATAATTAAAGTCCTCGATAGGCGCATCCTGATAGATCAGCGCAAGATATTTCTTGATACCTTCGTCAGACTTCAACAGCGTGTTTTCGCTGAGAATGCCCTTAGGCTCAAGGTCGAGGTCGTTGCACGCAGTCGCGAGAATACCGCAGGCGGCCGCTATGCATAAGTATTTTAATGTCTTCATTGTATTGTATCCTTTCATTAGAATTTCAGAGTGGCACCCACGTTATAAGTGCGATTCACGGGATAGTTGTAGAACAAGATGCCTGCATCGCGGTTGTTGTTTGAACCGCCGGTGCGTCCGGGACGTTCGGGGTCCATGTCATCCATCTTGGAGAATGTCAGCAGATTGTATGCGTTGAAGTAAACGCGGAGGTCCTTTATACCCACGGCTTTGAGCCATTTTGCGGGAAGAGTGTAGCCCACCTCGAGAGTCTTCAGACGCAGATAAGACATATCATGGATGCCGGTAGTACCGGTATTGAAGCTATGGCCTGTAGCGGGGAAGCGCCCCTTTATCCATTGGGTGTTGGGGTTCCACGGGTCATCTGTGACGTTGACCGTATGCCAGCGGTTGGTGTAGCGGGTAAGCGAAGCACCGCCGTTGAACGGACCTACTTCGGTAAACACTTCGTCGTAAGAACAGTATACATTGGCCACACCCTGCCATGTGGTGGCGAGGTCAATACCCTTCCATGAGGCACCGAAAGTGAAACCGTAGTTGAATACCGGCAGGTTGTAGGTAGCCACGGGGTGACGGTCATTGTCGTCGATCACGCCGTCCTCGTTCCAGTCTTCATACCAGTAGTCGCCGGGGAGAGTCTGCTGGCCGAAGCCGCCACCCAATGTAGGATGATAGCGTATGTCGATATAGTTGCCGAAACGTCCGCCCTCTTCGTAGGCAAACCAAATGTCTTTGTTACGACCCGATACATCATTGCGATACCAGTAGTCCATAGAGTTGGAGGCGTCGCCGGCCATGAAATAATCCCAACGGTTCTTGGTAGCGGAGATCTGCGCGGTCACCCAATAGTTGACACCAGCCACTGTATTGCGGTGGCTGAGGCTGAACTCATAACCGAAGGTCTTGTCGGAGTTGATGTTTTCCTGCGGCATAGACACACCCACATGTCCGGGGATGACAGCCGCACTGGTAGCGAACAAACCACTGCGTTTGCGCTCAAACAATTCAAACGTACCCGACAGTTTCGACCCCCAGAGGTCAAAGTCGACACCGGCATTGTAGGTCTCGGCCGTATACCAAGTAAGGTTGGGGTTGGGAACGCCTGTCGGCGACACACCGCCAATGAGCTCACCGTTCATAATCCATCCGAGTTTGCGCTGATTGAGTTCGTAACCGACCACGGTGGGAGGATAAGTGCCGCAACCGCTGTCATCACCCATCTTACCATAAGAAGCACGTATCTTCAAGTTGCTCAACACGGGCGACAGGGGCTGCATGAAAGACTCTTCGCTGACGCGCCATCCGGCCGATACAGCGGGGAAGAAGCCCCAGCGCGCTCCTCCGGGGAAGCTCGACGAACCGTCCTCGCGGAACGAGAAGTCCACCATATACTTACCGCGGAAGTCATAACCGATGCGGCCTACGAATGCACGGCGGCTCTTGTCCCATATGCTGGGGGCTCCGGTCTCCTGACCCGAGGTCTCGCCGTATATAAGGTATTCGCCGTCAAGAAGCATGTTGCGCTTTGCATAGAAGCTGTCGTAGTCATTGTACTGCTCCTCGTAGAGAGCCATAGCCGACACGTTGTGGTCGCCGAAACGGTGTGCGTAGTTGAGCGACAGCTGCAGAACGGTACCGTAGCTCGGATATGTAGTACGCTGAAGGAAAGCATCGGGGTTACGGTCAAAGGTCACCAGAGAACCGTCGGCGTTCTGACGGTAAAGCTGATATGCACGCTTGTAGCGGGTATCGTTGGTGCTGTAGTAGTCGTAGCTGTAGAATGCCTTGGCATTGAGGCCCTCGACCCACGGTATGTCATACTGGAGCGTAAGCGCGCCGTTGAAGTTGTAGTGGCGCTCGCGGTTATAACCGGTATAGGCTGCATTGGTTGTAGCCACGGGATTTTCGGTATTGCTGCCGAGTTCCGAGTCATAGGCGGGCAGATTATGGTCGCCGTTCACCCATGCTTCAGCAGTGGAAGGATAGGTCCATGCCATCTTATAGACGGTCCACATGTCGGTAGCCGGCTGATTCTTCTCATCCATGTAACCGCTCAGCTGCACGACAGCCTTGAGGTCTTTAGTTATCTGTGCGTCGACATTGCTGCGGAAGTTCCAGCGGTTATAGTTGAGCGATCCGCTACGGAACGAGCCTTCCTGCTCCAAGTAACCGAGGTTGAAGAAGTACTGGATGCGATCCGATCCGCCGTTCATGCTCACATTGTACTGCTGCTGCGGCGCGTTGTTGCGGAAAAGTTCGTCAGACCAATTGGTGCTCTTCTTGCGGCCGGAGCTGTACTCGAGCATCTGCTCCCAAGTATAGCGCACGGGAGCTTTCACGAAGTAGTTGCCGCCAAAGTTGTTGTTAAGCTGCTTTTCGTTCATGAGCAACATGTGGGTTGCTGCGTCGGCGGTCGACGGAGTATAAAGGAAGTTCTGCCAACCGTAGTTGAACGAGAATGTTATGTCAAACTTGCCCTGCTGGCTCACACCGCGTTTGGTGGTCACGAGGAGCACACCGTTGGCGGCACGCACACCGTATATAGAAGCGGCGGCATCCTTAAGAACGGATACGGACTCGATTTCGTTGGGGTCCATGCGGGAGAAGTAGCCCTTGTCGCGAGGTATACCGTCGACAACAAACAGAGGCTCACCCATACCGCGCACGTCGATGGCGTTGTCAAACTCACCCGGCTGCGAGCTGCGCTGCGATATACGCACACCCGGTATCTTACCGGAAAGCATGTTGACAACGTTCTCGTTCTTTGTCACGGATATCTCTTTATTTGACACCTGCGACACGGCACCGGTAAGAGTAGCCTTGCGCTGAGTACCGTAACCCACCACGACCACTTCGTCGAGGTTCTGGGTGTCGTTTTCAAGTGCCACGGTTATGTCGGTCTTGGCTGCCGACACCTCGACGGGCTTGAAGCCGATATAAGTTATGGCTATCGTCTCTTTGGGTGATGCCTCGATCGAGAAGTTACCGTCAAGGTCGGTAGCTACCACGCGGGTCGTGCCTTTGACTTTAACTGTGGCTCCGATGACCGGCTCGTTGTCGGGGTCATAGACCGTACCCTTTACGGTGCGTGTCTGCGCGCCGGCCGACAATGCCGTCAGGAGACAGAAGAGTGCCGCCAACGTGAATTTCCATAACCCGGAGACACTTTTCATTATATTATGTTTATTTGAATTCATGTTTAGATTTTCTTATTTGTGAAAAATCCTGTGTTTTTATGACCGGAGTACGGTCCGGGCGTCGTCACCCGGACCGCTCCGGAGAGTTGTGGTTATAGAGTGAATTACCTTGCGGCGGGGTCAGTGACGCCTTCGTCAAGTGAACGGCGACCGAAGAATAAATAAGCGAAGCAACCGTCGCTGATGGGGAGTTTGCCATAGTCATACTCAAACTCAACGCCCATACCTACACGCAGGCCCCAGCCCGGGAACTCGGCGGTAGTCTGGATGTATCCGTCGGGAGTTATTGATATGCCGTACTTGGCCATATCCTCGCCCGAGATACCGTCCCATCCGCCGATGATCTCACCATTGCACTCGCCACCGGCGATTTTCTTCATCTCGTCTTCAGCCATGCCCCAGTTACGGCGATTGGAAGAGACTACAGAGGTCTGCATATTGAACCACTTGATACCGGCAGAGTGCTTGCAGAACTTGGCAGCATCCTCATCGAGAACAAAGTTCTTGCCTACTACCGACACTATGTCATTGCTGTAATTATTGAGCTTTTCAACAAATTTCCAAGCATCGCCGTGGCCGATAGCCAATTGTCCGGTAATCATAATTTCGGCAAGCGACAGCTTATTCTCACCTTTGTGGAGATGCATAGGATCGCCCTCGGCATGGGCGTCACCATTCATTTTGGCCACACCATACTCCATATGCTGGCTCTGGAGTTCGCCAAACTTGATATCCTTGCCTGCAAACGGATCCTCAATGGTAACATAAGTCTTGGCGATAGTAACCTCATCCTTTACAACATCTACGCGGAAACCGCTGACCTCTGCATCGGCACGAGCGCCTGAAACTGCGAATGTGGTACCCGGACGCTCTGTAAAGTCAAACTTACCGGTGGTCTTGTCAAGTGAAGCGGCGAGCATGTCGCGTTTTTCGGCGGCCATGCTGTTGGGCTGTTTCGAAGCCGATGCTACACGGTACTCAACCCCTGCAGGAGCATTTTCAAACAATTGAGAGAAATTCACCTCACCGTTAGACAGGGCCAACGGCTCAACATCTACAGTATAGGTCTCGCCGTCGGCAAGTTTCTGACCGCCCTTTACGGTAATGCTGGCGTCGATAGCCTCGCTGCTGAACGAGAAGTCACCGGCTACTGCTATGGTAAAGTAGTTTGAGCCGATAACCGTACCGCGATACTTCATCTGCACGGCAGCGGCATGCTTCTGACCGGCAAGGTCACCGTTTATACATATTACGGTAAGGTTGACCATGCCGTCCTTAAGCTCGGCGGCGCTTACCTTGAAGTTCTCCTCTCCCATGACGCGCGACTTGAGTTCGTGTGACTCGGCGATGGTAAACTCCGCACCATCGATATTGTCGAGAGCGGGACGTGCGAGAAACTGCACCACGGCTCCTGTAGCATCGGCTATGTGCACCTCACCGTCGGCATACTCGGGGCTATATATCAGTGAATTCACTGCCGAGCCGAGAGGCAACGTATAGGGAGTGCCGTTGATGGTGATGATAGCCTCAGAATCGGTAATGGTAACGGTGACGTCGCTACCGCCTCCGGCACCACCTGTGCCGGGCTTGATGGTTATAACCTGACCGTCGCTGAGTGTCAATACATATGTGCCGTTATCCTCGGCTACATTGGTAATACTTGCTCCTACAGTGAGCGCCTTGTTTATCTGGGCCTGAAGATCGGCAAGAGCGGTCTCAAGAACCGAGAGTCGGGTGTCGTAATCATCGTCGTCATCACAAGAGGTAAACATACCTGCTGAAACGGCAAGAACGGCTCCGCAGAGCAACATGTGTCTAAACTTTCTATTCATGTGAAAAATTGGTTTAAGGGAGTAAGACAGATTGAAGTCATCCATCACCTGTTGTCCTCCAAGTTATTAAATTAGGTTATTAAATGTTTTTTCGGCAAAGTAAGGATCTGTTAATAAATAAAAACTTAAAATAACCTTATTCAAACCGATTTTCTGCAATTTTCTTAGGGCTTTAACAACCCTTTTAACATTAAATCGGCCTATAGGCATTAATTAATCCTTAAAAACATGCACAGAGTGTCGACCGTCATACTTTATCACACGGCCGACGGCGTCATCGTCAAGACCGTGGCCTGACGCATCGTCTACTACAACGACCCGGAAACGGCGTTTGCGCAGCATGCCGTCATAGCCGCCTTCACGATCAGCCACGGTAAGAGTACGATTGGCGTCATTCCAGACAAACCGTATTATCGAATACCGGCCTTTTTCGTAGTTATAATTGTCGCCCTCGTCTTCATACAACGCAAACTCGGCATCGGCACCGGGATAGATGCGTATCGTCAGGTCATCCCACGGCTTTTCGGCGGCATACTGTACGTCGGGCCCCACGGGTATTATACTGCCCGCCTTTATATAAAGAGGTATCATGTCAACGGGAGCATCGGCCACTATGCGGCTGCCGCCTTCATAACTGCGACCGGTCCAGAAGTCAAACCATGAATTACCCTCGGGCAAATATACTTTACGACCGTTGCCGGGAGTCACTACGGGAGCCACAAGCACCGAGCGTCCGAAAAGAAACTGGTCGTCGACCGCTACCGCATGACGGTCGGCGGCATAGTCGGCATACAGCGGGCGCATAAGGCTCGCCCCGGCAGAAGTCACGTGCCAAGCGGTACTATATATATAAGGTATAAAACGGTAGCGCATCCTTATGGCCTTGGCCTGTGCGTCAAATATTTCATCACCCGGAGCGCCGAAGTTGAAAATCTCGCGCGGACAGTTAGTACCGTGGGAGCGCATCATGCCGGTAAAGGCGGCAAACTGCATCCAGCGGGTATACAACTTGCGGTAATCGGGATTGGCAAGCGGGTTGTCGGGATAATCGCCGCGTGTATAAAAACCGCCTATGTCGGAATTCCAATATGGTATGCCGCATAACGAGAAGTTCAGCGCCGCCGGTATCTGACGGCGAAGCGTGGTCCATGAAGCCTCGACGTCGCCCGACCATGACTGTGCGCCGTAGCGCTGCTGACCGGCAAAAGCCGAACGGGTAAGGATGAATACACGCTTGCCCTTGTAGTCCTTGCGATGACTGTCATAGACTCCGCCCACGCTTACAAGCGGATAGGCGTTGCACATCCGGCGGAAGGTTCCGCACCCCGTCTCGTAGTCATAATCCTCCTCCTTTATAGGGCTGTGCTCCGGCTCTGTGGCGTCAAGCCACCATCCGTCCATGCCTATCTTCACCATATTATTCTTTATATAGCTCCAGTAGATGTCGCGGGCACGACCGTCAAAGGGGTTGTAGACGCGGGTACCGAAATCCTGCGGAAATGTCTTGTGGTTCATAAGCTTGCCTTCGGACTCCAGCTTTTTGAAGATGGACGTATTCGGACCGAACGACGGCCATATCGATATGACGGCATGGGCATTTAGGGCGTGCACCTCGTCCATCATGCGCTTGGGATCCGGGAAAAGCGGATTGAGAAATTCCACGGCATTCCAGTAGTGATGATCCTCACCCCAGTACTGCCAGTCCTGAACGATGCCGTCGAGGGGTACTCCCAGACTGCGGTAGCGCTTCACCACGTCGACAAGCTCGTCCTGACTGCGGTAACGCTCGCGCGACTGGCTGAAGCCGAAACTCCATAACGGATACATCGGCGCGTGGCCGGTAAGGTCGCGCCACTGCGCTATCACACCGTCGGCCGAGCCTCCGTATATAAAATAGTAGTCTATCAGATCGCCTGCGCGCGAGTCAAACGTCATGCCGCCGGCGTTGTCAGTGAAGTCGGTAGGCGAATAATTGTCCCAAAACAGAGCGTAACCCTTTGGCGACTGCACCATCGGTATGGCTATCTCCATGTTTTCCTGACGCAGGTGCTGGGCGCTGTTTCGCTGGTTCCACAAGCCGTGACGATGCTGTCCGAGACCGAATATCGGCTCGTCGGCATCGAGCACAAAGGTCTGCGCCACGCGGTAAGCGCTCCTTCCGTGGTCATCGACAGGTACAAAACGCGAAGAGCCGCTCTTCTCCTCAAGGAGTCGGCTGCCGTCGGGCCGCTGAAAAACTATCCGGTCGGCGTCAGGCTCATACCGCAGCGTCAGCTCATCCGTCGACAGTGTCAACACATCATCTTCGGCCTTGACTTTGAAATCGACCTTTTCGGGAGCGGCGATTACCGACAGTGACTGCTTGTCGGGACGTGTCGCGGCGGGAAAACGCTGCACCCGCACCACCGAGGGCGCATACCACTCGACCGCTATATCCGTGTCGCCTGACTTAATGAGCGCTCCATGCTCATCAGGAGTATAATCGACTCCGGCCATAACCGGAGAAATGCCTGTGACGGCAATAATAAATGATGACAATAAATTTTTCATAATGTGATGATTGGAAAGTCAATAGAGCCCGGACGGCCCGTTTCGAAACAAAATTATCGGTTTTTCATTAAAAATAAATTAACCATAACTTAATATGATATTTTCGGTATGAAATCGCAGCTTTTTATTATGTAAATTTTTCCCTATTCCACAAAAAGCATTAACTTTGCCTCTACATCAAGGGGATATTTTTCAATGCCATGAATGGTTTATCCCCGGCTCGACCGGAAAAACTTCCGTGCAAAAACAGATAGGCTCTTAAATCAACTATATATTACCCAAGAGTACAAAAAAATGACACGACACCTCAGAAATATAATTCTGTCGATGATGCTCATAGCACCATTGGCCGCCATGTGCCTTGATGTCGACGCCCCGCGCTACGGAGTACGCATACGCACCTATCCTTCGGCGGCAACGGAGTTCACATCAATATTACTCGACGACGGCAAGCCCATCGACACCCGCAATGATGATATAACACTCGAAATGGACGTATGGGCACTCCCTGAAAACGCCCTCGGTTCGATATGCCGTATAATAACCGACACAGGCAAGAACGTGGATCTGCTCTACGGTGTGGGAGAGGAAAATGTCCGCTATCCTGTATTTGTCACAGGCGATGACGATGTCATGCTTACAACTCCTCTTGTATATCAACAATGGACGCGCGCAAGCATAAAGATGTCGCCCGCGACAGGTAAAATAACCTTCAATTACGGCGGCGAAGTGCGCGAGATAGAGTACCCCGGGTTCAAGGGCACAAAAAGCATACGCGTGGCTGTAGGACTGTGTACATTATCCGACTACCTGCTCTTCGATGTAGCCTCTGTTGCGGTAAAGGATGTATACATATACCGCGACGACAAAAAGATACGCTACTGGAAGATGGAACGTCACAACGGCGACATATGCTATGACGAGATTGCCAATGCTCCGGCAAAAGTGGAAAATCCCGGCTGGATAATAGACGAGGCGCTCTCTTGGAATAACATATACACCGCACGCTTCCCCTACTTTCCGTCGATATCATTTGACCCTATTGTAGCCACATTCTACATGGCCTACAAGGATGACAGCAAGTTATATGTATATCATTCGCCCGAAGGGGCCACAGACACGATAAACGTGAACTGTGGCGAGTACGCAGCCAACTTCCCCAACCAGATGATATTCATAAGCCCTCTGCACAAACTGCTGTCATACAATCTTAATGAGAATTTATTCTCATCATTCAACGAAGGGCGACAATGCTGGAGCAATGAGCGCAAAAGTACCGTAGAGCACGACTATTGGAACAATACAACCGTATACAACCCGGCCGACTCCTCCCTGATAAGTTTCGGGGGATACGGACACTACCATTACAAAAACGTGCTTCTGCGCAGTTACCCGTTCAGCGACCGTGAACAGAGCGCCGTCACACTTGACGAGATACATCCGCGCTATTCGTGCAGCTCGGTACTTGTCGACAGCCTGCTTTACATATTCGGAGGTCGCGGATGCCCTTCCGGACGTCAGGAACTGGCACCACGCAACTACTATGACCTTTATACGGTAAACATAAACACCAACAAAGTCACAAAACTCTGGGGCGACAACACCTCGCCCGTAGGCAATGACTTTGTACCGAGCGAGAACATGGTCTACGATCCTGAGCGCCATTGTCTGTATATTTGGGCCACTCTCAACGGTGGCACTCTGCTGAGAGCCGACATCGCCACAGGCAAGTTTGAGCACATGTCGTTGCCGGCCAATGCCAACATTGAATCCCAGACTCTCTATACCAACCTCTACTACTCCCCCGAGCAGAAAAGCCTCTACTCGGTCATTGTTAATTCGGAAGTAAGCGGCGAGTCCACGGTCAATATATTCCGGCTCGACTATCCGCCCATACCGGTATCGTCGCTCGCTCAATACGACGTATCGGCCGCCCCCGGCTCCAAGTACGGCTACCTCCTTTGGATCATAGGATGTGTGCTTATCGCAACCGTGACTGCCGGATTCTTTATCATACGTAAACGCAAGTGCGAACGCATCGACTTGACTCCTGTTCAAGAGATAGAGATACCGACAGAAGCCGCCACATCTGCTGATACTGTGGAGCCTAAAACCCTGAAGCTGAAATCAGTCAAAACAGCGCCCGATACAGAGCCTCACTATGATCTGTCACGCGGTTCGGTGCGTTTTTTCGGAGGTTTCAGAGTATTTGACAGAATCGGCAATGATATAACACCGCAATTTACGCCCACGCTAAAGCAATTGCTCATACTCCTTGTACTTTATACCGGTAAAAATCCGATGGGTATACCTAACAACAAGCTGTTGAGCCTGTTGTGGAGCGACAAAGAAGAGGAAGCGGCTAAAAACAATCGCAATGTATACATGAGCCGTCTGCGCAACCTGCTTACACAGATTGGCGACGTCACCATACAGACCCACAACGGCTTCCGCAACATTTGCTTTGGCGAAGGTACCGTGTGCGACTATCTCGAATCTCTTAAATTGTTTGACGAAAGCGACAGTGAAAACCTCGACCGACTGCTTGAACTACTGTTCAACGGCATGATGTTGCCCAATGTTGAACTTGATTATGTCGACTCGTTCAAAAGCGATTTCTCCAACAAGACTCTCGACCTTTTGAGCTCGCTTCTTAAGCAGGAGGATCTGCCCGACAATCTTAAAATGAAGATAGCCGACACTCTGTTTCAGCACGACTTCATCAATGAGGACGCGCTGCGCATAAAGTGCCGTCTGCTCCACAAACAGGGACGCACCGGAGTAGCGCAGTCAGTATACGCATCATTCTGCAAGGAATACAAGTCGCTTATGGCGACAGATTATCCTCACTCGCTTATAGACATTATAGAGTCACGTACATAGCACTACTATAACCAAAATTATAATCATGCCAAAAAGACTTTTATTTTCGGCGCTGCTGTTATTGGCGGCGTCAGTGACGGCATTTGCCGAAAAAACCGCATTTGAAGGCGAAAAGAGCCAATGGCGGGGATGTGATCTGTATAAGTTTTCACTCGAAGGACGCGAAGTATGCGTAGCCATGCCTGACAAACCGCTGGAAGGAAATCCGTGGGTATGGCGTCCTGCATTTTTCGACGCTTTCCCGGCTATTGATGAAGCTCTTATCAAAGAGGGCTTTCACATAGCGTACTTCAACACCACCGACGAGTGGGCGAGACCGGAGGCCATCGAAGCCGGCCAAAAATTTTATGACCTTATGGTAAACCGCTACGGGCTTATGCCCAAAGTGGTAATGGAGGGACTGAGCCGTGGCGGATACTACTCCTTGCGCCGGGCACAGCTTTACCCCGAGACAGTAGCGTGTCTGCTGCTTGACAATCCGCTATGCGACATATTTGAGCTTGCACAAAACGATGACTGGTGGACCGACGTGTCCAGTAAATGGCACCGCACCGGCAACCCGCCGCGCAGAGGCGAATTTACAGAAAACGCCATCTACAACATCGACGTCATAGCACGAGCCGGAGTACCTGTACTGCTGCTTAGCGGAGGTGCCGATACGATAGTGCCATATGAAAGAAACGGTCGCATAATAAAAACGGTATATGACCGTTACGGTGCTCCGCTAAAATCAATAGTACGTCCCGGCGGTGCACATCATCCCCACGGTCTTGACAAGCCCGAGTCTGTAATCACATATCTGAAAAAAGCTGTGTACGGCGACCTCAAGCAGCAGAACGGGCCTAAAAAAGTGGCATGCATAGGCAACAGCATAACCGAGGGAGTAGGCACAACCGACCCCGCTACAAAGGCATACCCCGCCGTGCTGCAGGACATGCTCGGCGACGGTTATGAGGTTCGCAATTTCGGCGTTAGTTGCTCTACGGTACTGAAGAAGGGCACCGATGCCGGACGTCCGTTCTCATACATCGACACCGATGCATGCCGCAAGGCTATCGACTACAATCCTGACATCGTTGTCATAAAACTTGGCGGAAACGACAGCAAGGCATGCAACTGGCAGTACAAAGATGAATTCGCGTCAGACTATCAGGCCATTATCGACACCTTCAAGTATCTGCCTTCATTGCCCGAAATATACATATGCCTCCCGGCAAAAGCCAAAGTCGATGATCCGGCAACTATATGGGGCATTGACGAAAACGTCATAGCCAACGAGATAACACCGGCCATAAAAAAGATAGCGTTTGACAACAGGCTGACAACAATAGACCTGCACGACGCCTACGAAGGCGAAGAGAACTCGTCATACGCCGACAACATACATCCTACCGACCGCGGCGCCGCCCTTATCGCCGCCAAAATCCACAAAGCCATCGCCCGATAAACCGATTGGCCCATTCGTAAAATAAGTTGTATTAAAAGACAACTGGGTTTGTAGAGCCGCTATTAGTACGGCGGCCGATTGATCTATATGGGGTCAATCTATAAAAAGCGGTTGTTAAATCGGGCGCGTCGGAGATGCGCCATTTGCTAAACCTCATGATAAGCCGTCGGAAGACATGAAGTGGCTGTAGACGGCGGTTCGTGGGGGTGAGCGAAACCGTAATAGCAAATGCCTGTCGGGGACAGGCGACATATCAAGTATCAAGTGTATATACCAATCTCTCTTCCACCACTCTACGGATAAAACGACATTTCAACCTATTCTTATTGTTCCCCGTCAGACACTTTCAATCCTATAATAAATCGGGGTCTGATAATTTCAACAATCATCAGACCCCGGATTTTAGTGCCAATCCCGTCTATTTACGGATTGGAATCTAACCCTAAAACAACTTAAAAACAAATTTCTATAATTAACCTTAAATACCTAATCTATATTGATGTTCATCTTGTATTCATTTACCACGCCGCGGCTGCTCACGCTGCAGCGGTATCTCTTTGCGAAGCATGCGGCCGGCTTGTCCTACAAGCCACAGGTAGTGGTCGCTCTCTATGTCGTCATCGACCGGAACAAAGCGGCTCTTACCAACCGGCACACGCTTTGCGCACTTGAATATGGCAGTGCCCTCGTCGATTTCGTCAAACATGGCTATATAAAGCATCTCAGCGCCCGAAGCAAGCCATTGCGACAGCTGCATCCACAGAAAGTCGCCGCTCGCACGATTAATCTGCACGCTGTTTTCATTACCCGGCATGTTTCGCCATGAAAATCCCGGGAAAGCCAGCGGAACATAATCCACATTATTGGACTTGGCCCAAGCGATATCTTCGGGTACAATGCCCGAATAACGCGGACTGAACGACTTCTCGTTATAGCGGCCGACAAACCACGGCATGACTACATCGCACTTCTTTATTATGGCATGCAGTCGTGCATCACTTTCGGTGTCACCGTTAAGAGTGCGCCAATGGGTGGGCACCCCTATCATTATACTGAAGCCCATATCGCGAAGGCCGTCTATTATACACTCCGCCTCGTCAAGACCGTAACGGCGACGGTCATTGAAGCCCACACCCCATACAGTAACGAGAGGCTTGCCGTTATGGTAAAGATAAGAGGGATTTTTATCATGATCTTTAAGCGAAAACTCTTTGCTCAACTTCTTTATATCGTCAAGAAGTATCTTTTCTTCGCCCGATCTCATACCGCTCAGGTCATACATAACGGCTATCGCGCGCTCATATTTGTTAGCGGCTTTCATGGCTGAACCGAGCACCTTGTTGAAGTGCTTGCGACCGCTTTTATTACGTATCTCTGCTATAAAACGCTGCATGAACACTCCGTCAAGCCCGTACTCTTTCATCCAGCGGAAGTGGGTATCAACCGTCGACTCGTCATAGGACGAAAATACATGAGCCGGTGTACCGTCTTCATATGTGAATTCGGTCGGATATGTCACTTTATATTCGCTCATTTCAGGCCACAGATCTATGGTACATGAACCCAGAGTAAATCCGTTGCGGCTCTCGTAGTGATGCCATGCACGTCCCGCTCCGTCACCCGGTGTGTTGAACCATCCCTGATAGC
Organism: Muribaculum sp.; assembly: GCA_009775095.1. Lineage (GTDB taxonomy): Bacteria > Bacteroidota > Bacteroidia > Bacteroidales > Muribaculaceae > Muribaculum. The sequence goes on from VSOZ01000004.1 coordinate 65,954, forward strand.
CGGCCATCACAAGACCTTTATAAGAATTGTATTGTTTCCCTTTTCCGGCCAACGTTGTCGGCACAACGACGACCAAAGAGAGAACAACCGCAAGCATCATATTTATTTTTTTTCCCATTGCTTTTGTTTTTTTATGCAAAGAAAGCATACGACTCTTAATATTTACATTATAATATTATTAAACTTGGATTAATATCGGATATTATGCCATTTTAATGCAAAATATATGGTTTTTAAGGCTAAATTAAACTACATGTTAATAAGAGGGTTTTAAATTTGTCAAAAAATATTTTTATACAATACCAATCACTTTCATAACCAATTTAAATCTCATGAAGTGCATATACCGTTCATTACGTGCCATAACCGTTATGCTGCTTGCGCTGACTTTCACCGCAATGGCAGCTAAAAAGAATCTGCCCGATGACATCGCCCGTATGCTTACGTCCTATAACGTAATATGGGACACCCCGTCGCGCACAGGCTCAATGGAGTCAATGCCTATAGGCAACGGCGACATCTCTGCCAATGTATGGGTGGAGGAGAATGGCGACCTGATGCTATACATCGGTAAGACCGACACATGGAGCGAAGCCACACGCCTGCTGAAAGTAGGACGTGTAAGAGTGTCGATGTCGCCCAACCCGTTTAAAGAGGGACGGTTCTCACAGGAGCTCAATCTGCTTGGCGGTGAAATAATCATTTCCGCCGGCTCGGGAGCCAACCGCACCCGGATAAAAGTATGGGCCGACGCCAACTCCCCGGCCATAAACATAGACGCCGCCTCGGCACGTCCGACAGTCATGACATGTGTCACCGAACTGATGCGCCCGCATGACATTATATTTATCGGAGGCGGAGGCAATCCGCTCTCACCAAGCTACACGGGAGTAAGAGACTGTCCGGAACCACCGTCGGAGAGCGCCGACGTACTTGTACCGTATGATGACCGGGTGGAGTGGTATCACCGCAACAAGACGTCGTTATACAGAACCATATTGGAAAAGCAGAATGTGGGCGAGTTTGCCGACAAATATCCCGATCCGTTTATAAACCGCACCTTCGGGGCTGCCATTGTAGGGAAAGACATGAAAGCTCTCAACGACAGCACTCTCGCATCGAGCCGCCCCGCCAAGAAGCATGCCGTCGATATAGTGGTACACACGGCACAGACACAGGACGTGGCTCAATGGCAGGCATGTCTTGACGAAAGCGTAAAAGCCGTTACGGCAATGCCCGAAAAAAAGGCTTATGAACGTCACCTGTCATGGTGGGACAATTTCTGGAACCGCAGCTGGGTATTTCTCTCCGGCAATGACAACGCTCGCACCGTCACAGAAGCCTACCTGCTGCAACGCTACATGATAGCGTGTCAGGGCAGAGGCGCCTATCCGATAAAATTCAACGGAGGTACTCTTACATTTGATTATAAAGGCAACAACGGCGACTACCGCAACTGGGGCCCCGGCTACTGGTACCAGAATTGCCGTCTGTACTACTGGCCGCTGACGGCCTCGGGCGACTCCGACATGAAAAAGGCATGGTTTGACATGTACAAGAACAACCTGCCCCTGCAGACCGATGTCACCCGCAAATACTACGGACATGACGGAGCTTTCTTCCCCGAGACCACCAATTTCTTCGGGCTGTATATTCAGGATGACTGGGGGTGGCACAATACAGGCAAGGCCTCGCAGACCCGATGGATACGCTATCACTATGAGGGCGCGCTCGAGATGCTTGCCGAAATGCTTGAGGAGTATAACCACTCGCGCGACGAAGCGTTTGCCAAGGAGTACATAGTGCCGTTTGCCACTCAGGTCATAAGATTTTTCGCCAACCATTGGCCCACTATAAACGATCAATTCCGCTTCATTCCGGCCAACTCGCTCGAACAGTATTGGGACTGCCTCAACCCCATAGATTACATAGCCGGTCTAACACATGACATAAACGAGCTGAAAAAGCTGCCCGAAGGCCTTGTCAGCAAAGAGCTCCTTGCCGAGTGGGACAAGTGTCTGCGTCAGCTGCCGCCTCTACCCAAGACTCCCGACGGCAAACGGCTGCTTCCGGCTGAAGAGTACAGCGTGGACCGCAACTTCGAAAATCCGGAGTGTTATACAATATTCCCCTTCAAGTTGTACGGAGTCGGACGCCCCGACCTCGACGTAGCGATTAACACATTCAACAACCGCAAGTTCAAGCACTCCAACTGCTGGTCGCAGTGCGCTATTCAGGCCGCCATACTCGGACAATCGCAGCTCATGGAGGAAGCACTCCTTAAAAACGCTACCGCACGCGACCCCGAGGTACGCTTCCCCGCTTTCTGGAAACCCGGCAGCGACTACGTGCCCGACCTTGACAACGGCGGTGTGCTCGCCACGGCCGTACAGCACATGCTGATCGACAATGTCGACGGAGCCATAGTGCTGCTTCAGGCTCTGCCCGACAACTGGGAAGTAGACTTCAAACTCCATGCCCATGACAACACAACCGTACGCGCGAAAGCCAAAGGCAAGACCGTGAAATCTCTTCAAGTGACACCCGAATACCGCACCAAGGATGTGACAATACCCGACAATAATAATCAATAACCATTAAATCATGAAAATAATAAACAGTATCACTTCAGCCGTGGCTCTCGCCACAATGCTGCTGTATTCATGCGGCACCTCGGAGACAAAAACTCCGGTGGACTACGTGAACCCCTACATCGGCAACATAAGCCACCTGCTGGTACCTACGTTTCCCAACGTGCATCTGCCCAACAGCATGCTGCGCTTTGTGCCCGAACGCCATGACTATACCACCGACAAGGTAAACGGTCTTCCGGTAACCGTAACCAATCATCGCGAGAAATCGGCGTTCAACCTGACCCCCTACCGCGGCCCCGTCGAATCTATAAAACCCGTCATGGCCTACGGCTTCGACAACGAACAGCTGAAGCCTTACTTCTACTCGGTGTATCTTGAGGAGCCTGAGACAGAAGTGCGTTTCGCCCCCTCGCACCAGTCGGCCGTATACGAGCTGAAAGCAACAGGCGGTCAACCGTCATATATTCTTCTCAATACCAACCGCGGCAAAGTGTCGGTAGACAAAAACACGGTAAAAGGCTATCAGGAACTTGACAACAATGTCAAGGTATATCTGTACATGGAGAGCCTTCAGACTCCGGTCGAGACCATGACAGTAGGCGACGGTTCGGTAGACACCGCCGCAAATGAGGCCTCGGGACGAAATGCCTGTGTGGGTATGCGCTTTGCCGACAGCGACTCGATAATAAACATCCGTTACGGCATATCGTTCATCAGCGTTGATCAGGCCGAGAAAAATCTGCGCCGCGAGATGTCATGCTACGACGTGGACTCAGTAGCCGATGCCGCCAAAAACATATGGAACGAAACTCTCGGCAAAATCGAGGTCGACGGCATGAACGATAATGACAAGACCATATTCTATACATCGCTCTACCGCACCCATGAGCGTCCGGTATGCCTCAGCGAGGATGGACGCTACTTCAGCGCATCGGACGGTCAGATACACGAGGACGGCGGAAAAGCCTTCTATACCGACGACTGGATATGGGACACATACCGCGCCGCCCACCCGTTGCGCATACTAATAGCACCCGAAGTTGAGACCGACATCATAAACTCATACCTGAGAATGGCACAGCAGACCGACAGCCTGTGGATGCCCACATTCCCGGAAATAACCGGCGACACCCGCCGCATGAACTCCAATCACGGTGTAGCCACGATAGCCGACGCATGTGCCAAAGGACTTACAGACTTTGATGTGACTCTCGCCTTTGAGGCATGCCGCCGGGGCATAGAGGACAAGACTCTCGCCCCATGGTCGGGAGCGCCCGCAGGCAGTCTTGACGACTTCTACAAGAAAAACGGATACATACCCGCTCTCGCTACCGGCGAGAAAGAGACCGTGCCCGAAGTAAATGCATTTGAGAAGCGCCAACCTGTAGCGGTGACTCTCGGTACCGCCTACGACCAGTGGTGTCTGTCACGCATAGCCGATCACCTCAATGACAAGGCGTCGGCCGAATATTATCGTACAAAGGCGCTTAACTACCGTAATCTTTTTAACCCTGAAACCCGCTTCTTCCATCCCAAAGACAAGGACGGACGGTTCATAGAGCCGTTTGACTATCGCTTTTCGGGAGGTATGGGAGCACGCGAATATTACGGAGAGAACAACGCATGGGTTTACCGTTGGGACGTGCCCCACAACATAGCCGACCTAATAACCCTCATGGGTGGCCGCGAGGCGTTCAACAACGAACTCGATCGCATGTTCAACGAGCCGCTCGGCAAGAGCAAATTCGAATTTTTCGCCCAACTTCCCGACCACACCGGCAACGTAGGCCAATTCTCCATGGCCAACGAGCCGAGCCTGCATGTGCCCTATCTGTACAACTACTCCGGCCAGCCGTGGAAGACCCAGAAGCGCATACGCAAACTGCTCCGCCAGTGGTTCCGCAACGACCTTATGGGCTTGCCGGGCGACGAAGACGGAGGAGGCATGACCTCGTTTGTCGTCTTCTCGATGATGGGCCTATACCCTGTCACACCCGGCACGGCCGCATACAATATCGGCAGCCCCTTGTTCGATAAAATAAAAATGCATCTCGCCGACGGCAAGACTTTTGAAATCGTGGCCCATAACTGCTCCGACGACAACAAATACATCCAATCGGCGACCCTCAACGGCAAACCCTACAACAAGCCGTGGATATCCCATGAGGACATAATGAACGGAGGCAAACTCGAGCTCGTCATGGACAGCAAACCCAACAAGTCATGGGGTGCCGATCCGGCTTCCGTCCCGCCCTCGATGTCAGATAATTCAATTTAAATCACGTAATACTATCAATCATCATGAACTACAGATTTTTCATTTATGCCGGTATACTGGCAAGCGCTACGGCCATATGCTCTTGTCAGACGGAGAAAAAAGAGGTTGTCCTCGGCCCCAACCCGTTTATAACCCATATGTACACTGCCGATCCGTCGGCCCATGTATGGGATGACGGACGCCTTTACATCTACGCGTCACACGACGTTGATCCGCCTCGCGGTTGCGACCTTATGGACCGCTATCATGTATTTTCAACCGACGACATGGTCAACTGGACCGACCACGGCGAGATACTCAGCTCCGAACAAGTGGCGTGGGGACGTCCCGAAGGAGGTTTCATGTGGGCTCCCGACTGCGCTTACAAGGACGGCACATACTACTTCTACTTCCCCCACCCCAGCGGAAGCGACTGGAACCAGACTTGGAAAGTGGGTGTGGCTACAAGCAAGTATCCCGACCGCGACTTCACTCCGATGGCTACCCCGATGGAGGGCGTGGGTGGCTTCGCGCTCATTGACCCCGCAGTGTTTGTCGACGATGACGGCAAGGCCTACTTCTACTACGGCGGCGGTGGCAAATGCTATGGCGCACCATTGAAAGACAATATGGTCGAACTGGCCGACTCACTTCAGGAGATGACCGGGCTTGAAGACTTCCATGAAGCATCTTGGGTCCACAAGTACAACGGCAAGTACTACCTGTCATATGCCGACAACCATGCTGAAAATGGTCGCGGGGCCAATCGTCTGTGCTACGCCATGAGCGACTCCCCGCTCGGTCCGTGGGAATACAAAGGTGTGTATCTCGAACCCACCGGCTGCGACACCAGCCACGGCTCTATCGTGGAATACAACGGCGAATGGTATGCATTCTACCACAATCAGGACCTGTCGGGGCAGGGCAACCTGCGCTCAATTTGCGTCGACAAACTCGAATACAACCCCGACGGCACAATCAAAGTCGTTCAACAGACCAAAGGCAAAAGCAATGATGCTCCCAGTGCTTGAGCATGACATAGTGTATGACAATATGAGGGCTGTACTTTTTGGTACGGCCCTCAGTCGTTATTCAGAGCTTGTAGGTGAGCATCAGACGGGCTGCTATCGAGGAAGAGGTCACGTGAGGATAGTCGCGGTAGTGGGTAGAGCGAAGGTAGTGAGAGAAAGAAAAAGTCATATAGAGCTTGCGCCACAGCCTCATGTCGGCACGTAGCTCCGTGACATTGAACGAAGCGGCGCTGTGGTCGCCCTGCACGTCGAGGGTACGCGGATCGCTGTCGGCGAGGTCGGTATTTTTATGATAGCCCTTCCATGTAAATAGTCGGTAATACTCATGGGTGATACCTACGGAGAAACGGCTCTTGTCAAAGACCATGTTGGCACCGCCCTTTATCGAGAAGCCGCTCGCAAGATTGTAGTTGCGGCAGTCGACTGCGTAATAATCGGACAACACCGACCCGAGAATGACAGCGTTGGCATGGGCAAAGGCGTCAAACACCCATCGGTGGCGCTCTATATCGCGAAACATGACTCCGCAACCGAGGCTTGCCGGAATACCGAGCTTGTAGGGCACCTTCGAAGAGCGCGTCGATATGGTATCGGAGTCATAGAAATCGAAGTGCTGATACAATCCTACGCTGAGACGATACTTGCGATGCTCCAGCAGCTCGCGGGCTATGAGACGCCCTTTTATCTCCAGCTGACTTAAAAACGGCTGCCCTTTCATGACATTAAGACATCCGCGGAAAGTGAAGTAGTCATACGGAACCGAACTCTTTATCTCAAAACGGTCGCCATACTCGATGTTGACCTCGGCAGCGGCTCCGGCGCTTATGTCGTGTATCTCGTGACGGTACTGAAGCATACGTGCCCCGAGTGAAAACTCCATGGCGAGATTCGGGATGCCGAACACCCGTCCAAAGGTAGGACGCACGCGCCATGCGTCGCCGGTCAGTATTCTCGTCAGGCCCCTCATTGGCGATATGATAAACGCCGCCGCCTCACGACCAAAACGTTCGCCGCCCCGCGCACGGTCGTCGAGCACAAAGTCGGAAGCACGGTAGCATACCTCGCCTATGCCCATACCTCCTATCGGAGTGGCGATTATGTCGTTGGTCGACGGATACTCGCACTCCATAAACAGCTCCCACATGGCACTCCCGGCGATAGAGAACAGCCCCGACTGCCAATAGTTGTAGCCGTTGGAGCGCGCCGAGTTATAGTACAAGCTTCCGTTGTAAGGATGCAGAAACATATTAGTACCGAGTTTGTCATTGTCCCACTTGAATCCCTTTTTGAAATTCTCCTTGATCGAGTTGAGCGATATGTATGCGAAATCGCCGTGCTGTATGTAACGGTCAAAAGCCCACAGCCCTATATTGAAGCCAAACACCTCGCCTGCGGCACGCCAGAAATGCCGGCGCCCGTAGTAAGCCACGTCTGCCGAGTCGGGCGCCACCTCCGGCACCACCGAAAGCTTTATAGGCATCTGGCCCCACACCGCCACAGCCGGCACAAGGCATAACACACTAAAGGCCATTCGGGCCAACCATCCTCTCATAATACAAATGCATCATAAACTGTGTGATGCAATAAAAACACTTGCGGGTGCTGATGTGTTCTTATTTCGAGTATCAAAAGAGGATGGATGCATTTATCGACATATTGAGGCAATATCCGGCGGTAGCGTTGTTTCTTACCGTGGGAACGGGATTTTTTATCGGTAAGATAAAATACAAGTCATTCTCGATAGGTAGCGTGACAGCGGTACTGCTTACCGGAGTACTCGTAGGGCAATTGAGAATACCTATGTCAGGGCCGTTGAAGACGGTATTTTTCATGATGTTTCTATTCTCGATCGGCTACAGTGTAGGACCACAATTCTTCCGGTCGCTGCGCGGCTCGGGACTCAAACAGGTACTCTTTGCGGTACTTATGGGTTCGAGCTGCTTCGGAGTCACATTGTTGATAGCTTTACTGCTCTCTTACTCTCCGGGCGAGACTGTGGGCCTGTTTTCGGGTTCACAGACCTGCTCGGCCCTTATGGGAGTGGGAGGCGACGCTATAAGCCGTCTGCCGATAGCCGACGCACTGAAAGAGAGGGAATTGTCGATAATACCGGTGTGCTACGCCGTAACCTACATATACGGCACACTCGGTACTGTCATTATAATCGGCAACTTCGGGCCCAAACTGCTCGGAGGTCTTGAGAAGGTAAAGCACCAGACAAAAGAGCTTGAAGCACAGCTCGACGAAAACTCTTGGGAGAATGACCCGGCATGCGTAAACGCCCTGCGTGTCGCCGCATACCGCGCCTATAAGGTAGAAAACGACTTCTTCGCCCAAGGGAAGACCGTAAAGGAGACCGAAGCCCACTTCAAAGCACAGGGATTGCCGCTATATATAGACCGAATAAAATCAGGCAAACGCATATACACCGCCACACCCGACCGTATAATACGCCAAGGTGACACGGCCGTACTATGCGGACGCCGCGAATACATAGTGCAGGACTACGGTATGATAGGCCCGGAAGTATCGGACGAGAAGCTGTTATCATATCCGCTTGAGAAAATACCCGTGCTCGTGACCAAACGCAGCGCCATCGGCAAGACAGCGACAACACTCGTAGCACAAAAATTCATGCATGGTATAATAATAGACTCCATCACACGCCACGGCAACCGAATAGACTTATCAGACAACATACCCATAGAAAAGGGCGACACACTGCTTCTTACCGGACATCACACCCGACTTAAGTCGGCGGCATCGCGAATAGGACATATGGACCGGCCCACGACAAGCAGCGACCTGATGTTTGTCGGCCTCGCCATCTTTGTCGGCGGCGTCATAGGAGCCGTCACCATCATGTTCGGCGATATTCCGGTCAGCTTCGGCACGAGCGGAGGAGCGCTTATAGCGGGGCTGGTATTCGGATGGTTGCGTTCAAGGCGTCCGACTTTCGGGCATATTCCCGAGTCCGCGCTATGGCTGATGAACAATCTCGGTCTTAACGTATTTGTAGCGGTGATAGGCATCGAGGCAGCGCCGTCGTTCATAGCCGGAATAAAAGAGGTGGGCCCCATGCTGCTTGTAGTCGGAGCCATAGGCACGTCGCTTCCGCTATTGTTCGGTCTATGGCTCGGTCACAAGGTATTCAAGTTTCACCCGGCCATCACCCTCGGATGCTGCGCCGGGACACGCACCTGCACGGCATCGTTAGGAGCCGTACAGGAGACGCTCGGCAGCACACTGCCGGCAATGGGATACACAATAACCTATGCTGTAAGCAATATACTGCTTGTCATATGGGGTATGATAGCCGTACTGATAGTATCATAGGGCCGATAAGGCAAACGGGCCCAATATCAGTGAGCGCGAAGCTCAACTGATGTCGGGGTGAGTCCGGGCGATGTAGCTTTTACAGTTATAGCGCCGGAAGTGCCGTCATTGCGCACTATCAACAGAACCTTGCCGGCCATAGCCTTGCGCCGGTCGGCCTTGAAACGCTCAAGCGATATGGGGCTGCCGTTGTCGACACCTTCGTTACGTCCGGCTCCCGTCACTTCAAACGTCACTTCATTGTCGGCTTCAGGACATATGTTGCCGTCCTTGTCAAGGATCTCGACAGTCACGAAGCTCAAGTCGCGTCCGTCGGCCTTTATGTCGATACGGTCAGGTATAAGACGTATGCGCGCCGGATCGCCGGCGGTATTAATGACCTGCTCGGCCACTACCTTGCCGTTCTTACGGCTGACAGCCTTTACCGTTCCCGGCTCGAAAGGTACGCGCCACATGACATGAAAATCATCGGGGCCCTTACTGCGCACGCCTTTAGACCGACCGTTGACAAACAACTCCACCTCATCGGCATTGTTATAGTAAGCCCATAAGTCGACCTCCTGTCCCGGCTTCCAATTCCAGTGCGGGAAGAGATGCAACACGGTCTTGTCGGGGCACCATTCGCTCTGATACATATAATATACATCTTTCGGGAAACCGGCAAGATCGACTATGCCGAAATATGAGCTTCGCGCCGGCCAACCATATGGTGTAGGCTCGCCGATATAGTCAAAGCCGGTCCATATGAACTGCCCCATCACGTAATCACGGTCACGCACCTGACGGAGTGAGTTTTCATGCGTCGTGCCCCACGGCACATGATGGTTGTCGTAAGAAGAACATGCAAAAGAAGGATCGCTCCACGGTATGTCCCACCGCAACGGAGAAATGGTTATAGAATCGCTCGGCATCTTGTAGTGTCCGCGGGTCATAAGGCCCGATACGGTCTCTGTGCCGAGGAAAGGCTTTCCGGGGAAGTTTTCAGGCACCCCGTCATACCAAGCGTCATGATAGTTAAATCCTATAATGTCAAGAGCACCCGACTTAAACAGGTGATTGCCGGGGTCAGGCTCGTTGTTGCCGGTGGTTATGGGGCGTGTGGGATCAAGACTACGTACAATATCGGCAAGACGACGTGTAAGCAACGAATTGACTGACATCGAGTCGCTCTCCTGAGCCAGCTGCTCCTTGCCATGTCCGAAATTCAGTATAAGATTGGCCTCTTCAAGGCTTAGTGTATCGGCTGCGGCATCGCTCCACTGCTCAAGCACCTCATTTCCTATACTCCACATTATTATAGATGGATGATTGCGGTCACGCACCACAAGGTCAGTAAGATCGCGCTCATACCACTCGTCAAAGAAGCGCGCATAGTCGCGTTCGGTCTTGCGACGGCGCCACATGTCGAAGGCTTCGTCCATGACCAGAATGCCCATACTGTCGCATAGCGCGAGCACTTCGGGAGCCGGCGGATTGTGAGAAGCACGATAGGCGTTTACGCCCATGTTTTTAAGTATCTGAAGTTGCCGTTCAATAGCACGGGTATTTACGGCCGCCCCGAGAGCACCGAGGTCATGATGCATGCACACCCCGTTGATCTTTATATTCTCGCCGTTCAGGAAAAAACCTTTTTCAGCGTCAAACGCTATCGAGCGCAGACCGGTAACCGTCTCGTAGCTGTCAACGACCTTTTCGCCCTCGACAATGTCGGTCACCACCTTGTACAGTGCGGGATCGGTCAATGACCATAGCCGCGGATTATCAATATGCAGTTCCTGAGTCAGCACCGCCGAAGAGTCGGCGGCCACAGAGAGCGGAGCCGAGGAAGAGGCCACTACCGCACCGGTGCCGTCGACAACGCGTGTATCGAGACGAAGCGATACGGGCTTGGCTGATGTATTGTCGACAGTAGTGCTGACCGAAAGGTCAGAGGAGTTCTTAGTGACATTGCGAGGCACGACATAGCTGCCCCATTGAGCCACATGCGCGGGCGACAACCGGCGCAACCACACATTGCGGTATATGCCGCAACCGGAGTACCAACGCGAATTGGGCTGATCGGAATTATCAACCTTAACGGCAATAACATTCTCGCCATCCTTTTTAAGATAGGGTGTCAGGTCATAGCTGAACGATGCATAGCCGTAGGGGCGTGTGCCCAGCTCATGACCGTTTATGTATACCGTGGTGTTCATATAGGCTCCGTCAAAGTCGACATAGACGCGCGAGTTCCTGTCAAGACCGGGGAGAGTGAAGGTCTTGCGGTACCACCCTATGCCTCCGGGAAGCGCGCCACCGCCTGTACCCGAGGGATTGTCCTCACTGAAATCGCCCTCTATGGCCCAATCATGGGGCAGATCAAGGCTACGCCATGAAGAGTCGTCAAATCCGGGTGAGGCCAAGGCATCAGAATCACCAAGCATAAACCGCCATCCATCGTTGAAACTCACCGCACGGCTGTCGGCCGCACTCATCGACATCGCCACCACGGCAGCAAAAACCGCCATAAGCAAGAATTTTTTCATATCTGTGTTTGCTCTCAATTTTTGTTGATTATAAATAGGTATTTTAGGTTATACAAAATTAGCAAGTATTTTTTTAACAGGCTGTATATAGGGCGATAGCAATGTTGTCAATGTGGGTACGATATGTTAATCCGCTAACAAACGAGTGCGTCGCACATGCACCAGCGACAAGACTAAATGCTCTAAATTTTGAAAATTATGCATCATTTTGCCGCAAAAATATTGCATATATAAAATATTTGATTTACATTTGCATCATTAAACAACATAATGACATAAGAAATGAGTCTTATTATTCCAGCCAAATACAAGCAGAAGCTGCTGCCCGAGACAACAGAGATAGCAATCAAGACTATCAAAGAAGGCTTCCAGACCGAACTCGCATCCGCACTCAATCTGCGCCGCGTCACCGCTCCGCTCTTTGTATTGTCGGGTACGGGTCTTAACGATGACCTGAACGGGGTGGAACACGCCGTAAGTTTTACCATTGACGCCATGGGGGGAGCCAAAGCCGAAGTAGTACACTCGCTTGCCAAGTGGAAGCGCGCCAAGCTCGGAGCCTACGACATAGCACCGGGATTTGGCCTCTACACCGACATGAACGCCATACGCACTTTCGAAGAGCTGGATAACCTGCACTCGCTTTATGTAGACCAATGGGACTGGGAAAAGACCATAACCGAAGCCGACCGCAATCTCGACTATCTGAAATCGACAGCCGAGAAGATATACAATGTAGTACGCGAGATTGAAAAGCGCATCTACCGTCAATTTCCTCATATCACTCCCGTACTGCCCGAGAAACTCACATTCCTCCATAGCGAGGAGCTTCTGCAGCGCTACCCCGGCCTCTCGCCACGCGAACGCGAGGCCAAAGCCGCCAAAGAGTACGGAGCCATATTTCTTATCGGCATAGGCGCTCCGCTAAGCGACGGAGAGCCTCATGACGGACGCGCACCCGACTACGACGACTGGATCACGCCCAACTCCGACGGTTATACCGGACTAAACGGCGACCTCATATTCTGGGATCCGGTGCTTGAATCATCGTTTGAACTCTCGTCGATGGGCATACGCGTAAGTCCCGAATCACTGAAAAAGCAACTCGAACAACGCGGTTGTACCGAACGCAGCAATCTGAAATTTCACAAAGCGCTGCTCGAAAACCGGTTACCACTATCGATAGGCGGCGGTATAGGCCAAAGCCGTCTGTGCATGTTCATCCTCCAGAAAGCCCACATAGGCGAGGTTCAGGCTTCGATATGGCCCGAAGAGCAGGTCGAGGCATGCAAGGCCGCCGGCATCAATCTGTTGTAATTATAATAATAACTTTTAGACCATAGCTTGTTGAATGTCGGGATTTAAGGCGAACCGGATATAGCAATAATATATCCGCGGCCTTAAACCCCGAACTTTAAACTATTTTTATATAGGATCGTTACGGGTCAACGAAGGCGACGGCGCAACAACAGGATGAGGAGCAGCGACAGCAATACTCCTCCGGTTACAGGCAGTATATAGCGCGAGAAGCGTCGGATTATGCCATCATTCCGTTCACGGACCATGACTATAGTGTCGCCACGCTCCATGTAAAGAGTATCGCGAGAAGCGATATCACGAAGTATGACGCGAGTACGGTTTTCGCGCACCGTATCGCCCGTCAAGTCCACACTCACACTATCAAGCACATAATACAACATTTCACGGTCGCTGACACGATATACAGAGTCGCGGCTTACCGAGTCGACGGGCCGATAGACGGTGCGTGCACACGAAAGTGCCAGCATCGCCACAATCAGTATCATAATCCGGAGCATAACAGACGGTCGCGTCGAGCGATAAAAGAGTCAAACGTATCAAACAAGTCACTCATCACGGCTCTGGCACTTTCGCGACGGCTCTCATAGAGCGAAGCGGAAGCGATGCCGCCGGGTGCATCGCCACGCATGGCGTCGTTCACTCCGCTTGCCCGCTCCATCATGAGCATCTCCCGGTCGAGCAAGCGGTCTATACCGAGATCGCCGCAGCTGCTCATAACCTGCTGCGGCCCCGGAAGCCCCGCAATAGCCTCGTAAAGTATGACCCCGTCTGGCGATGCCCACTGTTCGGCGGCCTCTTTTGCCGACATGCCTTTGGCAAGCTGATTTTCGGGGAATAACAATGCTCCCTTCGCCGCCGTCGACAGCACACGGTCATTGAGCGAAAGAAGACGGTTTACCGTACGCTGGCGCTCTATAAGCTCCTCGACAAAGGAGTGTATCTCTCCGTCGATAAACGGATAAAAACAGAATACAAACGGATGTCGCGACGCCTTGCGGCTTCCGAGCAGTTGCCCGTCAGGTGAAAAAAAGCGGCATACCCACTCGCCCGTCATCTCCCACTTCGACTTCACAAGCATACGCTTCATCTTCTTGCGCGCAAGATTATAGCGGTCTATACTCGCTTTGGCTCCTGAGGGCATGTAGTAAAACCGGCCCATCTCAAGGTCATGGCAACGCATACGGTCGTTCAGCTCGAAGGTCCATAATTCGATAACGCGACATAAACCGGCATCGGACCGTCCAAACTCGATAGAGTCATTGCACGAAGCTCCGAGCAGCCTTGACGGACGCGAAAACGCGGTCATCTCTGGATTTTCATATATCTCACGGAGTCTTGCCGCCTTTCCACGATCGCCTTGAGCAAACCGCATCAGCAACCGCTGAAGCGACATGTCATGCAGATATCCGACCATCTCTATATCCTCACCGTAAGGATCGCTGAAAGGCCCCGTGAAAAACCGCGCCGGATTTAGCATATCGGCCCACGGACCCATATCGCCGCCGCGGTTCTCGCGCTTTATGTAATGAACGGCGCAACCCGAAATGAGAAACTCCTCAAACGTACGCGTATCGGCAGCTATACCCGGAGCCGCACTCTCATACTTGTCGCCGGCCGCCGACTTCCTGCCCGTACGATAATAGCCCACGGCCGCTTTGACAAGCTGACGTATGACATTGCCGGTCACAGGCACATAATTGCTGTCCTGCATGCATCTGCGTTCGGTGAGCCACACCCCGTCGCAGTCTTTCACCGTGTCGCCCCACTGGTCGCCAAATGTATAGCGTTTATATCGCAGACGGCGCTCCCTGAAAGCGGCCGCATTGTTCCAAGCCTGCAAAGCCGCTTCAATATAGTTATCCATATTCATTTAATTTCATATTATTGACAGTGCATGTAATCATGCGTTAGTAAAAGCTCTTTACGGTGCTCAACGCCGCAGCGTCAAGACTGAATGTAACACCATCGTCGACCACAGCCTGAAGACTTACCTCACGGCAATCATGACCGACAACAAAAACAGCTATACACCGACCGATCAGTACGGCTACCGGTTTAGTGGCCGTAGCACGTGTGTAAGGTGACCGCTGAAGCCGAGCCTTACGCGAACCGGCATCGACAACAAACTCCGCACAACGACCGCCGACAGAAACCGACGTCACCCTTACCACGCTATCAGGCAATGTCACATGCCCTACCCCGTCGCCGCCGACTGTCATAGGTAGCTCAAGCGCTACCGGCGCCAGCATATCGACCGGAGCATCGTGAAGCAACGCATGATACCAGTCAAGCATACGCGCCCTCAGCAGAGCTTCAAGGTCCACACCGTCATCGCGTGTTATGTCGCAACCCGAATTGACCGGTTCGGGAAAAGCGCGCAATTGCCACTCATGCAGCAATTGCGCTTCTGTAAGATGCAACTTCATTGTCATTCACCAAAAGGATTGTCATCACCGCCGTCGCCGGGGCCCTCGGGCACAACCTCACCGCCTGCTTCGCTGTCAGGCACGGCTATGATGCGCATGTGGGCCTTAGGATAGCGCAATACCAAGCAAGACGCCTCGGTGAGCACCACAGCCTCCGTATTGCGCTGACCGCTCCTGCACAGATCGATAGGCATGGCTTTGAACGGTATATGCACATACTTCTGAAGATATTCAGGATCGATGACCATACCGTCATCGGCATGTCCGCACATATCAAACACTTCGCTAAGCACAACATAGAGGCGTCCGAAGTTGGTGTGTATCTCCTTGAAGTCTATACCCCAACGGGTCACAGTCTCTATGGCACCCAAGCTCTTCACGGTATTGAGGCGACTAAGCTCCTCGATAAATCCGGAACCGGCCACGAGAATCTTGCGTGCGGAGCCGGCATTGCCGGTAAAGGCCTTACGGGTAAGAGCCACAAGTTTAAGCGCGTCGAGTCGACCTTTGGTGTAAGTGAAGTCATTGTCGGTCTGATTCCATATACCTGCAGTCATAAATACCTCACCATAATCAAGCCCCTTGTCAAAACGGTGCTTGACACCAAACAGAAAATTCTTCTCCATGCCCATGCGCATGTCCATAAGCGCCACTTCTTCCTGATCGGACAGAGTCCAGCCAACCTCTTTTGCCGACATACGCTGCATCATAGACTGCTCGACCTGCGCCTTGAAAATCTGGCAGTAATTGGTCAACTTCACGGGTATTGCCTGAGCATTGGCGGTCTGCACGTCAAGTTCGGCCGCCGCACGCCCCATTCTCACAAGCTTGGTGTCAAGATCAAGCTGCGGAAAAAGCACACCCGAAGGTACACCTATGGCACGCACTTTAATGGCGTCGTCCTTGCTTTCCATCACATACATCATAACGCTCATCTTACGTCCGTTGACCATCGCATCAGGGGCAAGCACGGTGTCTGATACACAAAATACATTGCTTTCGTTAAGCGTCAGGCGAGCCGTATCAGTCGACGCACTCTGCTCTACCGCGTCGGCAAGCGTATTGACTTCGGGAGGAGTATCGACAGAGTAATATTCAAGTTTCATACTCTTGCACTTGCGGGCCGGGGCAAGGCGCGATATCTGGTCGACGGGAGTGGCCATCGGCCTTATCCTGACAATGCGGCTGTCAATATCGCCGAGCAAAAGGTCGGGTGCCACTTCATTGGTGACGGGGGTTGTCAACGGTGATTCAATCACATGGGGTGAGCCTGCGGCTCCGGTTACGATTCTTGCTTCCATAGCTAAAAAAGATATTAATCGGTTAGAAAAAAAGGTTAGTCCCACACGCTCTTGCGTGGACGGGAAAGAAATGTTGATTGGGACAGAGGAGCGGTGTCAAGAAGGGCATCGGGCGACTCGTACATAGCCGGCTCCTCCATTTTGGCCTCGGCCACCTCGTTGAGTCCGCGCAGATAACCGCGCCGCTCAGCCTCGCCTATGGCGTCGCCATTGTCATCCGAGCGCGGGAAATGACGGCCGACAGCTTCATCGGCCGACACCCCGGAAAGAATGTCCACAATAAAATGGGCGGCTCTCGGATCATGTTCTATAATACGCCGCAGCTCGACATGCTCACTTACTTCGGGCAGATCGCCCGCAGGGGTTGATTGTGTGTTGTCCATAATAACTGTTTATTTTAAGAGAGTGTTTAATAATGGCCGGGGTTAACCGGTGATGACGCAAAGTTACGACGGTAAAACGCAGGATTTATGCACAATCGGGCATTAACATATTTCCCGGGACTTAACTTACGGCATATAACCGGATTAAAGCGTGTTTTAGTGTATGTTAAAAAAACAAGAGGCGCCTGATTCACATCACGCGCCTCCTTAGGTCAATTTTTGTAGTATGAATTTATGTTGTTACTTGAGAGTAACCGAAGTGATACTTACTTGTTGTTATCGCCCGCAGGTATGTCGGGATTGTTTTCCATCTCCACTGTGGGAAGCTGGTAAATCATACGATAATCACGTGCCGAGTAAGTAACGGCATCCATAGCCGCCAACGAGGGGTCATAGTTCACGCTCTTGGCGCGGTCGATGGTCTCGTTGCGACGCTTGGTATCGAAGTAGCGGCAGCCCTCGCCCCAAGTGTCGATACGCTTCTGCCAGCATATCTCCTCGTAGAGAGCCTCACCTGACAGAGAGCAGGTGTAACCGGGCTTACGGTTAGACATAATCTCCTCGAGCTTGGCCTTGGCTTTGTCAGGCTGATTATCAAGGTAGTAGGCCTCGGCTGCAACATAGTACATCTCGGCCGCGGTAAGATAGATAACGTCAGAGGTGAAGGGCTCCGCGGTGCCGCCGGAGGTAACATATACATCGCGGTACTTGTTGGGCAGATAGACGGTAAAGTCACTGCCGCCCACATCCTTAAGCAGAGAGAAGTCAATGCCGCTGACCTCGTTATAGTCGGCTATATAGCCGAACCATCCCTTGCGCACATCGCCGTCGGTTATATGGTCGACAAGGTCCGATGCGCCAAGCACGGTAAATCCGCCGCCGGCATATCCGTCGCTGTAGCAGTCGATAACCGACATCCAAGAACCGTAGAAGCAGGTGGTCTCGACATTAACACGATAACCCCAGAGAGCTTCGGGCATGTCAAGCGAGTTGTAACCGCCGAGCATGTCGGCAGTAGTGTTGAACGAGCTTCCGGCAATGGCTTTCTCGGCATAAGAGGCCGCCTCACCGTAGTTGCCGGTAAACATGAGCACATTGGCATAGATGGCTGCGGCCGAGTACTCCGACAGGCTGCCTTTACCGGAGTGGAAGCCTTTGCCCTCAAGAAGCTTGTAGCCGTTGTCGATATCGGAGAGTATCTGGGTGTAGACCTCGCCCACGGGCACGCGTTCGGGACGATACTCGCTGTCGGTCTTCAACGGTATGCCGGGCTGGTCGGCACCAACGCTGAGAGGCTGCTGATATATGTTAATCAACCAAAAGTAGCAGAACGCACGCAGAGCATAGGCTTCGCCAAGCATGGCTTCAGCCTTGGCCGAGGCAAGCGACTCGCCCTCGGCGGGCTTGAGCATTGTTATGATGGTGTTGGCGTTGTCGATGACGTTATAGAGCTGACGCCAAGTAGCCACTGTGCGGCGATAATTGCTCTGACGGAAGTCGAGCTGATAATCGAAGTAACCGATGTTAAGTCCGTAATAGTTGGCAAGGTCTTCACACATAAGTTCGGTGGCGAAGCGCAGACTCGCATAGCCCGTATTGTCCTGCGATGTGGCATAATCGCCGCCGCAGTAGAGATTGAAGTAAGCGCCGGTGACATAGGCCTGCACCTTTGACGGGTCTTTCTGCATGGCGCCCGACACGGCATCCTCGTCAAGATAGTCGTTGGGCGACGTATTCAGGTAACCGTCGGAGCAGGAGGCTGTCAGGAGCACCGCACCGACAGCAAGTCCTTTTAACAGTATATTATTATATAGTTTCATATCGGTTTATGAATTAGAATGTTAACGAAAGTCCTAAAGACACGGTGCGGATAGCCGAGTAGTTGGCCTGTGACTGACCGTATACGTACTGACGCGGGTCAAGACCCTTGCGGCGCGAGAAGAGAGCCACATTGTCGGCGGCCACATATACACGCGCTTTCTCGAGATAAGCCTTGCGCAGCCAAGCTGAAGGCAGCGAGTAGCCGAGTGTTATGTTGCGCAGATTGAAATAGTCGGCACCGATGAGATATTTGTCGGAGAATGTGTTGGCGTTCTGCGAGCCGTCAAGCACGGGCACGTCGGTATTGGTGTTCTGCGGAGTCCAAGCGTTGAGGATGTCCTTGTGCCAGTTGTAGCCCTGCATACTGCCGGCATGCATCATTCCGGCATACATGGCGTCGTATATGTCGCCTCCGATCTGATAGTTGGTGGCAATCGAGAAGTCAATGCCTTTCCACGCGAAGTTGGTGGT
Source organism: Muribaculum sp. (assembly GCA_009775095.1). GTDB lineage: Bacteria > Bacteroidota > Bacteroidia > Bacteroidales > Muribaculaceae > Muribaculum. The sequence goes on from VSOZ01000004.1 coordinate 85,419, forward strand.
TATGCCGCCTTGGAAGTCGGGGATAGCCGTACCGATATAGTACTTGGTGGCCTTGGTGTAGTCAGTCACGGGCACCATCTCCACATTTCCGTCATCGTCGGTCTGGTCGCGGTACCATGTGGCGTGACCGGTATCGTCAAGACCGGCAAAACGGTAGTAATAGAAATCCCAGACACTGCGACCCTCGCGAATGTTGTAGTAAGCGTCGTGAGTTATGCCCTCTACCTGCTTGTCGGCGGGTATGTCAGTAACTTTATTCTTATAATGTGTGCCGGTGAATGTCCAGCTCCAGATGAAGTCCTTGGGCAGCGGCACGTTGACAGTCAGCGTAAACTCGACGCCGCGGTTGACCATGGTGAGGGCATTGCGCGAGATGTAGCTTACGCCTGATGACGGCGGCTGAGGCACATTGTAGAGCATATCTTTGGTACGCTTGTTGAAGTACTCGATGTCGACATTGAGCAGGTTGTCAAACAACAGGGCGCTTACGCCGGCGTTGAAGTTGTAGGAGGTCTCCCAAGTGATGTCGGGGTTGCCTTCATAGTACTTGGACACGGCAAACTGACCGTCGGAATTTGACACACCGTACTGTGTCTTGGCGGGATAGTAGTTGCTTGATGTGGTCATCGGGTAGTAGATATCATCGTTGCCGACACTACCGTAGCTTGCGCGGATAGACATGTTGTCGACCCAAGTGACACCCTTGAAGAACTCTTCCTGCGACAGACGCCAAGAACCGCCTACCGACCAGAATGTGCCCCATTTGTTGTCCTTGGCGAAACGCGACGAGCCGTCGCCGCGAACCGAGGCAGAGAAGTAGTAACGGTTGTCATAGTCATAATTCAGTCGTCCCAACCACGATTCAACGGTGTAGGTGTCGGTGTACGACGATATGTTGTCCATGTTGATAGCATTGTTGAACTCGGGGATGGTCGGGTCGAAGAAGTTGGTCTTTGATGCGTTGAGATAGTTGTACTTCATCTTGTAGTTCTCATGACCGGCGAGCACGTCGACAGTATGCTTGCCTGCGAAAGTGTTGGTGTAGGTAAGCAATTCGTTGATGGTGTAGGTCTCAAGACGGGTGCGGTACTTTCTACCTCGTCCGTTGACATTCTGCGCATCGCCGAATGTCGGGGTCATGAAGGTGTCCTGCTGGGTATTGGTGACGTCGTAACCGCCGTTAGCCTGAAATTTCAGACCGTTCCATATGTCGAGTGTAGCTCCGAAGCGGCTTGCGAAGTTGTCTGACAGTACCTTGTTCTGATTGGCTTTGTCGCTGGCCACTACATTGGAGTTGGGAGCATATTTGCGGGTACCGTACTGTCCGCTACCGAAGTCAAATACGGGAGAGCCGTCCTCGGCGTATATGCGCTTGCCGTCGGCGTCATAGGCATAGACGGGATATACCGGAGCCACCTGCTGGATGAAAGCAAATGTATTGGAGAAGTTGTTTAGCCCCGTTATGTTGAGGCTGTTCTGCACTCCGCGCGAGTATGATACATTGCCGTTGATCTTGAAGAACTTGGTCACGAGATAGTCGCCGCTGGCACGCATGGACAGACGCGAGAAGTCGGAGTTCTTGATGATGCCCTCGTCCTCGAGCCAGCCGAGCGAGAGGAAGTGGGTGCCGCGCTCGTTGCCGCCCTGAACGGCTACATTGTACTCCTGACGGAGGCCGTTGCTGATGGCTTCGTCGCTCCAGTCGTCGTTCCAGAGCAGCGGAGCGCTCGTGAGATTGCCGTTGGCGTCAACGATAGCGTTGTTGTCGCAGCGATAGGGATTGTAACCCACGTTGCCGTACAGATTGGCCGACGCCTGAGCCGCAGCCTCGGCTTCTGATGCGCCGCCGGCTATGGCGCGGTTGCGGAGCACGGTCCACTGTGTCGTCATCCACATACCGGGGTCGGTCATGATGTCGTAGTTGGGTATACCGCGCGAGTTGCTGCCTATGCGGGCCTCGAAAGTAACTTTGTTTTTCTGGTCGCGGCCCTTCTTGGTCGAGATCATGATGACGCCGTTGGCGGCGCGACTACCGTAGAGTGCGGTAGAAGCGGCATCCTTAAGTACGTTGATCTGCTCGATGTCGTTGGGGTTGATGGCCGAGATGTTGCCTTCGTAAGGCATACCGTCGACTACATAAAGAGGATTGGAACTCGAGTTGATAGAGCCTATACCGCGTATGCGGATAGTGGCGCTCGTACCGGGCTGACCTGACTGCATGGCCACCTGAACACCGGGAGCGGCGCCTTCGAGAGCCTTGCTGACATTTGACACCTGAAGTTTCTCAATCGTAGACGACGAGATGGTCGAGGCTGCACCTGTAAACGATGACTTCTTGGCTGTACCGTAGGCTACGACCATAACCTCGTCGAGGCTGTTGTCGGTGCTGCGGAGTGCTATGGTCATGTGGCCGGGCTTTATCTCGGCCCTTACCGTCTCCATGCCCACATAAGATACTTGCAGGATTTTTACATTATCGGGAACCGAGAGACGGAACTCGCCCGACATATCGGTCGAAGTACCGTGTCCACCCCCTATCGGCATTACCGTGGCGCCTATGAGCGCCTCGCCGTCGGCGGCACTGACTACCTGTCCGGTCACGGTGCGCATCGTCTGCGCCGAGACTGTCAGGACAGCCATAAATGCCACAAAGAATAAAAACAGCTTTTTCATACTTTGAAAATGTGAATAATTAAGTTATTTAATTGACAAAATGCCATAATTAGCACGCAACCTATTGCATAAATTCAGTTTTCTCGGACAAAGATAGCGCTATTTCTTTTAAATATCATTAACATACCCCCCCCATTTTAAATATTATTAACTATATTAACATTTAACACTTAAGAATCACGCCGTTTTTGTATTTTGCAGTTACAAACCTATACATTCATGCATATGTTATATAACCGATGAGAGGGATTGTCTACATATTGGCGGGACTTGCCACTGCTGTGGCGTCATGCGGACCGTGCGACAAGCACTGTCAGTGTACTCCCGACGTACCCATGCACGACATCGAGGTCCTATATGACTGGAGCCAAGCACCCCATGCCGAGCCCGAAGGCATGGCCGTGTTCATATATGATGTCGAGGCGGAGGACATGCCGTGGCGATACGATCTGCGCCCAACGGGCGGACATATCGACGCACCGCAAGGCCCCGCCCGTGCCATAACCTACAACAATGACACCCGCAGTCTGAACTTCGGCAACACGGACAACTTCTTCGCCTGCAAAGCATATACACACGAAGGCAACCTGTTTGACGGGCTGACGGAAGCGTGGTACGGTCCGGAACCCAAATCGCGCGCCGACGCCGAGCAGCGTGTACTCGCTCAGCCCGATCCGCTGTGGCTCTACACCACCGAGGCACTTGTCGTCAATGACGCCACGACATTGTTCCGTCCTACAGCGGTAGTGGCACGCTACAGCTACACGGTTACCGGCATAACGGGCCTTGAAGGTGTAGCACGCATGTGCGCGGCCGTCACCGGACTGGCAGGCGAGATATATCTTGTCGGAGCCGTAAAGGGCGACGAAGCGGTGACAGTGCCCGGAGCACTGCGTACGACGGGTAGCACATCGGCCGCAGGAGCACTCCATACATGGGGATACGTCGACGACCCGCAGTCAGGCTGTAGGCTGCAGCTTTTTTTCTGGCTTACCGACGGCAAGAAGTACTGCTATGACTTCGATGTGACCCGACAGGTGCGCGAAGCACCTGACCCGCTTGACGTGAAAATAACGGTCAATGGTATAGACCTGCCCGAGCCTGACTCCTCCGACCCCGGCGGAGAAGGGGGCATAGGGGTGGATGTCGACAACTGGGAGACCATAGAAATCGAACTTAGCAATTGACTCATATGTTATAATCTCACAAATACGATTAAATCCAAGTTCTTACATAAAACATCATAATTATGAAATGGGAAATCTCCACATTGGCTATAGCTATCGCCATGTCAGCCATAGCTTGTTCCGACAATCATGATGAGGACAATGTGCCTGTCACCGATCAGGCAATAGCGTTTACCGCCACCGTACCAAAGGCACGAGGCACGGTCACCACCACTGCCACCATCAACAACTTCAAGGTGTGGGCGTTTGCCGACGGCGAGCACTACATGGGCGAAAACGGCGTCGAGGTAGTGAGGATAGGCGATAAATGGTCATCCACCCCCGTCATATACTGGCCGGTGGAAGGCTCGCTCAACTTCTTCTCGATAAGCCCGACCATCAAGACGGCAACGCAGAACAGCCCCGACAATCCACACATACCTGACTTCATCAACACCGGCAAGACCGACCTGCTTTACGCCGTAAACATGAACGAAAGCCGTACGAGCACCAATGTCCGCAACAATCAGCTCGTTGTCAACTTCCGTCACTCGCTATCGCAGGTCAACTTCAAGTGTGTGCGTAAACGCGATGACATAAAGATAGTGATACACGGTCTGTCGCTCGACGGCATAAAGTCAATCGGCTCGTTTGACTTCCCGAAAGAAACCACCGGAACCGACATAACCACCGACGAGACCCGCGGCACATGGAGCGACCTGAAGTACACGGAAAGCATACCGATCTACAATGACCCGTCATCCATAACCCTGAACGACGCAAAGCCGGACACCATACCTAACAACACCGGCTACATTTTCGCAATACCGCAGCCCCTTGAGGAAGCTGTCAAGACCACCGACGGTTATACAGGAAGTTGCGTGAAACTGCTCTGCGAGATATTTGACGAAAGTTCCGACACAAAGATATGGCCCGCCAAGAGCGACGCCAACTACGACGCCTCGACGGGAGCGGCCTATATAGTATTCCCGCTCAAGACCGCCGTCATCACGTCATGGGACACCGGCCGACGCTACATCTATACGCTTAAAATAGACGTACCCGAGGACGGCTCCGGCAAAATCGACTTTGACATAACCGTCGACGACTATCAGAACTACGATGATGCGCCCGACATGCTTTAACCGTCATGACTGCGCACTTCACGGCATCGGCTGCTGCGGCACTCGCTCTGTTGGCGACTACCGCGTGTAAAAGCGATCCGGCCGACGAGCCGTCGCCCTACATAACTTTCTATGCCGAAAGCGAACGCGGTATCGTAACGACAGAAAACATCAGCGAATTTTCCGTATCGGCCTACACCGGAGGTATACCCATAATGGACCATGTGACCGTCGTGAGAACAGGCAGCAACAGCTGGCACTATTCTCCGGCGGTCATGTGGCCTGAAACACCCGTAGATTTCTACGCGGTAAGTCCGGCCGACACACCTCTGGAGATAAATTTAAGCTGGGAGAATGTCATAAGGGTAACACAACTTGACGGCAAGCACGACATACTCATATCGACCTGCTTGGACGCCATACAGACCTCATCGCGACTGCGCCTCAACTTCCGCCACATACTAAGCTACGTATCGGTCAGGATACGTTCGGACAATCCCGACAGCCGCATAATCGTAAAAAAAATATCACTCAAAGGCTTTCCTACAAGCGGCTACTATTACCTGCCCAAGGCCACCACCCGGCCCGACAACGACATCACAGGCACTTGGACATCATGGGGCGCCGACGCCAACTATACACTTTTTGAGGCTTCGCCCGACCATCTTGTACTCAACACCGGCTACACCGACATTGACGGCAGCGGTATAAACTTCTTCATCCCGTCGGAACTGGGCCCCATCGAAGGCAACTGGGGCGGTGCGAGAATAGAAGTGGCATACCGCGTCATAGACCCGGCCACAGGAGCGACAATATGGCCCGACGCAACAACTCCTTACGACCAATTGTTTACCGGCGACCGCTCCTACGCCGCAGCCCTTTATTGGCTCGGCGAAGGCGTAGCCGATCACCGATGGCTCCCCGGCCGCCAATACCGCTACAGCCTCACTTTAAAACATTAACGAAGCAGATTAGGCTGATCGGGAGTCAATGCAAAAAAGCGGTTGATAAGTACACCTCGTGCTTAGAGGGTGTTTAATAATAATTGTTAAAGCAGAGCCGAAAATTATGGGATGGATTCTGCTCTGCACCGAAGGAGCATAGCGGGCTATGCAACTGAGGCAAAGGGCAGAATACGCCCATAAGTTTCGGGCTATAAGGTGATTTCTGTTTTATTGTTGTTATACTCAATATTGTTTTCATTGTTAATGATTTTAAATTACCGTCGCCTTGATGTCTCTTTTGTTAAATTCCTGCGCTCATCGGTCACATAGCCCGCTATGCTCCTTCTTCACTGTCAGGAATTTATCTAAAAGATACATCACTCTGCTTTAACAATTATTATTAAACGCCCTCTTATTCTCCCCTTATTGTCCATACAGGCATGAGTCCTTACAGACTCCAATGGGTATTCCCGATCCACAACCGGAGACTGCGTCGGCCTGTGGGCGCCTTGTCACCGGCTAACGTCAGGCAGGAGCCTTATCAGGCTCTATACCTCATGGCCGTACAGTTCCGTTCCACAGGTCCCTCTCTCCATGGTTGATACGTCGATGATGTCCGCAATTGTGAGCCCGCACGGGCTCATGCCCCGCGTAAGCCGGGTACGCAGTGCCCGGAACGTAGGGCAAATCAGCTCTCCGAGCCTGAAAGGCTCGTGCTTATTCCCTCCTTATTGCCCCTATATGGGCCCCATTCACATCACCCCGACGGCCATACTCCCGGCTACGCACCGCGATATACGACAAAGGCCGCAAACCTTGATGATTCGCGGCCTCTGTTATACGGGGTAAGTATGATTACTTGGGCTCTACGGTGCAGCTGTAGGGGAACTGTCCGAGTTTGAGGGTGATGACGTAGTCGCCTTCGGCGCCTTCAAATTTGCAGTTGCCCGCTCCGAAGCGAAGGTCATCGACAGAACCGCCCAAGTTGGGCTTGTCCCAGCTGTGTTCGGTCATGAACTTGAACTCGCCCGCTTTGAGATGGGTTGTCAGGGTCCATGTCTCGAAGTCGGCGCTCGGAGTCATCTCAACGGCAGCCGCGGGATCCCATTCGGCAGGAGTGGCATTACCGATCAGAGCCACACTGCTTATGGCCTCGTAAGTGTAGGTCAGATCCTCGGTATTGGCGGTCAGATAATACAGACCTGTCGGGCCCATATCAGAACCGCCGAGATTACCGGCACCACCGTCTGTGCTCAAAGTACCGGCCTCAGCACCGGCTCCGTACCATACACCGGCTTCGGTCTTAAATTTGAAGCCGCCGTCACCGGGATTGATACCGGCAAGTCCCTGATAATTGGTGTAATCATCGCTGTACACGATACCGGCATCGGTCCAGCCGTTGATCTTATTGGGCACGAAGAGCACAGCGGGCACCTTCTCGAAGCGATAGGTCATCTCCTCCATGTTGATGTAGAAGTTCCAGCGACCGGCCTCTCTCAGCGCACCTGCTTCAGGAGCCTTGTCATTGAGCGAACCTTCAAGGGCATCGTCACCGTTTACGGTAACACCGATTACGTTTTCCTCCTTGCCGTTCACGGGGATAATCTTCCACCACCAGCCGTTTTCAGCTGTAGCTTCGTCAACGTCGATATTCTTGATGACAAATACCGGATCGTCATATACATCGGCATCGGAGTGCTCAAACTGAATACCCGCATTCCAATCCCATCCGTTGGCAGTGCCCACAAGATAATAAGTAGGGCTTATAGTCAGACGGTTAAGCGGCAGTATCTTCACCGACAGCGGACCATAGAAGAAGTCCGGACCGCCGATGCGCACACGGTTCAAGTTGGGATTCTCTTCATTTACAGTATAAGCGGCATAACGTACAGCAACAGCGCGCTCCTTGGGGCTATGTGTAATCTTCTCCCAATAACCGTTCTCCACATCTTCAGGCATAACATACACCTTGCCGTCGGCATATGTTGCCGGGATCTCGGCAGGATCGGCAAATGTATCATCTTTTGCCATCTGCATGGTGAATGCAAGAGTATAGCCCTCGGGGAGATCTTTTACCTCCACAGCGGCGATTTCGATAGGAGTCTGATCGACAGCCTGAGGTGCGGCATCGGGAGCATCAGGCTCTTCGGGATCGGGTGTCTCGGTCATGTATGTCGACAAATCAATGACAGCATCGGCAATAGTCGAATTGGTCACCGTGACATTGGAGGCTTCAAAGGCCGGTTCTTCCGGATTAACCACGGGAGTGCCCGTAGCGTCCTCAACTTCGTCGCAAGCAGCGAAAACCAGTCCAAACGCCATCAATGAATATAATGCTAATTTCTTCATATCGATTTAAAGCAATTTTTGAGTTAAAATCATTATATCCGCTATGCCGGAGCTTTCTCCGACATAGCGAAAAGAATATCAATCGGCGTACTCGAACTTAATCGTAGCCGGTTCGACGGTCGTATCAAGAGTAATTGTCACTTTATGGCCTCCGGCCTCTTCCATCTTGAAACATCCTTCGCCTTCAGCAGTGGCTACTGCAACGCCTGATGTGACAGGGAAATCTTCGCCCGTAGTCGAAGCCCATTGTGCGGCACCCCAACCCGTCAGTTCCTTATAAAAACGACAATAAAGCGTGTTGGTCTTATCTTCTCCCCATGTGTCGGCCGGGAAATCAAATGTTTCCTTATATATACCTGATTCTGTCAAGTCGGCAAGACGCCATGGATCATATACAGTTGCATTAGAAGCCGATGGTTCTGCCCAACCGGCAGGATTACCTACCATATAAACATAGTGGGGTGTATAGACCTGCTGGGCGCCTTTGGTAAACTGAACGGTCTTGTTGTTGGTATCGACAATAATAGTCAGTTTGCCGTCCTCTGTCCAGTCGGGTATCTGCCAGTTACCTTTACCGATTACATAGCTTCCCTGATATGTACCGTCGGTGAGAGTGATGTCTTCATTGTCGTCATTTGCCTCACGGGCACCGAGAGAGGCGGTCTTGTTATCCCAACCCTCTTTGGTAAGTTCGGTATAGAAGCGGAACTGTGCCTGTCCGGCCGGGATATCAAATACTGCGGAGTAAATACCGGAGCCAATAGCATTCTCGCTCTCCCAGAGTCGCCAGTCGGCAAGCGCGGCGGCACTTTCAGGAGCAGGCGTTGGCCAACCGCTCGCGGCACCGATGAAGTAGATAAATCCCGGTGAAGGTATGGCAAAGAAGCCCTGCACCTGCGGAAGCTCAACCCAGTTGGATACAACACGGCTCGATTCCACACCGGCGAGCTGGGCCACGGCACGTACATACAGCTTCTGTACGCCCTGTGCCGTAGGATTGGCGTCCCAACCGTCACGGTCGGTGATGCCGGCAAGATTACACATACCGGTAGCTATGTCATTTTCCTTTACAGTCATGACGGTATTTGTACGTTGGTCGGGAGTTACGGCATAAACATTGGTTTTATCAAGCGAAATCTCGGCACTGTACTGGACGGAAGCCACAAAGCCGTAATCGGGCTGCGTTTCCACAGTAAACGTCATCAGCCCGTCAGGCGACAGCTGATAAAGCTGATTGGCAAATGCCGGAGTATTCAGTTTAAATTCCGTAGCGTCGGTAGGCTCCTGATATACAGGATCGTCGTCGTCCTTACAGCCTGTAAAGCCGAGAGCTAACGCTGCGACAGCGAAAAATATCGATAGTTTTTTCATCATTTCTCGTAAATTTTAGACTTTAACAATCCTGATTAATAATTGGGGTTTTGACCCACGGTAGCCACATACTGGTAAGGTATGGCGAATACAGAGCGATAGCTGTCGACAGCGGCACCTTCATAAACGCCACCCTTCCATGACCAGTTATAAACCGAACCGGTATATTTGCCGAAGCGGATAAGGTCGCTGCGACGGTGTCCTTCCCAGTAAAGCTCACATTGACGCTCCTTAAGAAGGTTCTCAGCGTTAAGAGCTACCGGAGCAAGACCGGCACGTTCACGCACCTTGTCAAAATACTGCTTGCCATTGCACTCAACACCATTGAGCTGACACTCCGCCAACATCAAGTATGTATCGGCAAGACGGAATACGGGGTAGTCAGCGTCGCAAACCTGCGATGTACGTTTCACTCCGGCAGTATTATAATAATCATCCTCAGAAGTATAGGTATACTTTATACACATATATCCGTCAGAGTCAACATCATAATTGTCAAGATCCTCGACTCCTACATTGAACTGACCTTCATATATCAGACGGCGCTTGTCGGCAGGATCAAAAGCAAGAGACAACTCGGGACGCATGCGGTAACCTGACCATACGGTACCGTTTTCATAAAGTGCCCCGAGGCTAAGAAGTACATCTTCCGGAATAGTTTCGATAAATGCACCGGCAGTAAGTCCGGTAGTACCACCCCATGTCTCCATAGAACCTACCTGTTGCGGCACGGCCCAGAGAATCTCGCCGTTACCGACGTAACGGTCATTGGTAGCACAGAAAAGATACTTGTAAGTAGGCGCAAGAGTATTTATAGTGTCAAGTATCTTCTTACAAGCGTCAGCACATTCGCTCCACATCGGAGTACCGGTATATACACCTGCATTCAGATACAGTTTGGCAAGAAGCATATAGGCTGCTTCGCGCGATACTCGGCCATACGTCTGTGTAGCGGCCGGGCGCACATGACCTTCGTTTATAACATTAACAAGATCCTCGACGGTAGCGTCAAAGAGCTGCTTACGGTCATAAGTGGGAGGTGTGGCTCCTGTAGCCGTACCGGGTACCCACGGACCGCGGCCGAAAAGGTCGATCATGCAATAGTAAGCGTAAGCACGCAGTACGCGGGCCTCGGCCTTCATGGCCTCTACCTCCTCTTCTGAGAGCACGCTCTTGGCACCATCAGCCTTGTCAAGAAACTCGGTGCACTGACGTGCGGTGTAGAACTCACGCGAGAATGCGGCATACACCCACTCGTTATCGTTTAGCCATGTGTTGAAATTCAGAGCCACATAACCGGGGTCATTCCACTTGTTTGATACAATGGCCTCATCAGCGGTTATCTCCTGAAGATTCCAGTGACAGCGGATAAAAGTACCGGCACCACCGTCTGATGTTGACAGGTTGCCTACATATAGAAAGCTTCCATACAGACTACCGAAATAGCCGTTCCACTCATCGGCGGTGGTAAGTTCGGTCTTTGTATTGGGGTCGGTGGGTGTAAGGTCAAGGTCATCGACACAGGATACAAGCCCGGACATAGACAGAGTCACCGCACCTATAGTAATATATTTGAATAATTTCATAATTATAATTCTGAATCTGTTAATAACTTTTGTATTATTTCAGTTTAGAACGATGCCACGACACCTATCGAGAATGTTACGGGACGCGGATAGATATTATTGTCTATACCGTTAAATACTTCGGGATCAAGCCCTTTGTACTTGGTGATTACAAACGGATTCTGTACGGCACCGTATAGGCGCAGACGCATCTGATTGAACAGTTCAGGCCAAGTATAGCCGATAGTTATATTGTCGCAACGCAAGAAGCTTGCATTACGGACAAAGTAATCACTTGTGATAAGCTCGGTTGTACGTGTGCTCTTCCACAGATATACGTTATTGAGCAGATTGCTCAACGGCGCTGTCGAAGTGGCCGAAATAAACGCATTGTTAGACTCGTTACGGTTATAAACCCAGTTGCCTATGCTTGCACGGAGTGAGAAACCGAAGTCCCAGTTTTTATAGTTGAATGTGTTCTGCCAGTTCAAGGTCACTGCCGGATCCTTGCTGTGGTACAGATACTTGTCATCGGGTGTTATCACTCCGTCACCGTTACGGTCAACAAATACTCCTTCGAGCGGGGTTCCGTCAGGATTGTATACCTGCTCATATACCCAGAAGCTGTAGGCGGGGAAGCCCTCCTGATGTTTTTGCACATTTACGCCATTACCTATACCGCCGGTAGTGGAGTCGGCTCCGTCAGCAAGTCGGGTAATCTTGTTCTTGTTCCAAGCCACGTTAATATTGCTCGACCAAGTAAAGTCACGGGTCACGACGGGGCGGGTAAGCAAGTTGAATTCAAGACCGGTGTTCTGAAGGTCGCCGAGGTTAAGGTCACCTGCATTAGACAAGTTTGAACCGGCTGGATAGTTGGCATAAGTCAGCAAGTCTTTGGTCTTGCGAAGATACCAGTCGACACTACCGCTGATGCGGTTGTTGAGGAATGCGAAATCAAGACCGATATTCCAAGTCGTTGTCTCCTCCCATTTGAGGTCGGCATTGAATGCGGCGGGCGTAACAAGGAACTGATTGTTTCCGCCTATAGGATATCGCTCGTTAAGATTGTCGCTCACACCATATATAGGCATATATGGGAAATAGATGTCGGGAAGATCCTGCTGACCGGTAATACCATAGCCAAGACGGAGTTTGAGGTCGTTCATAGTGTTGCGAACACCCGACATAAAATCTTCATCAATAATTCTCCAGCCGAGAGCCACAGAGGGGAAAGTACCCCAGCGGTTATCCTTTGAGAAACGCGAAGTACCGTCGGCACGTACGGTCACGGTCAACAGATAGCGTTCCATGAAGCTGTAGTTTACACGTCCGAAGAACGACACAAGTTGATAAGGCGCGCTAAAGTATTTGACCGGACTACGCATGTAACCTGCATCATCGGCGCCTTCCTGAACACGAGAGAAGTTATGGCCGCTCTTGCGGAATTTCTGCCAAGAATAACCGGCAGTAACATCAAGATTGGACTTTATTGCATCAAACTCCTTATTATAATTGAGGTAGAAGTCAAGAAGCAGATTATAACGTTCTTCGTTACGCTTGTTCCATGAGCCGTAACCATCCACTACCGGAGAGTCCGATCCCGGCACATAATGTCCTGATTTATATGCTGCAGGAGAGAATGGAGTATTGTAGTCAATTTCTTCACCGTGGCTATAATCATATCCGAGGTTAAGGTTGGCTTTCAATTCGGGAAGAAACGGCATTTTCAGGTCAAACTGTAAGTTACCTACCGATTGATAGACCTTTGCACTTTTGTGAAATTCATTTATCAAAGATGCCGGGTTAAGTGCGGCAAGACCGTTGATTGTAGTACCTGTATTAGGACCGGCCAAAGCGCCACCCACTGTATATGTAGTATAATTCAGGAAAGCGTTGCCGTCAGGATTATAAACGGGAAGTGTAGGATTGAAGCTGACTGCGCCACCAAGAGCATCACCGTTATTATATCCGTTATTAATATATGCTCCTTTAACGTTAGCACTTACCTGAAGCAGACCGTCAAAGAACTTCGGAGTAAGATTAATACCCATTGTCGCACGGTCCATGCGGGAGGTCTTGATTATACCGTTATTGTTGGTATAGCTGACAGCCACGCGGTAAGGAAGGAAACCGACAGTACCGCCGACGCTTAAGTTGTAATCGCTCGACACTGTAGTACGAAGAACCTCTTTCTGCCAGTCGGTATTGTAAATTGTACCATTCTGACCGAGAGCTGCAGCCTGATCAGACTCCGCACCGTAATAATTGCGTATAAAGTCGGCATATTCGTTACCGCTCATCATACTCATAGTCTTGCGGGGAGTATTTATGTACATGTTGGCCGAGAAGTTTACCTGCGGTTTTCCGCTCTTACCCTTCTTGGTCGTTATGATGATGACACCGTTTGATGCACGGCTACCGTAGATAGCTGTAGCTGAAGCATCCTTAAGAATGGTCATTGACTCGACATTCTCGGGAGCTACAAGACCGATAGGATTGGAGCCGCCGGCTACATTGCCGCGCTCCATAGGCACACCGTCGATCACGATAAGAGGTTCGTTGGACGCTTTCAATGAAGCACCACCGCGAATCATGATATTGGCGCTACCTTGAGGGCTACCGCCGTCAGTTGTCACAACCACACCGGGCGATGCGCCAACAAGCATGTCCTGAGCCGAGGTGGCGAGACCTGCTTCTATTTCATCGGGTTTAATGACGGCAACCGAACCGGTAGCGTCGCTCTTCTTGACGACACCGTAACCGATAGCCACGACTTCGTTAAGCACCACTGTGTTTTCTTTAAGTACGACATCGACGGTAGTGCGGCCGTCGACCGGTACTTCCTGTGTTTCGTAGCCTACATAGGAAAAGACAAGGACAGCATCGGGCGCAACCGACAGGGAGTAGTTACCGTCGATGTCGGTAGCCGTACCCACGGTAGTGCCTTTAGCTATTACACTCGCTCCGATAAGGGGCTCTCCCGTGTTATCGGACACAGTACCTGTCACGGTAATATTCTGCGCGAGTGCCGGGAAGGAAAGACATAGGAGCATTACTGCCACCAGCCATGTCTTCCGGGTCATTTGAAAACAAATGTTCTTCATGCAAGAGTTGTTTAGTTTTACATTAATTATTTATCACTTTTTTCTATCTTAAATCACAGTAGACAAAGAGAGCTGATACGAAGGTACGCATAGATTGAAATCAGTTGCCACGTGTGCGTGGTAACTGAAAGTGCCGTACGGCACTTTTTCCTTTCACAATCCTGATTATTAATTTCTTATCTAACTATCTTTATCAATCACAACTTCATATCATGCCTGAAAACTAAACATCATAAGAAGTAAGTACTTGCAAATATAAGTCTTTTTAACTTCTATAACCCTATACAGTCAAAAAATATAATCAAGATAAGCAATATTTAACAAATTTAACAAATAGTCATTAACAATAGTTATAACCGATTAGTCATATTGGACCAATATGACTAATCGGGCTTATCAATGTCAGAAGGGGTAGCCGATGGCGAGGTGGAAAGCGAGCGAGTCCTTGAAGGAGCGCATGTTGTAGTAGCCGCTCTTGCCGGTGTCGTAGGGAGCGTGGATGCCTATACCGAGGTCGGCGCGGAGCACAAGCATGCTTATGTCGAAGCGCAGACCCACTCCCGTACCTACAGCCAGATCCTTGAAGAATGTACTGCCCTCGAGTTTCGAGCCGGGACGCTCGGGGTCATTCTTCAACAGCCACACATTGCCGGAGTCAAGAAACAAGGCTCCGTGAAGCGGCCCCACTATCGGGAATCGGTACTCGACATTGAACTCGAACTTGAATGTACCGGTCTCGTCGAAGTTGTTGTCGCGGTCGCCGGCGGGGTGATAGCTGCCCGGACCGATGCTACGCACGGCAAACGCTCTGACGGAGTTGGCACCACCGACATAGAACTGCTCGCTGTAGGGCACCTCGGCCGAGTTGCCGTAGGCATGGGCTATGCCGCCGAACACACGCGTGACAAGCCAGCTGTCGCCGTGCAGACGCCGTGAGTATACAAGTTGGGCCGTGCCCTTGACAAACTGCGAGAACGGCATGCCGAACAGACGCTTCTCGCCGCGCACACCGCACGCGCGCCATAAAGCCCACATAAGATTGCCGGCCTCGGCCACGGAAGCCTGTACATTTATAAGATTGTCGCGGTTCATGGCCCGATCATAGATCATGGACCACCCTATCTGAGGTATAAACTGGTTGCGGAAGCTGAGACCCACCGCCGGATTGGCCCCGATTATGGAGTCGAACAGCTCTGTGGTGCGTATCATCTTTATAAATGTAAGTTTCAGCGGAGTGAACGTGTAAGTGAAGTAACGGCGCATCTGCCAGTCGTAATTCATCGATGCACTAAGCTGGGCCATGTTGAAATAATGGGGCCGGTTGAGCAGGTCGGCATTGAGCGTGAAGCGCGTCCAGTTAAGATTGCGGCGCGACAGGCCGATGAACCGCGGCAACAGCAGTCGCGGAAACGCGAGCGAGCTGTTGATGCCGAGCTCGTAGCTGTTAAACACCGAGCCGCCGCTGCCGTGGCCGGTCTGCCACTCGTATGCTCCTGTAAGGCCCACCCTGAGCTGCTCGCCTCCGCCAAACAGATTGCGGTTGGTGACCGAGACGGTAACGCCCGGGCCGATATAACTGTTGGACTTTGACGACACGTTGGCCTCGATGCTCGCCTCGTAAGGAGCGTCGAACGTACACTCTATAGCCACATCGAGCGTTGGTGTGGCCGCGGTGGTGTCGGGTATGGCCTCTATATTTATGTAATTGAATATGCCGAGACGCGACAGGTAGGTCTGCGTACGGTTCATGTCGTTTACGGAGAAGGTCTTGCCCTCGCGGAAAGTGACGCATCCGGGTATAAGTCCGGTGCGCAGCTTGGATGGCATCATCCTTATTATAGTACCGCGTCGTGTTACGGTCGTGTCGGGAGTGCCTCCGCCCTGATTGCGGTTTATGTACACGGTTATGTCGCCGGTGCGGAAACGCCGCTGCGCGAATTTAGGGGTATTGCGCGCTATGGTCATGCGCAACGCTATGCGCTCGGACGTTATCGTACTGTCGGCAAGATACTCGATGTACTCCGGACGGAAAAAATAATAACCGAGGTTACGAAGCGAATTGGTAATCTTTGTACGCGCCACACTGAGCGAGTCGGTAGAGTAGCGGTTGCCCGGCTTAAGATAAGTCGAAGCATGCGCCAAAGAGTCAATCTTGTGGTAGAGATGACACGTGTCGGGGAGAAATTCTATGGAATCGAGCAGATATGCCGGTCCGGTCTCTATTCTATATGATATCTTGGCTTTCTTTGGATTCTTCTTATTATATATGAGTTCATAGGAAGCCGTGTTACGAAAATATCCGGAGTTGTCAAGCTCATCCTCTATCATCTTGGTACGCAACTGCGGACGCACCTCGCTTATCAGTACGGGGTCTTCGGCCAATTTCTCGTAAATCCAGTGTTTAAAACCCTTTTCAGGATTGGGCCAGTTGTTGTAGACCCACAGCCCGAGCGGAAACGGATAGCGCCACTTCAAGGCTTTTATATAGTTGTTGGGAGCCACGTCGACAGCCGTCTCGACTTTTGCCTTGACACTACGCGGCACCTTCTCGTTGTCGGCACCTACAATCTCAAGCTTCTTCACTCCGGTATAGAGCACATCATCGGGTCCGAGACGCTTTGTAGTCGAACATGACGACACAAGCGACACGACCATAACTGCAGCAAACAGCCTGAAAAAACGGCGGGAGGTAATATTACTTATTCGTGTCATCATCTTTATCATTTACATTAACAGCACTGTTGTCGGCCGGCAGCGCCACCACGGGCTCCTCGGGACGACGTCCGAAGCGGAACAAATCGCGGAGCGAGGCGAGCTTGCGTTTGTATACGAAGCCGACACCGGTCTGTATGACCTCACCCTCAAGTATACTTTCATAACCGACATGGCGGAACAGTCTTACATACATGGAGCCGCTGCGGTTGAGCATGTATTCAAACGATATGTCGTTTATGAGATTTTGCGAGAAATTCTCGTCCATATTGGAGTCAGTGGAGTAATTGCCTCCCACAACAATCTTGAAGCGATCGTTGAACAGCGACTTGCTCACTCTGTAGCTGTAGCTCGTCGTGGTCGAAGTGGCACCGTCGTAAGTGCGGTCATACTGGTCGATACCGAACGATATGTCAACACCCTTTATAGTGTTGGCCGCCCAAGAGTTGAGACGCGCTGTCAGGAACGAGAACAGAGGATTGCCGCTCAGATTGGCCGATGCCTTTGTGCCGGGACCGGTGTAGACGTTGTAGAGCAAGAGATTCATGGCCTGATTGGCTCTCTGCTCGGGGCTCATGGTCTCGAGTTCGTTCTGTATGGTGATATCGTCGTTGGTCGACAGGTCAAAGGCCACATCCATGTTATTCAACGTATTGGTGACGCTTAACGATACGATGAAGTTGATAAGCCGTGAGTTCTGTCCGCTTTCGGTGACGTTGGCCTTCATCGTATCATAAGCATGCAGATTGAGAATCGGGTTGAGCATGTCGCCGTTGAAAGCTATGTAGCTGCCGCTCTCGAAATCGAAGTTTTTCTGCGACATCAGAGGCGGAGTATAGCGCACGAAGCCCTTTTCGATGTTATAGCGTCCGGTCAGGCTCATATCGCTGAAGGGCGACATATGGAAGGTAAGGTTGCCCGAACCTTGTATTGACGCCTTGTCCTGTCCGTTGGCGCTGAGGTCGACATTTATCGTAGTACCCTGCGACACGATAAGCCGCGCATCAAGCATAAGAGCCATCTCGCCCGCAGGCACGGTGTCGGCATCGAGTACGGCGGTCGTGTCGGAGAACTGGACGAAGTGTACCATATCGTCGTCGGTGACGCCGGCCGACAGAGTATTGGCCACGGTATTGACAACATAGGTCACGTTGCTGCCCTCAAGCAGGTTAAGAGTGGCGTCGACACGCATGAAGTTCATGTTGCCTTTCACGTCGGCGTCAAGGTCGATATATCCGCGGCCATAGATGTCGTTGCCCTTGCCTCGCTTCGACCCGATGACCTGCATATTGCGGGCTTTCATGTCAAGCGCTATTTTGGGCGATGTCAGATTATTTATGTCAACCGTACCGTCGATGTACAACGGATTTTCGTTAAGTGCGGAGATCGTGTATCGGTCAAACTTCACGACGTTGCTGTCAACCGGTATTTTCTCTTCAGAGAAACGGAATGCCGACCCTATCATGTCGACCGACACAGCCGTAGAGTCAAAGTCGAGATAGCCGTTGAACAACGGCGACGTCATGGTACCTGTTATGTCCATGCGTCCGTTGAGCATACCGCTAAGCTTGGCCACACCCGGTGGCAGGAACGGATTCACGATACGCAACGGGAAGTGTATCATCGAGAAGTCGAGCATAAACGGATTGCTTGCCGTGCTGTCGTTGAGCGCACCCACGGCCGTAATTACTTTTATGCTGTCGACCATCAACGATGTCGAAGCTTTGACGACTCCGGAAGTATTGGTTGTCAGACCTACATCAAGCAGGAACGAGCCGACCCTGTCACGACCATAAGTAAAATCATCAAGCGACACGGAGCCATTGCCCTCTATTGACTTGGTCTCTGCATCCCATCCGAGGCGTATGTCAGCTCCGGCAATGCCTTTGACAGGAGGAGCGAAGGGCGACAATGCGAGCCAATCGGCGAGCTGAATACCCGAAGCGTTGACAATCACGTCTTCCTGTGAGGTAGAACCATGTTCGTCGTGCTCGGTATAGACCTTTAAATGGCTGTCGCCGTTGGTAAGAGCGAGATTGGCGTCAATATGACGGGTAAGCAGGTTATAGGATATAAAGTTCTCTTTGTTGAGCGACCAATTTTTGTAGCCGATTACCGGATCAAGCGGAGTCATGCGGAGAGTGAGCAGCGAGTCTATAGCCGTGACATTGAAGCCGAGTTTGAAACCGGTATCGCCCTTTATGTTGGACTGATTGAGAAACAATGAAAGGTTTTGGTCGGCAAGAAATCCGGTGACATCAACATGGGCAAAACTGTCAAATGTGCCGGGACGATTGTTCATTTTTGCACGATAAAGCAAGAATTTGCCGTGCTGCATGGCACTTATGCCTACAGAGTCAATGCGAGTGTCGCCGGTTTTTATACCGGTCACTGCGCCATCCAGATGAAAGAGAGAATCATTGTTCACGTTAAGCGACAATTGCCTGAACGAAGTCTTGGACGGAGCAAGGAAATCGCTTATTATACTGTTGGAGCCCGAGTTAACCGACAGGACAAAGCGCGGCAGTTCGCGCTGTATAGAGTCGACAAATATACGGCGCCCGGCAATCTCACGGTCTATGACCGCCATGCCGGAGGCAAAACGGGCGGCCAAAGTGTCAATCGAGCACCCGGCTATGAACTGAGCATGAAGCGACTCATTGTCAACCGACACGACAGTCGACGAGTCGGTAGCGTCGATCGACGCATCTATCGACGGGGTAGCCACTGTGAGGTCGGGCATGCGCCATTCAAGATCGCCGATTTTCATGTCGGCATCGTAATATCCTATACCGGGACGTATATGTCCCCTGCCCTCAAGTGAAAACGAACCGCGCGACTCGGTAGGAGAAAGATTAAGAGCTTTCAGGTCGAGATTGCGAACGTCGCCTTCGAAGTTCATTATATAGTCATCGTCAGCTATATTACCCGAAATCGACAGGTCAAAGTTGGCATCATGATTCATTGACAAAAGCCCCGCGTCGACATAACCGGTGTCGAGATTCGCCCACAACCTTATGTCAGAATACGTGACTTTCTGATACTCTGCCGAAGTGATGTCGACAACCGCATCGATAGATGTCTTGCGTGAAAATGGCGAGTAGCCGCGTCCTGTTATCTTGGCGTCGGCAGTTATATCGCCGATGCCCATCTCGGGCAGAAATGAGCTTACAGGGAACTCGCGCATGGCCATGTTCAAGTCATAGCTCTCCACACGACCGTTCCAGTCGGCGTCAAGCAGTACGCTTCCGGCTCCGGTAACGGCTTTCAGATTGCCTTTGATAGCGCCCCGGTTCATATCGACATATCCGTCGAGCTTCACCGGAGGCAGATTGACCTGCTTGGCCAGCTTCGCTTCAAGGAGCGTAGGCTTGACAAAGTTTACGTTTTTAAGATTGCCGTCTATGTTCACGTGTCCGCCGAGATTATCGGGCGACATCATGTTGCTCACGGCTCCGTTGACCGATACATTCATATACCCGGGTAAAGCCGCTTCAAGCCGTTCGATGGAGAGGTCGCCGACTGTGCCGTCGATGTCGGCGTCGACAGTCATGTCATTATACCGGGGCACACTTTTAAGCATAGGCTTCATCGAAGGCATCAGCAACTCAAGGTCGGGGATGCCGATGCGGGCCAACGCACGCAACTGCAACGGCAATCCGGGGTCAGCCGCAAGATCGCCCATACCCATAAGCGCATTGAATTTTATAGACGAAAACAGCGTCGATATGTCGAAACGCTCGGCGCGCATGGCAGTCGTATCCATTGAGAAAAGTCCGGATGCCTCCAATTTGACACCGCAACGTTCAACGGCGGCAAGACGGCGGAGCGGCACCGCTATATTCACACCTTTATTATAAAAGGAGTCGACCTGTATGTTTATGTCATCGGCCTGCAGATAGTTCATGTCAAGACCCGGCTGTGGCACCGCCCCGCGTACGGCATAGACAGCGCGCCGTCCGGTAAGGCTGACCGTATCGCCGGTTATGGTCCACATAAGGCTGTCGGGAGAGGTAGCGACATCAGCGACCGGAGCCACAGAATCGACGGGGTGAGCGGCAAGATACTCCGGCGACGGGGTAAGGTATGTGGCCGTAATACTGTCAACACTCAAAGCACCGGCATGGATACGGCGCGTAGCCATATCCACGAGTCCGTCGCGAAGTACCGCCAGAGGCACATTGGCACCGAGAGAATCTATTGTCGGCAGCATAGCCATGCGGTAATTTACATTGCGCAGCTCTATGTATGCGGCCTTTATTGTCAGCGGAGCGGATGAAGCGGTATCAGAGGGAGTAGGAGTCGAGTCATTACCGTTGAATATCAACGACACATCGCCGCCGTCAAGCACCGCTCGGCTCACATCGATTTTAGAGTGTTTCAGGTCATATGACGAAGGACTCAGGTCGAAGCGCTTCACATTGGCGGTAAGATACATGGCCGAGTCGGGAGTACCAAGCCGGTAAGCCACATCTTCAAAGTGTCCGTCCACTCTTATGTCAAGCGACAACAGCGGCAGCATCTCGACATTAAGCTGCGCGCTTCCTGCATTGACCATCGTGTCGCCCGGAGCGGGAATGACGCGGACACCGCCGAGTTCGACACGCAGCGGCCATTTCAGCCTGAAACGGTCTACATCAATCACCATTCCCGATGATTTACTGACCTCCTTCAGCGCTATATCCTTGACAAAATCCTGAACGAAAGGCACATATAGCAAAACAGGCACCAACAGCAATACTATCAGCGTCCACATAAGCACCTTAAGCACTCGTCTTATAACGGTATTTTTTATAAGATGTCCCACAAGAAATAAATAGTCGTTTTGAAAAATATAACATAAAGTTACGTATTTTGGTTTTAACATTTGCTAAACTTGGACATATAATTTTTTTAATCTCATGGCATGTAGTATCTTTGTGCAAAATTTTTATCAGAAAAAGGCCAATCCAAGTTGAGACACTCTCATCTATATATTGTAACCATCGTACTGCTATGCGCCATATCAGCCTTAGCATCGGGGTCGTCCAACCGTCAGCACGCCGATAACGTGCCGGCAATACGCGACCATAAAATCGGCGGCATCGACAGCATAATGGTCGACTCAACCATTGCTCTCGACGAGGCCGACCTTCATCGACGCACTCTTGTGAGCGAGATGGACTCTGACTCCGTAGCCGAAGTGTTTAATCATGACGAAGTGCCGCAAGGCCCTCGTAAATCGCGTATTGTGAGGCAGAAAGTGGACCTCGACAACGTAGTAAACTTCGCATCAAAAGACTCCATGATACTTATAGGCCGCAACAGCGCCTACATGTATGGCGACGCCGAGTTGACATACGGCGAGATGAAGCTCACGGCCGCCGAAGTGTCGATGGACATGGCTACCAACAACGTCCATGCCGTAGGACGCCCCGACTCGGTAGGCGAGCTGACAGGCACTCCCGTGTTTACCGACAAAAGCGGCGAATACGAGTCGCAGACAATGAACTACAATTTCAAGTCGCAACGAGGTTTTATAACCAACGTCATAACCGAACAGGGCGAAGGCTATCTTACCGGCGGCCAGACCAAGAAGATGGAAAACGGTGAGTACTACCTGCGCAACGGCCGCTACTCAACCTGCTCCGACCATGAACATCCCCACTTCTACTTCCAGCTGACGAAAGCCAAAGTAAAGCCCAAAAGCAACATAGTCACCGGACCGGCCTATATGGTACTTGCCGGACTTCCGCTTCCGCTCGCGGTGCCTTTCGGCTACTTCCCGTTCTCTGAAAAATACTCTTCAGGTATAATATTCCCCACATTCGGCGACGACTATAACCGCGGTTTCTATCTGAGCAACGGAGGTTACTACTTCGCCATAAACGACAACATAGACCTTGCGCTTACCGGAGAGCTTTATACCAAAGGTTCATGGGGTCTGTCGGCCCAGTCCAGCTATGTAAAACGCTACAAATACTCAGGCAGCTTCCATGTAAGCTACCTTAATACAATATACGGCGAAAAGGGCAGCCCCGACTACTCCAAGCAGACCAACTTCCAGATACTCTGGAATCACTCGCAGGATACAAAAGCCAACCCCAACATGAGCCTGTCGGCAAGTGTAAACTTCACCACGAGCGGCTATACACGCAACGACCTCAACAGCTACTACAGCAACTCGTTTACGGAAAACACCAAGAGCTCAACCGTCAATATGACCTACCGTATACCCAACTCCAAATGGTCATTCTCGACAACAGCCAACATAGCGCAGCGCACACAGGACTCGACATTGGCCGTATCGTTTCCCAACCTTACGGTGACCATGTCGCAGGTTTACCCGTTCAAGCGCAAGCGCGCCGTAGGCAAAGAGCGTTGGTATGAAAAGATAAAGCTCTCCTACTCGGGACTTTTCCAGAACTCGCTTACCGCCAATCAGGATGAGTTTTTCCAGAAGAGCCTTATAAAGGACTGGCGTAACGGCATGAAGCACTCAATACCCATCTCGGCCACGTTCAACATGTTCAAATACATCAACGTCACTCCGTCGCTACGTATTGATGACCGTATGTACACGTCAAAAGTAAGGCGCCAGTGGGATCCTAACGCTTCGGCCGAAGTAATGGATACTACCTACGGCTTCTACAACGTATGGGACTTTCAGGCATCGGTGTCGCTTGACACAAAGCTATACGGCTTCTATCAGCCAATGAAATTTCTCGGCGACAAAGTAAAAATGATACGTCATGTGCTCACTCCGTCCATATCATTCTCGGGAGCGCCTGACTTCGCTTCGCCCTTCTTCGGCTACTACGACCAATACCAGTATCAGAACAGCGCGGGCGAAACCGTGACCAAGAAGTACTCCATGTTTCCCAACGCGCTCTTCGGCGTACCCGGACAGGGGCGGTCGGGCATATTGAGTGTGTCGTTGGCTAACAACCTCGAAATGAAGGTCAAATCCAACGACAGTATCGGCGAAAAGAAGATATCGCTTATCGAGAACCTCTCTATCTCGCAAAGCTACAACTTTGCCGCCGACTCCATGAACTGGAGCAATATAAACACGTCGTTGCTGCTCCGTCTTGTCAAGAACTTCAATCTCAACCTGTCGGCAACGTGGGATGTATATACATACCAGCTCAATTCAGCGGGCAATCCGGTACGAGTCAACGTACCACGCTGGAAAGCCGGCAAAGGCATAGGACGACTGTCAAGCACCGGCACATCGTTCTCTTACACATTCAACAACAACACGTTCAAGAAAAAAGACAAAAAAGACCGCGACAAGAACTCCGGCAACAGTGATAACGAAAGAGACGAAGACGACTATGATGACGAGGGTGATAATTTCTCGGGACGCAATACCGCCCGACGTCGCGATGAAGAGGACCGACAGATGGAGGTCGGCGACGGAGGCTATATGAAATGGGAAGTGCCGTGGAGCCTGACATTCAACTACTCGATCAACTACGGCTATGGCGAGTTCAACAAAAAGAAGATGGAGTATGACCCGCGCATAACCCAGAACCTCAGCTTTTCGGGCAATATACAGCCCACCAAGAACTGGAACTTCGGCTTCAGCGCCAGCTACAACTTCGACACCCACAAGATAGCCTACATGAACTGTAACATATCGCGCGACCTGCACTGCTTCACTATGACAGCCAGCTTCGTACCGGTAGGTCCATACAAGAGCTACAACTTCCATATCTCGGTCAAGTCGTCGCTACTTCAGGACCTGAAGTACGACAAGCGTTCATCGCAGTCCAACGGTGTCAACTGGTATTAATCATCACGCAACATGATAGAACGCATAATAATTATAGACAACGTCGACCCCGTCAGCTTCTACGGCATAAACAACTGCAACATGCAGCTGATACGGAATCTGTTTCCCAAGTTGCGCATGGCGGCACGCGGTCAGATAATAAAAGTCATAGGTGACCCTGAGGAGACTGCAAACTTCGAAAAGAAGATAAAAGAGCTCGAAGCCTACTGCGCACAGTACAACAAGCTCACCGAAGACGTAATACTTGACATAGTAAAAGGTGCCGGAGCCAAAGAGGTAAAAACCGACAACGTCATAATATTCGGCATCAACGGCAAGCCTATATCGGCACGTTCAGCCAACCAGCAACTGCTCGTCAACTCTGTCATAAACAACGATCTGACGTTTGCACTCGGTCCTGCGGGCACGGGCAAGACATATGTAGCCATAGCGCTGGCCGTGCGCGCGCTTAAAAACCGCGAAGTGCGTAAAATCATACTTTCACGTCCGGCGGTAGAAGCGGGTGAGAAACTCGGATTTCTTCCCGGCGACATGAAGGACAAGATAGACCCATATCTTCAACCCCTCTATGACGCCCTTGAGGACATGATACCCGCCGCAAAACTGAAGGAGTATCTCGAGAGCAACGTCATACAGATAGCACCCCTCGCATTCATGCGCGGACGCACACTGAATGATGCCGTGATAGTGCTCGACGAGGCACAGAACACTACCACCCATCAGATAAAGATGTTTCTTACCCGACTTGGCATGAATGCCAAGATGATAATAACCGGCGACATAACGCAGATAGACCTGCCGCGCACGGTAAGTTCCGGCCTTGTACAGGCACTCAAGGTGCTTAAAGGGGTGCCCGGCATAGGCATGGTGGAATTCGGCAAAAAAGACATAGTTCGCCATCAGCTCGTACAGCGCATAGTGGAAGCCTACCAGAAATGGGACGACCTGCGCAAAGAAGAGGGCGCCGGCGAGCGGCACGACAACGGAAACCAATAAATTCAACACAATATTATATCGCAATGGCTAAGACTCTAACTCAGACCGACTTCAACTTTCCGGGGCAGGACAGCGTATACCACGGCAAAGTACGTGATGTCTATGACATCAACAACGACCTTATGGTCATGGTGGCAACCGACCGCATATCGGCATTTGATGTGATACTCCCCAAAGGTATCCCCTACAAAGGACAGGTGCTCAACCAGATCGCGGCAAAGTTTCTTGACGCTACCGCCGATATAGTACCCAACTGGAAACTCGCCACTCCCGACCCGATGGTGACTGTGGGACTGAAATGCGAGGGCTTCCGTGTGGAGATGATAATACGCGGCTACCTTACCGGCAGCGCTTGGCGTGAATACAGCGCCGGCATGCGTGAACTCTGCGGAGTGAAACTGCCCGACGGCATGAAAGAAAACGAGCGTTTCCCCGAGCCCATAATAACCCCGACCACCAAAGCGGAGGCCGGACATGACGAAAACATATCGCGCGAAGAGATCATAGCACAAGGCATAGTAAGCAAGGAGGACTATGAGACCATGGAGCGCTACACCCGTGCGCTGTTTAAACGCGGTACAGAGATAGCCGCCGAGAAGGGGCTTATACTTGTCGACACAAAATACGAGTTCGGCAAACGCGACGGCAAGGTGTACCTCATCGACGAGATACATACACCCGACTCGTCGCGCTACTTCTATGCCGACGGCTACGAGGAGCGTTTTGCCAAGGGCGAACCGCAGCGCCAGCTCTCGAAAGAATTTGTGCGCCAGTGGCTTATCGAGCACAACTTTATGGGCAAGCCCGGACAGCAGGTTCCCGAAATGACCGACGCATACTGCGAGTCTGTAAGCGAACGCTATATCGAGCTGTATGAGCACATAACCGGCGAACCGTTTGTCAAGACCGACGAGACCGACCTTGCCGACCGTATCAGAAAGAACGTGGAGGCCTACCTCGCTTCCCGCAAATAATCCAATCGTAATCAATGGAAGTAAAAGCCGAAAAAATCAACCCATACGGCGATGACCGCTGCAAGACCGAGCAAGTAAGGGAGATGTTTGACTCCATTGCCCCGGCCTACGACTTCATGAACCGCATGATGACTTTCGGCATAGATAAATTGTGGCGGCGGCGCGCAGTCAACATGCTGCGCCGCCGGGCGCCGCAACATATTCTCGACGTTGCCACGGGCACGGGCGACCTTGCCCTGCTCATGCACCGCCGGCTTCACCCTGACAGAATCACAGGCATCGACCTGAGCGAAGGCATGATAGCCATAGCACGCAAAAAAGCCGAAAATGCCGGAGCTGAAGCACACATACGCTTTATGACCGGCGACTGCCTTGACCTGCCTTTCGCGCAGGAGGTATTTGACTGCATAACCGTGGCTTACGGGGTGCGCAACTTCGAGCATCTCGACCTCGGCTACCGTGAGATGCACCGTGTTCTCTCACGCGGCGGCATGCTCTGTGTCATCGAACTTTCGACACCCGTGTCACCGATTGTCAAGCCGTTTTACAACTTCTACACACGCCACATCATTCCGGCGGTAGGGCGCCTTGTGTCGCACGACGTACGCGCCTACAGCTACCTGCCCGAAAGCATAGCCGCCGTACCGCAGGGCGACGACATGCTCCAACTCATGCGCGACGCCGGCTTCACCGACTGTCGCTTCCGCCGCCTCACCTTCGGCACCTGCACTATCTACACCGCCGTAAAATAATATCAGCGGATTTTAACATTTCAATAACAAACATACTTATTTTCTCCTCAATGGCACCCCGAACCCCGTCTGTCAGAGTGTTTATATCCTCGACGTTCCGTGATATGAATGCCGAGCGCGATTACCTTAACGCATTTGTCTTCCCGCGAATAAAAGAATATTGCGCAAAACGATATCTCGACTTCACGCATATCGATCTGCGATGGGGCATTCCCGAAGAGGACAGCCGCAACGGTCTTGTGCTGACCACCTGCATTGAAGAGGTCGATAATTCACGACCGTTTTTTATAGGCATACTTGGCGAGCGTTACGGATGGACACCGTCGCTCAACGAACTTAACGCACTGCGACCTTCGGTAGAAAACCAGCGGCAATGGCTTACCGAAAAGATAAAACAAGGAGCAAGCATAACCGAAATGGAGCTTGAATACGGAGTACTTCGCGACATGAATATGCCTCATGCCTGTTTCTTTATAAAAAATTCGGACGCCGACACACCAGAAGAATTCAAAGAACCGGAAGGCTCGGCAGCATCACACCGGCTGAAAACTCTAAAAGCCAAAATAAAAGAACAGAGAAAATACCCTGTTCATAATTACTCAAAGCCCGACGAGCTCGGAAGCATATTGTATAATGAATTAATAACCATGATTGAGGCGGAATATCCGCCATCAGACAATGACCGGGAAACAGCCATCATCTCCCGTCATGAACATGCGCTTGCCACAAAATCACAGACCCTTTTTGATCTGTCAAACACGCGCAGCTTCTTTGACCGGTGGATCAAGGAGGGCAAACGGGCATTTCTGCTTCAGGGCGCGCCCGGGTCGGGCACTTCATGGGCACTTGCCTACTGCACTGCCGACCTGCGCAAAGTCTACAGCAACAACAAAATATTGTATTACGACTTCGAGTGTGCCGATCCGTCACTCGCCCCGATGGAAGACTTCCTCGACTTCATGTCGTTTGCTTCATGCAGTTTACCTGCCGACGAATGGAGTATGGTAGCTATTGATAACTGCTCTTTGTTGACTGAGGACGAAGTGGATCGAATGCTAAGGTGGATTGATACAGCAGGCGAGAACGTACATGTAGTCATAGCGGCCTCTCGTTATTCACCTCTTGCACTTTCACTTACATTTAATTCCAAAGGTCCCAACATAAACTTCCATCCGTTGCCTGTTGATTTACGCCGGCAATTTATCAACAACTATACCCTAAAATACAGCAAGCGTCTAACTCAAGAACAGGTTGAGCTACTTGCCAACGGCAAAAGCAGCGACTATCCCACAGCACTGAAAATGAGCCTCAATGCCGTAGTCAATTACGGTCTAATGGAAGGTCTGGACGATTTCATAAAGGAAATTGCCAAGAATGAGCAAGAGTTTTTATTCTATGACCTTATACGCAAAGGTGATCACCTTTTCTCATCGGTCAACCTCCGTAAAGAATATTTCCAAATCACTTCGGCCATATCGCTGGCACTCGACGGAATATCGGAGAACGACCTGCTCGACATATTCAAAATACCGCAATCCAAATGGGCGGTGATAAAGCCTTATGTAATGCAATTTTGCAAAGGCAGTTCCCGATGCATGCAGTTTATCAACGGCGAGTGGCATCATCAGATGAAAATGTACTGGAGCACCAATATCAGAGCCGAGTTGGGATTAAAGATGATCGACGCCACTATTCGTGACAACGACATGCTTATAAGAAATGCCAATACAGTCGTAACCACATTGTACGACATATGGCATTTGCCATTCGACGATGAGAACTCGTTCACGCGGCTGAAAAAGATAGTATATAAATGTGTGACCTCTCCTGACATCGTGCTCAAAATTAACAATATCCGACTAGACAATCTCTGGACTATAGCAAATCTATTGAAATTTCAGTTCGACGGACAGCCCAATGAATCTTTCGGCAGAAACTTTTCCGAGCTTTCACTTGCTGAAGCCGTAAAGTACTGCCGAAGTCAAGCTATTGTAAACATTGGGAACAATCGTTGCGACAAGGCTGCATATTTTTTGCGCCTTGCAGCAAAAACCATTGAAGGAATATCGCCTGACAATGCCATTATTTTTAACGCTGAAGCTCTCCTTGAAGAAGGCAAGGCAAAAGCAGCCGTAAGCCTTTTGGAGCAGTCAGGCATATTGCCGGCAAGACATAGCTTTATGGGGTTATTTTCTCGAAAAGGCACCAAATATTTACCGCTCACCACCATGCGTGGTTACCTGCTGATGATCAAAGCCTACACTCTTCGCAAAGAATTCAACAAGGCGATGTCGATCTATCAAAAATACTTGGACCTTACAGAATCAGAGACCGACCTCACTGATGAGATGAAATCAGTCAGCATAGCACTGATGTGCGAATACATCGCCATGCTTAGTCAATATGGTGATACAGACAGCATCAATGGAGCAATAGAACTAAGCAATGACTTTGCCAATTACATCGCGAATCTTGGCATTGACAATCAACTTGCTTATAAATTTATGTGGGCCAAAGCCATCAGATCATGGCGCAAATCAGATTGGAAGTCACTCATAAACGACACATATTGGTGCGAGTTATCAGCACAATTATGTTTTGGAAGAAATTCTTATCAATACGGTAGGGCATACACGCTTTGGACATACGCCTATTTTAAAGTCCACGGCACACTACCCGACGATCCTAACGGATCCGCCATGCAAAACACATACAGAATAAGACATTACTTACGATCGATCAGCGTCGGCGACTCTGACATGATTGACAATAAAGTAACCAAGTCAGTGTTGGAAGACAACAAAGTCTATGATAACTTATTGGTCGAATTAAAGCAATCTATACCGGGTCTTAAGTTTGGATGACCGAGTAATATCACGAATCACTATAGTACCAAGCTAAAAAACAGAGCCATAGAGAATATATGATTATTCCTATTCTTTTCTTAATCGGTTGATTTTATTGCAGACCTGCTGAACGTGATCAAGGCCATAAACCGATATAATTCATTGGCTTAACATGTCCCAAAGTTTGTTTAACTCAGACAAAAACACTACTTTTGCAGTGTTGAATCCCGGTAGCCCCTGAGTAATCAAGCTATCGGGTTTTATTTTATAGGTATAAATTTAACGATTTTCTCCAGACTATCCTAATGAATTTATTATCACTACCATAATTTATTGCTTGAAATTTCGGTAAATAGTCTTGATGCCGGTAACATAAAAAAGCCGATTGCTATATGGCTTATATCATAACAGATCAAAATACAATAGATTACTTTTTTATTATCTATTGTGGATAATCAGATGGCATCAATAGAGTTGGAAATACACAGCCATTTTCAATTATCTTTATTAAAAAAAATCGCATATTACACTTAGCAACTATACAAATATTAAAATATAGATATAACTTATGTTGCATTTTTTGCATAAAGCGGTTATTATTATTAACTTTGCGTAACACTAATTTCATTAATCGGAGCAATATGTCACTACCCAAGTTCAAGTTTATCCCGTTTCTATTAGTATTTGCGTTATATCCGGCCTTGGCAAGCTCACAGCAGCAGGAGCCGGTGGAACCACGATTGCTTGACTTGCTGGAACTTGAAGAGGCGGAAGAGCCCGATTCTGTCATAATAATCGAGGAAGAGTACAATCCTTTCGCCGACTTTCTGACCGACACACTCGACGAAATGCCGGTCATAAAAGAGTTGACGCTCATACCGGAGTCAGACCTACCCGTCATCACCTACATGCCGGTAGTCTTTGATTATGCAGAGTACATCGACACCATAGCCGTGACCGACCCGTCGCCCATATTGGCGTCTGACAACGAAGCCCTTGACTGGCTGACCATCGAGGCCGACCGCCACCGCCGCTTCCGCGACATAAAGCGCCATTACATGATCTATAATCCGGATCTCGTCAAGTACAATATAATGACACTGCCGGCTCCTCCCAAGCAATATAAGGCTACCGTAGATCCTTCACAGTCGACAATCACAATATCGGAAGTCATAACTCTTGACAAGACACCGGGCGAGCCCGGTATGCAGATAGACGTCGAGCGTCGCAACTGGCTGCACAACTTCTCGGCAGGACTGCAATTCTCACAAGCCTACATAAGTCCCAACTGGTATCAGGGTGGCAACAACAATGTCAACATGATAGGCAACGTGAGATGGAACGTAAAACTGAACGAGAAATTTCACCCCAATCTCATGGCCGAGGCCACTACACAATACAAACTCGCCATATCGAGCGCGCCCAACGACACCGTACATAACTACCTCATCAGCGAAGATCTATTCCAGTTCAACGGCACATTTGGTGTAAGGGCCATCAACAACTGGTACTACTCTGCAAACGCCATGTTCAAGACCCAGTTTTTCAACAGCTACAAGAGCAACTCCAGCGACCTGAAATCGGCATTTCTCTCTCCGGGAGAGCTAAACGTCGGTCTCGGTATGACCTACAGCAAGGAAAACAAGAAAAAGCGCTTCCGCATAGAGGTGTCGATCTCCCCGCTGTCTTACAACATGAAGATGTCAACCAACCACAGAATCAACGTCACCAACTTCGGCATAAAAGAGGGACACCGCACGGTAAGCGAGGTCGGTAGCAACGCGGAAGTAAAAATGTCGTGGAACATAATGTGGAACATCACTTACAATTCACGCATATTCCTCTTCACCGACTACGACTACGCTCAAGGCGATTGGGAAAATACACTTAACTTCTCGATCAACCGTTATCTGTCGACTCAATTGTACGTTCATTTACGCTACGACTCGAGCCGTGACAAAGTAGATGACTCCCGCTGGAGTAAATGGCAGCTGAAAGAGATACTCAGCTTTGGCCTGCAGTACCAGTTCAGGACTATATAAACAAACTCTGCCTCCTCACCATGCGTGCTCTCTCCTTTCTTATCACTCTCATCATATGTATTGCTACGGTGCATGCCGCCAAACCGTTGCAAGGTGATTACTATAACCGCGATAGTGTGGAAGCACGTCTGCGCAGTATGCCGCTACATATAATAGAAGGCATATGGCAATTCCCGAGCGACGGGGCAACAATAGTAATAGAACGCAGCCGACATGACGGCCCGATGACCGACGACGCCGTAACATACAACATGATACTGCTCAAATCGCCCATGCGTTCGCTCCTTCCGGGCACGGAAATGGGCACACTCAAACCCACTGCCAAACGGGGTGCGTACTCCGCCGTCCTGTATACCGACACCGACGGCGGCCAGCGATTGTTAAAACCCAAAAACTTCACTCTGACCCTGAACGATGACGGGCACCTTAGTTTCCATAAACACGGGTCAAGCATAAAAGTAAGCATATGGCGGCTCCTTCCCTACGTATCGCGTCTCGGCATAAGGGTATACAATGATAAGCCACGTGAACTCAACGGATGTGTTCGCGTGTTTCCGATGTCAAAAGACGGCCCGATAGAGCCACGCTATCTATAAAACCATCATCACATCTGCCATGAAATCAATCCTGTCGCTGTTTATAATCCTACTGACCGTGACGGCCTATGCCGACAACCGCACACGCACAACCCGACGGCACCTTAAACCGATCATTGCGGAAGAAATCACCGACACTCTGCGACAAGCAGAACCTATAGCCGCGGGCAATCCTGACAGCCTCGCTATAAACGGCTATGACAAACCTCTCCGCTCCATGCGCGAGACATTTTTCATTACCAACCACCACAATATGCCGCTGCACACTGTAATATTACATATAACATACTACACTATGGGCGGCGAGATGCTGCACAGCCGCGACATAACCATCAACGCCCTTATACCGCCGGGAGAGACACGACAAATAAGCACACCGGCATGGGACAGACAGAAAGCCTATTATTATATAGGTACGCGCGTGACTCCGCGTTCGGCAAAAGCGCTCCCCTACTACCCTGAAATCGATATTATGTCCGTACTGCTACAACCTCTCAAATGATATTGTATGGCATACAATAACGTTATCGTAGCTCATACAATAACATCATTTTTCTTATTGTACACATAAAGATAACTATCTCACGGCAAAACAATGTTTTATAACATGTATTAAAAATTTGTTTTATTAAAATCCGATTACTAAATTTGCAGCGTTCAACCAAACTAACCAAGCTACACAACAGTGCTCGACCCTCATATATCGGCGCCATTGGCCAACAATCACATATCCGTAGACTGCGTTGTCGTAGGATTTGACGGCGAACAGCTTAAAGTGCTGCTCGTGAACCGCCACGGCGAAGAGGACGGTAAAGAGTACCATGACATGAAGCTGCCGGGAAGCCTTATATATCAAGACGAGGACCTTGATGAAGCCGCCCGCAGAGTACTCTACGAGCTGACCGGGCTTAAAAACGTAAGCCTTCTCCAATTCAAGGCATTCGGTTCAAAGGACCGCACAAGCGACATTCGCGACGTGCATTGGCTTGAAAGGGCACAGAACGCCAAAGTGGAACGCATCGTTACTATCGGCTACATGGCGCTTGTAAAAATAGACCGTACCCTCGACTCATCGCTTGACGAGCATCAGGCTTCATGGGTAGCACTATCAGACATAAAAGAACTTGCGTTTGACCACAACCTGATTGTCAGCGAAGCCACCCGATACATACGTCAGGTAGCCGACGCCCAGCCGTCAATACTATTCGAGCTGTTGCCACGTAAATTTACCGCAGCCCAGCTCCGGAGCCTATATGAGGTCATACATGGCCGAAACATCGACGTGAGAAACTTCCACAAAAAGATAAGCATGATGGACTATGTGGTACCCCTCGAAGAACACCAGCAGGGAGTAGCCCACCGCGCGGCACGCTACTACAAGTTTGACAAAAAAATATACAATAAAAACAGACGATAACCAATCATCAAAACTTAAATCATTATGTATTTATTAGGTTACGACATCGGTAGCTCTTCAGTAAAAGCGAGTCTGGTAGACGCGACTACGGGCAAGTGCGTATCATCGGCATTCTTCCCGAAAGTCGAAGCCGAAATCATCGCTATAAAACAAGGTTGGGCCGAACAGCATCCCGACCAGTGGTGGAAGCATCTAAAACAATCGACTCAGGCCATATTGGCGGAGTCGGGCATCGACCCCAAAGACATAAAAGCCATAGGCATCTCCTATCAGATGCACGGATTGGTATGCATCGACAAGAACCGTAATGTGCTGCGCCCCGCCATCATATGGTGCGACTCCCGCGGCGTACCTTACGGCGAAAAAGCGTTCAACGAACTCGGCGCCGAACAGTGTCTGAGCCATATACTTAACTCTCCGGGCAATTTTACCGCGACAAAGCTTGCATGGGTTAAGGAGAACGAACCTGAACTTTTCGAGAAAATAGACAAGATACTGCTTCCGGGCGACTACATAGCCATGCGACTTACCGACCGCGTATGCACTACCGTGTCAGGCCTCTCCGAGGCCATGCTCTGGGACTTCAAGACAGGCACAGTGGCCGATTTCCTTCTCGAATATCTCGGTTTCAGCTCAACCATAATACCTGAAATAGTGCCGACATTCGCCATACAGGGCCACGTCACCGCCGAAGCCGCAGCCGACCTCGGCATAGCCGAAGGAATACCGGTAGCATACCGTGCCGGCGACCAGCCTAACAACGCACTGTCGCTCAACGTATTCAACCCGGGCGAAATAGCATCGACCGCAGGTACGTCAGGTGTGGTATACGGCGTGAACGGCGAAGTCAACTACGACAATAAATCGCGAGTAAACACATTTGCCCATGTCAATCATACAAACGACAGCACCCGTCTGGGCATCATGGCCTGCATAAGCGGCACCGGCATACTCAACTCTTGGATGAAACGCAACGTCGCTCCCGAGGGCATAAGCTATCCCGAGATGAACGACCTCGCCGCACAAGTGCCCATCGGCAGTGAGGGTGTAACCATATTACCCTTCGGTAACGGCGCAGAACGCGTGCTTCAGAACCGCGAGATAGGCAGCTCGATACACGGCGTCAACTTCCTTCGCCACAGCAAAGCCCATCTTGTCAGAGCCGCTCAAGAAGGTATCGTATTCTCTTTCCAATACGGCATAGAGATCATGGAGGCACTCGGCATGAACGTCAAGAAGATACACGCCGGCCACGCCAACATGTTCCTCAGCCCCCTCTTCCGCGACACCCTCGCCGGCGTCAGCGGAGCCACCATCGAGCTGTTTGACACGGACGGCTCCGTAGGTGCGGCCAAAGGTGCAGGCATGGGAGCCGGCGTATACGCCGACAACAACGAGGCCTTCGCCACTCTTGACCGCATCGAGATAATAGAGCCCGACAACGCCAACCGTCAGGCTTATCAGGACGCCTACGGCCGCTGGAAAGAACGTCTTGAAATGTATTTACACCAATAAACAATAAAATAACAACATTAATAAACATCTAAAACATTTAAAATTATGGCAACAAAAGAGTATTTTCCCGGGATAGGTAAAATCAAGTTTGAAGGCAAAGACAGCAAGAATCCGCTGGCTTACCGCTACTATGACGCAGAAAAGGTAATCCTCGGCAAGAAGATGAAAGACTGGCTGAAGTTTGCTATGGCATGGTGGCACACTCTTTGCGCTGAAGGCGGCGACCAGTTCGGCGGCGGCACAAAGAAATTTCCTTGGAACGAAGGCACCGATGCCGTTGAAATAGCAAAACAGAAAGCTGACGCCGGCTTCGAATTCATGCAGAAGATGGGCATCGAGTATTTCTGCTTCCATGACGTAGACCTCGTAAGCGAAGGAGCCTCTGTAGAAGAATATGAGAGCAATCTAAAGGCTATCGTGGCTTACCTTAAGGAAAAGATGGCCGAGACAGGCATCAAGAACCTCTGGGGCACTGCCAACGTATTCGGCAACGGCCGCTACATGAACGGAGCCGCCACCAACCCCGACTTTGACGTTGTGGCACGCGCTGCCGTCCAGATCAAGAACGCTATTGACGCCACTATCGAACTCGGCGGTACAAACTACGTATTCTGGGGTGGTCGCGAAGGCTACATGTCACTGCTCAACACCGACCAGAAGCGTGAAAAAGAGCACTTGGCCATGATGCTTACCATAGCCCGTGACTACGCTCGTTCAAAAGGCTTCACCGGCACATTCCTCATCGAACCCAAGCCCATGGAACCCTCAAAGCACCAGTATGACGTTGACAGCGAAACCGTAATCGGCTTCCTCAAGGCTCACGGTCTTGACAAGGACTTCAAGCTCAACATCGAGGTTAACCACGCCACTCTCGCCGGCCACACATTCGAGCACGAACTCGCTGTAGCTGTCGACAACAACATGCTCGGTTCTATTGACGCCAACCGCGGCGACTACCAGAACGGATGGGATACCGACCAGTTCCCCATCGACAACTACGAGCTTACTCAGGCCATGATGCAGATCATCCGCAACGGCGGCCTCGGTAACGGCGGTACCAACTTCGACGCAAAGACCCGTCGTAACTCTACCGACCTCGAAGACATATTCATCGCCCACATCGCCGGTATGGACGCTATGGCACGCGCACTCGAAAGCGCAGCCGCTCTTCTCGAAGAGTCGCCCTACAAGAAGATGCTCGCCGACCGCTACGCATCGTTTGACAGCGGCAAGGGCAAGGAGTTTGAGGAAGGCAAGCTCACCCTCGAGGAAGTAGCCGCTTACGGCAAGGAAGTCAACGAGCCCAAGCAGACCAGCGGCAAGCAGGAACTCTACGAGGCTATCGTGGCTATGTACTGCTAATTATATCTATTGATTAATCAACCTAAGTACCCGCTATGGCGGAGCTCTCCGGGGCTCTGCCATAGTGTTGTATTTACCATAAAAACATTTCAACCATGGAATATCCTGAAAAAGGGAGTAAACTATATCTGTTTTCAATCGTGCTTGTGGCCGTGCTCGGCGGATTGCTGTTCGGTTATGATACAGCAGTCATATCCGGTGCCGAAAAGGGGTTGCAGGCATTTTTCTTGGGAGCCAAAGACTTTGTATACACCGACGTCATCCACGGCATCACTTCGTCAAGCGCGCTGATAGGCTGTATTGTCGGCAGCGCATTGTCGGGCTTTTTCGCCCAAAGACTCGGACGTAAAAAATCGCTTGCCGTAGCCGGTGTGTTTTTCTTCCTGTCGGCTCTCGGATCATATTATCCCGAATTTCTGTTCTTTGAATATGGCAAGCCCACCTACAGCCTATTGTGGATGTTTAACTTCTACCGTATACTCGGAGGTGTAGGCGTAGGTCTCGCATCCGCCATCTGCCCGATGTATATAGCCGAGGTAGCACCCTCCAATATACGCGGAACACTCGTGTCATGGAACCAGTTTGCCATCATATTCGGTCAGCTCGTCGTGTACTTCGTCAACTTCATGATACTTGGCGAGCACACCAATCCCATCATCGAAAAAACAGCCCACAACCTGTACATTGTACTTCCCGAGTCTGACGCATGGACCATCATGACAGGCTGGCGCTACATGTTCGGCAGCGAGGCGTTTGTGGCCGGTGTATTCACAGTCCTCGTATGTCTCGTACCGGAGTCGCCCCGTTACCTCGCCCTCATAGGCAAGGACAACAAGGCTCTTGCAGTACTCGCCCGCATCAACGGCATAAGCAAAGCACGCGAGATACTTTCTGATATCAAGGCCACTGTCGAAGTAAAGAGCGAGCGCCTGTTCTCCTTCGGTATAATGGTCATCTTCGTCGGCATCATGCTCTCCGTGTTCCAGCAGGCGGTAGGTATCAACGCCGTACTATATTATGCACCGCGCATCTTTGACTCCATGAACATGGGCAATCCTATGGTACAGACCGTCATCATGGGCATCGTCAACATTGCCTTCACACTCGTGGCCGTGTTCACTGTCGAGAAGCTCGGACGCAAGCCGCTCCTCATCTGGGGCTCACTCGGCATGGCACTCGGCGCACTCGGTGTGGCCGTTTCAAACCTCGTAACCGTACCGCCGATTATTCCGGTCATAAGCATCATGGTATACTCCGCATCGTTCATGTTCTCGTGGGGACCGATATGCTGGGTACTCATCTCCGAAATATTCCCCAACACCATCCGCGGCGCGGCAGTAGCCATAGCGGTGGCATTCCAGTGGATCTTCAACTTCATCGTGTCGAGTACGTTTGTACCGATGTACAACATGCGACTCGGCGAGATGGGCGACCGCTTCGGCCACATGTTTGCCTACGCCCTTTACGGTGTCATCTGTATCTTGGCCGCACTCTTCGTATACAAACTTGTACCCGAGACCAAGGGCAAGACTCTCGAAGATATGACCGCCCTCTGGCGCAACCGCAACAAAAAATAAGCTTCTGCAGTAACATTTTTTATACGGCCGGTACCGATAGGTTTCGGCCGTATTTTGTTATACCCTATGCAATAGTATTATGTCGAGGGAATTTCCGATTTCCGCAAAAAGTCATTACCTTTGTAATATTAATTATTGTAAATTGAAGCGATTGAATTTATGACCGATATTCAACAATCGATGCGTCAGATCCTTCAGGACGAAAGCCGGGCCATAGCCAATATTCCGGTAAGCGACGCCTATGACCGCGCCGTAGAGCTTATCGTAGAGCACGTACACAACCGCAAGGGCAAACTCGTGACCTCAGGCATGGGCAAGGCCGGCCAGATAGCCATGAACATAGCCACGACATTCTCCTCGACAGGCACCCCCGCAGTCAACCTCCATCCGTCAGAAGCCCAACACGGCGACCTCGGAGTCATACAGCCCGATGACGTGATGCTGCTAATATCCAATTCGGGCAAAACACGCGAAATAATAGACCTCGTACACTTGGCCCACAATCTGTATGCCGACATACCGCTGATTGTCATTACCGGCAACCCCGACAGCGAACTTGCCCGCATAGCCAACGTCACCCTCGCCACCGGCGGCGCACCCGAAGTGTGCCCGCTCGGGCTCACACCCACCACATCGACAACCATGATGACAGTCATAGGCGACGTACTTGTGGTCAATGTCATGAGACGGTGCGGCTTCACGCGCGAGCAATACGCCCTGCGTCATCATGGAGGCTACTTGGGCACCAAGTCGAGAGGGCAGGAATAATACCGGAGATTTTAACTATGAGAAAGATTATCTTAATCGGAGAATGTGAGCTGAATGTGCTGTTTCGCAACGATCACCCGTGGAGAGCGCTTCCGGGAGGCATTCTGCTCAATTCGGCGGCAGCGCTCGGCAACCGCAAGTATGATGTCTCATTCGTATCGGAAGCCGCTACCGACCATGTAGGCGACATAATCGTGGACTTTCTTACAGTACACGGAGTAGCCACACACTCAATCGACCGTTTTACCGAAGGACACACTTCATCGGTGCTGACATTCACATCAGACCACGGCGACGTACGCCACTGCGTGCGCTACACACAGTATCCCCAGCAGAGCTTCGGAGTGGTATGGCCGCGCATAGATCCGGATGACATAGTAATATTCGGAGAGTTCTACTCTATTGACGAGAGATTACGTGGGCGCCTGTTTGACATAATCAAATATGCTTCGGAACGACGCGCCATAGTCATATACGCTCCTGCGATTGACAACTCGCGTGTGACACGAATAACTCGCGTCATGCCCGCTATTCTGGAGAATCTCGAAATTTCCGACATAGTGGTTACCGACCGAAAAAGCATCGCAACGATATTCAACAAGGATGACGACAAGGCCGCCTATACCGACCACATTAGCTTCTACAGCTTCAACCATGTAAATGTCGATTTCGGAACTTCGTCAATAAACATGCATTGTAAAAAATCGTCGCGAAGTGTAGCGATACCGGGACAACCAGACCCCGACGTATCGATGTCAGGCATAATCGCCGGCATAGCCGCGGCAATAATAGACAACAGACTGCTCCGCGAAAATATGGAGCACCTTACGTCAGATGACATGGAGCTATTACTCGACAACGCATTAAAATGGAGCGACAGCGCAATAGCCGCTCCCGACAACATAGTGGAGTCCCTAAACTGATAAAATTGAGACCGGCATGAAAACCACTTCACTTGAAAACGGCTTTATATCTCTTCCATCTAACCAACAACACGGTACCGAAGATTTTATTTCGATATATGCGGCATTACGCGCGTCAACATTAGAAGCGCTCAAGAATCAGTCCGGCACCTCAGCGGTAACAGAAAAACTACTTCATACGGCACAGGATATAGACTTGACTGAAGAGAACGCCATACTCAGAAAAGCGGCCCCGATGCAGATAGCCGTAGCCGCCATGATCGAAGCCGGCGATTATGACAATGCTCTTGAGACTGCGGCCGACACGCTTACCTTACTGTCACAGGAAGCCCGCCGCAAAGACGAAGAGTTTTTACTCATTCTAGGATGTCTGCTACACGACCTTGCGTTTATACATAACATACGCAAAGAGTATAAAGCGGCCGAACGCACTCTCACAAAATCTATAAAAATTTTTGAACGTCTTGCAAAACTGAATACGGAACGTTACGGTTCAGCGCACATAAACGCACTCAACGCCTCGACATCCGTATACCGTTCACGCATCAAGCAGGTCAATCTGCTGGCACACTATCAGGTAGCCACAACCACATATCTCAACATGGTCAACAGCGGTATCAAAAACGCCATGGACCGCCTCATCAACTCTCTTCAGGACGAAGGCCTCACACTCATGCAGCTTGGCAAATATAAAGATGCCATACGCTACTTTTCACGGGCACTTAAATACCTGACTAAGCTGCAGCCCGAATTTTCCGACCGTCACATGGATCTGTCGGTCATGCTTGGCGAAGCCCTTCTTCACAATATCACAACCCGCCAGAAAGGAGTGCATTTGCTTAACACGCTTCTGCAGAAGGCCATTAAAAATGAAAATGATAGCACTGCCGCAAAAATCAACGGGCTACTTGACAAGCAGTCGGGACGGCTCGACATCATAGGCATGTGGCACAAAATATTTCCACGATAAAAAACAATAATACAATATGTCAACAGCATTATCGACAGGAGCGCCACACGGCGCATTGCCCCGACTACCGGAAGGTGTAAAAATAGCCTTGGTAACAGCCGAATGGAACAGCCATATCACGGAAGCCCTAGCCTCGGGAGCGGCCGCACTGCTCACATCTGAGGGTGTGGCATTTGACACCTATCACGTGCCCGGCGCAGTAGAGCTTACC
Organism: Muribaculum sp.; assembly: GCA_009775095.1. Classification (GTDB taxonomy): domain Bacteria; phylum Bacteroidota; class Bacteroidia; order Bacteroidales; family Muribaculaceae; genus Muribaculum. The sequence continues at coordinate 127,153 of VSOZ01000004.1, forward strand.
TATGCCGCTTCAGCACTTTCAGGCAACTATGACGCAGTTATCGTATTCGGATGCGTTATACGCGGCGGCACCCCCCACTTCGACTACGTATGCCAGAGTGTCACACAAGGCATAACCGGTCTTAACGCTCAAGGCCGTTGTCCCGTCATATTCGGCGTGCTTACGGTCGATACCGAACAGGACGCCATCGACCGCGCGGGCGGTGTTCTCGGCAACAAAGGCACAGAAGCCGCCGAAGCCGCCATAAAAATGATCGATTTTACTTGCAAGGTAAAAAAGATATAACTACCTTTGTAGTCCCAAACAAAAGGGTTAGGGCGAATACCAGAGTGGCCAAATGGGGCAGACTGTAAATCTGCTGGCTTATGCCTTCGGTGGTTCGAATCCATCTTCGCCCACTCCATCTTTCTTAAATGCGGAAGTAGCTCAGTTGATAGAGCATCAGCCTTCCAAGCTGAGGGTCGCGAGTTTGAGCCTCGTCTTCCGCTCACTGAGGTCGACCCGCCGGTCGGCCTTTCTTAACTAAATGATTCGGCATAGACTGGGTCAGCAGCAAAATCCGGTTGAAGTGTTAATTGTCTGATTTTGTTTGCGGATGCAGTACTTGTTTAGAATGAGTTTTGCCCGCAGATTAGAGTCGGAGACTCGAGATATGTTTAGCCCCATGATTAGCGCGAAAGCGCGGTTCATGGGGTGTGCAGATAATTGATTGACACAACTTTGCGTCGGAGACGCGAGACATTTCCGAATGGACTTATGTGGAATGCCGCCTGTCCCCGACAGGCATTTGGTACTTGTGCATAGAATACCCCACGAACCGCCGTCTACGGTCACTTCGTTCCCTCCGGCGGCTTGTCGCGGGGTTTTGCACATAGCGCATCTCCGAAGCGCCCAATTTAACAACCGTTTTTTACATTTACCCTATAAAACAATCCGCCATACGGACAATCGCATGGCGGATAAAATTTATACATATCGTGCTATTCAGGATTCAGGCTCGGTCTCTATGACAATTGTCTTGCCTGCGGCAAGATCGCTGTGTTGCACCCGATATCCGTCAATCGACTTTCCGTCGGCGGTAATGCTCTTGATTTTGCGACCTGTACCTTTACGTTTGATCTTGAAATCCTTCCCGCCAAGGTCAAATGTTATAGCGTCAAACAAAGGCACCGTAACGATATATTCAGGATCGGCCGGAGAATACGTGTACAGACCGATGGCATTGAACACATACCATGATGTCATCTCACCCGCATCATCCATACCGGCCAAGGCGAGATGCTCGGCTCCCATGTCATAGAACCGGTCCATGATACTGTCAAGCACAGCCTGAGCCTTAGGTTGACGGTCTATAAAATAGTAAGTGTACGGTACACTATGGTCAGGTTGGTTGCCATGACAATAATTCCCGATAAATCCGGTCATATTATGAGCCTCATAACCGCGCCACGGCTCCGAGAACAAACTGTCAAGCTTAGCCTCAACCGCTTCATGACTCGGATAGAGTGCAATCATACCTTCGGGATCATGCGGTGCAAAAAATAGCGATTGCCATGCATTTGCCTCTCGGTACATGTGCTGATAATACGGATAATAGGGATCAAACTCGGCCACCCATGACCCGTCGTCTATCTTTCCGCGCCAAAATCCGGTCGATGGATCAAAAAGTGTACGATAATTCTGCGCGCGGTCCATCAACAAGTTATAGTTGGCCGTATCGCCAAGTTCACGTGCCACTTGTGCCACCGCATAATCATCATAAGCATACTCGACGGTTTTGGTCACACCGCCTTTATATTCCTGATGCGTAAGCACATTTGTCGTATCTTTTTCTGCAATCCACCCGCGCACCATATACTCATCAAGATAACGGCGTCCACCGCGACCCGGAACAGTGGCATTCTTCAATATGAGTTTATAAGCACGCTCAAGATCAAAATCACGCAGACCGCGGGCCCAGCTGCCGGCCACAAACGTAGACGCATGATCACCGTGAAAAAATGTCGGCATGTACCCGTCACGCTTTTCACCCTTGTCGGTAATTGATTTAATGACATCGATTGTAACGTCAGGAGATATCATGCCCAAAAGCACAAGTTTATTGCGGTAATCATCCCAGAAAGAGGGGTCGGTATAATAATGAAACCCGTTGTTAACAACCTCTCCTTTAACATCGGTATAATCGCAATTCACGTCGCTGCGGAGAGCGGGCCACTTAAACGCATGATAAAGACAGGAGTAAAATATGCCTTTCTGACGTTCTGTACCACCTTCAACCTTAATTTTGTCAAGAAGCCGGCCCCATGTGTCGCGGGCGGCATCATGTACAGTGGCAAAATCCTTTCCGGCCATTTCCTTCTCAAGGTTCATCTTTGCGTTATCAACGCTTACAAACGAGAAACCTATCTGCATTTCCAACGGCTTTTCCGATCGGCTGTCAAGAAAATCCACGACAGCCACCTCATGCCTGTCATCTTTAACCATGCTCAACGAGTCTATCGGATAATTGGTTGATGCATAGAAATATATTTTGCCTTCTCCGTTTTGACAACCGGCAAAGGCATTGTCAGCGACCTTATATATATCCCATTCACTTACATGATTGTTGCTGCGGCGTATGTCGACAAGAACACGTTTGTCATCATCGGCACGGTATGTATAACGGTGATAAGCACATCGAGGTGTCACGGTCAACTCCACATCTACACCGTAGCGGTCAAGATATACCTGATAATAACCGGGAGAAGCACTCTCGCGCTCATGAGAGTATCCCGAACAGTAATCTGACGGTGATACCGCTCCTGTTATCGGCAAAACAGGTACATGAAGAAGATTCCAATGACCTTTGTTGGTATGTGAAAAACCATATATCACAGAATCCTCATACTGATATCCCGCACCGCTGCGGAACTGTGTAACAGGACTACACTGTACCATAGCGTTTGGCAGTGTAGCTCCGGGATAAATCTCTGCGCCCCATGTACGTTGCTCCCATGTACGTACATATCCGAGATCTTCCGGCTCCCACAATGTGGCTGTGCCGAGAAACGGATTGACGTAATCTATAGGCTCCTTCTCGTTAATCGACGAACAGGCAACGAATGCCGCCGACACTAACGCGCAAAATATCATTCTGCCATTAATCATAACACCGATTATTTATATAATGCAAATTCATAAATACGAGTAGCTTCACCTCCGGTACTCTGAGCGGGTTGAAGCACATACAGACGCACGTAACGCGCTGTAACCCCGTTATCAAATTTTTTAGACACAGTGTTCAGGTTGTTGGCGGTGATGCATTCAACAGTCTTCCAATCCTCCGTCGGGGCATTACGGGTCTGCACAAGCCACGCGCCGGTAATGTATGAATTGTTTTCATGACCTGCATTCACGATCTTCCACGAAGTAAAGGTTTCCGGCCGGCCAAGATCAAATTCTACAAAACTCGGTGTATTTCCGACGTCACACCATTTTGTATTGGCGTTTCCGTCCACCAACAAGGCAGGAGCTTCACCTTCGTTGGTAAAGCCCGATGATGCAACAATATGCTCCGACCGGAGAATATTCTCTTTTTCAGTGCCGGCACCGGCAGTATTCATGGGCTTGTTACCCACATTGGCCGTACGAAACAGTTCGGCGGCGGCAGTAGCGGGAACAAACACCTCCTCCACAGCAGTAGCGGCAAAGACTACAAGGTCTTTATTGTCAGGAAGAATAATTTCCGTGGCATTAGCCGGTATATCGACAGGTATACGGAACATATAGGTAAACTCATAAGGATGATCACCGTTAGGCGAGTGACGATGAGTACCGGTCCAAGCCACGTCAGTGTCGTAAAGATAACCCTCTGTATGGCCTTCGTGCCCCCACTGTCCAATAAATCCTGTATACGACGGCACCAATATATCGGTTGACTTTTTACCGATACGCACAGTGCCCGATACAGCCGCGTCTTCCAAAGCCGCAGCGGCAAGAAGATACAATTTATTAAATTTATGACCTGCAGGAAGTATAAGTGTATCACCTTTGCAAGTAAGGCCATTGAACAGAGCCTTATTTTCAAGTGCAAAAGTCACGCCGTCAGACACAAGAGTAGAAGGGACCAGTTCGGCGGCATATGTATAGGCATCACTGAACGCTCCGTCGCCGGTAAAATTATTCCAAGTAAAGCACTTGCGGTCATAGTCAAGGGGGAGTGTCATAAAGTTACGCTTCACAGGCGTGTTCTTAGCCAACTTAACCTTGTAAGTCTTAATACTGTTGGGCTTGACAGAAACAGCAAGCGACTTACCGTTAAATTTCGCCGGAGCAATAGTTTTTTCTGTACCGTCGGCCTCAAAAGCCTCAACTATATCAGCGGCAAAAGTTATATTGCCATCCTGTCGGGCGCCTCCGGTCTCATATACTCGTACAACATAATAATCGGAGCTTTCAGCTTTCTTCAGAGCCTTTATAAGAATATTGTCGTTATCAACCGATGCTAACGAGAATGTCCGGCCGAAATCACCATTATGCTTCGGTGCAATAAACGGCTTCATACGTTGGTTGAGGACCTCGGCATGACGACGCGCATCGGCTGTGTCAAGCTTTCCGGAATGGCCCACAAGACTGTACGTAAACACATGATGGCCCAAATCCTGATGATCCTGATAAGCATATCCACGATCGGTTTTAGGAGTATGAAGGAGAGTAAGGCGTAGTGTATTATCATCAGGCTTATCCCAGCCATATTTGCTGTCATTCATGATTGTCACACCATATGACGCATCCTTATCGGTAAGATCGGCCCAGTATTGTGCCGGCACTTCATATGCAATATCACTATTGTTGCCACGACGTATGGTACCTATACCGAGGTCATATGTAGCTTCGGTATCGGAAACAGCAAGAGGGAACTCCGCTTTAAGCAATGAGTTAATAGAACGCCAGTCGATTACGTTTTCGAAATCTATACGATCGGCCAATGCTCCCTCATACAGATGTATATATTGTGTAAATTTTGAATCGCCGAAAGTCTTTGTGACGCACAAGGTCTTGCGCAGTTGTCCGTCATCAACCAACTTGATTGATACATTGTCGGTAATTGATACCGGATCGGCATCGATAGTTTTCTTTATCACCTCCCAAGCAGGCCATGGATACGATTCATTTTCGGTAAACATAGCCAGACGTATCGATTTGCCGGGTTTCACAAGTTCTTTGTCTGCCGACTTATCATAAAGCGATATTATATCGCCGTTAGCATCAAGCTTAAGTCTGTAGCGCGAATTTTCAATGCCGTCAGTTTCGACAGCCATATCTGCATCATTGGTTTTGCCGCTCATTCTTACATCAAATACCTCAATACCGTTGGCCGGGACTGTAATTTGGGCAAGAAAATGCACCTTGCCGCCGCTATAAGACAATTGCTGTACAGGCACACGATCGCCTTCCGCATCATATACTTCGATTTTAGATGTCGGCTTGGAAGCCGGCACAGATATTTTCACCACATCGGTAGTGGTGAAACCAAGCGGATTGTATACAACTACGGGAATACCTTTCACGCGGGTGTCAAGCCGCTCCGAAATAGCACTGACAGCTGTTGTAATTGTATTTGTGAACTGCTTCAACGACAGCAATTCATCATTCCATGAAAACTCATATGCCCGAGGTATACTTGTACCGGTCAGGTCATCGTGAAACTGGTGAAAGATAAAACGGCGCCATGCTTCAGTCAAAGTGGAAGACGGATAATCGACCATGCCGAGCATATCGGCAGCAACCGAGGCACGCTCTGCGGCATCGGCGAGAAGTTCGTTCTGTCTATTATACAACTTCATCGCAGCCTGCGAGGTATAACAGCCTGTACCATGCACGTCCATCAGCAGCTCCCCGTTATACTCCGGCAACTCCGGATGGTTGTCATACGGGAGAAAATCCTTAAACATACGGTCGCTCGTAGCGCTATATACTGTCAGCGGCCCGTCGCCCGACAACGCGCGTTCCACGGCATCGACCGAAGTTATTGTAGGCGATCCGCCTATATCTCCGGTACCGTAATAATGGTATACTATATTAAGAGGACTTTCAGCAGCCCTTGACATAAGAAGTTCGCTTCGGGTAAGATCTTCATTTTTCCAACGTTGTGTATAACTGAACGCATGAGCCATCATTATCTTTGACCCGTCGACACCCTGCCATAGGCCTACGGTAAACGGATACTTCTGACTGCCGTGGAAAGCTCCATGCCGCCATCCGAGCTTCTGCGAAGAGAAGCCTATAAGACCACAATGCGACGCTATTGTAGGCAGAGTCCAACCGAAGCCGAAGCAGTCGGGCAAGAATATATCGGTACTCTCCACTCCGAACTCATTTCGGTAAAATTCCTGACCGAGCAGAATATTTCGGATAGCTGACTCCGTCGAAGGTACGATGGCATCGGTAGCATCCCAGCTCGCGCCCGATATATGCCATCGACCGTTCTTGATATACGGCTTCATCATCTCATACTCACGAGGAAAGTACTCTTTCATCCACGCGTATTTCACACCACCCTCAAAGTTAAACACATAATTCGGATACTTATTGAGCAGCTCGAGATTCAGATTCAACGTATTCCAAACATAATCCTTTATAGTGGTCTGTATATCCCAGTTCCACTGTGTATCAAGATGAGCGTCCGACACAAGGTAAACGGTAGGCCGGTTTTCGGAAGAATCATCGGCCGATATGTCATATGGCATACACATAGCGGCCAATCCTACCGACCCGATTACAAGTTTATTAAAAATGCTGTTCATAATTATTGGTTTAATGGTCAATACAAAAATAGTACAATTACACGGGATAGGCCGTACAATATCATGACAATCCGTTGTCTATGTATGTATTGGCACAACTATATACTTTTTTGGCAGGATTAAATACATCCATTTAACAAGCGTAAAAAAGGAGGTTTTTTATCCTGTTTTTTTAGTAAAATGTCATTCTATTTTATTGCAAAAAAAATTTCTTAAGCCAAATTTAAAAGTTACCTTTGCATCAGTATTTATCCGGGGGTGTCATAACGACTCTTGCCATGAAATGAAGCCAGAATAACCATATTAATATATGAATAAAATATATCGCTCGGTCATAACAATAATAGTAATATTATTATCATTGCCAGCATCCCCGTACTCGATCCATCGCTATACCAATGACGACGGGCTATCAAACAGCGCCATCCTTTCATTGAGCCAAGATGACCGCGGCTTTTTGTGGATAGGTTCATGCGACGGCCTTGACATATACAACGGACGTACTATAACACCCTTCACGTCAATGGCCAATGACGCCGCACTTTCAGGACGCCTTATAACAGCCATCAGCGACGGTCCGGAAGACTCACACTGGATAATGACTCCATACGGATTGAACCTCGTGTCATCAAACACGCCCGAGGTAGCCGGCTTCAACCAGTTTCGCGAGCACGACTACCTGTCAACCGACGACAGAGGCATAACCTATGTACTGACTACAGGCAACGCACTTTATTATTCAATACCCGAAAAAAAACGATCTTTCACCCAACTGATGAATACGGGGCTTACAGCCGCACCGCGCGGTATAATAGCTATGGGCGATTATCTTATTGTGTTTACCGACGAAGGCATACATCGTCTTGACCTAAATATTTCAGGAAACAACATAACCATAAAATCACGTTCAAAAATAAAGGATCTCGCAATAAAAAATGTTTGGATACATAATGATGATATTTTCATATTACAACTCAACGGCGACCTTTCCATGTATGACCCTAAGAATCAGACATCTACAATCGGGGGGTCAACTTGTCGAACTTAACGGAACGTTTCGGAGAAGTCAAAGACATTGTAAAAAATGCTGACGGACAGCTTTTTGTCGGCTTCAACAATGGAGTATTGCGCCTTGACATAAACAAGACCGACGGTACCGTAACAATAAATGACATCGGCATAAATTGCGCCATATTCTGTCTATACCCCGACCGGCATCAGGACATAATATGGATTGGCACCGACGGACAAGGATTATACGCTTATGCCAATGATGATTACTCATCGCGCTCAATAACGTATAAAAATATTGATGCCACAATAAAAAATCCCATACGTGCCATTTACTTAGACGACAACCGCAGCCTATGGCTGGGGACAAAGGGCGACGGCCTTATCAAAATCGAGAATTTCGATCCATGGGGAAGACGCAACGAATACTTCAAACCTAAATTCTTCACAGCCGACAACTCACGGCTTCTTAATAACTCGGTCTATGCAGTATGTGCCGCATCAGACGGTGGCATGTGGATAGGCAGCGACGAAGGTATAGACTACAAGCCCAAAGGCTCCGACAATATAATAAATATACAGGGTGGCAAGGATATAAAATATGTACATGGTATTATCGAGACAGATGACAGCAAACTATGGATAGCCACTGTAGGCATGGGCATAATCAAGGCCTCGATAACATACAAAAACGGACTCCCGGTTCTTGATATAGAACGGAAATACAGCATCAACAACGGCAACCTGAGCAGCAACTTCTTCTTTGCAATAGCCGCCGACAAACAAGGCAATATATGGTGCGGGAACCGCGGACACGGATTGTTCAAGATATCACCCGACGGCGAAATGCGAAACGTGGCTCTACAAGGACGCTTCAACACACGCAGTGTCAATGACGTATACGCCGTGCACAGCGACAACGATGATATGTGGGTAGGCACCGGATACGGATTATTCAGAATATCGCCCGACGGACAGCAGTCTTGGATACGCAACAACGGTTTTCCCGACTCGTCAATACACTCTTTGAGCACAGACGACGACGGCAATATATGGGCCTCAACCAACCACGGGCTTGTATACATGGATAAAGAGAGCGGCAACCACCGCATTTTCGGTAAGTATGACGGACTCGAAGTAAACGAATATAGCGATGGAGCCGTATACCGTACAGGCAATACACTTATATTCGGAGGCATAAACGGTGTGTCGTTCATCCAAGCCAACCAGAATATAAATCCGGCCTCAAAAAAGAATTATCGTCCTACTATCGAATTAGCCAACATAAACATAGCCGGCAAAGACATATTTATGAGTACGGCGATCAAGAAAAAAGGCAACGAGAGTATAATACATCTTGCGCCTTATGAAAACACATTCAGTATCAGCTTTGTAATACCCGATTTTCTTAACGGCAACAACTATTCATATCTTTACCGTATAGGCGATACCGGCGAATGGAAAAAACTCGCCATTCCGGGCACCATATCGTTCACTTCCATGCCCCACGGCACATATAATCTACAGATCAAAGCCATCAATCATCTTACTTCGGCGCAGACCGACGTACGCAATGTGATAATAGAGATAGATGCCCCATGGTATGCTACCAATACGGCCACATATATATACATAATAATAGCCGGACTTATCATCTACCTCATATGGCATAAACGGCGCAATATCACCCAAGAGCGACAGAAAGAAATGCTCCTGCAGCTTGAACGAGAGCACAAAGAACAGACTTATGAAGAAAAACTGCGCTTCTTCACCAATATAACCCACGAATTCTGTACACCTCTGACTCTTATATACGGACCGTGTGAACGTCTGCTCTCTTATACGGGCAGCGACAATTACGTACGTAATTATGCATCGCTGATAAAAAACAATACCGAGCGGCTAAACTCTCTGATACAGGAAATCATTGACTTCCGACGTGCCGAGACAGGACATCAGAATCTCAAGATACAGAAAATCGATATCTCCGGGCTGTGCAACGACATAGTGTCATCATTCACATATCTGCAGGAGCAACAGAATATCAAACTGGCGACGGATATAACCCCTGACTTGCAATGGAATACCGATTACAGTTGCTTTACCAAGATAATCTACAACCTTATATCCAACGCATTTAAGTATACACCGGCCGAAGGCACCATCAGGGTAGCGCTGAAGCGCGACGGCGATCAATTGCTCTTGTCGGTATACAACACCGGCCGAGGCATAAAAAAAGCCGACATGAACCGCATATTCAACCGTTATTCGGTACTGGACAACATCGAAGAAAACGCTACACGCGGTCTGTCGGCGCGTAACGGTCTCGGATTGGCTATATGCCAGACCATGACCGAGCTTCTGAAAGGCACAATCGAAATAAAAAGTGAGGTAAACGAATATGCCGAATTTATAGTAAGCCTGCCAAAGCTTGAGGCAAACTCAGACGAGGAACAGCATGTCACGCCCAATATACCGTCAGAAATGCTCTCGCTTTCGGCACGTCCCGCCACCGGAGGAACCGCTGATACAGCATCGGCCGCAATCCCATGCCCTACCGATGAGGGCCGAAACATCAAGGAGGATGATAGTGACAACCGTCCGAGGATACTCGTTATTGATGACAATCCCGACATACTTACCTTGTTATATGACAGTCTTCCGGAGTTTAATGTCATCACGGCCCCGGCTGCCGACAAAGGCTTGGAGATAGTACGAAACGGCAACATATCGCTCATCATCACGGACATAATGATGCCCGGTATAGACGGACTCGAACTTACCCGACAGATAAAACAGGATCCATACACACGCCACATACCGCTCATCATATTGTCATCACGAAATGCCACCGACGACAAAATAAGCGGGTTGGAGTCCGGAGCCGACGCCTATATACCCAAACCGTTCACATTAAGTTATCTGCGCGCTGTCATAGTACGCCTTATGAGAGGTAAAAATGAAATGGCGGAATACTATAATACGGCTTCGTCAGCTTACAAATACCATAACGGCCAGATTGTAGACAAAGAAGTGACCCGCTTCGTGGACCAGCTCAACACATATATAGATTCAAATATAGACAGCGACGAGTTATCGACCGAAAGCCTCGCGGCACATATGCAGACCTCGACACGTAATCTTTACCGAAAGATGAAAGAGCTTGATTTACTTCCGCCAAACGACTACATCAAGGAGCACCGCATGTCATTTGCCACGAAATTACTGGTCACGACCAACCTGACAATACAGGAGATAATATACCGGTGCGGCTTCAACAACCGCTCACATTTTTACAAGGAATTTGATAAACGCCACGGCATGACACCTAAAGATTACCGCCAAAAACACAAAACAAAGCCACAGCCATGATGCATGTGTCCGTTTTTGCATTAAAAGTATTCATTCTCGCCAATATCATTATACGCAATAATTTGTCATTAATGGGTACATTAACGTAATTTCGTCTCACTAAATTTGCGATATCGAATTCGACCTTAAATTCATTAATTAAACTAATCAGAAAGCATGACAACTCTACACGTCGGCAAAACCAGACTGGCGACATTAGGACTCATCGCCGCGTCATTGTTCACCTATCCGGTGATGACAACGGCCGCACCGGTCCCCCAAACCGTCAGTAACCAACGGTCAATGACCCTGAAGGGAATAGTGACCGATCCTGCTGGAGAGCCCCTCATCGGAGCCAGCGTCATTATCAAAGGCGCCAAGCAGGGAGTGGCAACAGGTCTTGATGGAGACTTTACATTATCTTGCAAGCCATCGGACACAATTGTATTTTCCTATGTAGGATACCTTCCCAAAGAGCTTCAGGCCTCACAGGTAGGACAGACAGTTGTACTCGAGGAAAACACAAAAACACTTGATGAAGTGATTGTAGTAGGTTACGGTACTACAACACGCAAAAGCGCCGTAGGTGCGGTAGATCAAGTAAAATCCGATATCTTCGAGAATCGTTCGGTAGCCAACATGACACAGGCCCTTCAAGGAGCCTCACCCTCTCTTGTCGTTCAGCGCAAGAGCCAAAATCCTACAGGCGAAAGCACAAACTTCAACGTGCGCGGTATCAGTACTCTCAACGACAACTCGCCGCTATTTGTCATTGACGGTCTTGTATCGGATGCCGGGACATTCAATAGCCTTAACCCGATGGACATCGAGAACATCTCGGTGCTTAAGGATGCAGGTACGGCAGCCATCTACGGTTCGCGTTCGGCAAACGGAGTAATCCTCGTCACCACCAAAGGCGGTAAAAAGGGTGAAGGCACTAAAGTACGCTTCAGCGGTATGCTCGGATGGGAGAAACCGCATCAGAACTTCCGTGCAGTAGCGGGTTATCAGAACGCGACTCTGCGAAATCTTGCGGCAACAAATTCGGGAGAAAATCCGCTTTTCACACCCGACCAGATATTTGACCTGTACGACCATCGCAGTGAGGAGTCTTGGTTCCCCGATCAGATTTACAAAACCGCTCTTCAACAGAGCTACACGTTCAGCGTAAGCGGCGGTACCGAGAAGACGACTTACATGGTATCGCTCGGTTACTACAACCAAGGCAGTAACTACGTGAACAGCAATAACTACGGCATACAGCGTTATTCGATGCGCTCCAACATCACCACCGAACTCGGACGCTTCAAATTGAACGCCATCATGGGCTTCACCCGTAACAATTCACGAAGCAACCGGGCCGGCAACGTGGAAATCGACGCAAGCCGTGTACCGTCCTACTATTATTACAAACTTAAAGATGAACAGGGCCGCTACCTGCTCAATGACATTCTCAGCGAAGGTAATCCACTCGGATATCTTGAGGCTGCCGGTTTCAACAAATATCGTAACAACGCCTTTACCGGTAGCGTATCAGCCGATTTCAAAATCATAGACGGTCTGAAACTCCGTGGTGTACTCGGCGTTGATGTCAACGACCAGATGCGATTCACCCGCGCCTACCCCGTGCAGTACTATTACTCCAACGGCACACCGCGTGCAACCAACCCCGAGGAAAATAAAACCCAGAACTGGAACATGGACTGGTATCGTATCAATTCACAGATCCTGCTCGACTTCAACCGCACATTCGGCATACACTCTGTAAACGCTTTGTTCGGAGCCACCAACGAGTCTTACACCGACTCGTCAAACGACATCTGGAAAAACTTTGTCGACCCCGACCTCGGTACATCGACCGACACCACCACCGGCGAACTCGGCAACATAGGCGGCGCCACGGGTGTAGACGGCAGCAGCCGTACTTCGATAACATCGGTTCTCGGCCGCGCCGGATACAATTATGACGAACGCTACTACGCGGAGTTCAACTTCCGTTATGACGGCGCGTCGAAGTTCCATAAAGATTACCGCTGGGGCTTCTTCCCCTCCGGCTCACTGGCATGGCGCCTCACTCAGGAGCAATTCATGGACCGCTACCGTGAAAACATCGGCGACCTCAAGCTCCGTACCTCATACGGTGTGCTCGGTAGCCAAGCCGTAGGCAACTATGACCGTTTCACCACCTACACAGTATACAACAACAATTACGCCTACAACAATCAGGTGGTATCGGGAGCAGGCTTCAATCTCGGTAAGGACGACCTCACTTGGGAGAAGACATACACGTTCAACGTCGGTGTCGACGCCACATTCCTCCGCAACACACTGCGCGTCACCGCCGATTACTTCCATAAGACTACCAAGGACATACTTATGACTCCGCTCGTACCCTCGGTGTTCGGTACAGGCATGCCTCGCGACAACATCGGCGAAATGGAAAATCAGGGTTGGGAACTTGCTGTTGCCTACAACCTCAACCACGGCGAATTCCACCACACATTCAACTTCAACATCGGCGACACATGGAATAAAGTGACCTCATTCCCCGGCAAAGAGCAGATAGGTTCAAGCGATGAAATCAACTGGATAATACGTGAAGGCGAAGCCATCAACAGCTACTACGGCTACAAGACCGACGGATTCTTCCAGAGCTGGGACGAGATAGAATCGGCAGCTCTTCCCGTGGGAGCTACCGTACAACCCGGTGACGTACGATTCGTTGACCGTAACAAGGACGGCGTAATCGACTCAAAGGACCGCTTCATACTCGGTAACGGCTTCCCGCGCTACACATTCGGCTTCACTTACAACTTCGAATGGAAAGGCCTTGACTTCTCGATGTTCTGGCAAGGTGTAGGCAAGCGCGACATGATGCTACGCGGCGAAATTGTGGAACCGTTCCATAGCAATTACAGCTACACCATGTACAAACATCAGCTTGACTTCTGGACCCCGACCCACACCGATGCCCGCTGGCCCCGTCTGTCATCGCCCGGAAGCACTTCCAACCGCAACAACTTCGGCAACAGCTCCGACCTGTACATGTTTGACGGCAAATACTTGCGTCTTAAAAACATCGTGATCGGCTACACACTTCCGAAAAAATGGACACGCTCCATAGGCATGGAACGCTGCCGAGTTTACGCCAACGGTCAGGACATATTCACTTTCAGCCACAACTCGTTTATCGATCCTGAATCAAGCGAGTTCGGAGCCAACATGGGACGCGGCGGTGCCAACTCTGCCCGTAACTATCCCTCACTCCGTTACTGGGGCTTCGGACTTGACATTGAATTCTAACCCGTAACAAGTCTAAAACAACAATACAACATGAAACTATATAAGCTTCTAACAATAATAGCATTAGGCATAGGGGCGGTTGCATGCAACGACATGGAGCAGATACCGACCAACAATTTCACCGACGCCAACTATTGGACCTCGCCCGAACGAGCACAAAACGTGGTGAACATGGCCTATAGCCAGATGTATGATGCCGGCAAATTCTGGGGCGACGAAAGCCTGTCAGACAACGTCATCGACGCCAACCGCGTAAGCGACCAGCGCCTTATACGCCGCGGCATGGCCACCACCACAGTAGGGCTCTTCGAACAGTGGGGCGGACTTTACGGCGGCATCAAGACCTGCCATGTATTTCTCGACCATATCGACGACGTGGCCATGGATGAGAGTCTGCGCACACGCATGACCTCGGAGATACGCTTTGCAAGAGCATATATCTTCTTCCGCCTCGCCAACCTTTACGGCGCCATACCCTTCTTCACCAAGGACATAACACTTGCCGAAGCAAACACCATATCGCGTACACCCGTATCGGAAGTGTACAGCTTTATCCACACCGAGCTTGACGACATAATAAACACCCTGCCTTCGCGCGACCAACTGTCGGTAGAAGAGAACGGCAAGATTACCAAAGCCGCAGCCGCCATGCTTCAGGCTCGTGTATACCTCATGGAAAGCGACTGGGAGAATGTAGCCAAATACACCAAGCGCATCATGGACGGAGAGTTCGGCACATACGAGCTGTTCCCCTCCTATGCAGGGCTTTTCAAAGAGGCCAACGAGTACAATTGCGAGGTAATATTTGACCGCGCATATGTGCCCAACATGATCACTTGGGGCGATATGTTCGACATGGCTCCTCTTTCACTCGGGTCTCGTACAGTAGACCGCGTGCCTACCCGGTCGCTTGTCGATACTTATCTTACACGCGGAGGTTATCGCATCGACGAGGCAGGCACCGACTATGACGAGCACAATCCGTACCTCAACCGCGACCCACGCATGACCGCCACCATCGTCTATGACGGTTATAAGTGGAAAGAAAATTTCGGTTCAGGTCCCGAAGAGATTCGTACAGCCCCCGGCACCGGTCAGGATGCTTACGACCCCAGCAACGCCGCTACCTCGAAGACCGGCTACTACGTGGCCAAATACTTTGCTCCGCAGGGTGAAGGCACGCTCAACTCCGGATTGAACATCATCACCATGCGATATGCCGATGTACTTCTCATGTATGCCGAGGCTATGTTCGAACAGGGTCTTATGACTGTAGACGTATGGAACAATACCGTCAAGCTTATACGCAAACGCGCCGGCTTCACTGTAGCCAAGGCCTTGGACTATCCGGGCGGCGACGAAGCGGCAATGCGCCGTATCATCCGCGACGAGCGCCGCGTGGAATTCGCGATGGAAGGTCTGCGCTGGTGGGATATCAAACGTTGGAAAGCGGGCAGTCAGTATCTTACCGGTCCCGTATGCGGTGCTACATTCGACGGCAAAAAACTCGTGGTAGACACCTATGCGTTTGACGAAAACCGTGATTATCTGTGGGCTGTGCCCCAGAGCCAGATCAACCTCAATAAAAATCTTGCTCCCAACAATCCCGGATATTCCAACTAAAATTCTCCTTATTTCATAACTTTCAAATAATACAACAATGTTATTCAGAATAAAATCAGCGCTTCTTGCATGCGCTTCAATAATTGCCCTTAACGCATGTACATCTGACATGGAATTCAAGGACACCAACGTCACTCCGGTCAAGTCACTGTACGAACCCAACGACAATAAAGATGTACCTCTTCAGGCATCGGCTACTGCCGCCGTATTTTTCGAGTGGGAAAGCGCCAAAGCCGAGGACGGCGGAGCTCCCCTTTACGAAGTTGTGTTTGACAAAGCCGGCGGCGACTTCTCAAACCCCATATACAAAGTGTTGTCGGACGGCAACGGAGCACGCAACTATGCCACAATATCGCATAAAGACCTTAACAAAGTAGGCCAGATGGCCGGAATCGAGTCTGGCGAGACAGGCGAAATACAATGGTCGGTCGTTGCATCACGCGGCGTCATAACGACTCCCGTATCGATTAAACGTTCGTTGACTATCACCCGTCTGCTCGGTTTTGCCGAAGTACCTTCACAGCTGTTCTTTGCCGGCGACGCTATCGATGAAGCAACAGACGTAACCGTAATATCGCCCGAGCTTGACGTATTTGAAGCCGTAGTAAAACTCAAAGGCGGCAAAGCATTCAAGATGTCAAGCGAACGCGGACGCGCCGAAGGCCTCACATTCTACATCGACGGCAATCGCATCAAAGAGGGTGACGGTGACGGCACAGTAGCTGAGGACGGTGTTTACCGCATCAACCTTGACTTCTCCATAGCATCGGCCAAACTGCAGAAAATCGAGAAAGTCGAGTTCTTCTTCTCTGCCGACAACGAAGTTAAATTCGAGCTTCCTTACGTAGGCAACGGTGTATATTCAGGAGTAGGTTCGGTAGATTTCCATCAGGAAAGCTGGGGCCGCGACGAGCGTTACAAACTTCTCATGACTTACGGCGACGGTTCAAAGACCATGTGGGGTGCCGACAATGGCATAGACTCCAGACCCAACGGAGCAGGCGCTGATGACGCTTACTGGAACGCTGGCGAATACGACATCACACAGTGGGAAAACAAATGGAAACTTGACGGCAAGTATGACCACAACGTACCTTTCCGCGCAACACTCTATCTGAACGAGGCACGCCGCCACCACTTCATTGAGGACGCAGGCGACGCTCCCGCACCCGAAGAACCGGGCGAACTTACGGCTCCCGCCACTCTGACACTGTCAGGCGACGCTACCGAAGGTGGTAATCTTACCGCAAAAAAACTTGATGACAATACATTTGAGATCTTTACCGAAATCAAAGGCGGCAAAGCATTCAGAGCCGGTGACTTCCATGTCGAGGACGGCAAACTCGTTGCAGGTGCCAAGGACATCACTCTTGCCGACGATGGTATATACTGGATGATTTTTGACTTCGCAAAAGCTGAGTTCACTGCTAAGAAAATTACAAAAATGAGTGTTATGGACTGCTGGCATGACCACGGTTCCGCTGTGCTTGACCTCAATTATATAGGTAACGGCGAGTGGGAAGCAACCGGCAAACCTCACGATTCGAGCCGTAATACCGATGACCGATATAAATTTGTAATGGAGGTTGACGGTCAACTACAGCAGTGGGGCTGCGTAAAAGATTACGACAAACGTCCTGAAGAACTTGAGACCATACCTGCAGACTATTATGATATGAAAACAGTGGCTACAGATCAATGGAATGACAAGTGGAAATACAATGGCGATATGCTCGATCAAGAGCTTCATGTAAAAGTTATCTTGCATGATACCTACACCCACGTAATGGAATTAGCCAAATAAAATCATCTTCAATTGATAATGACTATGAATTATAAAATTATAGCCCCGCTATTGGTTGGCGCCACTCTTGTCACATTTTCATCGTGTGACAATATCGACGACGTTTACCAGTACGGCGACGATCAGGCCGACATAAACTGGGAGGACGCCGCCAATCAGTCGACCGATGCTCTTATAGAGTATTTCTGGGACACCGACCGACATTTCTTCAACTCCAAAAGCGGAGAAAAAGACGGCAACGACTGGAACTATTGGCCGCAGGCTCATGCTATGGACGCAGTAATAGATGCATATAACCGTACCGGCGATGCCAAATACTCGACACTTTTTGATCAGTGGTATGAAGGCATCAAGCAAAAGAGCGGCGGCAGCTATTACAACGACTTCTACGATGACGAAGAGTGGATAACTCTCACCATGATCCGCCTCTATGAGGTTACCAAAGACGCCAAATACCTGAATACGGCCAAAGACCTGTGGACAGACATAAAAGGTGGCTGGAACGAGGAATTCGGCGGAGGAGGTCTCGCTTGGAAACACTCCATGCTTTACAGCAAAAATGCCTGCTCCAACGCTCCCGGCTCACTGATAGCCTGCCGTCTTTATGAGCTTGAACAGAATGCCGAGGACCTCGAATGGGCTGTCAAGATCTATTCATGGACCCGCGACAATCTCTTCAACCCCGCCACAGGCGCCGTCTATGACGGTATGGACGGACGCACCGGAGAGATCAACACCGTGACTCTGACCTACAATCAAGGTACATTCCTCGGCAGCGCCCATAAACTGTACAAATTTACGGGTGATGCAAATTACCTCAAAGACGCACGCCGCGCGGCCAACTATACCATAACCAAAGGTTGCATTGACCAGAGCAATAACGTGCTCCGCAATGAAGGCAACGGCGACGGTGCCCTGTTCAAAGGCATTTTCATCCGTTATTTCATCGAACTGATTGCCGAACCCGATCTTGACCCGACATTTGCCAACAAGTTCACAACGTTCCTGAACAACAACGCCGTTATGGCATGGACCAAAGGCATTGCCGACAAACGTCAGATACTCTTCGGCCCGTCATGGACCGACGGCCCTCTCGGTGCCACAGAGCTAAACGCACAGGTCAGCGGAGCCACTCTCATGGAAGCCAAAGCCCGTTTCGACAAAAGTAAATAATCCCCCATTTCCGATATAAGTGATGAATAAATATCTGACCATATCGGTAATCTTACTGACTGGAAGCACTCTTTTCGGGTGCTTCCGTCAGTCAAATACCGACACCGCTGAAAACAACCGTTACGCTGCCATGGCTCGCGAAACGCTCGATTCGATGTATGCCAAATATTCGATTCCGGGCGAGAATCTCCTCCGTGAGAATTACCCTTCCGATGAAGCCTATGCAGCTACGTACCTCGCCGAGGCGCCGGTAGAGACATTTAATGCATATTCCTACCTATGGCCCTACTCCGGATCATTTTCGGCGGTAAATGCACTTTATTCAGCTACAGGCGACACCGCCTGCATCGAAGTCCTTCAGAATCGCATACTTCCCGGGCTGGAAATGTATCTTGATACCGCCCGTCAACCGGCCGCCTATGCGTCGTATGTCAACACGGCTCCTCAAAGCGACCGTTTCTATGACGACAACGTATGGCTCGGCATTGACTTTACCGACATGTACCTCGCCACTAAAGACCCGAAGTATCTTGAAAAGGCGCATATGATCTGGGAGTTTATCGAAAGCGGTACTGACAGCATACTCGGCGGAGGCATATACTGGTGCGAGCAGAAAAAGGGAGGTAAAAACACCTGCTCCAACGCTCCGGGATCGGTTTACGCCCTGAAACTGTATGAAGCTACTAAAGATAAGGCTTTTCTCGACAAAGGCCGTGAACTGTATACATGGACCAAACACAATCTTCAGGATACCACCGACTGTCTTTATTTTGACAACATCAACCTTAAAGGCGAGATCGGACGTGCAAAGTTTGCTTACAACAGCGGACAGATGATGCAGTCGGCCGCTCTGCTTTTCAAAGCTACCGGCGACTCTACCTACCTCAACGACGCACGCGGTATAGCAGAAAGCGCACACCGCTACTTCTTCAACGGCGGAGAAGCTAACGACAGCATCGGCTCCTTCCCTCTGCTCAACAAAGGCAATGTATGGTTTACAGCCGTGATGATGCGAGGTTTTGAAGAGCTGTTCAATACCGACCGCAACCCACAATACATGAACGACTTCGTACGCAATCTCGACCATGCATGGACAAAGTCACGCGATGCCGAGACAGGACTGTTCAATCAGGACTGGAGCGGTGCGGAGATCGACACCCGCAAATGGTTGCTAACACAGGCTGCGATGGCTGAAATGTATGGCCGCGCTGCAACCTATATTAACAACACTAAAAATAATTGACAATAATGAACGTATTAACTAACGCCATTACCGCGACCGCCCTTCTGATGGGGTCGATGAGTGCCTACGCATCGCAAGTACCAGTATGCGTATCTGACAATACTACTGTCGTATCGGCCAAAAAGTATCACAAGACTAACCGTCCGGCCAAAAACAAACGTCTGTTTAAATCAAAGGCAGTGGAGGAGAAGATCGCGGCAATCAAAAAGATGCTCACAAACCCCAAGCTCGCTTGGATGTTTGAGAACTGTTTCCCAAACACGATCGATACCACCGTACATTTCCGCAAAGGGGCCGACGGCAAAAACGACACTTTCGTCTATACAGGCGACATACATGCCATGTGGCTTCGTGACTCCGGAGCACAGGTATGGCCCTATGTGCAGCTCGCCAATGAGGATGCTGACCTGAAGGCCATGATAGAAGGCGTAATACGCCGCCAGTTCAAGTGCATCAATCTCGACCCGTATGCCAATGCCTTTAATGACGGTCCTACAGGCGGTTCATGGATGAGCGACCTTACCGATATGATACCCGACGTACATGAACGCAAATGGGAGATTGACTCGCTGTGCTATCCGCTGCGTCTTGCCTACGAATATTGGAAAAAAACCGGCGACGCATCTATATTTGATGAAGAATGGCTTCAGGCTATCGGCAACATATATACTACATTCGTAGCCCAACAGCGTAAGGACGGCGACCGCGGCCCGTACAAATTCCAACGCAAGACCGAGCGTGCGCTTGACACTCTGAATAACGGAGGATGGGGTGCTCCGGTGAGCGGATGCGGACTTATCGTATCATGCTTCCGTCCGTCCGATGACGCCACCACATTCCAATATCTCGTACCGTCCAACTTCTTTGCGGTAACCTCACTGCGCAAAGCCGCCGAGATCCTCGACAAAGTAAACAACAACGCCGATTTGAGCGCAAAATGCAACGCACTCGCCGATGAGGTGGAGACAGCACTGAAAAAACATGCTACCTACAATCATCCCGAATTCGGCACCATATACGCATTTGAAGTTGACGGTTTCGGTAACAAGCATCTTATGGATGATGCCAATGTACCGAGCCTCATTGCCATGCCCTACCTCGGCGATGTGGATGTAAATGACCCCATTTATCAAAACACCCGCCGCTTCGTATGGAGTGAAAGCAATCCTTATTTCTTCAAAGGCAAAGCCGGCGAAGGTATCGGCGGTCCTCACATCGGCTACGACATGGCTTGGCCCATGAGCATAATGATGAAAGCATTCACGTCAAACGATGACAATGAGATAAAAGAGTGCATCAACATGCTGCTCGCCACCGATGCCGAGACAGGATTTATGCACGAATCGTTTAATGTCGATAATGCCGCCGATTTTACAAGAGAATGGTTTGCTTGGCAGAACACGCTCTTCGGCGAACTCATCATCAAGCTCGTGGATGAAGGTAAAATTGATTTGTTGAACTCGATTTAAGTAAGGATAGATTTGGTTTATAAGTAAAAAGATTGTTTTAAGGGTTCGGGTTTCATACAGGAATGTGGTTTTGAGTACATATTAAGGTAAAAAGATTGTTTTTAGGTTTTTATATAATTTCCGCACCCAATTATTGAATATCATGATCCGCAAATTAACAATATTCGCCCTCGCGGCAGTTGCAGGATGTGCACTCTGCTGCGCCAAATCAATAAAATGGGCAAAACAGGAATCGGTCGGCGACGGCATAGCTCTATTCGAGCCCAAAGGATTTTCCGCGGAAAATATGCCGTCATTCGCACTTGAAAAAACGCCTGTGGAACAAGGCGACCTTCCTGCAGGATGGACTCTCATCCCTTCAATCAGCATAAACAACGCCAAAGCTTCGGCTTGGCTCGACATACCGGCCGGTACAAGCCTCTACGGAGGCGGCGAGGTGACCGGTCCTCTTCTGCGCAACGGACAAAGCATCAAGCTATGGAATACTGACTCCGGAGCATACGGTGTGGACGGCGGCAAACGCCTCTACCAGTCACATCCGTGGGCTATGGGCGTACGACCCGACGGCAGCGCTTTCGGCATACTGTTCGACACCCCTTACAAGGCTGTACTGACCACCGCCGATTCACGCATAACACTTGACACGGAGGGAGAGCTATTCCGAGTATACATCATAGACCGCAAGTCGCCGCAAGACGTCATGCGGGGCCTCGCCGAACTTATAGGCACGATGCCCATGATACCGCGCTGGGCTCTCGGTTACCATCAATGTCGCTTCTCCTATACTCCGGCCTCGCGTGTAATCGAAGTCGCCGACACTTTCCGGTTGAAACGCATACCCTGCGATGTCATGTGGATGGATATCGACTATATGGACGGCTATCGTATATTTACGTTCAACCCCACGACATTTCCCGACCCGGCAGCGCTCAACCGCGACCTGCACATGCGTGGTTTTCACTCCACTTGGATGATTGATCCGGGTCCTAAGGCGGATCCTGAATATTTTGTATATAAATCAGGTACTGAAAACGACATGTGGGTAAAGACCGCCAAAGGCGAGAATTACCACGGAAGCATGTGGCCCGGCGTGTGCGCGTTCCCCGACTTCACCTCTCCCGATGTGAGAAAATGGTGGGCCGATCTCTATCGTGACTTCCTCGCCACAGGCGTGGACGGTGTGTGGAATGACGTCAACGAACCCCAGATCAGCGACTCTCCGACAGGCACAATGCCCGAGGACAATATACATCGTGGCGGCGACGGCATACCCCGAGGCACACATCTGAAATATCATAACATCTACGGCCAGCAGATGGTACGCGCCACCAGAGACGGTGTTATGGCGGTGCATCCCGAACGACGTCCGTTCATACTCACCCGCTCCAACTTTCTCGGCGGACAACGCTACGCGGCTACTTGGACCGGCGACAACGGTTCGACCGACGAACACATGCGGCTCTCCATACCGATGTCGCTGACATTGGGTCTGTCGGGTCAGCCCATGAACGGTGCCGACATAGGTGGTTTTCTCTTTAATCCAACTCCCGAACTGTTCGGCCAATGGATGGCTCTCGGCGCTTTCTACCCGTTCTCACGCGGCCATGCATGTATGGGCACAGTCAACAAAGAGCCGTGGGCGTTTGGCAGCGAAGTGGAACAAGCCTCGCGCACAGCGCTTGAAAAGCGTTATATGCTTTTGCCGTATTTATATACACTCCTGCACGAATCAGCCACCGACGGTATGCCTATGATGCGCCCGGTATTTTTTGCCGATCCCGCCGACACTTCACTGCGTGCCGAAGAGCAGGCATTCACCCTCGGCGCCGACTTGCTCATCGTTCCCGCATGGGCCGATGCTCCGGCACTCCCCAAAGGCGACTGGCAGGTACTTCCACTCATACCCGCAGAACGGGAGGACCGCTTTCAGGTTGACCTGAAACTCCGCTCCGGAGCCATACTGCCTACGGGCGCTGTAATACAACATACCGGTCAGGAGTCGCTCGACCCCCTCACGCTCTGGATCAATACCGATGCCGACGGCCACGCCGAGGGAGTATTGTATTGCGACTCGGGCGACGGCTGGGAATTTAAAAACGGCGATTACAGTTTTGAGCGCTTTTCAGCCGACACAGCCGACGGAAAGTGCACTGTAAGACTTACATCCAAAGACGGCGACTTCAATCCGGCTCATAATGGTATGGCCGTTGTCAAGATACTCACTCATGACGGAGTACGACAAGGCAGCGGCTCTCTGACCGACGGCATTGTAATTGACCTGAACTAAACGCAGATAAATGAACCGGATAATTGCATCCATATTCGCCCTGACCACTGTCGAAGTTTTCGCCGGAATAGGAAATCTGCGCGTAAACCACCTTGATTCTCCGCTCGGAGTCGACGATCCGGCGCCACGTATGCAATGGCGCTGTGACAGCATGACCCAAAACGGCGGCAGAATCATAGTAGGTACCGACAGTATGCTCGTAGCTTCGGGACAAGGCGATATGTGGTCGGCCACATTACCTGACGGAGGTAGAAACTCAGTCATTTACGGCGGTGTTGCTTTACGTCCGCAGACTGTCTATTATTGGCGTATAGAGAGCGGCGAAACCGTATCGCCCGTGGCAAAATTCGAGACCGGTATTATGGGTAACTGGGCCGGCAACTGGATCAGCGACAACCATGACCAAGAATACCGCCAAGCGCCCTATTTCCGAAAGGGTTTCACAATATCCAAGCCGATAAAATCGGCAAGAGCATACATTGCTGCGGGAGGGCTGTTCGATTTCAGTGTTAACGGCTCCCCAATAGGTGACCGTATATTGGCGCCGGTATACACACGTTACGACCGCCGCACTTCTTATCTGACTTTCGACGTAACTCAGCAACTCCGACATGGTGAAAATGTCATAGGCATAATCCTTGGCAACGGATGGTACAATCATCAGGCCAAAGCCGTATGGGATTTTGACAAAGCGCCGTGGCGCAATCGCCCCGCTTTCTGCCTTGACCTCGTCATAAAATATACTGACGGTACCGAGGAGACCGTGACTACCGACCTGAGTTGGCGTACATCGTCAGAAACGCCGCTCGTATACAACAATATATACACCGGCGAACACGTCGACTTCAACCGCAATATCCCCGGTTGGGACAAGCCGGGATACGATGCGTCAACATGGCAGGGAGTACGGCTTCGCAGCGCTCCTTCGCCTCTTGTATGCTCACAACAGATGCAGCCGATCAGATATGTGAAAGAGAATAAAGCCAAACGCTTCACGCGCATAAACGACACTACTTATGTGTATGATTTCGGACGAAACATGTCGGGCATAACGGTCATAAACGTAAAAGGGCCTAAAAATACGGTCATTCGCATAGCACACGGCGAACGTCTGCACGACAACGGCACTCTTGACCAGTCAAACATAGATGTATATTATCGTGGTGACAAACACAGCGAGCCGTTTCAGACCGACATCATCACTCTTGACGGAAATCCGGGCACATACGCTCCCGTGTTCAGTTACAAAGGCTTCAGATATGCTCAGGTCAACTGTTCCGAACCGTTAGAGTTGAATGACACATCGCTCATAGCGCGGGAAGTGCACAGCGACGTAGCGTCACGAGGCAATATTACGTCATCCAACCCGCTCCTTGACGCAACAGTAAAAGCGGCAAGAAATGCGTATATTTCCAATCTCATAGGCTACCCCACCGATTGTCCGCAACGCGAAAAAAATGGCTGGACCGGCGACGGCCACCTCGCTATAGAAACTGCATTATATAATTATGACGGCATAACCGTATATGAAAAATGGCTTGCCGACCATCGTGACGAACAGCAACCCAACGGAGTATTGCCCGACATTATCCCCACGTGCGGATGGGGCTATGGCACCGACAACGGCCTTGACTGGACAAGCACAATCGCTATAATACCGTGGAATATTTACTTGTTTTACGGCGATGACCGCGCCTTACGCGAGTGTTACGACAATATCAAACGTTATGTCGACTACGTAGACAAGAACAGTCCCACACACCTGTCGGCATGGGGACGCGGCGATTGGGTTCCGGTAAGCACCGGTTCCGACAAAGAGCTGATGTCATCGATCTACTTCTTCGCCGATGCCACGATACTCTCTAAAGCGGCCCGCAGGTTTGGCTACGAAGCCGATTACAATCATTACTCACGGTTGGCCGGCAAAATAAAAGATGCCATAAACTCAAAGTTTCTTGACCGCGAAAAGGGCATCTACGCCGGAGGCTCACAAACCGAGATGAGCATGCCGCTGATGTGGCATGTAGTGCCTGATGACATGATAGCGGTTGTCAGCTCCAACCTTGCAGAAAAAGTGGCAAAAGCCGGTTATCATCTCGACACCGGAGTACACGGAGCAAAAGCGCTGCTTAACGCCTTGAGTGAAAACGGATATGCCGACACAGCATACAAAGTGGCCGTACAGGACACCTATCCCTCTTGGGGATGGTGGATTGTCAACGGTGCGACATCACTGCTCGAGAACTGGGATCTCGAAGCCACCCGCGATATCTCGGACAATCATATCATGTTCGGCGAGATAGGCGCATGGCCTTACAAAGGTCTCGGCGGCATCTTTCCCGATGAGAAAGAACCCGGCTTCAAGCACGTTATATTACGACCCAACTTTCCTGACGGGCTCAAAGAATTCGAAGCACGTCATGAATCACCTTATGGTGAAATAGTATCGGGTTGGAAGACAAAAGGCGGAAAAATCATATATACAGTGACTATACCGTCAAACAGCAGAGCCACTCTGTATCTGCCGCAGAAAGTCAATAACGGCAAAACGATTGACGTAGAGCCCGGCACCCATACATTCTCTTTTGATCGTAAAAAATTAAAATAATCATTGTCTAACTAAACCAACATTAAAGATGAGCTTAAAACAACTTCTTGCAACAGTCATTTTCGCGGCCGCAATGCCTGCCATGGCCTACACACCGCTGTCGACCCACATGCACACTCCGTGGGCCGAAGAGGTGACACCGGAAAATGCGCGCCCCGAGTATCCACGTCCCATAATGGAACGCCCGCGCTGGATGAACCTCAACGGCCTGTGGCAATATGCCATAACCGACAAAGGCACTCACCGTCCGTCGGAGTTTCAGGGCGACATACTTGTACCCTACCCCGTTGAATCTGACCTGTCAGGTGTCGGCAAACGCGTAGGAGAAAACAAAGAGCTTTGGTATACACGCGAGTTTACCGTACCTCAGGCATGGGGCAAAGATCAGATTATGCTTAACTTCGGCGCCGTCGACTGGAAAACCGACGTTTGGGTAAACGGTATAAAAGTAGGCACACATACCGGTGGTTTTACCCCCTTCTCTTTCAATATAACCGATGCTCTTAACAAAAAAGGCGCCAACACCATCACCGTAAAAGTATGGGACCCGACCGACCGCGGCACACAGCCTCGCGGCAAGCAGGTGGAAAATCCTAACGGCATATGGTATACCCCCGTAACCGGCATATGGCAGACAGTATGGCTCGAACCGGTATCAAAGGCTCACATAGCTTCACTGCGCACTCTGCCCGACATTGACTCCAACACACTCTCCGTGACTGCGCTGACCGAAGGTGTAGCCCCTGATGCTTCAATTACGACTTCGGTGGTAGTGAAGGACAACGGCAAAGTAGTGGCACAAGGCAAAAGCATCAATAACCAGACTGTCGAAATCGAAATGCCCGACAATGTAAAACTATGGAGCCCCGACGCGCCCAACCTCTACGACATGGAGATCACCCTCACCCAGAACGGACAGACGGTCGACAAAGTCAACAGCTATGCCGCAATGCGTAAATTTTCTACTGTAACAGACGACAAAGGACTCGTAAGACTCGCTCTTAACAACAAACCCATATTCCAGTTCGGTCCTCTTGATCAGGGCTGGTGGCCCGACGGTCTGTATACAGCTCCTACCCACGAGGCTATGGTCTATGACCTCGACAAGACAAAAGAGCTTGGCTACAACATGCTGCGCAAGCACATCAAGGTAGAACCGGCCACATGGCATGGTACACTTACTGCGACCGCAACGGCATTATCGTATGGCAGGACATGCCCTCGGGCGACGTGGAACATGAATGGCAGATGCGCGACTACTATAAAGGCGTGGAGCCTGAACGCTCAGCTGAAAGCGAAGCCAATTACCGCAAGGAATGGAAAGAGATAATGGATTGTCTTTACAGCTATCCCTGTATAGGCATGTGGATACCCTTCAACGAACGTTGGGGACAGTTCAAGACCGTCGATATCGCGGAATGGACACAACAGTACGATCCGTCACGCCCCGTGAATCCGGCCAGCGGCGGCAACTTCTTCCGCACCGGCGACGTCCTCGACGTACACAGCTATCCCCACCCCGACATGTATCTTTTTGACTCCAAGCGGGCCAACGTCATCGGTGAATACGGCGGCATCGGTCTGGCACTTAAAGACCATCTCTGGTGGAACGACCGCAACTGGGGTTACGTGCAGTTCAACACTCCCAAGGATGTCACCGACAAATACGAGGAGTACATCAACATGCTGTATGACATCGTTCCACGCGGAGTGACAGGTGCCGTATATACTCAGACTACCGACGTAGAAGGTGAGGTAAACGGCCTTCTGACCTACGACCGCAAGGTAGTAAAAGTAGAAAAAGACCGTACCGCCAAACTGAACCGCAAACTCGCAAAAAGCCTTGAAAAATAAAAAGAGCTTTTACCGGTAAGATAAAAAACGTGGGGCTACAGAGCCTCACGTTTTTTATTATCAATATCAAATGGGGCGGCCACCCGATTTCAACGGTAGAGAGATACTGAATGTGGTGCCTTTGGATATGGTTGAATTCACCGTTATCTTACCGCCATGTAATTTTACTATCTGCCGGCTTAAGCACAATCCTATGCCGTTGCCGTCAGGTTTAGTGGTAAAGAACGGTTGAAACAGATTGGACAGAGTTTCCGGCGACATGCCCGCGCCATTGTCCATAACAGTAATATGGGTTTCTCCTGCAGGCAGCGAAACGGTCACGACAATCTGCGGCTTATCTTTGTCCTTCAAAGCCTGAAGAGCATTTTTCAAAAGATTGCATATGACTAACTTCATAAGATCGGGATCTATATAAAGTCGCATATCCTCCGCTATTAAAAACGTCAACATTTCATCCGACAGTCCGGCCTCCTTAATTTCCCAAGCAAATGATTTGGCTATTTTTGAGAAAAAATCCTTGGCATCCACTTCCTGCATATCCGGATTAGGCAGATGCGTGAGCTTATAGTATGAATCGAGAAAACGCTTTATATCCATACTCTCTGTATGTATAACACTCATGGCCTCGCGCAATTTTTCAGCTCCATACTTTTCAGGATGACGTTCAATGTCCTTGCTGAGTGATACAATAGGCGTCACTCCGTTGCGCAATTCGTGTGTCATGACCCGCAGTATGCGGTCATAATAGAGTTTACGTATTTCAAGAGCGTGCCTTCCTTCTCTATATAATTCGGCGATACGGTTCATTCCCTCGGAGATGGCGTTTATCTCCCTGTCATGACTTTTGGGAAACTGCATGGTGGAATCGTTCATTTCCAATGACTTTACAAAAGCATGAATCCAATGCTTAAGAGCAAGCACAATTCTCCAGACTCCCGTCAATCCCAATAATACCGATATCACGACCAACAGTGACACCCACTTGGGAGCGTCGGCTTGGATCGCCACGCCCAACAACACCGCACTGCCGACAATCAATAAAAGGTACAATATTAAATACAGATTAAAACACTTCATTGCTTCTTTTTAAGTTGATTGTACAACGTCTGCCTATTAATACCAAGAGCATCGGCGGCCTGCGAAAGATTTCCGCCGCACTCATCAACAACCCGGCGTATATGGGCAAGCTTGATCTCCTCAAGAGTCATACGTCGTTCCGAGTCGACCCGTTCAAAGATTCCGGCGGCCTCCGATAATGTACGTTTTTGTTTATTATCCTTTCTGTTTTTTACTACGGCGCGCCTTATAGTGGTTATAAGAACGTCATTATCCCACGGCTTGGTTATAAAATCCTCGGCTCCGAGACGCATGGCCTCCACTGCAAGAGGCACGTCGCCAAATGCGGTTATCATTACCACCGCCGGCGCATTATCCAGCTCCTTTATACGAGAAAGCCAGAACAACCCGTCCTTACCGTCCATGCTCACATTGTTAAAATTCATGTCAAGCAATACCGCATCAATATTGCCGGCTGAAAGGAGCGCCGGTATAACCTGCGGATTGTTCATTGTCACAATCTGCTCAAACTCTGAACTTAATACAAGTTTCAAAGAACGCAGTACAGATTGGTTGTCATCTATTATCAATATCTTCATATCACAAATATAACAAATTCAGTTTGTCGGCCCTTACCACCGGTTTATAATTTACACCTTTCATCACCATAAATGTCTAAAAATTCGACATTATCGACCTATTATAACCCGATTCCCGACAATCTTCTTGCATTGCGCATTTTGATGAAATTATATTTGCGTTATCAAATTCACAAACGCAATGAAGAAGTTTATTTTCTTATTATCCGGCATTCTGCTTTCAACAAGCACGGTTTACGCACAGATGACACTCGAAGACTGTCTCATCTATGCCCGCGAGCATGCTCACGCCAACGCGATAAACCGACTTGAGACAGAAAAAGCCGAAATGTCAACAAGAATTGCCGTTTCCAATCTGCTGCCATATATAGGCTTCAACTTCAACGGCAACCTAAGTTTCGGACGTAATATCGACCCCGAGACAAACACTTATGACAACAAACAGACTCTTTCTTCAGGACTGTCATTGAATCTGTCATTACCTCTCTTTGACGGTTTGGTTAATTTCAATCAGCTTAAGGCGACAAAGACAGCGGCGCAACGCCGGAAAGAAGCATACCGTATCAATGCCGACAAGATATCGTTTACCGTCATAGAGTCATTTTATAATGTAGCTTACTGCCATGCACTCGTCAACCAGATGAAAGGTGCTCTTCACCGCGACCTGCAAATTCTGAAATCGACAGAAACCGGAGTACGTGCAGGCATAAAAAGCGAAGCGGACATGGCCGACATGAAGGCGCTCATAGCCTCAGATGAATATGAGCTTACAAATCAGCAAAATCTGCTCGCCAAAGCTTACATGAAACTTAAATTTGATATGGGCATGGAAGCCACCTCCGACTCCATCCCTCTTGACTTTAATCTGTCATCAGCTTTTGAACCCGGCACAGCCGCTTCATCATATACATACATTCATCCGGAAATCAGAGAAGCGTCACTCGGAGTAAAGGAAGACAGATACTATCTTCGAGCCGCCCGCGGAGCTTTCTTCCCGCGCCTTTCATTCACGGCAGGCATCTCCACGTCTTATTACAAAATGCTTGGCAGCGACACCGGAGTATCACACTTCTCACAGCAATGGCATGACAATATGGGACAATATCTCGGAATATCGTTGACAATACCTGTTTTTACGGGGTTCTCCAATATCAATAAGCTGAAACGGGCCAAGCTGAACCTTCGTCAAAGTCAGGAAAAACTCCGAGAGACTGAATTCAGAATCGACAAGGAAAAAGCCGAGGCCGCATTTGATTTATCATCAGCCAATAAGGAATATGCCGCGGCAAAGGCCCGACTTGAAGCGGAGCAACTTGCATTTTCAGCGACAAGCCGGAAATATGAACTCGGCGCGGCATCGGCTATCGACCTTTACACGGCAAGCGCCAAACTCTCCGTAGCCCAAGCGACCGCGCAAGGCAAACAAATTCAGATAATCATCAAAAAAATCGTTTTTGATTACTATCTTGGGAAACCTTTAATCACAGATTATAAAAACATAAAATAATTCAGTATGGACAGAGAGATTAAACGTAAAAATCCACGCCTCAAAAAAACAATGTTGATCGGCTGCGGCAGCCTCCTGTTTGCAGGGATAACAGTGTGGGCGATATCACGCGCCACAACCACGGTCTATCATACCGACTCCGTAGCCATAACATACGGCGAGGTTGTAGAAGGTGAATTCAACGACTACATACGCCTGTCGGGAAATGTCGAGACCGGAGTAAACGTACAGGTCTCGGCCCTTGAAAGCGGTATAGTACACCATAAGTGTGTGGAAGAGGGTGCTTTTGTCGATGAAGGAGATATAATCATAACACTTAATAATCCAAACCTCAGGCAGCAAATACTTGACTCCGAATCGCAACTTGCAGAACGACAGAACATGCTCCGTGACACAGAGATAGCCATGGAGAATAACCGCCTCCAACTGCGACAAGACATACTCGCCACTCAAATGGAGTCAACACGTCTGAAAAGAATAGCCCTGCAACAGGAGCAGCTTTACAAAGAGAATCTGACATCACATGAAGATTATTTAAAAGCACAGGAAGACTACAGTCTTTCATGCGAGAAAATAAAACTTCTGCGCGAGCGCATACATCAGGATTCTCTCTACCGCTCCGTCCAGTTAGAGATGATGAGGGAGAGCCTGTCCAATATGCGACAGAATTTTGAACTCGTAAGACAACGCGCCGACAATCTGAATATACGCGCTTCACACAGCGGACAGCTCGGATCGCTTAATGCGGAAATAGGCCAGAATATAGCTACCGGCCAGCAGATCGGTCAAATAAACATACTTGACAACTATAAAATAGCGGCTAAAATAGACGAGCACTATATAGACCGCATATCGACCGGCCTTAAAGGGAGCATGGAGCGTAATAACGAGATGTATCAGGTCGACGTCAAGAAGATATATCCTGAAGTAACTGACGGTCAGTTTCGTGTGGATCTTGTATTCTCATCATCCTATCCAAAGAATATACGCGTGGGCCAGACCTGCCACATAAATCTACTTCTCGGCGATCCGGTAAAAACCGTCATGGTACCACGCGGTTCATTCTTTCAGGCAACAGGAGGTCAATGGGCATACGTTATGGAAGCCGACGAAAAATCAGCGACAAAACGCAATATTAAACTCGGACGACAAAATCCTAAATACTACGAAGTTATCGACGGGCTGACGCCGGGTGAAAGAATCATAACCAGCAGCTACGCCGATTTCGGAGAAGCCGACCGGGTGACAATCAAACAGTAAACTATCATCATTAAGAAACCATATAAACGACAGACAATGAATATCGAAATCCAAAAACTCGAGAAAGTATTTCGTGTCGATACCGTGGAGACATTAGCTCTAAACAATGTATCGCTTACCATAAACGACGGTGAATTTGTAGCCGTCATGGGCCCTTCAGGGTGTGGGAAATCGACCCTTCTCAATATACTCGGGCTACTCGACAATCCGACATCCGGAAGCATAAAGTTTGACGGCTTTGAAGTGGCCGGTCTCAAAGAAAATGAACGGACCACTTACCGGAAGGGAAAGATCGGATTCATATTTCAGGCCTTCAATCTTATAGAGATGATGAACGTCAGAGACAACATCATGTTGCCGTTGAACTGCATAGGCATGAAAAAGGAGGAGAAAAACCGACGTGTCGAGGAGGTTATGGACAGAATGGGCATAGCCCACAGAAGCCGTCATTATCCTTCGCAGCTATCCGGAGGTCAGCAGCAACGAGTGGCCATAGCACGAGCAGTAGCGACGCGACCGGGCCTGATACTCGCCGACGAGCCTACCGGTAATCTTGACTCGAAAAACGGCGAGGAAGTGATGCAGCTTCTCGACGAGCTGCACCGCGGGGGCGCCACTATAGTAATGGTGACGCACTCGCAGAAAGATGCACTTCATGCCGACCGCATTATAAATCTATTTGACGGTCAAGTAGTCGACAGTCTGAATAACCTACTATAACTCCGTAAGCTATGTTCAAATTTTTCACTTCCGATCTTCGGAAAAATATAATCAAAGTATTCTGTCTGTCATTAGGCATGACCATAGGCATGATACTTGCCGCAATAGTCTATCTGGAAGAACGTTTCGATACATTTAATCCTGATATCGACCGTATTTATCGCCTTACGGAAATCTTTGACAAGGAGAATGATTATCGTGAATATCATAATACGCCCGGAGGCATCGCCCCGGGAATGAAAAATTATGTACCCCAAGTGGAGATTGCCACACGATTTGCGACACGATTCTACTATTGTGACATTAAACTGGAGGATGGACGAAGAATATCTACCGACGGTCTGTCGTTTGCCGACACATGCCTTTTCGATGTCTTTCAACGCCCTATAATAACAGGCGACCCGCATGAAGTGCTGGATGTAGACTGGAAATGTATGATACCCCGCTCACTGGCCGAAAAAATCGGTGAAGATGTCATAGGGCAGAAGTTCAAACCGGCAAATATAACGGCAGACTATTATTTTGAGATAGGAGGCATCTACGAAGATTTTCCCATTAATTCCTCTGTCAATAATAACATATATGTAGCTATACCCACCATAAGACACATAACATACGACGGGCGTGAGAATTGGTTAGGCAATGATTCTTACGAAAGTTACGTTAAGCTTGCGGAGAATACTAAGGTCGAGGAGCTGCGCCCGCATATACGCAAGATGCTTGAAACGAACATCGATAAAGATATTTTACAAACTACCAATTTTAATATAGGTGTCAGACCCCTGAAGGGTTATTATCTTTCACTACCCGGAGTCAAGACCAAAAATATGGTACTTTTTCTGCTTGCATTCATTGTCCTCGCTATCTCATCGTTTAATTACCTGCTGGTCACAATATCACAGATGCAGTCGAGATATAAAGAGATGGCTGTGCGCAAGTGCTTCGGCACAAGTCATATAAAAATATTTGCCATTATTATGGGCGAAAGCGTATTTTGTCTACTCCTGTCGCTCGGCATTTCAGCCATAATAATCATGGCTCTACAAAGTGAAGCAGAACAATTTCTTGGCGTTCCTCCGATCGAATTGATTTCAACCGGAAAAGTTTGGGTTATGGAAACAGCCATTTGTCTCTTTGTGCTGGTACTGACCGGTGTGATACCGGCTTACATGTATTGCAGGACTTCTGTATCGCAAGCATTCCGCAACAATACCAAGAGTAGAAAAGGATGGAAATTAGGTCTGCTTGGTATACAATTCTTTGCCTCCGGACTACTTTTCTGCCTGCTTTCAATTGTTGTGCGCCAATACGATCTGATGCATAATTTCAATGTAGGGTTTGAGTTTGAAAATGTAGGATTCCTCGACATGACTTCACTGACAAATGCGGAACGAGTAAAATTACTTACAGAAATTAGAAAATTGAGTAATGTGGAACGTGCGTCGACAGCACATCATGATTTTGGACGTAGCGGTAGCGGAAACGAAGTATGGCTTAATAACGATTGGTTAAACCGAGCAAATGTAACTGATTTTTATTCTGCAAATCACGACATTTTTAACGTATTGGGGATTAAATTTGTACAAGGAACCACTTTTTCAGAGACTACAGATGTAAACTCCAATCAAGTAATAGTCGAAAAGCGCTTCATAGATTTGATGAGAAAATACTTTGGAGTCACAGATAACAATATCGTAGGAAAAACTTTTAAGATATCAGACCATGAACAAGAAAACGGGAGTCATGAATATCAGATTATAGGAGTGATTGACAATATGTATCGTGGCGAATTCACAGAACAATCTGAAAACGACCGCCCGATGGTAATATTTCCCGCTGTGCCGCCACAAAGATTTCTTTATGTGAAGTTTCATGAATTGAATGCTTCATCTTTACGCAAAGCCCAAGAAGTAATCGACAATATTGTGCCGGATGCCCGGATAACCATGATCTCATACGAAAAAAGTGTCAGAGAACCATCATCACAAGTCAGACATTACGCCATCCTGATTTTCGTAATAAGTATTATATCGCTCATGATTGCCTTTGTCGGACTGATGGGTTATATTACAAATGAGGTTCTATGCCGCTCAAAAGAGATTGCAATACGCAAAGTAAACGGAATGAGCGTAAAGTCAATATTGCAGTTATTCTGCACGGGGATACTGAAAGTGGCATTGCCGTCGCTCCTTTTAGGATGTCTGTGCGCGGTTATAGTCGGCAAAGAGTGGATTTCTCAATTCACAAAACAAGCTTCGCTGTCACCACTGTTGATGTTGGCTGTTATCGTAATAATACTCATACTTATCATGGCGGTCGTTGTGCTAAGCTGTCTCGCAGTAGTACGGGCCAATCCGATAAACTACCTCCGCAATGAATAAACACACATTATAAACACACAATCCATTGTTATTAAATTAGGTTATTGAGAGGGGGCTGTGTCAAAATAAGTGCAGCCCCCTTCTCAATATTATTCCTAATTTACATGACAGCAATATCACCAAATTGAGGGAATATTGAATACTTCGAGGGATTTGACTTCAACCCGATTGCCCCCGAGCCGGAAGCCTTCTGCATCACCATCATATAATTTGCGACCCATAGAATACGAGAACAGACCTCCATCAATAAAGACCTCGACCGATGTACGGTCTAAGTAGATATCGGCAGTTATCTCCATACTTGTCGGATCCTGTGGTGAATAGAATGCGCCATTAAGCGTATTTCCGTTTATGTCATAATTCATAAGTGATTCTCCGGCAAGACTCAACCATGCGTTTGTCGCGTGCGACAGTTTGAATGTGGCGCGTAAACGAAGTTTGTCTGACTTTGCATATGGTTGTAGCACATGCGCCAGTTCATCCTGAGAGATATTAGTCCAACTTCCGGCGAGTTTACAGATATTTTCAATCTCCTTTATGGGTTTGGATACGAGTCGTACTCCATCTTTGGTAGTTTTCAACGTCAGTTCGGTGGGCAGTAGCATGAGACCGTTGAAATTCATGCCGGGGTGCGAGAGTCTGCCCCAGCCGATCTGTATGCGCCGTCCATCTGAATCGGGAATGTTGTTAAATGTCTGGGCTGCATATTGACTGCCTGTGACATAACGGTGCTTGCCTGAAACAGGAGAGAATCTCTCGCCGTCGAAGTCACCGAGCATATATGTGCCCGATGCTCCATACATGACCCACATGGTGTTCTCCTTGTTGCCGTC
The DNA here is from genome assembly GCA_009775095.1 of Muribaculum sp. Lineage (GTDB taxonomy): Bacteria > Bacteroidota > Bacteroidia > Bacteroidales > Muribaculaceae > Muribaculum. The sequence goes on from VSOZ01000004.1 coordinate 164,020, forward strand.
AACAGGAAGCTCAAACAGTTCGGGGCACTCCCAAAAACCCGTGATATGACTTTTAAAAGTCCAGTCACGTAAATTCGTTGAATTATATATTGAATGGCCGTCACGTTCATTTACTACCATGACCCAACGGTCGCCATAGCGTAATAATTTGGGATCTCGGGTGTCGTGAGTATTCCATATATCCTTGCTATCCACAACAGGGTTGCCCGAGTATTTTGTGAATGTTCGACCGTTATCAAGACTGTAGGCTATACATTGCGACTGACGGTCGGGGGAATCTACGGTATAGGCCACGACCATTGCCGGTTTTCCCGGCTCTCCAAATCCGGAGTCGTTATTTTTATCAATAACGGCTGACCCGGAGAACATTGTTCCGGTTTTATCCGGGTAAAGCGCCGGTGCAAGTTCTTTCCAATGTACAAGGTCGGTGCTTACGGCATGCCCCCAATGCATATTGCCCCATTCGCGTTCGTAAGGATTATGTTGATAAAAAAGATGATATTCGCCGTCATGATATATAAGGCCGTTCGGGTCATTGATCCATCCACAACGTGCAGTAAAGTGATATTGAGGACGATTTTCTTCCCGGTATATCATATCCTTGTCGGGAATGTCATCTGACTGCTTAATGGCATCAATCCCTTTCGCTCCGTCGGGATATGTTATTTTCAAGTATCTGCCTTTGTATGCCGACACATCTTTAAAAGCCTTATACTCTGCCGCTCCGGCGGTAAGACGTATATCGACAGGGAGTTCTTCGGCACTTTCAACACTCATCGTAATTCTAATACGGTCGCATTCGTGAGATATTGGAAATGTGAGATAATTTTTGTCGATTTTAATAACGCGCTCGCCACCGGACAGAAAGAATATACTGCCCGCGAGCATAATGCCAAGTATAATTTTTCGATTATGAATCATCTCTTTTTTTATCTTGAATATTAATTGTTTACAGGGGGAAATGCCGAGATGCGCAGACGGGCCGCACCCATCGGTATGAGCGTTATGTCCTCAATATCGCCATGAGCCACTCCCTTTTCAGGCAGAACTCCGCACAGCCCCGTGGAGTTTGAGGTCCATGAGGGGATCAAAGCTCCTTTGGCCGAAGCCTTCAAAGGCACGTTGGCCGCAGTAAACGGATAATTGTCGGCCGGCCACTCGCTTTTTTCAATCTTTATCAACGACTTGTCAGGCACTATGCCGTAATTCCACGGAGTTGCGGCATATATCTCGTAGGTAGGCCAAGCATCGGCGTCGGCACCGGCCTGCCATTTGGAGTCCCATACCGCGGCTTCACGGCTATCGACCCGCTCATAACGTTCGTCGATAAGCAGCGACAGTGTAAGCGGACCGTAATCCACACTCACGCTACCTTGATTGACATCCCAGCGGCGCATGCTCACTGTCATGGGGAAATTAAAGTGTATGCTGTCGCCATCGGACCACTTACGTTCAATCTTGGCAAGTCCGGTCATGTCGCCGCAGTCAACAATATTTCCGTTTATGCTCACAGTGGCGTTTTCAGTCCAAGACGGTATACGGAAATAGAGGGGGAACACCGTGGAGGTATCCATCGACAGCTTCACCGACACGTTTTCATCAAACGGGTAATATGTCGACTCATCTAACTTTATTTTCACACTGTCGGCCACCAAAAGCGAAACTTCACAATCAGAATAGGTCAACAAAGCCATTCCGCCGTCGGCACTTGCCAAGACAAGGTTCTCGGCAAAATAGGGCCAACCCATGGCATGATTATGCTGACAGCAGCGGCTGCTGAACGGGTTCATGGCCAGAAACGGACCGCTGTTATCAATGCCGGGATTATGATTGCGGGCATCGCTCACGGTGTGATTAGGCGAGGTAATATATCGGAGAGCTTTGTAATCGGGCATAAACGCGGCGGGAAGGCTGTTGAACGCCACATCCTCAAGATTTTCCACCCACTTCATATCGCCCGTCTGAGCCATCAGTATCTCGTCGGAAAGCATCTGCTCCACAAAGCCACATGTCTCTGTACCCTGACGCGGGTCGATATAGCCCTGACGACAATTCTCGTCACTGCCGAACATGCCGCCGGGTACCTGACCGTATATGCGGCGTATCAAATCAAAATCCTTATAAGTAGCTTCCAGATGGGTGGAGTCGCCTGACAAAAGATAGTATGTGGCAGGCTCACGGAAACACTCCGCCACATTGACATTGTGCCAATTGGGTAAAGTGCTTTCCTGCGTCCAGTCGGCTGTGCAGCGATGTATCTTATGCGCAAGATCAAGCAAAAACGTCTCACCAGTACGGTTATAAAGCCAATAGACACTGGCAAGATTGTCACCGCCACGCGAATTTTCCCAGTAATCACGTAGAAATTTTTCCTCGGGATAACTCAACTCCCATTTGAAATAACCGGTCATTACGTTAAGCACACGCTTATCACCGGTAAAGTCATAGTAATCCTGAAGAATCTGAAGTGCAAGCATGTTGGCCCACAACTCCCGGCGCCCATCGCCGTTTTCATTGACCGGACCGAAATAGCCGTCAGGCTTGACCCCGGCAAAAATACCGTCAATCCATGTCTGTGTCTCATCAAGCATGGCTTTGTCGCCGAGCAGATAAGCCATGTTGCTGTAGCCGCGCAACCAATAAGGCACCTCCTCCCAGCCATGATCGCCATGCTCGTTCAGCCATGCATTATTGTTCTTGTCGAGCCATGCGCTTATCTCCCCGAGATTGCCGGCGAGTCCGTCGCGCTGAAGTTCGATGCAGCGCAGTAACCATCCCTTAGGTTTTACCGAGCCAATAGGCAGTTTCAAAAATGGAGCGGACCGAAGCGGCTGACGATTGTTTATATAATTTGACGATGTGGATTCTATAGCAGCGGGGTTCACCGGTTCCACCTTAAAATCAGGAACAGACGTGCAGGAGCACAGCAAACCGACAGCTGCAAAACATGTAATTATATGCTTCATGATAATATTATAATTAGAGGGATTAATTTTCAGGTGTAAGTATAGCTGTAAATCCGCCGCTACGGGCAAGTCTGACATTAAATTTCGTATCAGATGACACAATAGCGTTTTTATGGCGGTAATCCATAGCCTGACGATCGGCATTTATACCGTCCTCATACGACTCCATATTGTATTTTTTACCGTTGTCAAGGAAGTCAAGACTGAGAGTCATTTCACGCGCACCCCCTTTTGTATTGGTTATGGCTCCTATATACCATTTGTCGCCTTTTATACGTGCAACAGCCACGTACTCGCCCGGTTTGGCCTCAAGAGCGCGGGTCTCATCCCATGTCACAGGCAATGAAGTGATATATTTTGTGCAGTCATCATTGCGATAATATAATGTAGGGTTATCGGCAAGCATCTGTATGCCGCTCTCAAATACTACGAACAACGCCATCTGATAGGCACGCGTACCTATAGATGCCGAATTAGGCCGATCGGCGCGATAGCACTCGGGCTGCATACTGATCATGGCGCCGGGGGTATAGTCCATCGGTCCCACGGCATTGCGCATAAATGGCAGATACAGCGAGTTGTCAGGATAGCATCCGCCCATCTGCTCCATGCCGCGAACACCCTCATATGACACAAGATTAGGATACTTGTACTCAAGTCCGGCAGGCTTGAATGAGCCGTGAAAATCCACCATCAAGCCGTTTTTGGCGGCTTCGGCACATACCCGCTCATAAAAGTTGACCATCCATTGGTCGGAACGGTCCATGAAGTCAATCTTAACTCCGGCAATCCCCCAATCCTTAAATGTTTTGAACAGGTCGAAATTATTCTCTACCGTGAGCCAAGTCAGCCACAAAAATATGTCGACACCTTTCTCCTTTCCATAGCGCACCAGTTCATGAAGATCCACATCGGGGTTAGGGGTATATGGATCAAGAGTACTCTTGGCCCATCCCTCATCCATAAGAATATAAGGTATGCCGTAATGTGCGGCGAAATCTATGAAATATTTATACGTATCAAGATTACAGCCCGCAACGAAATTCACGTCCTCACCATAGGGAGTGGCACCGTTCCACCATTCCCAGCTCACAAAGCCCGGCCTTACCCAATCGGCGTCACCGATAACCGATGGGGAGGCCAACAGGCAGGTAAATGTCTGCTCGATAATATCCTTCGGGGTGCCGATAGCCATATAACGCCACGGAAATGTACGGGTCCCGGAGGTAGAAGCCATATAATCGGCCTCTTTCAATATTTTTACACTTCGATCGCCGTCATCGCCGAATTCAAGCGGCTGACGAGGAAAAACCGACGAGAAACCTCCCGTTCCGTTGCCGCGCAAAAACATACACGGGTAATCGGAAAGATCGCTTTCGGAAACAAGCACACATATGCTGTCGGACTCCTCTACAAGTACAGGCAACGTAGACATACGGTCTGTCGGCGTCCACTCTGACAGTCGCTTCCGCGTATAAGGGTCTTCATATGAGGTCTTGAAGCGATCGGGCTGCTGCAAATTGACGATTGCATCCTCGGGAAATGCCACCGAGAAGCTCTCATCAATCACTTCAATATCAGGCTTTTTTAAAGAAGTTATAAACCGGTGAGCCACACCGTTGTCAAACACACGCAATTCCAGAGCATAACCGCCGGCAAAGTTAACCAGCATAGAGTTATAGTTGTTGTCGATCTCTGAATGTTTGAATGCTACCACCGGTTTTATCTTATCGCGCACTTTGTCGCGTTTTACCGATTTTATCTTTGCATCATGTCCGAGTGTGCGATCGGAAAGAGTCATGTCGACTGTTGCCGATTCAATCACGGGGCGATTATCGCGAGACACCGAGTAGCGGATTGAATCACCAACAGTCAATGTCAAGACAATATTACCCGATGGTGATGACGTTGTCAATGCTTTATCAGCAGCTTGAGCCTGAAATAAAATAAATGAAGCAAGCACCGTACCTGCAATTTTGATTAGCCAGTTATTCATAACTATCATAAAATGTTTTCATTGGTTTATTAAATCTATCTACCGTTACAAAAATAGCCTACCATAATATAATTATATGTATGTTTTTACGCCAAAAATATCCACATCGGCAAAATGCTCTTCAGCATTTACACATTCGGGCGGATGCTACTGATCCGTTTATACGAAAGAAGGCTGCAACCAAGTTGCAGCCTCTCGACAGGTGAAAACCTGTATATGGTGGTGCGGACTAAGGTCATCACGACCATTTCTAATCCTTGCTCCGTCCGAGATTTCGGATTCTCTCTTTATCGGAAAGAAATAGAGCCCACTCTGTCTAATTACTTTTATAACTTTGCAATAATGTTCTAATGGTAATGATTGTGATATCTTTAATTCATTAGAAATTATTGCGTCATACACATCTAAATCTAATGACAGTACAAAGATAATCTTCGTTTGTTGCAATCGCGTTACATCGAAGTGTCATCTTAATTAAATTTAAACGCTGTTGCAAATTTTAAAGAAATCAACCGACAATAGCCCGAAAAAAGACAAAATATAGTAGTGTTCAGACTTTTTTTCAGAACTTTGTGCCGATAAACCAATTACGATAAATAACCGGCAACTGATGATAGCTCTCATAGGTATAATGCTTCTCGGCGTAGCCACGGGGTTGCTGCTACGCAATCGACGCATGCCGTGGATAAGCACTGCGGTGACCATCCTTGTATGGCTTCTGCTCTTTCTTCTCGGACTTGAAGCCGGAGCCAACGACGCGGTGGTACGTGGAGCTCTAAATTTAGGATGGCAGGCGATAGCCATATCTTTAGCCGCGACTCTCGGCAGTGCCGGCGCAGCGTGCATATTGTGGAAATACATAACCGGCAAGAAAGGGAAACGATGAAAGGAAGCATTGTCATAATATTATTCTTTATAGCAGGAGTCATATGCGGCATCAACGGTTGGATACAGCCGCCCGACACCGGCTACGACATAAGCTTCTATGCACTGGCCGCACTCATGTTTTTCGTAGGGATGAACGTCGGACACGATGTAGACACACTCAAAGGAGTCAGAAGCGCCGACCCGCGTCTGCTGCTGTTGCCGCTGATGACAATCGGCGGCACTTTAGCCGGCTGTGCACTGATAAGCCTGTTTGTGCCCCGCACCGCCGCCGAATGTCTTGCCGTTGGTTCAGGCTTCGGATACTATTCACTGTCAAGTATATTCGTGTCAAAATATTGCGGAGCCGAGCTTGGTACGATAGCACTGCTGTCCAACATATTCCGCGAGATCATAACTCTGCTTGGCGCCCCCGTACTTGCCGCTGTCTTCGGCCGCCTCGCGCCCATATCGGCCGGAGGCGCCACTTCTATGGACACGACGCTCCCCATAATATCGCAGGTGTCGGGGCGCGACATGGTTATAGTGTCGGTGTTTCACGGCTTTGTCGTCGACTTCTCCGTGCCCTTTTTAGTGACGCTTTTCTGCACGCTCTGACCGGAAAACGAATGTTAAAACACCCGGCAGAGCCGATATATTTCGAAATAAAGTATTAACTTTGCACTGAAAACATATAGGGCATAAGCCCGGGTGGAGAAATTTGGCTGCTTGCAACCACTGTAAAAAATGCTAAAACCGCAAGATTCATTTGCAATCGGCAAGTTTTGGTCAGATTACGCTCCGCACGGCATAAGCCCGATGTGGAGATTTTTATTTTTAACCGGAACTAAATTCTATCAAATAAGATGAACAACTATCTTTTCACCTCGGAATCGGTCTCGGAAGGCCATCCCGACAAAGTCGCCGACCAGATATCGGACGCAATCCTTGATGAATTTCTCGCCCACGATCCACAGTCAAAAGTAGCATGCGAGACACTTGTCACCACCGGACAAGTAGTGGTGGCGGGCGAGGTCAAAAGCAAGGCCTACATAGACCTTATGGACGTAACACGTCGTGTAATCAACGAGATCGGCTACAACCGCAGCGAACTTAAATTTGACGGCAACGCATGCGGAGTATTCTCAGCCTTGCACGAACAGAGCGCCGATATAAACCGCGGCGTGGAACGTGCCGTCGAAGAGGAGCAAGGAGCCGGTGACCAAGGCATGATGTTTGGCTACGCATGCAACGAGACGCCCAACTACATGCCCCTGCCGCTTGACCTAAGCCACATGCTTCTGCGCGAACTGTCGGCCATACGTCGCGAGGGTGTTGACATGACCTATCTGCGTCCCGACGCCAAAAGTCAGGTGACTGTCGAGTATTCACCCGAAGGCAAACCCGTAAGAATACATACTATTGTAATATCGACCCAGCACGACGAATTTATACCCGCCGACGATGCAGCGTCGCAGGACGAAGCCGACATGATGATGCTCGAGAAGATCCGCGATGACGTAAAGACCATACTGCTACCTCGTGTCGTATCGAAACTTCCCGAGTCGGTACAGCGTCTGTTTGATGACAAACTGATACTTCACGTAAACCCCACCGGCAAGTTTGTCATAGGCGGCCCCCACGGCGACACTGGCCTCACCGGTCGCAAAATCATAGTCGACACCTACGGTGGACGCGGAGCACACGGCGGAGGTGCTTTCTCAGGCAAAGACCCGTCGAAAGTCGATCGTTCGGCAGCCTATGCCGCCCGTCATATAGCCAAAAACCTTGTGGCAGCCGGTGTGGCCGACGAAGCGCTTGTACAGGTAGCCTATGCCATCGGAGTGGCGGAGCCTGTAAGTCTGTATGTAAACACCCGCGGTACAGCTAAAGTCAATATGACAGATGCTGAAATATCGCAACGGGTAAAAGAACTGTTTGACATGCGCCCCAACGCTATCGAAAAGCGACTCAAACTTCGCAATCCCATATATCAGGAGACAGCCGCGTTCGGACATGTAGGACGTGAACCGATAACTGTAAAAAAGACTTTCACGTCAAAATACGAGCCGGAAAAGACACTCGAAGTCGAGTTATTCACATGGGAAAAGCTCGATAAAATCGACGATATAAAACGCGCTTTCAGACTTTAACGCCGGAGGCATCATGACACTTAACTGCGTAATTATTACGGTTTATGATAAATTTGCGATTTGAGGTTGTGATTTACGGCTTAAAATTAGTATCTTTGTGCGATTTTGTCTCCATGCGCCTCGCATAGTGACATAAACCGCTCATTATCAATGAAAAATTAAATTCAAAGCAATAAATGGCAACACTTGAAAAAATCCGCAAGAGATCTACTCTGCTCCTCATCGTGGTAGGTGCCGCGTTATTGGCATTTATCATCGGTGACTTCTTTACTTCAGGCCGCACACTTTTTGGCAACGGTACAACCATAGCCAAAGTCGGCAGTCACAAAATCGACATCCAAGAATTTCAGCGCCGCTATGAAGAGGCCAACCAGCAGTATCAGCAGCAAAACGCCAAGATCGACCCTGCCGCCCTGCACCAGCGCGTTCTTTACGGCATGATACAGGAGCAGCTTCTGAATCAGGAGATCGAGGATCTCGGTATACAGGTTACCGACGACGAGCTTTCAAAATCAATGCTCGGCTCAAACGCCCACTACGCCATGCTACAGTTCGCTCAGCAGATGGGCTTTGAGTCGCCCCAGCAACTTTATGACGTGGCATTCAACCCCGGCAAGTACGGAGTACCCGCCGAGCAGGCCCAGCAAGTACAGGCTTTGTGGCTTCGTCAGGAGCAGCAGATGGAGCAGCTTCTCAAGCAGCAGAAATTTCAGGCAATGCTCGCCGGAGCTCTTGTAGCCAACGAGCTTGATGCAAAGGCATACTACGACGGTAACGCCTCGACAAGCCACATGGCTTACGTAAAGAAAAGCTATATGGACCTCCCCAACGACAAGTATCCCGTAAGCAAGGAGGAACTCAAGGCACAGTACAACAAGGACAAAAACATGTACAAAGTTGACGACGAGATACGTAAAGTCAACTACATAGCCGTCAATATCGAGCCTTCGCAGGCTGATATAGCCGAAGGTCGCACGCTTGTCGACACTACAATCGTAAAACTCGCAGCCACAAAAGACCTTGACGCGGTAAACGGCGACAGCAACTTCGGTGTTGAGCGCCGCTCCACCACCGCATCGGCCATAACCAACCCGCAGCTTAAATCGTTTGTCACCGACAGCGTAGCAGGCGCCGTAAAGATGCTTTCGTTCATCAACGACGAATACACTATAGCCAAACTGCTCGGCAAGAAAATGGCTGTTGACTCTATAAACATCGACTTCATCGCTTATCAAGGCGATGCCGCCGGACGTGACTCACTGCTTGCCGCCCTAAACTCAGGCGTAGCATTTGAGGAAGCGCTCAAAATGCCCGGTGTGGCCGGAGGTCAGGCCGACGTATGGAACTCATTCGCTTCAGCTCCCGATAACGAACTTAAAGAGCGTATACTTAACGCAGGCTCGGGCTACTTCATCTCTGACAGCACAGCGACCGACGCCCGCATAGTACGCGTAAACAGCAAAAAAGCGCCTGTAGCAGTATACGACTATGCTACCGTAACATATAAGGTATATCCTTCTGACGCTACTATAGCCAAGCTCAACGAGGACCTCGCTTCATTTATGAGCGGCATCAACAACGCCGACTCACTCACAGTAGTGAAAGCCCTCAACGCCGGCTACTCGCTGCAGCCCGCTATCGTCACCGCCAACAGCGCCGCTCTCGGCAATGTGCCTTACAGCCGCAATGCGGTAAAATGGGCTATGGATGCCAAGAAAGGACAAGTATCGCCTATAATGGAGGACGGCCAGAACGACCGCCTTATCGTCGTAGCTCTTGATGAGGTTGTAAAACCCGGTTATATGCCGCTCTCCGACGATGACGTGCTCATGGCCGTAACTGAAAAGGTACGCAACTCCAAAAAAGCCGCCGACCTCATAGCCCAGTACAAGGGCAAAGCCTCAGACCTCGCCGGTTACGCTCAGGTAATGCAGGCTACCGTAGACTCTACCGACGTGACATTCGGACAGATGTTCATACCCGGTGTAGGTGCCATGGAGTCAGTGCTCCTCGGTCAGGTCCCCGTATCGGAGAAAGGAGCATTAGTAGGCCCGATAGAAGGCACCAACGGAGTTTACGTATATCAGGTGTATGACATAGACAACCAGTCGCGCCCCTATGACTACAAGGAAAATGCCGCCCGCTACGACCAGCAGTACGGCAATCAGGCAGTGCTCCAGAACTTCTTCGACATAATGATGAAGAAGAACAAAGTTGTCAACAACACCCTTCAGTTTTACAACGACTGATCTTAAACAGGGTCATACGATATGACACAACGGGAATTGCGTAAGCGATTCCCGTTTTTTTGCGATATTTTTCGTAAGTTTGCTTTATGATAAAAAATCTGCTATTTGATCTTGGCGGTGTCATCATGGACATACGCCGCGAAAACTGCGAGAAGTCATTCCGTGCGCTCGGCATGGCCGACATAAGTGAATTTCTCGGCGACTACGGACAGAAAGGCCCCTTTGCCGCACTGGAAGCCGGACAAATCAGCGAATCGGAATTTCGCGATGCCGTAAGACTTCATATACCCCGTCAGGTAACCGATGAAGAGATCGACCGTGCGCTCAATGCGTTTCTCATAGGAATACCTCGCCGACGTCTTGAAAAGCTGCGCGAATTGCGCCGGAAATACCGCATCTACATGTTATCAAACACCAACTCCATCATGTGGGACCGCGACATATCCGAGGCATTCCGGCAGGAGGGCGGCTCCGTCAACGACTACTTCGACGGCATCGTCACCTCCTACGAGGCCGGATGCTGCAAGCCCGACCCGCGCATATTCCATGCCGTGACCGAGCGCTTCGGCATCGCTCCGGAAGAGACATTGTTTCTCGATGACTCGAAATCAAACATCGAGGCTGCCTCACGACTTGGCTTCGGCGCACTGCATATGCCGCCCGGCTCCGAATACTACAACCTCATAGAACAATCATTATAAACCCGAAACAACACAATCATGGACGTTATAAACTTTGACGAGCACCGCTCGATTATCAACCAATACATGATGGAGCTGCGAAATGTCGACATACAACACGACATGCTACGCTTCCGTCGAAATCTCGAACGCATCGGCGAGCTTATGGCATACGAAATAAGCCGCACGTTTGACTACAAAAAGATTGAGATAATGACACCACTGGCTCCGGCCAAGTGCGAGGTAGTAGCCGACGGCATAGTACTCGGCACCATATTCCGCGCCGGCATACCGTTTCATCTCGGCTTCCTAAACACTCTCGACAAAAGCGAAAACGCGTTTGTATCGGCTTACCGCAAGTACAAGGAGAAGGAAAATTTCGACGTATTTATAGAATACATCGCATCGCCGCGTCTTGACGGAAAGACCCTCATACTTGTCGACCCTATGCTCGCCACAGGCGCATCGATGGAGTTGAGTTACCGCGCTCTGCTTACCAAAGGCACACCGGCCAAGATACACATAGCATCTGTCATAGCGTCACAGACCGCGATAGACTATATAAAGGCTACTTTTCCCGATGACAAGACCACAATATGGGTAGGAGCCATAGATCCGGAAATCAACTCACACAGCTACATTGTGCCCGGGCTTGGCGACGCAGGCGACCTCGCATACGGCATAAAAGACTGATATCAAGAAGGAGGCGATTAAAGCGTCCTATCTCTACAATCTACGGCGCAATTGTCAGGCTTTATCGGGCGCGGGCATCCATTTAGACAAAGAGAACACAAACTCAAGGCCGTGCGGCTGACGATTGCGCACCTTGATAGTTCCACCCATTACAAGCACGGTATTCTTTACGATAGGCAACCCAAGTCCGGTACCGCCAACCTTGCGTGAACGTCCTTTGTCAATACGATAGAAGCGATCAAAAAGATGAGGCAGATGCTCTTCACCTACTCCCGTGCCGTCATCATAAAACGAGAATCGGTATTCGCGTGAATTACCGCCTATGAGTTTTATAGCACACATGGTACCCTTGGAATGAAAGTCAGCGTTTCTAATAAGGTTCACAACCATACCGTACAACAAGTTGTAATTGCCAAGCACATAGCAATCAATCGGGACGTCAAACTCAAATCTGACACCGTTGTTGAGTTTTATGCTCTCAATCTCGGCAGACACATTCGACAGTAGGTCATAGAAGTCGACACGCTCTTTCATGACTCCCGAGCCCCCCTCTTCAAGACGTGTTATAGAGGACAGGTCGTTCAACATATTGCACAGGCGGCTCATATGACCTTGTGCTTTCTCTATGAATCGCTCACGCGAAGCCTCATCCATCTCCGGATGGTCTGCCAATGTGTCAAGATAGCCTTTTATGACGCCAACCGGAGTCTTAAGTTCATGATTTATATTGTTGGCAAGCTGTTTGGTAACACGCATTTTCTCCTCATTGGCTTTTAACGCTATGCGGTGCTCGCGCTCCGAACGCTCAATAGCTTCGGTCTTGTCTTTGTACAATGATACAATCTTGCGCGATATATCGCCAAGTTCGTCGTGCGGAAACGACTGCTCGTCATCGGTAAGATCAGCACCGGCAGCGGCTTTTGATGCAAAAGAGTGGAGAAGCGCCACGTTTTTACCAAGATAACGGGTAGACAGATATGCAAACAGAGTCACGATAAGTGCAACCGGTATAAACACAAGCCAGATGCCCTTGTCAACGGCCATTGCCTTGACAAGAGTCTCGGTATAAGGCATAGCCGTAAGTACAAATATCTTGTCATCGGCACTTTTACGCACCCCGAAAAAGTAGTAGGGATTATTGTCTTCGACACTGCTTCGGCGAAATGATGTACCGTAACCGTTGTCAAGCATTTTTGCAAATTCCGGCGTGTACTCGCCGTCAATCTGGGTAGGTATGGGTGTACCTATACAATAAAGCAACGTACCGTCTTCCTGATATACGGACATTCTGATGCCGTTGAACTCCGACTTTTCGTAATACTGCGATATGAAGTTCATGAAAGGCTTCAACTCCATGTCATTTTCATAGGCGTTTATGACACGGGAGTTAATCAGGCGCAGGTCCTCGTTAAGATGCTTCTCACGAAACTCTTTCTCGCTGTTGTAGGTGTATATCGCAAGTGTAGCTATGAGCGTCCACAAGAGTATCACCAACGGAAGAAACAGCCGCCACTGATACTTAATTGGCCTCCTTAAATCCATATCCGAAGCCCAATCGAGTTATAATATTGTTGCCGTACGGATCTATTTTCTTACGAAGACGCGTAATGTTTGTATCGATAGTGCGATTGGACACGATGACATCCTCGGGCCACACCTCTCGTATTATCTCCTCACGCGAATATATGCGGTTACGGTGAGTCAAGAAAAACAATAATATCTCAAACTCTGTCTTTGTAAGGGTCACCGGCTCGCCGTTAAGATAACAAGCCTTCTCATTACGGTCTATTCTGAGCGTCTTGAAGTTTATATCCGGCTCCTGTATGCCTTTCGATATGTTGTAGGCATACTGCTGCGACACATGGCTGCGTCGCAACACGGCACGTACTCTTGCAAGCACCTCGCTCACCACAAACGGCTTGGTTATATAGTCGTCGCCACCGAGATTAAGTCCCATGACCGTATCGTCGGCATCATCAAGCGCCGAGCAGAATATGACAGGTGTATTTTCAGTGGATATATTGTTTTTCAAACGTTTAGCGAAATCAAATCCGCTTATCTTGTCCATCATAATATCGAGGATGAACAGAGAGTAACTCGACAAGTCCATGGTAAGGGCCTCTTCTCCCGACAGAGCATAGTCCACTTCATAACCGTCAAGTTCAAGATTGTACTTAAGGATGTCGCAGATCGACTCTTCGTCGTCTACAACCAGAATTTTAATTCTCATGATAACCGGTTTTAATTTTCATATTGCTAAGTTACTTAGAAAACGCTTACACAATAGTTAACAAAAGTTAAAACTAAAGATCTGCCGAACCATTTAACATGCAAAATGTTCTAAAGATATAATTACTATATTTGCACTGTGTTTTTCATGGTATTAGATTTAAGGTTAATTACAAAGGGTGAGTCGTGAGACCCGCCCTTTGTAATTTTTATGTCATGCGACATTTTCGGCCCGATTTTTGTTATAAATATAAATACAAAAACAATAACCAAATTTTCAAGTACATGAACGAAAGCCATAAATCGGGATTTGTCAACATTGTAGGCAACCCCAATGTAGGAAAGTCGACACTCATGAATGATCTCGTGGGCGAACGCATAAGTATAATTACATCAAAGGCTCAGACCACACGCCATCGCATAACAGGCATAGTGAATACCGACGACTATCAGATCGTATTTTCCGACACCCCCGGAGTATTGAAGCCCAACTACAAGATGCAGGAGGCTATGAGAGAATTCTCGGAAGGCGCATTGACCGATGCCGACGTGCTGCTATACGTGACCGACGTGGTGGAAGATCCCACAAAAAACGCCGACTTCCTCGCCAAAGTAGCCAAAGAGACCGTACCCGTACTGCTTGTAATCAACAAGATAGACCTGCTGAAAGGCAACGAAGAACTTGAAACTATAGTAACGCGATGGAAAGAATTGTTGCCGAATGCGGAAGTATATCCGACATCGGCAAAACTCGGCTTCAATGTCGACGCACTCATGCACCGCATAGTGGAACTACTTCCTGTAGCGCCCCCCTATTTCGGCAAAGATGCCTTGACCGACAAGCCCGCACGCTTCTTCGTCACAGAAATAATCAGAGAGAAACTGCTGCTCAACCTCGACAAAGAGGTGCCCTACTCGGTAGAGGTAGTCGTTGAAAAATTTGATGAGAAAGAAGACAGCATCCACATAATGACCGTCATCTACGTCGAGCGCGACTCCCAGAAGGGCATCATAATAGGAAAAGGCGGATCGATGCTTAAGAAAATCGGCACCGAAGCACGCAAGGACATAGAGAAATTCTTTGACAAGAGAGTATACCTCGAACTTTTTGTCAAGGTAGAGAAAGACTGGCGCAACCGCGAAAACAAGTTGCGGTCATTCGGTTACATAGAATAGACCGATTTAACGTCGAACCATATCTACAAAACGGTATGTCACACCTTTACGTGGGTCTGTCATTGAAGCGGAAGTTTCAGTGACGGCCCATTTTTTCATGTCGATCTCCGGCATAAAAGTGTCGGCATCGGGTACATCGACATCTATTTCGGTGAGATACAATCGGTCGGCCAAAGGCATGGCCTGACGGTAAATCTCGCCGCCGCCTATAATAAAAACCTCCTCCACGCCATCGCACATAGACAGAGCCTCGTCAAGCGACGATGCGGTCTCAATGCCGGAGGCCGCATAAGCAGCCTGACGTGTTATGACTATGTTGCGCCGTCCGGGCAGAGGTCCGTTAGGAAATGATTCAAAAGTTTTGCGCCCCATTATGACCGGCTTCCCCATAGTAAGCCGTTTGAAGCGCTTTAGGTCATCGCTGATGTGATACAGCAAGTCGCCCCCGCGTCCTATGGCGCCGCCGGCGGCACAAGCTACAATTATCGATACTACAGAAGGTCCTTTTGTCATCATACGGCTACAACAGCTTTAATATGAGGATGCGGATCGTAACCCTCAAGCGTAAAGTCTTCATAGTTGAAGTCAAATATCGACTTGACATCGGGGTTTATCTTCATGACAGGCAGGGAGCGAGGCTCACGCGCAAGTTGTGTATCGACCTGCTCGAAATGGTTGCTGTATATATGGGCGTCGCCGAGAGTATGCACGAAGTCACCCGCTTTCAGACCGGTCACCTGAGCCATCATCATAAGCAGCAACGCATAGGAAGCGATGTTGAACGGCACACCCAAAAATATGTCGGCAGAACGCTGATATAACTGCAGGCTCAGTCGGCCGTCCGCCACATAAAACTGAAAGAACGCATGACATGGCGGCAGGTTCATGTTGGGAAGGTCGGCCACATTCCATGCATTTACGATTATGCGTCGCGAGTCGGGGTTATTCATTATAGTGTCGACAGCTTCGGTTATCTGATCGATATGACCTCCGTTGTAGTCGGGCCACGAGCGCCATTGATAGCCGTATATATGCCCGAGTGAGCCGTCAGGATCGGCCCATTCGTTCCATATTCTTACTCCGTGCTCCTGAAGGTAACGGACATTGGTGTCACCTTTCAAAAACCACAGCAACTCGTATATGATGGATTTAAGATGGAGTTTCTTTGTGGTGAGCAACGGGAATCCGTCCTCAAGATTAAACCGCATCTGGTAGCCGAACACGCTTCTTGTACCCGTGCCGGTACGGTCTCCTTTGTCGACGCCATGTTCACGCACATGACGCAACAGATCAAGATATTGCCTCATTATCCTCTTTTTTTATTGTTTTCACTTGATTGTCAACACCGCCCACCGACGGAGCGGCAGCCCCGCCCGCGTCGGCCCTCGAAAGCCGCTGCATCAGCGGCCACGACAGCCGCTTGCGCGACGTGCGGTAAAATATGGCGTCATCCTTACATACCGATAGGCAGTTAAAACAGTTGACACACCGCGACCCGTCGACCACATGGTCATTGAGGTCTATGCATGATGCTTTGCACACATCCTCACACCGCCGGCAGTTGGTACAACGGTCAGTGTCTATATCTATGCGGCATAGCGCGTAACGACTCACATAGCCGAGCACCGTACCCACCGGACACACCGTGTTACAGAACGTGCGCCCGAAAAACCATGCCGGAATACTTACCGCCAACATAGTAACCACCGATATTATTATGCCGAACACCGATGCCCTTACAACAGCTATGTAATATACATCCCACCGGCCGGTCACAACACCCGTATATGCTATAAGGTTATTAATGGCGCCCCACACCGGCTTAAGTATAGTTACCACAAACTTGCTGTAAATACAATAAGGTTCTATGACAACGGGTACTATGGCTATGCCGCCGGCTATACACGACAGCGTCACCAATAGGAAAAACGACCGCAGGTCAAACGGGCGCGAGTAGCGGTAAGGCTTGCGTCTGACAGCCATGCCCAAATGAGCCACTCCGTCGAGCCAAGTACCGAGCGGGCACACCGAAGAGCAATAAACACGGCCAAACAAAAAAGATACCGCCAGCCAAAACAGAAGTGAGGCCATAGAAAGCACCATCGCAGCCGGGAACACCTGTATGCGACTTATCCATCCGAGCGGACGCAGAAATATGTCGCTATAGGCGATCCACAGCAGTGTTACCGCCACAAAAACAGCGGATGACACAATGATGCGTATTATTTTCAATCGGTTTCGGCCCATGTCATTGAATTTGCGCGAAACAAAGGTACACAAAAACCGCGAAACTAACCTAACCGCTTATTCAATTTCAGGATTATATTCAACAATATCGGCAATGCCGCTCCAACAGGCCGACGCCTCGTATGCCGATTTTGTACCGGCAGGCACATAAAGCACATTGACCTCGGGCATTACCTCCAGAACAGGAGGTACATCCCAGCTGACGTACAGATCAACAACCTTGCACCGATTAAAAGCATCATGCGAGATATCCGACAGACCGTAAGGAAGATACAGATTGTTGATGCGGCTACCGGTGTCGAACACATAATTGCCTATAGACTTAAGTCTCGATTCCGGACCGATAACTATATCGACGAGGTTGAGGCAACCCTTGAAAGCACCATCCATGACTGTTATGACATCCTCGGGAATTTCGATACGCACCACCCCCCTGCAATTGCGGAAACAATAAGACCCTATGGTCTCGGTATTGCCGGGTATCCTCAACGATACGATATTGGCAGCCCCGTCAAAGTAATTCTCCGGCAATGTTGCATAATCGACCGTCGCGATTGGTTCAGGCATGTCTATCGACAGTTCCGGTTCATACGGCTTGTCACCCGGCACAACAGATGCATTCCATAAGTCCAACTCCAGCGGATAATGCTGCGACACAGCACCGGACTTAAACAACCGCTTCCCGAGCACATATAGGTCAAGGGCATTGATACGGCCCACCAGCTCAAGCGACCTTATATTCCCGATATTATCCTCATTATCACCAAGCAGTACATACAATTGGCCGGCACCGCTGGTGACTATAACGGTATTCTCTGAAAATTTTGCGGGCTGCTGACGCAGACTTATCGTGCGACACTTGACTCCGTCAACATAAATATCGGCAAAAGCCACTCGGCCCAATCCACCATTGGCGTCGACGTTCAACGACAGAGCATATCCGCTCTCTTTCTTCACCAGCTCATGCTTAATCCACTTTACTGTAGAAAACTTAAGCCGACACGTAGGCACGCCGTTAGTCTCCAATTCTATTTCCACCGATTCTCCGGCGCTGTCAAACACATATTCATCACGCGAAGTCGTGACATACCCGACCGGCGACTGGCTGACCTTAACCGAAAAGCGGGCATCACCTACTCCTACGGTCACCAATGCCTCACGTATCTTTGAGTCGTCAGACCTGTCGCATCTTACCGTAACGCATCCGCGCCCTTGTTCCATATAACTATCCGTAATAATCCACTGATTGCCCTCACTGTTATTGTAAACAACCGACACTACAGGCTCCAAGTCTTCCAAAGCGGAAAAATAAAGATTGACCTCTCCACCCTCCGAATTAAACAACAAGCCCTCCTTTACAGCCGCTTCACTCTCCGGAGCCAACTCCAAATGTATACCGGAGTCCTTGTCACAAGACACAACCATAGCCGTAATGACAACAAATATACACCTGATAAATGACATCTTCATAATTAATAGATTTTTAGTTTACATTATCTATAACTTAATCAAAGACCTATTATTGTATAATAGTTTGCCAAAGTAGCCACTGCAATTTTCTTTTCAGGCAAATTCTCAACCCAATCCCTTATACCATAATCGTCCAAGACTGCATCTTCATCCCATTCAGAAATATAATATGAGAACGCTATTTTAGCTTCCGGCATATAAATATAAACCATATTATTATCTGCCAGCCATCGATAAGCTTTTGTTTCATCAAATTTATCCATGCGTATGCATACGGGATTACGTTCTCTCGGATCGAGATAGGTACTAACGTTCTGCACACACCTTATACCATTAAAATATTTTCGTTTCTGCAAAGCAATATCCATTACACTTGACAAATACACCTGATTGTCAGAATTTTGCTGTAATTGTGCATCAGACAAAGAGCTATAAGCGCCATTACTCAGTACAATCTTGTCGCCCTGACGAGTGTTAAGCACAGGTGCTATTTCATACAGTCGCTGACCGTTTGAAGACCGAGCATATACGCGTACCACTTCAATATATGGTTCATTAAAACGATAAAGTGGTTCTAAATAGTCCTCAGTCGTGTCATCGAATCTATTCTGAAAATTTTTCTCCAATACAAATGCGGATATCGGCATCAGTCCTTCATCAGCGATATCAATTATTGTATGTTTATCCTCGTCTGATAAAGATTTAAGCCACGATGTTAAGTCTACAGACAGTTTGTCAATCTCAACCGGTCCAACTACTGCATTATTTATATTGTCACCACCATAAGTGCGTACTTGAACAAGTACATCTTTCAAACTGGACTGATTTGTTGACACCGAACCATTATTCAGCTTAAATTTCAAAGAAGCTGAAACATCATTATCCTTCTCCCACTCAAATGACGCATCTATAGTATCTCTTAAATCTCTTTCATGCAAATGATAAGAGGCTCCGGTTTTAGACTTTCCAGCATATAAAGCCATTGCTTTTCCGCCGGTATCATATCCAATTAAGACATACGGACCATATTGATTGATTATATCGCCGATTGTTGAACAATATAGCGCATCTTTAAATTCATTGGTAAGGCATTGACGAGCATATAATCTGCGACTACTGCTTGTGCTTTCCAGTCTGAACTGACGGTCTCTGACAATTATATTCAGCTCTCCATAAACCGACTGTTCTGACGAAGTATATGCTGTCTTAAATATTTCTGTCGTAGTATTTTTTCTACCAATCGTAAAAAGCATCAAATTCAATCTAAAGCCACTTGATATAGTCCTGACAACGGATGCACTGTCGGCAAATTTATAAAAATCGGAGTATGTACATATTTTTTCATTTTGCTGCTTTAGACTATGTGCCATTATTCGATTCGCACCGGTCTCTCTAACCTTATCAAGGTCAATTATCGGAAATACCACATTATTAAAATCTCCGATTATTCCATTCCCTGCTTTATACGATTTACCAAGCAGTATATCGCTATTACCTATAATAGGACTACTTGTTGCTCGACTTTTTGATGCATATATCTCATTCAATCTATTTACATCAGGCATTGATAATGAACGGGGAAGCAACTCCTTATCATCCGTTGCTGTTCCTGCCGAAATAAGGCTATCCAACGAATCAGTCAAATTGTCTTGACATCCGAAACAGAGCATTATGCATGCCACCACAGTTATTATATAACGCTTTTTCATATTGTCAGGGCTTTACTACATCAACAAAATCATCTTCACCGGGCAATATCTCAAATTTACCTTTGTCGGGAATAATAATTGGTATATCTGTTCCTCCACCCATGCTGGTAAATGTTGGATCGTCATATTTCGGCTTTACTTCGCGGGGATCCTCAAATACAACACCTGACCATGTTCCTGAAATTTTAACCTCGCGGGTATCTCCACTTGAAGTTTTAAGATATGCCGTTGCCACAAAATCGATTGAGACATTATAAGTTACAAAATGAGCCAGAACTTTAATATTATGCCGTGCAGGACAATTTAGTTTAAGAGTATACTTAACCTGTCGGCTTGTATTATATGGTTCTGCAGTTTGAAACGGAACTTGAATATGCTCCCTATCGCTATCAGTACCCGGAAGCATCACATGGTTGGCGGTAACCCATGGAGTTATCACATTACTATCCTTAATATTTACTTTTAACGTATTATTATATGTATTGAAATAAGAACGCTCCGATACTGTGAAATTGAAATTAACGTCTACTTCTTTTTCTTGGGTTGAAATATTCTGTCCTGTTCCATAACACGATTTAGTCATTGGAGTTGTGCGAGCTGACTCCATGTCATATTCTATCGACGATATTGTAAATTTATCACACGGCGTAATTAAAAATTCTTGTTGTGCTTTGCCTGAAACAGGTTTTGCGAATCCCAACTTATCATTTGCAATAGCTTCTAGTACATAGTAAAATATTGACCATGAATTATTAGGATCAGCTTGTCCTAAATAAGAGTTATTCTGTATCGCAAAATATCCTTTATAAGTTGGTGATGCATGAAGATCCCAACCGGCAAAATCAAATAATTTACTATTATCTTTTTGTGACATTAGAATTTTTGTATTAGGTGTTTGGCTCCAATGGCCTATGGTAAGCGGAGTATTGGCTAAATTGGAATAGATCAAATAAGGTATTCCGGTTGTCGCAGGAAGAACTTTAATATAAAATTTACTTGAAGGATTAGTTGAATATGACGAAAGTGTAACTTCCTCTCCTTTACCGATACATGACAAATATTTTCTGGAAGCAGTTGAACCGGATGCCACACCCCTGACGCTAATCGTAACCGGCAACTCTCTAATAGCATAGATATTGGACGAAAACCACTGATCGGGATTATAACTGCTCAGTGGGGATTTAATCTTTTTAGGCGTCAATTGCTCAAGAATGTCTTTCATCTGCAACATATCTTCCGGCACTCGCGCCTCAACCAATGAATCGCCTACAACATCAAGCTCATTCACGCTACGACTTTGCGATGTTATAGATTGTGCATCCACAAACAGATTTTCCGCTTCGTTACCACACGACATGGCAAAAATCGCTAATAAAGCGACACATAACATTTTACTTTTCATAATAATTAGCCTTAATTAAATCGGATGTTTAACAACGTACAGTTTATATTATTTCAAACTCGAAATTTATTTTACATCTAAATATCCTATAGCATACCAATCACAGCCATTAATGCATACAGTATAATTTCCGTTTATCACAACCGGGAAAGTCGTATTCAATACTGAAGAATAATCCACAACGTTTCCGGCATCATCTAGCAAAAATACTTCTCCACTAATTGCTTCATTCCCCAAAACATTTATAGAAAGTGTTTCTTCATCATAAAAGACTTCTATAGGAAGCCTCATAGATATACGTTCAATTTGTTTATCCGAACTTTGTCCTTTTCTATGAAAATTCATAAATACGGATGTCTTGTTCGCGGTAGCTGAAAATGCAATAAGCATCGCTACTCCCATAAATAATTTTTTCATTGTATAAATATTTATATGTTTTAAATCACCGTGAAGTTAAATCATATAAAGTTTCCGTACAATAGAAAAAGTTTAACGTCACCCCAAATTAAATCCCTATACAACAACACATTACACTACTCCTACTGCTTATTTTTGGATCAGGACTAGATAAAGTTTAACAGCTGCACATAATAATCATAGTTTTTTCATCAACTTACGTATATAAATACCTATATTCGTTTCATGTTCATTTATTCCCAATTTTTTCCGAATATCGCTACTAATATTATAATGCCTTTTTAGCTGAATATATTCTCCTACTTCTTTACCTCTCAATCCTATCGCATACAAACACAAATAATTTATCTCAAATTCAGTCAATCCATGCTCCTCCAAATATTCCATAAATTTCGGATGAGATGCTTTAAATGCAAGTCTGGTCGAATCCATAAACTTAGCCTTATCCTGAACAATTCGGTCAATCCACTTCCCATACGGTTTTGCATAAGTATCATTTTCTGATATTTCCTTTGCTAATAAAGCGTTAAGCATTTCAATCCTTTCTCTAATTGTATTCTCAACCGGTATTGATAGTTCTTTCTGATTAAATAACAGCATTTTCAGATTGGCACTTTCACTTTCCAAATCATATATTCTTAATCGCAAACTTTCAGTAATTAATGCCTGTTGCCCTAACTCTATTTCAGTACTACGCTTTTCAAAATCCAATTTCTTATTCTCTTGATTCAAGTTGTCTCGTTCAACCTTCAATTCTCTTTTCTCCTTTTCAGCCATAATCCTTTTAGCTTGGCTTAAACGGTAATGATAGTATATCCAAATTATTATAGCGACGAGGGCTACAAAGCAGCAGATACTAATCCATACTATTTTATCTTTTTCTCTAATCTCGTTTAGAGTCAACATTTCTAATGTATGCTTGTCTTCTGCAAATAATAAATCCTGAGAGAATATTTTTTCATGAGAAATTTCCAACTCATGCGAATAATCCTTATAAGCATCTAAAGCTCCAAAATAATCTCCTACACTTTCCAAAATATCGCTTTTTACTAATAGGTATTTTAGTGATTCAGCCACACCACTCCTCGTATCAATCGTATTCAAATAATCTAAGGCTACTTTATTCTCTCCGATTTTATAATATCCATTCGCAATATCAATCTTCGCTTCATCTGATAAATTAGTGTAATCTAATTCTCTTAATAAATTTGAGATTTCCTTATCCGATCCAAAAGCAATCACATATGACAGTATTTGATTGGCTAAAAGCTCATAACCCTCGGGGTAAATTTCAATCACTTTATTACAAATATCAATCAAACTATCAGCCTTCAACTTATTATCTAATATAATATATCCATCTAACGCTTTTGCCAAACAACGTATTTTTTGTTTATTCTTCCGCAAAGAGCCGAATAAATCCGCTGCCATCAAATTATTATCTATAAATGCTTCAGTCCTATATAATTTATAAAATAACGCCCCCTGAGCAACCATTAAACGAGCTAAGACTAATGTATCACTGGCATTATTCTTAAATTCCCAAGCATTAATAAATGACTTCATAGCCAAATCATCTTCACCCCTATTTTGGGGTCAGCGGATTTTCCCGGTTGGCGGAAGCTCCTCTCAACCATATTGTGTAACTTCGCATCATGAAACCGGAACAA
>VSOZ01000040.1 GCA_009775095.1 Muribaculum sp.
GCTGTAAGGATACCACTGGCTGTCACGGGTAAGACCGCCGTTTTCCAGACACTGGGAGACAAAATTCGCGCAATCGTTCCCGTCAAAAAACTCATATCTTCCATTGTGACAGGAGGGGTGGTCAGTGCTGATTCCTTCATCGCATGAAAACCATCGTGCGTAATTTCTTGCGGCGATACGGTTGTAGTCCAAAATGGCAGAATTCCGGGTTGTCTCCCTGGCAGCCATCATACTTGCGCTGTTTACAGCCTCCGTTACCAGTGCGGAGCCGGTTTCCTGCTGATCAGCGGCGCTTCTGGGAGCAATTCCCTCCAGAGGGCCATATTCCTCTTCGCCGATGCCACACTCGACCTCAATCGTTTCATGTGTGATAACATCGCCCAGGGACGCCGAGGCAGGCATAGCAGCAGGAAGTGTCACACGGAGTGTAACGTTTGTGTCCTGTTCAACGCCGATATAGTTTTCCTCCATATCAGCAATTCGGGCTGCAATGTATTCCTCGGCAGCCTGAATTTCGGCCGGGTCCTCCAGCTGATTCTTTGCCTCCACCATGCCGGCGATAGCGGGAATCTCCAATGCGCTTGCTGCCTTCAATGTTCTCTTAAAAGATGTTTCGACCATATAGACAGTATTTCCGTACTCATCTGTGGTCTGATCCAGCAGATATGCGGACGCATCAGTGATTGCATAAACGTTGGTATAGAGTCCGGTGACCTCCTCCAGAGCGCGGTCAACAACCACTTCTTCGGGAGAGAAGGAAGCCATAGCGGAAAGGGAAAGAATCGTTGCGGCTGCAAGCAGCATAGCTATAATTTTATTGATTCTTTTCATAACAACTCCTCACTTATCTATGAATTTTGGTTTTATGCCAAAGCAAAGTGCCGGATTGTTTTTTATGATACAGAAACTGCCGGACCTGCAATTTAAACAGGCCGGCAGTTTCAATATTTTTACCAGCAGGTGCTCTCAAAAGTACCGTAACCGGGCGTGCTGTTCGTGCTGGCGCGCACCGAGATAAGGGTGGGGTTGCCAGCCGCAACATCTTCCGGGGTATTCTCAATCCTCGCGAGGCTGCCAACCCGCATATTCGGGAATACGCCAACAGAGACGCCCAGGAACATATTGGAGTATCCAACCGTGCATGTCCGCGTTGCGGCATCCAGATCTGTAACGGTTGTCTGGAGCTCGTTCATGAAGTAGAACACGTCAAAGCTGGGCGTATTCTGTGAGGAAGAAGGATTTTTCAGATATACCTGATTGACCCGGGTCGTTTCTTCCGGCTGCATCCGGGCAGCACCGGCTGCTGCCGGGGCATTGCTAACGTCCACAGCAGGCAGGTCCCAGCCGGGAAACAGCTCGGAGAAATGGGGCACTTCGGTCTCGGTCCCATCAGGCGCAGTGTAATAGCCTCTGTATCCGTCGGCAACCCAGCACTGGCTGTTGATGATGACCTCGCGGGCGTCCAGGATAGCCTCCCGCATTGCCGCAGGAGCGGCGTCCACATCCATATACGCAATTTCCCTGGCTTTTGCAATTTGGGTTTGCGCGGGGTCTGCCGCCATAGCGGAAGCGGAAATGCAGAACACGGTAGAGACGGCAAGCACAAGCGATGTCAGTCTTTTGAGATTCATTGTAAAACCTCCTGTATTTATTTGTGTAACTTTACGGTTTTGGGCGCTTCCAATAAGCGTATCGAAATTTGAGCGTTTTAGGCTTTGGGGAGGTCCCAGCCGGGGAAGAGCTCGGAAAAGTGGGGGAGGGATACCTCATTGCCGTCCGGGTCCACCTGGGAGGCGGTGTAACCATCGGCCACCCATGCGGTGTTGTTGATGATGAGCGCACGGGCCTCCAGGATCTTTGCCCGCATTTCCTCTGAGGCGCTGTCCAGGTCCTGATAGGCGATCTTCCTGGCCTCCGCCAGCCGTCCCTCCAGCTCCGTCTCATAACTGGACAGTGCGCCGGCAGCCGCAGGCTGCTTCCCCAGGAGGACGGTTTTCGTGGCGGAGTCGTAGCCGATCTCCACCCCCAGCAGATCGCTGACGGCCCGGATGGGGAGGTAGTTGGTCTTGCCTCCAGCGGCATCGGTAAAGAGGATGGTGCCGGGGACCTTCTGCCCGTTGGCGGCGGTGATATCCTGCCCGGCGGTAATCTTCGTCTCCCCGCCCAGAGCAACGTTGGAAAAGTTATAGGACACTTTCCCGGAAGCGGCCAATGCGGTGTTCAGGCAGCCAGCCACCAAAAGGACGGTCAAAACCCCTCCTAAAAATGAAGAGAAATTTTTGATGTTTTTCATGCAATACTCCTTAAATATCGTACCTGCATACGGTTGGGATGAAATTCTGCCTGGAACGTACCCCTTCCGCTCTTACCGCTGTGGGTATGGCTGCCCCCTATTGGTGAGGGCAGCCACACGCACAACCTGTAAACGCTGGAACATCTCCCGCCGGGATTGCCCTTGTCATTTTGGCGAAACGCTCTCGGCCATGCGGATCATCGTGTCCCGGTCAAAGGGGGCCTCAAGACGGAAGTTAATCTTCGTCTCCGGGTCCGTCCAGAGAAGGGTCCCCAACTGATCGGCAGAGGTGCTGACTGCGGTCACGGTCCCGCTGACGGAGGCGGTGTTGCTTTGGGCATCGAGATCCCCCGGCCAGTATTGGGCCTGGACGCCGTTGACCTTCACGCTCTCCGGCTTGGTACTCTTGGGGCCAAACAGCGCCTCCCGGGAGTAGGTCCAGTAGAACATGTCGGTGCTCGTGGGCGGGCCCTGGGTCTTCTTGGCCCAGGTCTCCTCCACGATGGCGGGCATGGTCAGGCCGCCCTCCGTGTCCAGAGTGAACCCCTCCGGTATCCAGCCGAACGTTAGGGCGGGGAGGGGGGTGTCCTTCACATCCCTCACGCTCTCCGCGATCCTCTCACAGGTGGCCTGGTCCTGGGTGCCCTGGAGCCAGAAGAGGTTCCCGGCGGTATCCTCCCAGACGAGGATGTTGCGGCTTCCGTCTTCATAAACCCGGTAGAAATCTGCGGAGCGGCCCTGGACGACAGCGTCCCGCCGCAGCGCCGCGGTCTCCAGTCCGACCCCGAAGTTATAGCCCCGGGAGCGGTTGGTGGGACGGTAGCAGGTGAACGTGATCTTACTCCCGGATGTCTCGTCCTTCACATAGGTCCAGGTGACGGAATCATTCCGCACGCCCTCTCTTCCAACGCCGGCGCCCAGGAGCAGATAGCCCTCCGGCAGCCAGGTGGGACGAATCGTGGGGAGGGCGTTGTAGTCCCGCGTCTCCTTGGGCCTGGGCCAGGCGTAGTAGATGCCGCCGTTTGTGGGATCCAGCTCCCGCTGCCACTGGCGGCCGGAGACGGTCTCCGCCGTGGACGCCGGTTCTGCCGGCTCCGCCGCCGGCTGGCCGCCCAGGAGGATGGTCTTTGTGGCGGAGTCGTAGCCAATCTCCACCCCCAGCAGCTCACTGACGGCCCGGATGGGCAGGTAGTTGGTCTTGCCGCCCGCAGCATCGGTGAAGAGGATGGTGCCGGGGACCTTCTGCCCATTGGCGGCGGTGATGTCCGCTCCGGCGGTGATCTTTGTCTCCCCGCCCAGAGCAACGTTGGCGAAGTTGTAACTCACCTTGCCGCTGGCCGCCAGGGCCGTGGTCAGGCAGCTCACTGCCAATAGGGCGGTTGCGGCGCCACTAAAAAACGAGGCCGCCAATCTGCTCCTTTTCATACTGTACTCCTCTTAACAGTTGGTAACTTACACGTCAAAGGACCAATACTGGTACGCGCTGATCGTGAAGTTCACCCGGCCGGTATTGGTGGGCAGAACACTCCATTCGGCGTCAGCGGTATCGCCGTATCTGAAAGCATCTTTAATGGTGAGTGTATAGGGGCCTTCATCGTTCATTTCGCAATAGAAGTTCCCTTCAACCCGCTCAGGCCTGACACCATTGCGGTTCACCCATACTTCCATGGTCAGGTCATTGGCGCCGTCATTGACGATTGTGAAGCTCAGCATATCCCCGTAAAGACTCCGGCAGGTGGCGGAATCACCGAACTCTCTTTCATAGGTCCAGGTTTTGGTGGAAGTAATGGGGGTATAGACGGTTCTGGCGGCACTGAGGGTCGCCGCCGCATTCCCCTTTTCCAACGTAGCAGTGAGGCCGTTGACGGTGACGGTTTCACCCACCTTCAAATGGGCGGCGTTTTCAAGGGAAGCCTCCTGGGGCTCGGCGGCTAAGCAGGGG
>VSOZ01000041.1 GCA_009775095.1 Muribaculum sp.
GTGTCGGCGCGGGCAAGACCTTTGAAATGATCGCCGCCGCCATGGAGAGCAAGCGCCTGGGGCTGTGCCAGAAATCCCTGTTCGTCGTTCCCAACCACCTGACGGAGCAGTGGGGCGGCGATTTTTTGCGCCTTTATCCCGGCGCAAAGGTGCTGGTTGCTACCAAGAAGGACTTTGAACCCGCCCGCCGCAAGAAGTTCTGCGCCCGTATCGCCACCGGAGACTATGACGCGGTTATCATCGGACACAGTCAGTTTGAAAAGATTCCCCTCTCCCCGGAACGGCAGAAGGCCGTGATTGAGGACCAGATTGACGAAATTGTTACTGCCATCCGTGAAGCAAAGGAGGAGGATGGAGACAACTTTACCGTCAAGCAGATGGAGAAAACCAAGAAAAAATTGGAGGCCAAGCTGGAAAAGCTGGCGGCAAAAGAGAAAAAGGACAGCGTGGTCACGTTTGAGGAATTAGGCGTTGACCGGCTGTTTGTAGACGAGGCGCACAGCTTTAAGAACCTCTTTTTACACACAAAAATGAGCCGTGTGGCGGGCATCGCTCAGACGGACGCGCAGAAATCCAGCGATATGTACGGCAAATGCCGTTACATGGACGAGATCACCGGCGGGCGTGGTATTACTTTCGCCACGGGGACCCCGATCTCCAACAGTATGGTAGAGTTGTATGTGCGCCCATAAGGGCATATATCAAATGCCGCCTTGAGCAAGCGGCGGGAAGAAAGGTATCAAAGAAAGGCAGGTGAAAAAATACCCCGTCATCCCACACCTTATCCGGAAGGGGAAACCCAAGGGGGAGTGCAGCATGGTGTCGCTGTAATCGCAGCGGATATAGCGCAGATAATAAGTTTCTAAAACTGCTTTATATAGGGATGAAAATTCGCGTATGAGGATGAAAGCTAAACTGCTTGATTGACAGCCAGAGCTGGGAAATATCTACGTCTACGTGTGAAAGGAACTGAAACACACGACATCCTGGCACCTGCCATGTATATAGGGGCAGGTGTGCGATATTCAGGATGCAGCACCTCCAGATAGAGGGAAATGGCGAACGTCACATGGGAAAACCCCTTTACCGACAACGCGAAACGCTCATTTGATATATGCTACTGGGGATTGCCTAACCCCGCAGCCAGCGGGCAGGGCAACACAGCTTCCATAGTAGTCTGAGAACCCTGAATCAACAGGGATAGCCGTAAAAACGGAAGCGGGAAAGCCGCTCACATGGCGAAGGGAAGCAGTCTGTTTCTTCAATACAAAAATGAAAGGATGGTGTGTGAGACACTATGCGAAATCCCACTGATGTATTGAATAGTTTAAGCGATAAATCGAAAAATCCCAAGTACAAGTTTGAACGGCTATACCGCAACTTGTACAACCCGGAGTTTTATTTGCTGGCCTACAAAAATATCTACGCAAATGACGGCAGCATGACGCCGGGGGTAGATGGCGTAACCACCGATGGTATGAGCCTGGAACGCATTGACAAAGTTATCGCGTCATTAAAGGACCACTCGTACCGCCCGAAACCTGCCCGCCGCACCTATATCGCCAAGAAGAACAATCCGGCGAAAACGCGGCCGCTTGGCATTCCATCCGGGGATGACAAGCTCGTGCAGGAAGTAGTCCGAATGATTTTGGAAAGCATCTATGAACCGACCTTTTCCGATGTGTCTCACGGATTCCGCCCCGGAAAAAGCTGCCACACCGCGCTGGTCAAAATTCAGAGCACATTCACTGGCGCAAAGTGGTTCGTGGAGGGCGATATTCAGGCGTGTTTCGACAGCTTTGACCACCATGTACTGATTGAAATTCTCCGCAGGCGAATCAAGGATGAAGCGTTTATCGGCCTGATGTGGAAATTTTTGAAAGCCGGATATATGGAACAGTGGAAATACCACAAAACCTACACGGGCACTCCGCAGGGGTCAGGCATCAGTCCCATTCTTGCCAACATCTATCTGAACGAGTTGGACAAGTATATGGAGGAATATAAGCAAAAATTCAGCCAACCGACACGCACTGTGAATCCAGCCCATCGTAATATGGCAAGCAGAATTTTCCATTACAAGGCCAAAAACGATAAAGTCTGGAACACATTGAGTGCAGAGGAACAGAAGAAACGTGCGCGGATTCTCCGGCAAATGCGGGCAGAACAGCGAAATCTCCCAACGCATCCGCTTCGGGAAACCAGCTACAAGTCCCTGCAATATGTCCGCTATGCCGATGACTTCCTGATTGGAGTTGTTGGCAGTCGAGAGGACGCGGAACGGCTCAAGCAAGACCTGGCAGTATTTCTCAAGGAAAAGCTGGGCCTTACGTTGTCGGCGGAGAAGACCAAAATCACCAATACAGCCCAGTGCGCAAGATTCCTGAATTATGACATCTATGTTTCCAGAAGTCAGGATATCAAGCGGCTGAAAAACGGAAAGCGGCAGCGCGTGTACTATGGCGTTGTCCAACTCCGTATGCCCCACGAGAAATGGGCGGCAAAGCTGCTGGAACTGGGTGCAATCCGAATCAGTAAGGATAAATCGGGTAAAGAACGTTGGAAAGCCATGCCAAGAGGGAAACTCATGAACAGGACGGATATTGAAATTCTCAGCCGCTATAACTCGGAAGTGCGCGGCTATTACAACTACTACTCGTTAGCCGGAAATGTGTCCACCTTGAATCATTTTTCAAGCCTGATGAAGTACAGTATGCTGAAAACCTTTGGTTCCAAGTACCGCTGTCAAGTCAGGAAAATTAAAGAGAGGTATGTCAAAGACGGCGAATTTACAGTGCCGTACACAACCAAGGCAGGCCCCAAAGAAGCGATTTATTATCATGACGGCTTCCGCAAACAGGATAAGCCGCAGTTGGGGCAGGTGGATATTCTGGACATCTACAAAAAGTACAGCAAGCCTAACAGTCTTGCCACCCGCTTGCGCTCTAAACAGTGCGAATTGTGCGGTGCGCAGTGCGGCGGCTTGGTCATGCACCAGGTCAGGCGGCTAAAAGACCTTACAGGGCAATACGAGTGGGAAATCCTTATGCGCAAACGGCACCGCAAGACCCTGGCTGTTTGCCCGTCCTGCTATGCAGAAATTCACAATTCGATGAAGTCGTAAAACGATAACAGTACGGAGAGCCGTGTGCATCGAGAGGTGCCCGCACGGTTCGGGAGGGAGTGCCCACGTGGTGCTTACCTCATACCATGATGCGCTACCTCCAATTTGACACGCTGGAACGGAACGGCCACCGTCACTTTGATTCCTGGGCGGCGGACTTTGGTGAGAAGGTGACGGCTATGGAGCTGAAACCGGAGGGAACCGGATTCCGGTCCAAGACCCGGTTCGCCAAATTCTACAATCTCCCGGAGCTTATCAGCATTTGGAAGGAGGCTGCTGATATTCAGACGGCGGATATGTTGAAACTGCCAACCCCGGAGGCTGTCCCCATCACTGTCACCACCGAACCCAGCAAGTTTCAGCAGGAGATGGTGGCGGAGCTGGCTGACCGGGCGGACGCTGTGCGTAACAGGCTGGTGGACCCGTCCGTGGACAATATGCTGCGGATCACGTCTGACGGGCGCAAGCTGGCTCTGGATCAGCGTTTACAGAACCCCCTCTTGCCGGATGACCCAGACAGCAAGGTCAACGCCTGCGTCAAGAATGTTCTCACCGAGTGGCGGAACAGCATGGACATTCGGGGGACCCAATTAGTGTTCTGCGACCTGTCCACGCCCAAGGGAGACGGCAAATTTAACGTCTATGACGATATAAAAGCGAAGCTGATCGCCCAGGGCATCCCCCAGGAGGAAATCGCCTTTATCCACGATGCCAACACCGAAGCGCAAAAGGCGGAGCTGTTCGCCAAGGTGCGCCGGGGGCAGGTGCGCGTCCTCATCGGCAGTACGCAGAAGATGGGCGCTGGCACTAACGTCCAGGACCGGATCGTGGCCTCCCATGACCTTGACTGCCCATGGCGTCCGGCTGATTTGGAGCAGAGGGCGGGCCGTTCTCTGCGCCAGGGCAACATGAATAAGACGGTTAAAATGTTCAAGTACGTTACCAAAGGAACCTTTGACGCATACAACTGGGGTCTGGTGGAAAGTAAACAGAAATTTATCGGGCAGGTCATGACCGGGAAATCCCCTGCCCGGTCCATTGAGGACGTGGACGCTACCGCCCTCTCCTACGCCGAGGTCAAGGCCCTGGCTACCGGGGATGACCGTATCCGGGAGAAAATGGAGCTGGATGTGCAGGTGGCAAAGCTGAAAATGCTCAAAGCCAACCATACATCCCAGCAGTATGAAATGCAGGATAAGGCGCTGAAATATTATCCGAATAAAATTGCGGAGACAAAGCTGTTTATTGAGGCGCTGGGGAAAGATTTACCCATTGTGCAGGCCCATCCGGTCAAGGACGATGCGTTTACCATGACCGTCATGGGACAGACCTTCACGGAGCGGAAGGACGCGGGCGAGGCCATTATCAAAGCGTGTATGCTCATGAGCGACCCGGAAAAGCCGCTGGATTTGGGCGAATACCGGGGCTTTCCTATGCAGCTTCATTGTGATGGGTCCAAGTTCAAAATCACCATGAAACAGAATTTGACTTATACTGCGGAGCTGGCCGATGACCCGGTGGGCAATGTCACCCGTATCAACAACGTCCTGGAAGGTATGGCCGAAAAAATCAAAGCGCATGAGGCCCGTC
>VSOZ01000042.1 GCA_009775095.1 Muribaculum sp.
TTGCGGAAGTAGCTCAGTTGATAGAGCATCAGCCTTCCAAGCTGAGGGTCGCGAGTTTGAGCCTCGTCTTCCGCTCAAAGAAATATTGCCAATGTAGCTCAGGGGTAGAGCACTTCCTTGGTAAGGAAGAGGTCGCGGGTTCAAATCCCGCCATCGGCTCAAGATTACGGCCCACGAAAGCGGAACTACGCTTTCGCGGTGTCTGTGTAAAAGAAGAAATTTTAATAATTACAACAAAATAACAAAACAGTTATGGCTAAAGAGAAATTCGAAAGAACCAAACCGCATGTTAACATCGGTACTATCGGTCACGTTGACCATGGTAAGACTACTTTGACTGCCGCTATCACCAAAGTGCTTGCAGAAAAGGGTCTTTCTGAACTTAAGTCGTTCGACCAGATCGACAACGCTCCCGAGGAAAAAGAGCGTGGTATAACTATCAATACCTCTCACGTAGAGTATGAGACTGAGAAGCGTCACTATGCTCACGTAGACTGCCCGGGACACGCCGACTACGTTAAGAACATGGTTACCGGTGCCGCTCAGATGGACGGTGCTATCATCGTGGTTGCTGCTACCGACGGTCCTATGCCCCAGACTCGTGAGCACATCCTTCTTGCTCGTCAGGTGAACGTTCCCCGTATCGTTGTTTTCCTTAACAAGTGTGATATGGTTGACGATGAGGAGATGTTTGACCTCGTTGAGATGGAAATGCGCGACCTTCTTTCGTCTTACGAATATGACGGCGACAATACTCCTATTATCCGTGGTTCTGCTCTTGGTGCTCTTAATGGTGAGCCCCAGTGGGTTGAGAAGGTAATGGAGCTGATGAACGCTGTTGACGAGTGGATACCCCTGCCTCCCCGCGATATAGACAAACCTTTCTTGATGCCTGTTGAGGACGTGTTCTCGATCACAGGTCGTGGTACAGTTGCTACCGGCCGTATCGAAACAGGTGTTGTTAAGGTTGGTGACGAAGTTCAGATCATGGGTCTTGGTGCAGACATGAAGTCGGTTGTTACCGGTGTTGAAATGTTCCGCAAGCTCCTCGATCAGGGTGAAGCCGGTGATAACGTAGGTCTTCTTCTCCGTGGTATCGACAAGAAGGACATCAAGCGCGGTATGGTAATCTGCCATCCGGGTGTTGTTAAGCCTCACAGCAAGTTCAAGGCTTCTGTCTATATCTTGAAGAAAGAAGAGGGCGGTCGTCACACTCCGTTCCACAACCATTATCGTCCCCAGTTCTACATCCGTACTCTTGACGTAACCGGTGAGATCACTCTTCCCGAAGGTGTAGAAATGGTAATGCCCGGTGACCACGTTGAGATCATCGTTGAGCTCATCAACCCGGTTGCTTGCGACGCAGGTCTTCGCTTCGCTATCCGTGAAGGTGGCCGCACCGTTGGTTCCGGTCAGATCACTGAAATCCTCGACTAATAATCGACATACATCGCGCCTCGTCCACCAATGCGGGGCGCGATAATAAACGGGATTAGCTCAGTTGGTAGAGCACCGGTCTCCAAAACCGGGTGTCGGGAGTTCGAGTCTCTCATCCCGTGCAAAAATAAAAGAAATGAAGAAATTAAAATTACTTACGGATATAGAGGAGTCTTATACCGAATTACGATATAAGACTTCTTGGCCTACCAAGAGTCAGTTGATCAAAAGCAGTTGCATTGTGTTGATAGCTTCCGTCATCATAGCATTGATTATTCTTGTTTTTGATCAGATTATCAACTACTTCATGCACTTCATTTACGGTCTTTAATACTTAATACGTAGTGCGCAATGGCTGAAAGAAAAAAAGAATGGTATGTGCTTCGTGCCATATCAGGAAAAGAGGCTAAGGTTAAGGAACTTCTCGATGCTGCAATCAAGAATACCGACTTAGGCAACTACGTATCGCAAGTGTTGATTCCGACTGAGAAAGTAGTGACTACCCGTAACGGGAAGAGGGTTGTTAAAGAACGCAACCTTTATTCCGGTTATGTGTTTATTGAGGCTGATCTCCAAGGCGAAGTGATGCATGAACTTCGCAATACGACCAATGTGATAGACTTCCTCGGTGGACGAGGCAAAGGCAGTGCGCCGGAGCCCCTCCGTCAGAGCGAGGTTATGCGCATGTTGGGCGCTGCCGATGAGATCAATGAGGCTAACGATGACGGCTTTGGCGACTTCCTCGTCGGCGAGCATGTCAAAGTCACTTTCGGACCTTTCAGCGGTTTTAACGGCGAGATAGTTGATCTCGATCCCGAGAAACGTAAACTGAAAGTCGAAGTGAAAATATTCGGCCGCAGCACACCTCTCGAATTGGAGGCTTCGCAAGTAGAGCGAGAATTGGCGAAATAGTTGTTACGGACTGTTTTGTCTATTCCGACGTTTAACCCAACAAAATTTGTATTAAGAAATGGCTAAAGAAATTGCTGGACAGATCAAATTGCAGATTAAAGGTGGAGCAGCAAATCCATCGCCGCCAGTAGGTCCCGCACTGGGTTCTAAGGGCATCAACATCATGGAGTTTTGCAAGCAATTCAATGCCCGTACCCAAGACAAGGCAGGCAAGGTGCTTCCGGTCGTAATCACTTACTACACCGACAAGAGCTTTGACTTCATTGTTAAGACTCCCCCGGTAGCTATACAGCTTCTCGAGGTGGCCAAACTCAAAAGCGGTTCGGCCGAGCCTAACCGTAAGAAGGTGGCCGAGATCACTTGGGATCAGGTAAAGGTAATCGCTGAAGACAAAATGCCCGATTTGAACTGTTTTACTGTGGAATCGGCAATGCGCATGGTTGCCGGTACAGCCAGAAGCATGGGTATCACCGTAAAGGGAGCTTTCCCTGAAAATAACTAATAAACTTCAATTGACATGGGTAAACTTACTAAAAATCAAAAGTTGGCTTTACAGAAGATTGAAGCTGGGAAGGCTTACACTTTGGCTGAAGCGGCCGAAAAGGTAAAGGAAGTAACCTATACTAAGTTTGACGCTTCGCTTGATATCGATGTACGTCTCGGCGTAGACCCCCGTAAAGCTAATCAAATGGTGCGTGGTGTTGTTACTCTTCCTCACGGTACCGGCAAGCAGACTACAGTGCTCGTGCTCTGTAATCCTGATGCTGAGGCTGCCGCCAAGGCTGCCGGAGCCGACTATGTAGGTCTTGACGAGTACATCGACAAGATCAAGGGTGGATGGACTGATGTTGACGTGATCATCACTCAGCCGGCTATCATGGGTAAAATCGGTGCGCTCGGCCGTATCCTCGGTCCGCGCGGATTGATGCCTAACCCCAAAAGCGGTACTGTGACCAATGATGTGGCCAAGGCCGTTGAGGAGGTTAAGAAAGGTAAGATCGACTTCAAGGTTGACAAGAACGGTATCGTTCACTCGTCGATCGGTAAGGTGTCGTTCACTCCCGAGCAGATGAAAGAGAATGCTCGCGAGTTTATCAATACCTTGATCAAGCTTAAGCCCGCTACTGCTAAAGGCACCTATATTAAGAGTATTTATCTTTCGAGCACTATGAGTCCCGGTATCAAGGTTGACTCTAAGTCAATCGATGCTTAACCCCTTTAATGACTACGTAAAATGAGAAAGGAAGATAAAGCAATTATTATAGATAAAATCGCTGACACGCTTAAACAGTACTCTTGTTTCTATCTGGTAGAGACCGCCGGTCTTAACGCCGAGAAAACAAGCGATCTGCGTCGTGCGTGCAACGCAGCCGATATAAAGCTCCTCGTAGTAAAGAATACTCTTCTTCACAAAGCTCTTGAAAAGATCGAAGGTGATTATTCCGAACTTTATCCCTGCTTGGAAGGTGCTACATCCGTCATGTTTTCAAATGTTGGAAATGCTCCCGCCAAACTTATCAAGGATGTCCTCAAGAAAGACAAGGACGCTACACTTCCCCGCCTGAAGGCTGCTTATGTTGAAGAGACCGTATATGTCGGAGCCGATCAGCTCGACACTCTCGCAAGCATAAAGAGCAAGAACGAGCTCATCGCCGATGTTATCGCTCTTCTCCAGTCGCCCGCCAAGAATGTGGTTTCCGCTCTTACTTCAGGTGGCACCAAGCTCCACGGCATCCTCGAGACACTCTCCAACAAAGAATAATTAAAACAGAAAAATAACTCAATTAAATCATACAAAAATGGCAGATTTAAAAGCTTTTGCAGAACAATTAGTTAACCTCTCAGTAAAAGAAGTAAACGAACTTGCTCAAATCCTTAAGGACGAGTACGGCATCGAGCCCGCAGCCGCAGCTGTTGCTGTAGCAGCCGGTCCTGCAGCAGGTGCACCCGCCGCTGAAGAGAAGTCTTCTTTCGACGTTATTCTTAAATCAGCCGGCGCAAGCAAGCTTGCAGTCGTTAAGCTCGTTAAGGAACTCACAGGTCTTGGCTTGAAGGAAGCTAAGGAACTTGTTGACGGTGCTCCCAGCACAGTTAAGGAAGGTCTCGCCAAGGCTGACGCCGAAGGACTCAAAAAGCAGTTGGAAGAAGCTGGCGCTGAAGTTGAACTTAAATAATATTGCCTGTTAATCAGGTAGATAGGTTAAGAATCATATAACAATGATTCTTAACCTTTTTGTGCTATAATTTAAGTTGAGTTTCTCTTAACGTTTTTTCTAAATGTCAGTCTCTTTAACAAAACCACGTGTAAATTTTGCCTCGGTAAAGAACCCGCTTCCTTACCCTGATTTCCTCGAGGTGCAGTTGAAGTCTTTTCAGGACTTTCTACAGCTGGACACACCTCCTGAAAAAAGAAACAATGAGGGCTTGTACAAAGTGTTTGCAGAGAACTTTCCCATCGTGGACACCCGCAACAACTATGTGCTCGAATTCCTCGATTATTATATAGACCCTCCGCGCTATACTATCGAGGAGTGTCTGGAACGAGGTCTTACTTACAGCGTTCCCTTGAAAGCCAAGTTGAAACTTTATTGTACCGATCCTGATCATGAGGATTTCGCCCCGAAGATTCAGGACGTATATCTTGGCCCGATTCCTTATATGACTGCGCAAGGCACCTTTGTGATTAACGGAGCCGAGCGTGTTGTTGTATCCCAGTTGCACCGTTCCCCCGGTGTATTCTTCGGACAAAGTACACATGCCAACGGTACCAAGTTGTACTCGGCACGTATCATACCGTTCCGTGGTTCTTGGATAGAGTTTGCTACTGACATCAACAATGTCATGTATGCATACATTGACCGCAAGAAAAAACTTCCCGTCACCACACTGCTTCGTGCCATAGGCCTTGAAAGCGATAAGGACATTATCGAGATTTTCGGCCTTGCCGAGGAGATCAAGGTCAACAAGACCAATCTTAAAAAAGCTGTGGGACGCAAGCTTGCTGCCCGTGTGCTTAAAACATGGGTGGAGGACTTCGTCGATGAAGATACCGGCGAGGTTGTGTCGATCGAGCGTAACCAAGTGGTTATCGACCGTGAGACCGTGCTTGAAGAGGATCAGATCGATGAGATAATCGAATCGGGCGCACAGACTATACTTCTGCACAAGGAGGACGCCAACACCAGCGATTACTCGATCATATTCAACACTCTCCAGAAAGATACAAGTAACTCCGAAAAGGAGGCTATACAATATATATACAGGCAGCTGCGCAACGCGGAGCCGCCGGATGATGCGTCGGCACGCGAAGTCATAACAAACCTTTTCTTCTCGGAGAAGCGCTATGACCTCGGCGAGGTGGGCCGTTACCGCATCAACAAAAAGCTCGGCCTGGGTACTTCTATGGATGTCAAGGTTCTTACAAAGGAGGACATCATCGCCATAATAAAGTATCTTATCGAACTTATAAACTCCAAGACCGATGTCGATGATATCGACCATTTGAGCAACCGCCGTGTACGTACGGTGGGTGAGCAACTCTACAATCAGTTCGGTGTCGGCTTGGCCCGTATGTCACGTACCATACGCGAGCGTATGAATGTCCGCGACAACGAGGACTTTACTCCAATCGACTTGATCAACGCCAAGACTATCTCGTCGGTGATCAACACGTTCTTCGGCACCAATGCCTTGTCGCAGTTCATGGACCAGACCAATCCCTTGGCCGAAATGACCCATAAACGTCGTATGTCGGCTCTCGGCCCCGGCGGTCTGTCGCGTGAGCGCGCCGGTTTCGAGGTGCGTGACGTGCACTATACCCACTATGGACGCCTTTGTCCTATCGAGACTCCTGAAGGTCCTAACATCGGTCTTATATCGTCGCTCTGCGTATACGCCAAAATCAATGACCTCGGCTTCATCGAAACTCCTTACCGCAAGGTGGAGGATGCCAAGGTCAACATCAACAATGATGAAGTTGTCTACCTGACCGCCGAAGTGGAGGAGGGACAGGTTATCGCACAGGGCAATGCGCCGCTTAATCCCGACGGTACATTTGTACGCGACCGTGTGAAAGCGCGTCTTGACGCCGACTTCCCCATTGTCGCCCCCGGTGAAGTCAACCTTATGGATGTGTCGCCTACACAGATTGCTTCTATCGCCGCATCGCTTATTCCCTTCCTTGAGCATGACGACGCTAACCGTGCGTTGATGGGATCTAACATGATGCGTCAGGCAGTACCTTTGTTGCGTAGCGAGGCGCCTATTGTCGGTACAGGTCTCGAAGGCCAGCTTATACGCGACTCGCGTACTCAAATTACGGCTGAGGGTGAAGGTGTCATAGAGTTCGTTGACGCTACAGTCATTCGTATCCGTTACGACCGTACTGAGGACGAAGAGTTTGTAGCATTTGAAGATTCTGTAAAAGAATATCATATACCGAAGTTCCGTAAGACCAACCAGAGCACTACCATTGACCTGCGTCCTATATGCGAGAAGGGTCAGCGTGTGACCGCCGGTCAGATCCTTACTGAAGGATATTCTACCGAAAACGGCGAACTTGCTCTCGGACGTAACCTTAAAGTGGCGTTCATGCCTTGGAAGGGTTACAACTACGAGGACGCCATCGTGCTTAACGAGCGCGTGGTGCGTGAGGATATCCTTACTTCAGTGCACGTCGACGAGTATTCTCTCGAAGTACGTGAGACCAAGCGTGGTATGGAGGAACTCACAAGCGATATCCCCAATGTAAGCGAGGATGCCACAAAGGACCTCGACGAACGTGGTATAATACGCGTCGGCGCCCATGTTGAGCCCGGCGATATAATGATAGGTAAGATTACACCTAAAGGTGAGTCTGATCCTACTCCCGAAGAGAAACTGCTCCGTGCCATATTCGGCGACAAAGCCGGCGATGTGAAGGATGCTTCACTTAAA
Organism: Muribaculum sp.; assembly: GCA_009775095.1. Taxonomy (GTDB): domain Bacteria; phylum Bacteroidota; class Bacteroidia; order Bacteroidales; family Muribaculaceae; genus Muribaculum. Next base: position 7,285 of record VSOZ01000042.1, read on the forward strand.
GCCACTCCCTCGCTGAAGGGCGTCGTGATAGGTACCAATCTCTTCTCGCGTGCCGCCAAGAAGAAAAAGACCAAGAGTGCCAACGCACAGCTTCCCAAACTCGATGAGGAGTATGAAGCAAAGCAGGCCGAGTTGATGGACGTTCTTGTCAACAAGCTCATGGTACTTACCGAAGGCAAGACCTCGCAGGGTGTCAAGGATTTCCTCGGTGCCGATATCATAGCAAAGGGTGCCAAGTTTACACCCTCCGCTCTGAAAGGCATCAATTATGACACAGTCAATCTGTCAAAGTGGACCAATGACGCTCATAAAAACGACCTTATACGCGCCACTATCGTAAACTATCTGCGTAAGTCAAAGGAGATCGATGCAGAGTTGCGTCGCAAGAAGTTTGACATCTCTATAGGTGATGAGCTTCCTTCCGGCATCATGCAGATGGCTAAGGTATACATAGCCAAGAAACGTAAGATCAGCGTGGGCGACAAGATGGCCGGTCGTCACGGTAACAAGGGTATCGTGTCGCGTATCGTGCGTCAGGAGGATATGCCTTTCCTTGCCGACGGTACTCCGGTTGACATTGTGCTTAACCCGCTGGGTGTGCCTTCACGTATGAACCTCGGTCAGATATTCGAGACAGTTCTCGGATGGTCAGGCGCAATACTTGGCGACAAGTTCGCTACTCCTATCTTTGACGGTGCAAGCCTTGATGACCTCAATGAATGGACCGATAAAGCAGGACTTCCCCGTTACGGTAAGACATATCTTTACGACGGTGGCACAGGCGAGCGTTTTGACCAGCCGGCTACAGTGGGTATCATCTACATGCTTAAGCTCGGCCATATGGTCGAGGACAAGATGCATGCACGTAGCATCGGTCCGTACTCTCTTATTACTCAGCAGCCTCTCGGCGGTAAGGCCCAGTTCGGCGGTCAGCGCTTCGGAGAGATGGAGGTTTGGGCGCTCGAAGCATTCGGCGCATCTCACATCCTTCAGGAGATTCTTACCATCAAGAGTGATGATGTCAACGGCCGTAGCAAGGCTTATGAAGCTATTGTCAAAGGCGAGCCCATGCCGCCGGCCGGTATACCGGAGTCGCTCAACGTGCTTCTACATGAGTTGCGCGGTCTCGGTCTGAGCATCAACTTAGAGCAGTAACAGTTTTCATTTGTAAGAAAGGACTATACAAAATATGGCTTTTAGAAAAGACAATAAATCAAAATCCGGTTTCTCCAAGATTTCCATCGGGCTTGCTTCGCCCGAGGAAATCCTCGAGAAGTCGAGCGGTGAGGTACTCAAGCCCGAGACTATCAATTACCGCACTTACAAGCCTGAACGCGACGGCCTCTTCTGCGAGAAGATTTTCGGTCCTGTCAAGGATTACGAATGTCATTGCGGTAAGTACAAGCGCATCCGTTACAAAGGCATCGTGTGCGACCGTTGCGGTGTGATGGTGACTGAAAAGAAGGTGCGCCGCGAACGCATGGGCCACATCAAGCTCGTTGTGCCCGTGGCTCACATCTGGTATTTCCGTTCATTACCCAACAAGATAGGTTATCTTCTCGGACTTCCCTCCAAGAAGCTTGATGCCGTAATTTACTACGAACGTTATGTGGTGATACAGCCCGGTGCTGCCGAAGATGTTCAGGAACTCGACCTCCTTACCGAAGAAGAGTACTTTGAAATTCTCGATAAGCTCCCGAAAGAAAATCAGCTGCTCGAAGATACCGATCCCAATAAATTCATCGCCAAGATGGGTGCCGAGGCGGTTTATGATCTGCTTACCCGTCTTGACCTCGACTCGCTCTCTTATGAATTGCGCCACCGCGCCAATACCGACGGTTCGCAGCAGCGCAAGACCGAGGCCCTCAAGCGCCTTCAGATTGTGGAGTCGTTCCGTGCTTCAAAGCACCGCAACAAGCCCGAATGGATGATACTTCAGGCTGTTCCCGTTATTCCACCCGAACTTCGTCCTCTCGTGCCGCTTGATGGCGGACGCTTCGCCACTTCTGACCTGAACGACCTTTATCGTCGTGTCATCATACGTAACAACCGTCTGAAGCGCCTTATCGAGATCAAGGCTCCTGAGGTGATATTGCGCAATGAGAAGCGTATGCTTCAGGAGGCTGTCGACTCTTTGCTTGACAACTCACGCAAATCGTCGGCTGTCAAGACCGAGGCTAACCGTCCGCTGAAGTCTCTATCTGACTCGCTTAAAGGTAAGCAGGGACGTTTCCGTCAGAACCTTCTCGGTAAGCGTGTCGACTATTCCGCTCGTTCGGTAATCGTTGTTGGTCCCGAGTTAAAGATGCACGAGTGCGGTATCCCCAAAAATATGGCTGCCGAGCTTTATAAGCCGTTTGTAATACGTAAGCTTATTGAGCGCGGTATCGTAAAAACCGTAAAGTCGGCCAAGAAGATCGTCGACCGCAAGGAACCTGTAGTATGGGATATCCTTGAACACGTTATGAAGGGCCACCCCGTATTGCTTAACCGTGCCCCGACACTTCACCGTCTCGGTATTCAGGCATTCCAGCCCAAAATGATCGAAGGCAAGGCTATACAGCTTCACCCGCTCGCATGTACGGCATTCAACGCCGACTTCGACGGCGACCAGATGGCTGTGCACCTTCCTCTCGGCAACGAGGCTATTCTCGAAGCCCAGATGCTCATGCTTGGTGCCCACAACATACTTAACCCTGCCAACGGCGCTCCTATCACCGTGCCTTCGCAGGACATGGTACTCGGTCTTTACTACATCACCAAGCTCCGCAAGGGCGACAAGGGTGAGGGCTTGAAGTTTTACGGTCCCGAGGAGGCTCAGATAGCCTATAATGAAGGCCGTGTGACTCTGCATGCTCCTGTGTCGGTGATGGTTGACGATGTTGACGAGGACGGTAATCCTATAAAGCACCTTGTCGACAATACTTCGGTAGGCCGTGTGCTTGTCAATCAATATGTGCCCAAAGAGATTGGTTATGTTAACCAGATTCTTTCCAAGAAATCTTTGCGCGACATCATCGGTAAGGTTATCAATACCTGTGGTGTGACCCGTTCGGCACAGTTCCTTGATGATATAAAGAACCTCGGTTACTACATGGCATTCCGTGGCGGACTTTCGTTTAACCTCGGCGATGTGCTCATCCCGGCTGAGAAAGAACAGTTGGTTGCTGAGGGTAACGAGCAGGTTCAGGAGGTGATGAACAACTATGCTATGGGTTTCATCACCAACAACGAGCGTTACAACCAGATAATCGATATATGGACGCATGTTAACTCGCGTCTTACAGATACACTCATGAAGCAGATGACTGCCGCAAATCAAGGCTTCAACTCTGTATTCATGATGCTTGACTCCGGTGCCCGTGGTTCTAAGGACCAGATCCGTCAGTTAGCCGGTATGCGTGGTCTTATGGCCAAGCCCCAGAAAGCCGGTGCTGAAGGAGGTCAGATCATCGAGAACCCGATTTTGGCTAACTTCAAGGAGGGCCTTTCAGTGCTGGAGTACTTCATCTCTACCCACGGTGCACGTAAGGGTCTTGCCGATACCGCATTGAAGACCGCCGACGCAGGTTATCTTACACGTCGTCTTGTTGACGTCGCTCATGACGTTATCATCAACGAAGAGGACTGCGGTACTCTCCGCGGACTTGTATGTACCGAAATCAAGAACAATGAGGAAGTCGTGGCTTCACTTGCTGAGCGCATACTCGGTCGCGTATCGGTTCACGATATTATCGACCCCATTAGCGGTGAGTTGATTGTGGCTTCCGGTGAGGAGATCGACGAAGTTGCAGCCAATCGTATCAACGAGTCGCCGATAGAGTCTGTCGAGATACGTTCGGTGCTTACCTGCGAGTCCAAGAAGGGTGTATGTGCCAAGTGCTATGGCCGCAACTTGTCTAATAACCGCCTTGTGCAGAAAGGCGAGGCTGTCGGCGTTATCGCCGCTCAGTCTATCGGTGAGCCGGGTACTCAGCTTACACTCCGTACGTTCCACGTCGGTGGTGTGGCATCCAATATCGCTGCCGTATCAACCATTACTTCCCGCTATGAGGGTACTCTCGAAATCGAGGAGCTTCGTACCGTCGCCACCGATGAGGTTGGACCTAACGGTAAACCCGTAGAGGTGGTAATAGGTCGTCTTGCCGAAATGCGTATTATCGATCCGAATACCAAGATGATGCTTACAAACGCAAACATACCCTACGGTTCGAAACTTTATTTCAGCAATGGAGCTTCCGTTACCAAGGGCGATGTGATATGCGAATGGGACCCCTTCAATGCGGTCATCATATCGGAAGTCGGCGGTAAGATCAGTTTCCAGAATCTTATTGACAATATCACTTATCGCGTGGATTACGATGAGCAGACAGGTCTTGAAGACAAGATTATCATCGAGTCTAAGGATCGTACCCGCGTACCCGAAGCAAATATCCTTGATGCCAACGGTCAGGTCATAAAGACCTATGCGCTTCCTGTGGGAGCACACCTTATGGTTGAGGATGGTGCCGAGGTTAAGCCCGGTGAGGTATTTGTCAAGATACCCCGTTCGGCAGGTAATGCCGGTGACATCACCGGTGGTCTGCCCCGTGTTACCGAGTTGTTCGAGGCTCGTAACCCGTCTAACCCCGCTATCGTATCGGAGATTGACGGTGAAGTTAAGTTCGGCAAGGTTAAGCGCGGTAACCGTGAGATTTCGGTTACTTCCAAGCTTGGTGAGGTCAAGAAGTATCTTGTGCCACTGTCCAAACAGATACTTGTGCAGGAAAACGACTATGTGCGTGCCGGTACACCTCTGTCTGACGGTGCCATCACTCCGGCCGACATCCTCAATATCATGGGCCCCACCGCCGTTCAGGAATACATTGTCAACGAAGTTCAGGATGTATACCGCATGCAGGGTGTGAAGATCAACGACAAGCACTTTGAAGTGATCGTGCGCCAGATGATGCGTAAAGTCAATATCCTTGACCCGGGCGACACTTGCTTCCTTGAGCAGCAGGTGGTTGACAAACGTGAGTTCATGGAAGAGAACGACCGTATCTGGGGCAAGAAAGTGGTGGTTGACGCAGGCGACAGCGAGAATGTCAAGCCCGGTCAGATAATCACCGCACGCAAGCTCCGTGACGAGAATTCGGCTCTGAAACGCCGCGACCTCAAGGTCGTTGTAGTGCGCGATGCAGTACCCGCTACCTCCGAGCAGATACTTCAGGGTATCACCCGTGCCGCTCTTCAGACATCGAGCTTCATGTCGGCTGCATCATTCCAAGAGACCACCAAGGTACTCAATGAGGCTGCTATAAACGGTAAGGTCGACACTCTTGAAGGTATGAAGGAGAATGTTATCTGCGGTCATCTTATCCCCGCCGGTACCGGTCTTCGCGAGTACAACAATCTCGTTGTAGCCGGTAAGGACGACATAGATACCGTGTTCGATGCTCCCGATGTTGTTGATGTAGTACATCAGGAAGTTAGATAAAAAATTTCATATAAACGATGAGGGCCGTGAATCAGATGATTTTCGGCCCTCATTATTTTTATCTTTTACGGCTGTTTAGGAGTGCGTTCGTTGCGGCCGAGAAATCTGAATTGTGTCGCAGGGTACATCATGTGGTGTGTGCGATGCAGAAGTGTGCCCTCACTGATGTTTTCAAGAAAACCGTATTTGTCCATATAGGAGCGGAACAGATATTTGTAATCCTTGTCAACACCATGGTGTGATATTGCATAGTAAAATATCAGGGCGAGTTCGTCGTTTGACATCTGTGACTGAAATATGCCGAGGTAGTGCGATATTTTCCGTGTAGCGTCAGGTGCGTTTTCCCAATTGCGTACTACAAAATCGATCGTATTGAATACGAATCTGAAATAGTAGTCTATGTCATATCCCGATTCCGTTACATATGTCTCGAATAATTCGGCGGTATATTGTTCTACCTTCTCGCACTCAACCCTGTTTAAACTCTTTTGGTTGAGATAAGCGGCCACTTCTTTACCTTCGCGTGTGCCATTGTGCGATCTGTAAAACCAACGGAAGCCCTCATAATAGTCATGCAGATTGTATCTTTTGTTTTCGCTTGCTTCACTTAAGTCTTCATTGATGTTTTTACGTATGTTGTAAAACGTATTGAACATATTGAAATACGTGCTCTCAAAACGGTTTCTTGCGGAATCGTTTCTTAATTCGCCGAACTGTTTTCGTTGTTCGCGAAATGTTGCAAACATAAACATCGTGGCCGAAAACGACAGACATACTCCGACTGTGCCGGCTATGAGTTCACCGGGCGCTTTGCTCATACGGCTACGTAGTGCGGTGTATCCATCTTCAATTGAAGACAGTTCTGTGCATATGAATATGACATATGCTAATGCCATCGCTGTAGCGAGTCCGGCAAACACCCATGCGAGCGCATACACTCCTTCCGTCCGATTAGTCCTGTCCTTCATCATTATCGCGTATATATGACATAAGTATATTGGCTTGACGCTCAATGGAAGCGAAATCGGGGTAACCGTCGGAGCCGTACCGCACTTTATAGGTTATATCCATGTTTGTTCCGAGTCCCTCAATGCGTGCTATGGACACGGTCCTGACTTTATCGCCGATTTTTAGTTCAAATGCTATATCGGCACACGTTATATTTTCAAACACATATGTGCCTGACGATCTTTTGTTTTCGAAGAGACGGTTAAACCATTTTCGTACATCGATGACCCGGTCGCGTCCCGCCTTATAGACAATGTCTGCGTCAACGTCCGTGTCATTGACAAGACTGTCGGTAATACGGCCAAGTGAAAGATTTCCGTATGACACACCGCGCAGTATCACCTTCTTGGCTTCGGAAACGACCGACATGTTTTCTTCAAATACTTCTTTGAGCATGAACGGATTGATGTTCAGTACATAATTTGAACCTAACTCTTTGCCTGCATATTCTCGTATGGCCTTGGTAAGTATGGTGTGTATGCCGATGTTGCCTATGCGTTCAAGGATCAGGTAACCGTAAGGCGAATTTTCATGAATGTTAATCATGAAGTAAAACGGTACCATAGGAGCATCGTTTTTGCCTTTCATATATTTGAGATATCCCGTGTCGGAGTCGATGATGCTCTCTTCCGTGCCGTATTCACCCGACTCGATTATTCCCGAGAGATAGCGCCCGAGCCTGTTTAGGTAAAATCTGTCGCGGCCATCTTGTCTTATCCTGCTTACGCGCCTTTCTTCGTCACTCTCTTTGTCATTGTACAGACGGCTTTTGTGATTGTGTGTCTTCCATGTCTCAAGCATTGATCCAATTATAGCAAGAATATCTCTTTTGTCATCGAAATCGCATAATATTACCTTTGCGTTACGGTCGTTACGCAGATTTATGGATATTCTGTATATACTCAGACTATAATTTTTCATTTATAAACATTATGTGGATACATTTAATAACAACCGACTGCATAACTTCGTTTATTCTGGTGTTATAAAATTAGGGAGCGGCACGTCATTTTATGACAGTCCGCTCCCTTTATGTTGACTCTTAAAATCTTGTATGTTTATGCAGAGGTCGTGTCGGGTGCAGGTTTCCGGCATTTCAGGACCGCGGCACAGTAGCCGAGGTAAAGCATACAGCCTGTGATTACAATCAAAGAACCGCATTGATTGCCTACGGTGTCAGCAAGTATGCCCATAAGCGGCGGTATTACCGCTCCGCCGAATACTCCCATTATCATAAGTCCGGATATCTCGTTCTCTTTTTCCGGTTTGGCTTTGAGCGCTTCGGCATAGATAATGGAGAATATACTTGAACAGAAAAAGCCTATAAGTCCGATTATTGCCATTATATATACAGAGCCTGTCGCGAAGTATAGCAGACATATTGATATGATGGCCGCGGCAATGTTGACGCGGAAGTATACAATACCCGATATGCGTGTAAGGAATATCGTTCCTATAAAAGCCCCGGCAGTGCGGCATACAAAATATACGCTTGAGGCAAAGCCCGCGTCATGCACCGCATAACCGCATCGCTCAATGAGCAGTTTGGGCGCCACTGTATTTATACCTACGTCGGTACCCACTACGAAAAATATGCCGAGAAACAGCAACAGGATCTTGCCGCCTTTAAGCAGCCCCAAAGTAGCGCTTACAGAAGATTTAGTCTCGGCGGGTTCTTCCGTTATGGGAGTCAGTTGCAGCCATATCGTTGATAGTACGGTTATAGCGGCGAAGATGGGGAAGAGATATTGCCAGTTGCCGAGACGGCTTACCGCGAAAGCCGCGATAAACGGTCCGCAGAATGACGATACGGCCTTTATTACCTGCCCTGCTGTAAGTGAACTTGTAAGTGCGTTACCCTTTACTACATTGGCGAGTAGGGGGTTGAGCGATACCTGCAGTATGGTATTACCCACACCGAGTAGAAGAAACGCCGTCATACATGTTACGAGGTTGTAGCTGAAAAACGGTATCAACATTCCCGCTATGGTTATGACATTGCTGGCAATAACCATGCGTTTTCGTCCGAAACGGTTCATCAGCAGAGCGCTCGGCAGCGACAGCAGCAGAAACCATATGAACACCATCGAAGGTATGAAGCCCGCCATGGTTTCATTAAGGTTGAAGTCTTTCTGCACGTAGCTTGTAGATATACCGACCACGTCGCAGAAGCCCATAATGAAAAATCCGAAAAGTACCGGTAGCAGTTGTGCTATGTATTGACCTTTTTTCATATTAAGGTGCTATTAGTCGTTAACAAATTCTATCGAATAGGTAAAACTGTCGGCGCGATAAAAACCGATATTGTACTCTACGGGAAGTCCGTTTACGTCAAGAACGAAGCGTTTGCGCACAAGTATCGGCTCTCCCTCTGATATTTCGAGCTTCTCGGCCAGCTCGTTGTCGGCGGCACATGCCGATATCATCTCTCGCGAGGTCTTGACCCTGATGCCGTAGTTCTTCTGCAGATTCTCATAAAGCGGCATCGCCAGATCCTCTTCTCCGGTCATCGGTATCGTCGGGTTGAAGTATGAGATGAAGTAAACAAACGGCAGGCCGGGACGTCCGCGCAGTCGCTCAAGACACAGCAGTCTCATGTCATCCGACACCTTGAAAAATTCAGCGGCTTCAACAGGTGCTTTTTTCCGTGAAAGGTGAAGTTCGAAGTTTTCCACCTCCATGCCTTGAAGCTTCATCTCTTGCGAGAAGCTCATCCAGTTACGGGCATTGCCCATGACTTTCAGAGGAGCTACGGTGGTACCGTAGCTCTTCTTTCTGATAAGCAGTCCTTCAAACACAAGGCGATTGATCGCTTGACGCAGTGTGTTGCGTGATATGTTGAGCTGATGCGATAGTTCGACTTCACTCGGGAGCAGTCGACCTTTCTGATACTCCTCCTGCTGTATCATGCGGCGCAAAAGGTCCTCGGCCTGTTGATGCAGCGGCATGGGGGAGGTAGGATCAAGTTGTAGTTTCATATGTAGGTAAGTTTTATATATTCGATAGCCGTTTAACAGTTATGCAAAAATAATTAAAAATTTGTTGTTTTTAGAGCAATTCACTTCTCAATACCCCAATTCTTATTGGGCTCCGGACCCATTACGAGGTGCAGTTCTCCGCCTTTGAGCAATTCTTTTGCCGGAAACCTGAACGAATTAAGAGGCTTGCCGTTGAGTGTGGCTTTCTGCACGTATATGTTTTTACGCGATGCGTTATCCGCTTTGATGGTGAACGACTTTCCGCGGCCGTAGCGGTTGCCGAGGTCTATTGTCACTTCTTCAAACAGCGGGCTGCCTATTTCGTATACAGGTTCTACCGCACATCCACCGTCGATCTGAAACAGTCCAAGCGCCGTCATGATGGCCCAAGCGCTCATCTGTCCCTGATCTTCATCGCCGAGGTATGCATTGGCTATGCCGTAGCCATAATAGCGGTCAAGTATCGAGCGGCTCCAACGTTGGGTATTCCACGGTTGACCGGCGTAGTTGAACAGATATGCGAAGTGCATTGACTGCTGGTTACCTTGCACCACGGGATGGTCCCAATACTGGTCGTTGGGTGCGTTATAGCGCCAAGCCTCATCTTGGTTGAAACCCCACAGGAGCCGGTCGGTAAAGCGTTTATGTCCTATCTTCTCCACCAACGCAGGCACGTCCTGCGGAACGAAGAATGTAAGCTGCCATGCATTGCCTTCTACATAATGTTGGTTTGCGCCACTACGGAAGGGGTCGAAGTCTTTCAGCCATTTGCCTTCGCTGTCGCGCATGTGGCAGTAACCTTCGTCGCTGATGACATTGCGCCACCAGTATCCACGATCGTTGAACTTGTCGTACAGTTCTTTCTCTCCCAAAGCTTTGGCAAGCTGTCCCACTGTCCAGTCATCGTAAGAATACTCCATGGTGTTGGAGAAGCGACCTTTGTCATATGGTACATATTTATGCTCCATATAAGCGACAAGATCACGGTTGCCGGCAAAGCCTTTATATACCTTTTGCGCCGGAGTCGTCTGCATTTTTACCGCCGCTTCAAGAGCCTTTCGGCCGTCAAAGTCTCGTATGCCCATCTGCCAAGCGCTCACTATCTGCGGTATCTCATGTTCACCTACCATGACGGGTATATAGTTTAGCCCGGCAGGACCTTTTGCGAGCCAGCCGTTAGCATCGTATAGAGCTAATTGCGAACCTACCCAGCGGCTTGACCATTCGGGTGCGACAAGGTTCCAGAACTGGTTGAGATTCCAGAATGAGTTCCAGAAGGCATCGCATCCTATCATAGCATCGCGCGACGGGTCTTTTACACGGTGTTTTTTACCGTCGGTGGCTATCCACTCGCCGTTTATGTCGCTCCAGACATTGCGGCTGCACAGTGCGCGGTACATATTATTGTAGAAGCGGGTCTTTTCTATCCGGTCATCGGTCTTTATGTTTAGACGGGCAAAGAGGTCGTTCCATGTGTCGACCTGATTGCTGCGTACAGCCTCAAAATTCCACCCAAACGGCTCTACAACCTCCTTTTGAAGATTTTCGGCAGCGTTGGCTATGCTTACCGGGGAGATTGCCGTACGCACCTGCACAACCGGATTTTCTTTCGGATCAAATTCAACAAAAAGACCCGCATCGGTGCATGGACCCGACTCAAGTTGGGTTACTCCGTGTTTTATTGTCTTGTCGCACCAGCTGCCGATACTTTTTATCGGTCGGTCAAATTCTATTACAAAGTTGACGTTATAGTCCTGATCTGCATCATGACTCCATACTCCGGGCGAGTACTGGTGGCAATAGCCCTCAATGCGCGAAGGACCTGTCTGTGTCACTTTCAGATCTTTGAGCTGTATGCCGTATTCGGCTTCCGGATGAAGTTCAATAAGTATACGTCCCGTACCTCGGTCGGCGGGGAATGTGAATCGTTCGAAGCCGCAGCGTGTTGTAGCCGTAATCTCAGCTTTTATTCCGTAATCTGTAAGGTCGGTCGCGTAATATCCGATTTCGGCTTTCTCGGTGCGTTTGTCAATGCGTGAGCGATATCCTTCGTCGGGTTTCTGTTCATCGCCGACTTTAACTTTTAAGTCTCCGTTGGCTGCCATGATACCGAGTCCGCCGAGCGTCCATTCGTGTATGTGGCTGAAACACCCTATGTTTTCGAATGAAGGCTGATATCCTGCTTGCCATCCGCTGTTCTGATTGTCGGGACTTAGCTTGACCATGCTGAACGGCATCCACGGGCCCGGAGCTATCATCCAGCGTGAATGTGCGGTGCCGAATCTTGTATCGATATAATCAGCGGGAGTCTGCTGTTTTTGTGGAGACCTGACTACTGTACCGGATGCTATTTCGCGATTGTCGCAAAGTATGCGGTAACGGCTTGTCTTCGGCTTCTTTACTGCCGGCATTGGAGCTTCAAACATATAGCGGCCGGCCTCGGTCTTTTTTGAAAAGATTTTTTTACCGTCTACCTCCACTTGGAGCAGGGGATTGCCTGAAAGGTGCTCTATGTCTACAATAAGAGGTTGGGTGTCGTCAAGTTGGTAGTCGGCGCTCTCTACATTACGTACAAATATGCCGGAAGGTTTTGTTGCAGTCGAGCCTTTGGGGCCTGTAAGTGCCAAGTGATCGAAAAGTATCCAAGAACCTTCGAGTACGGTAACGGTGATTTCGTTAGGTCCTTTTCTTAATGTATTGCCCTCAAGAGGCATTGTCAGTGACAGAGGAGTAGCCGCATTCAGGTTGCCGGTTATCGATAGTGTATCGGTTATCGGTTCGTTTTGACGCGGTTTACGCTGACGATTGAGGTCATGCCCTTCTGCAGTCAGTTGAAATTTTTGGTCTTGTCCGTTAACGCTTATTTTTACGAGCGGTAAAAATGTCTTGGCGTAATCGGCAAGATCAAGTTGAAATGCATAGCCTGATTTAGCCGGCTTTTTGTCAAGGTCGAAAAGTATGGTCACTTGATGTGTGCGCCATCCCGATGTCGGCCAAGTGCCGCCCCAAGTGTCGGTGGGCCCGGGCAGTACATAGGGGAAGTCTACCGACGGGTCTGACGCTCCCACCAGAAAATACTTATCTTCATATCCGAAGTCTTTTGCAAGAAAATCGCGGTACCCGTCGGGCGCAAGGGCGAATTCCGTAGCCAAGCCGTCGGACTTACCGATCGACCATATGTCGCCGGACTGCTTTTCCGCCGCCATAGTCAAGGAGATAAGTCCGGCGGATAAGGCTGTGATTAAATGTTTGTTCATGTTTACAAAAATATTATGTTCAGACAATGCGGTACAAAGTAAACAAAAAAACATGATTTAAGCAATAGATAATCTAGATTTTTGGATAATTACTCTTGTAGGATCGATCTATAGTTGTTTAAAACGATAAAATAGGGCCATTATATATAAATATGTGTAATATGAAATTATATATTGATG
>VSOZ01000043.1 GCA_009775095.1 Muribaculum sp.
ATCCAGTCGGGATTGGCACTGATCTGTTCAGTGTAGTGGGCTTTCTGGGCCTCGAGAATGGATGCTTGGTCCTCGCCGTTAGCGATCCGGCAGTAGGCGGCTGCGCGGAGCTGTGGTCTGGTGCTGGGGATGGTTTTTGTCATGTGTGATCACTCCCTGTTATGATTTGTCCGTTTTTGAGCTTCATGCTGACCTCCCCTTGGGGGTGGATCAGGATGGCGGAGGTAATTTGACGGAGCAGAACGGTGTCCAATCCACCACTCTGCTCCGTCGTGCTCAATATGTATCGTATCCGCATGGTTTCGTAGTCCTCAGAGCTGAGAGCGTTGAACCGGGCGGCTGCCAGAGAGATTACTTTTGCTTTCGCGGCGGATTCATTGAATTCCGCACATTCCAGTGTATAGCCGAGATCGTTCTTTGCTGTGAGGGCACTGCTGTTCTCAGTTTCATCCGTGGGAGAATTGACAACAACGTCAGGATGTCCGCACAGGTGTTGCAGCAGTTCTGAGGCACTATCCATCAACTGTTTATCGGTAACTCTCGCTGCTGAACGCATGCAGTGGGGGCAGCGCCAGGTGTCCACGCGCTCTCGTCGGACCGTATCGCCGCACATACCACATCGAGCCAGAATGCGGATGTCCTTGATTTGGGGCTGATTCAGTTTTCCGCCTGCCGCCGGTTTTCTTCTCCTGAACATCTCCGACCCAATAATGGGTGGATAGCCATTATCTCCAAGATACCGGACGTTTTGCAGAACGCGGGCAACCGTATTTTTGTTCCATTGCTTTCCGGGGAGGTAAGGGATTGCTCTATCATTCAGCCACTCAGCCAATGTTTCATAGGAATTGCCCTCCGCATAGCTGGTGAAGAGCATCCGCACAACCTCTGCCTCGGCCTCTACGATATGGATTTGCCCGTTTTGCATACAATACCCAAAGGGCAGCTTTCGGTTTGCCATCATCGTACACTCCTTTCTGCGGTTTCGGTTAGTTCCAGCCCATTTTTCAGGCGGAAGCGCAGGATATTGCCAGCGTCCACTGTGATTCCAACCACCAGATCCGCGAAGATCTCACCATCGAAGACCGGGAGGAACTCCGGCAGGGCTTCCAGCGTTTCCATCAGCTCTCGTGTTCGGGGTATAGTATCGTCGCACTCCGCACCAAGGATGCGCTCTTTTTCCTGTTTTACAGCACGAAGCTGCTGGGCCAGTTCGTTGCTTCTGGATATAAAAATATCAGGATCGACAAGGCCGCATTTGTTCATGTCGGCCAGCATTCGATCCTGATCGTTGATGTCGGATATTCTCTTGTTCAGTTCAATGATGTCTATGCTCCACAGCATCCGGCGCTCACGGACAGATTGGAGGTCTGCAATCATCTGCTTGAGAATTGATTTTCCATGGAGCCGGAGCTTGTGATATATCCGCAGGAAAGCGGCGCGGAGAGCCTCTTCTGCAATTTGCGGCACAGGGCAGTTTTCTCTCCCGTTATCGTGGTTATGGCATACCCAGTAAGTGATCCCGCGACAGACTTTCCTGCGGAATGGAGTCCCGCACTTGCCACAGAAGATAATTTTGTGGAGAGAGTTTTCCATGTACGGATTTCTGGAACCATACTTTTTACTGCGCTGTGATTTCAGCTTTTGTACGGCAAGGTATACTTCTTTTTCAATGATGGGGGCATGTGTGGCCTCAGCATAATACTGTTGGCGCTCCCCGTGATTCCTGATTTGACGTGCCGGAAGGGTATCTGTGGCGTATGTCTTTTGCCAGAGGGAGTCTCCAATATACCGTTCATTGGACAGAATGTAGGATATTGCGGTCTGGAGCCACTTCCGGTCTTCCTTTCCAATTTTAACAGGTACATTTTCCCGATTGAGTTGTGCCGCGATCTCATCCATGCTCTGCCCGGCAAGATAGCTGTTAAAGATCCGCCGTATGATTTCTGCCTGTGCCTCATCGACCACAATGCTCCGATCTTTGATTTTGTAGCCGAAGGGCATAGAGGATGGGAGGAACGTTCCTTTCTCCATACGCTGGCGGTAGCTCCAGCGCATATTGCCGGAGATGCTCTCGCTCTCTTTCTGCGCGATGGCGGAGAACATGGCGGTGAGCAGTTCGCCGGTCATCTCCGAGGTGTCAATGCCCTGTTCTTCAAAGCAGACGCCGACACCGATGGCTTTCA
>VSOZ01000044.1 GCA_009775095.1 Muribaculum sp.
ATATACATTCAAGCAGAACCGATTTCCCTCCGCTTTTCATCTGAAAAAGCGCGTCCTCGATCCGCACCGGCTGTTCGATGGTAAGAAAGCCTTTCCCTTTCCGGCGTTCCCTGTGCTTTTCCACCTTCCTTGTTCCCTCCTCGTCATAGACCCGCATTGCCGCCAGATAATATTTTGTTGTCTGCGATTTTCCGGCAAGCGTGCAGAGCAGCTCCTCCGCATAGGCGGACTTTCCGCTCCCGCTTCCCCCAAGGACGAGAACCATCATAACAGCCTCCCGCCGAATTTCTTCGGCGTATTCTTTCACATAACTTCCATACATAAGCCAACTTTCAGGTTTTCAGCTAAGGACTTACTTTCCATATCTTTCATAGGGTTTTACCGCAATTTCGGAAAAGGAAGTCTTTCCCTGATAAACGGACAGCGCCAGGTCGAGAAGCGACAGCATCATCACCGCCCCCGTCCCCTCGCCCAGCGCCATCCCGGCATCTATCACAGGCTGTAAGCCAAGCGCATCAGTCAGCTTTTCCACGGCAGGCTCCTTTCCTCTATGGGATGCGATCAGATATGCCGCCGTGCCCGACAGGAGCTTTTCCGCCAGCAGAGCCGCCGTCATGCTGATCACCCCGTCCAGCACAATCGGTATGTGGAACAGGGCGCCGCCCATACATACGCCGGCAAGCCCGGCGATATCCAGCCCGCCCACCGTGTGGAGGATACGCAGAGGCTCCGCCCCATAAAGCCCGTATTTTTTGATTGCCTCCGCAATCACCTTCTTTTTGTGCAGCAGCCTTTCATCATCGAGACCAGCCCCTCGTCCCGTCATCTCCCCGGCATCACAGGACAGCAGAGCCGCCGCCACCGCGCTGCTGGTGGTCGTATTTCCAATACCCATTTCCCCCGTAGCAAGAATCCGGTAACCTTTTTGCTTACATTCGGACACCATGCCAATGCCTGTCCCTATCGCCCGGACAGCCTCGGATTCGGTCATTGCCGGTTCAATTCTGAAATTGTTGGTGCCGCAGCGGATTTTGCGGTCGAGAACACCCGGTATCCGTTCTGTTTCGCTCATCCCGATATCTGTCGAAATCGTTTCCACACCGATCAGAGCCGCCATTTTCCCCACCGAGGACGCACCCTTCGCCATCTGCCTTACCACTGCCGTGGTCACTTCCTGCCCGGACTGGCTGACCCCTTCTGCCACAATCCCGTTGTCCGCGCACATGATAACAACGGCTTTTCTGGAAAGGTCGAGCTGATCCGTTCCCAGAATTGCGCCGATCTGTGCCGTCAATGTCTCGAACCGCCCCAGCCCGTCGAGCGGCTTGGCGATGGCGTCCCAATTTTTCAATACTCTTTCATATATCTTCTGGTCCGGCGCGGACACAGACAGTTTTTTTAGAGATTCTTTTGTCGTATCCTCCCATATCTGGTTTCCTGTGATTTTCTCCGCGGCGACATCCAATATGTGGTTTTTTGCGATTTCTGCTGTGGCGTTATCTGATGTGATCTTTTTCGTACTTTCTGCAGTACTGTCACCTGATATGCGCTTCCCTGAGTAGTCCATAAATATGCTCCCTGTCCAGATGCTCTGTTAAAATATCCGCCAGTTTATCGTACTGTTTTTCCTTGTATTCCCGGTAATCCATGCAGGCGCGATTTCCCGGAACAAGCCCTTTTTTCCGCGCCAGCTCCCCCACAAGGGCGGACACGGTCTCCCCTTTGTCAAATATCCCGTGCACATAGGTTCCATACACCTCGGGTATTTCTCCGCCCACCAAAACCTCCTCCGTCACATGCGCCACCCCGTCATCGGAATACAGGCAGCTGCGTCCCATATGAATTTCATATCCCGCATAGGCAAGTCCTGAAAGCACGGAGAACGTGCCGCTTATCCGGTTTATGGTTCCCTGTACCTGACGGCGCACCTTCTCCTTTTGCAGCTTTGTTGTAACTGGCAGAAGGCCCATGCCTTTCACGGCGCCTCCGGACTCCATACCCTCGGAATCCGTGATTTCTTCCCCCAGCATCTGGTACCCGCCGCAGATGCCGCAGACCGGTATTTTCCCCACCAATCCTTTCACCTTTTCCTCCAGACCGTTTCGCCGCATCCAGTTCAGATCGCCTGTCGTGTTTTTGCTGCCGGGCAGAAAGACCAGATCCGGGCATCCAAATTCTGCCGCAGATGTGACGTAGCGCACCGACACTTCCGGGATCTGCGCAAACACATTGAAATCCGTAAAATTGGATATCCTTGGATAGCGGATCACCACAATGTCTATTTTTCCCTGCTTCTTTTTAACAAAGCGGTCTGTGAGACTGTCCTCATCTTCCAAATCTATTTCCATGTAAGGGATGACTCCGGCAACGGGAATCCCTCCCTTTTTCTCCAGAATCTCTATGCCGGAAGTCAGCAGGGACGCGTCCCCTCTGAATTTATTGATCAACAGCCCCTTCACCCTGTCCCGCTCCTCTTCCCGGAGCAGCATCAGTGTGCCCAGAAGCTGTGCGAAGACGCCTCCTCTGTCGATATCTCCCACAAGCAGTACCGGCGCGTCCACAAGTTCCGCCAGTCCCATATTCACGATATCGTTTTCCCGCAGATTGATTTCCGCCGGGCTGCCCGCCCCCTCGATCACAATCATGTCCGCCCGTTCTTCCAGCCTGTGAAACGCCTTTACAATATCCGGGATGAGCTTACGCTTATACGCAAAATAGTCCCTCGCGCTCATATTGCCGATTACCCGCCCGTTTACAATCACCTGCGAGCCTGTGTGGTCTGTCGGCTTTAATAAAATCGGATTCATGCACACAAGGGGCTCGATACCCGCCGCCTCCGCCTGCATGACCTGCGCCCTTCCCATCTCAAGCCCCTCTTTCGTGACAAAGGAGTTTAAGGCCATATTCTGGGATTTAAAGGGCGCCACACGGTATCCGTCCCGCCGCATAATGCGGCACAGCCCTGCCACGATCAGACTCTTGCCCGCGCCGGACATGGTTCCCTGCACCATAATTACTTTCGCCATATTTGTCTCCATGGGTCAGGCAATGACCCTCCAATCAAGTTTGAAAAATGTTATATTTATATTTTCGGGATGCTTTTTCATTCCATAGAAAATAATGCCAACGCTCGATTTTTTATATCTGCCCAATCTGCCGGATATACGCCTGAAACTTCTTGTCGCCAGAAAAAATACCGTCGTCTATCCCGTAGAGTTCTCTGATAAAATCCCCCTCGAAAATTTCTTCCGGCGTGCCGTACCGCTCCACATATGCCCCTTTCAGACAAAGTATCTGATCCGAAATCATTTTGGCAAGCTCCAGTTCATGCAGAGACATGACCACCGTCAGGTTCTTTTTATCCCGCATCTCCTCCAATATCGCCAAAAATTCAAGCTTATACCTGATATCCAGATAGGAGGTGGGCTCGTCCAGCACAAGGATCTCCGGTTCCTGACAGATCGCCCTTGCCAGCATCACGCGCTGTTTCTGCCCGTCGCTGACTGTGTCAAAATCCTGTCCGGCAATATTTGCGGTACGGGTCAGTTCCAACACCTCATCCACAAGCCGCCAGTCTTCCTTCGACAGCACGCCAAAGCGTCCCGTATACGGATAACGCCCTGTTGCCGCCACATCCCGGCATGTTTTCAGTTCAGCCCGCACCTTCTGCGTAAATACCACCGACATTTTCCGCGCCAGTTCATTTCTTTTCATTTCCGATAAAACGTTTTCACCCAGACAAACGCTTCCCCCAAGTAGACGAAGCTGTCCAGCAATGCTTTTCAGAACGGTTGATTTCCCTGCGCCGTTTGGACCGATCAGCGTTAAAAATTCTCCCTGTTCCAGTGCGATTTCCACATCTTTTATAAGCGGTCTGCCATCATAGCCAACGCACATTTTCTGTGTTGTAAAGTAATATTGTTCCATATCGACAGCCATTCCGTTTGCGCGTCATATCTGTTCCATCTGATTCACAAGGAACCCTATGCTTTCTTTGTTCTGGTGCACCATTTACCAATTAGCTATATTTTTTGTCTGCGAAAAATTGTCTACGGCAGCAATGTTTTCGGTCAACGATGCCTATCAACTTTTGTATTTACATCTACTGCTTCCGTCATGGATCATTTACATGTCTGTCAGCATGTTTGCGCCCCATCATCCACAGAACCACCGGCGCGCCAAAGATGGCGGTCACAGTGCTGATGGAAAGCTCCGTCGGCGCCAGCATGGTGCGCGCAAGCAGATCGCAGAACAGACAGAACACGCTCCCGCCAAGAAAACAAGCCGGTATCATCAGAAGCGGTTCCGCCGTGCCCAGAAGCTTTTTGACCAGATGGGGCGCAGCAATGCCCACAAAGGAAACCGGACCGGCAAACGCGACAATACACGCCGACAACATACTGGATAGGATGACGATGCCCGCCCGCAGAAGTCTGAGATTGACGCCCACGCCCGCCGCATATGTCTCTCCCATCTGGTAAGCGCCAAGCGGTTTTGCTATCCGGAATACTAAGAACACGGTCACAATGACAACTGCAGCCATGACCTTTACATTCTCCCATGTCATACCCGAGAAACTGCCCCGCGACCAGTTGTGCAGATTGACAATGTCCGCATCCTCTGCAAAAGTAACCACCAGCTCTGTGACGGCGGAGCAGATATAACCGATGATCACCCCGCAGACCACCAGCATGGACATGCCGCGCACCCTGCGCGAAAGCAGGAGCACAACCCCCATGGACAGGAGCGCGCCCGTGAAAGCGGCGGCAATCAGATCTGCCGACGTTACCCGAACCGTCCTTCCCATCAGAAAGATCATCACAAGGGCGACCGTCATCTTTGCGCCGGAAGAAATGCCGAGGACAAAAGGACCCGCAATCGGGTTATGGAAGAAGGTCTGCAGCAGATACCCGGCAAGCGCCAGGGCGCCGCCCAGAATCAGAGCCGCCATGGCCCGCGGGAACCGGATGTCCCACAGAATCCGCCGTTTGGTTTCCATATCGTCCACCCCGGCAAAGGCACGCATCATTTCCCGCACGGAAATCTCCACGCTCCCCATACAGATATAGAGGACAAAAAAGACAAAAACACCCGCACCCAGCATACAAAACGCCGCTATGTATCTGTATTTCCTGTGTTTATCCATAGCCTGACTCCAACACTATTTCAATTGGAAGAGATAGTGCATTCCCTCCGTTTTCCCCAAAAACATACCATGGATATCCTCTGTCAGATAACCGATAGAAAGCGACTGCTGGTACATATCGTTTGTCGTGCACCAGACATTTCCCTCCTTCACCGCCTTAAAATCCGCCAGCAGTTCACATTTATCCAACAGCTCCTCCATGTCTGAGACGCCGCCGTCGATGGAACTGTTGTAAATCAAAAAGTCCGCGTCCTTTGCGGCGGCATAGAACTCTTCTACCTGTATGTTCATGGTTGACCGTCTCGTTCCGGGATCCCCCAGATTCTCAAAAACATACTTTCCTCCCGCCAGTTCTATCATTTTCGGAATATAATCCGAAGACTGGCGTACCTGAATC
>VSOZ01000045.1 GCA_009775095.1 Muribaculum sp.
TGCTGATCATATATGTCGCGGAGCGGGTAGAGGATATCATTGCCGCCCTGGCGATGCCCTTTTTTCATATCGTGAGGCTGTTCGGCTTTGAGCAGGACCTGGAGGCCGCCTTTCAGAAGCTGGGAAAAATGCGCATGGCCAAGACGGACAAAATAGAATTTACCCGGAACGGACAGATGATGCTGGTACCGTCAAGGGATATCCTCTACGCGGCCAGCATACGGCACGAGATATCTTTGCATTTGGTACAGGGTATCGTTCAGATAAAGGAGACTCTGTCACAATGCGAGGAACGGCTGAAGGGAAAGGGATTCGTCAGAACATATACGAGTTTTCTGGTAAATATGTACCATATCCGCCGCCTGGAGAAGGAAAAGGTGCTGTTGGACAACGGGGAGCAGCTGTATGTGAGCCGCCGTAAATACCCGGAGGCGAAGCGGATGTTAGAAAACTATGTACGCCATTTGGACTTTATATGAAAAGGGGCAGACGGTATGATCACAGTGGAACACCTGAGAAAAGAGTTTACCTATTATAAGAAAACGACCGGGATCAAGGGCTCCCTGCACAATATATTTCATCGGGAGTCCTTGATAAAAGAGGCGGTTCGTGATATTTCTTTTTCAGTAGAGAAGGGCGAGATGATCGGCTTCCTGGGCCCCAACGGGGCGGGGAAGACGACCACCTTAAAAATGCTCGCGGGTATTTTGTACCCTACGGGCGGAAAGATCGAGGTGGACGGGTTCATTCCCTGGGAACGCAGGAACGAATTTAAAAGACGGATATCCATCGTCATGGGGCAGAAGAACCAGCTCTGGTGGGACCTGCCGGCCAGCGACAGCTTTTACCTGAACAAGTGCATCTTCGGCGTGGACGACGGCTCTTACCGGGATATCATCGTGGAACTGTCCGAGCTGCTGGAGGTAAAGGAGCTTCTGAATGTGCAGGTGCGGCGGCTCTCCCTTGGAGAGCGGATGAAGATGGAGATCCTGGCGGCGCTGATCCATCGTCCCGACATCCTCTTTCTGGATGAGCCCACCATTGGGCTGGACATCCTGTCCCAGAAAAAAATCAGGGAATTTCTCAAAATATACAATGCGCAGTGGAAGACGACGGTCATCGTTACGAGCCACTATATGGCGGACATCGAGGCGCTGTGTGACCGGGCGGTCATTATCAACCAGGGGAGGCTGGTGTACGACGGAAAGCTGGGGGAGGTCAACCAGCTTCTGGGAAAGCGGAAGCTGCTTTCCGTGAAGACGTCCTGCCCGGTGGACATGGAGGGCTGGAGGGCCTTCGGCATGGTCCGGGAAGTGAGCGCGGCCGGGGCAGTCCTGGAGGTCCCTCAGGAAAAGGTGCAGGAGGTCCTCGCCGCCATCCTGTCGGGGCTCCAGGTAGAGGATTTTACGGTGACGGAGATCCCCATCGAGGAGGGCATCGCGCGCTTTTACCAGAAGGAGGCGGCGGAGATATGAGCAGTTACCGCTGCGTCTTTTTGATGGGGGTGGAGCAGGCGCTGGAATACCGGGTGAGTTTTTTCCTGAGTATGCTCAGCGCGGCATTTCCCATTATCATCCAGACGGCCATGTGGAATTACCTGTACGGGCATTCGGACGCGGCCGCCATATTTGGATACCAGCAGGGGGAGATACTGCTGTATACCCTCCTGGCAACGCTCGTGTCCCAGCTGGTGAGTACCGGGTTTGAGTGGGAGATGAACGGCGACATCAAGATGGGCGGCCTGAACAAGTACCTGATCCGCCCTGTCGGCTATACGGGATACCAATTCTTCCGTTTCCTCGGGCAGAAGGTCCCCAGAGTAATGGTGATCGTGCCCGTGATGGCGGCCATGATCGGGCTGGCGTTCTGGCAGAGGATGCCGGTTTCCGCAGGGAGGGTCCTTGCGTTCCTGGTGAGCCTGGGTCTGGCGCTGCTGCTGAATTTTTCCATCTTTTACTGTGTGGGGCTGCTGGGCTTCTGGCTGACCGACGTGGATAAATTATTCGGCACCATCAGCGTCGTACTGACCGTGGCGAGCGGCGGCGTCTTCCCGCTGGATATCTTCGGCGGGATGGCGGAGATATTGACGGGCCTGCTGCCTTTCGGCTATACGGCCCAGTTCCCGGTGAACATCATCAACGGGCGGTTCGGGTGGGCGCGGATCGGCGCGGGGATCGCTTTCCAGATCGGATGGATCTTCTTCTTTGCCTGCCTGGGGAACGTTATGTGGCGGCGCGGCTTGAAGCGGTATGCCGCGGTAGGAGGCTGAAACGGGATGAAAAGGATAGGCCGCTATTGTAAGCTTCTCGGTATTTTTGCGAAATACTCCCTGATGTCCGCTCTGGAATACCGCGTGAACTTCGTCACCGGCGTAACGGTGGAGATGGGATGGATGGTCATTAAGCTGCTGTATGTGGCGATCGTCTATAAGGCCGGGATCAATATCGGGATACTGACCCCCGACCATATCCTGCTGTTTGTGGGGACGTATATGCTGATGACGGGAATCTTTATGATGTACTGGGGGAATTTCTCATCCCTGCCGGGGATGGTGCAGCAGGGAGAGCTGGACCTGTATATTGTGAAGCCCGTGTCCCTGCAGTTCCTTGTAACGCTGCGGCGGCTGGATTTTGCCTATCTGCTGCCGGAGCTGATAGCAGGCACGGCAATGATCGTCACCGGCTGGCGGCTGGCGGGGCTTCCGGCGGGAGTGGTCCCCATCGCCGGGTTTCTCTTCTATCTGGCTTGCGGATGCCTGCTGGCCTACAGCCTGTTCCTGCTGCCGTACATTTTGAGCTTTTGGATCATTTCCGCCGGCGGCATTGCGGACATCAGCAGCGCGCTGTGGGATTTCAACAACATGCCGTCCATGATCTACGAAAAATGGTTCCGGCGGATCGGGACATATATCCTGCCGGTTTTTGTGATAACGAATTTTCCCGGCTTGTTTTTGATGGGGGAATTGTCGCCCTGGGCTTGCGTATGGGGCGTCGCGGCGCCGGCGCTGTTTTTTGCGCTGTCCCGCGCCCTATGGAGGTTTTCCCTGAAAAAGTACAGCAGCGCAAGCTCGTGACGCTGTCCTGCGTATGCGGCGGCAGGGAATTTCATCATTCTTATAACCTATTTCATCAGGATATAAATTTATTATACGCGGAGGTGTAAGTATGATCGTATTACCGGTTCCTCAGAAAATGGAGGAAGGAAACGCGCAGCTGATGCTTCAAGGGAACAGCATGATCGTGCTGGACCCGTCCTGCCCGCAGGGGGCGCTGCTGTATGCCCGCCTGCTGCAGGATGAGCTCCGGACGTGGGCGGGGCTGACCACCGGCATCAGCAGGGGAGCTTCCCGCAAGGGGGATATCCTGCTGAAGGTGGACGGCACGCTGGGCGATCAGCAGTATACGCTGGAGATCAGGGAGGACGGCGCGCGTTTGCGCGGAGGCAGCCTGACTGCCATGGGCTGGGCCGTTCAGACGCTGCGGCAGATCGTGCGCCAGAGCGGCGGCCTGCTGCAGGAAACGGTCATTGAGGATGAGCCGGACATCAAGAACCGGGGCTTCTTCTTCGACGTCACCAGAGGGCGGGTCTTGTCCCTGGAGAGCTTGAAGCGGCTGGCGGACACCATGGCCTTCTATAAGATGAACCAGCTGCAGCTGTATGTGGAGCACACGTATCTGT
>VSOZ01000046.1 GCA_009775095.1 Muribaculum sp.
GCCGTCCCGGTTATGATCCCCGCGATATGCTGAAGCTGTATATGTATGGCTACCTGAACCACATCCGTTCCTCCAGGCGGCTGCAAAAGGAGGCATCCCGGAATGTGGAACTGATGTGGCTTCTCAGGAAGGTTGTCCCGGATTTCCGTTGCATTGCAGACTTTCGGAAAGACAATGCGAAATCAATCAGGGAAGTGTTCAGGGCATTTGTGAGGCTGTGCAACAAAGCGGGGCTGCTTTCGCATGAATCAGTCGTAATTGACGGGTCAAAATTCCGTGCGGTAAATGCTGACAATAAAAGTTATGTCAGCAGCAATGCCAAGAAGGTTCTTCTGGATGTGGAAGAAAAAATCAGCAGGTACATGAAAGAACTGGATGAAGCAGATGCCGCCGAATCCAGGCCGGGTGCATTGACAAAAGAAGACATCGTCGGTGTGCTGGATTATCTGGAACGCCGCAAAGCCCAGCTGACTGAAGCACTGGAACAGATGGCAGGTAGCGGGGAGAACCACATTTGCACTACTGATCCGGAAAGCCGTCTTATGAAAACGAGGGACGGCATCCGGCCAAGCTTCAATGTGCAGACTGCGGTAGAAGCGAAAAACCATCTGATTGTTCATTATGATGTAACAAGTGAATGCACGGACTGGCATCTGCTTGGAGACGGTATCAATGCCTCAAAAGCCGCATTAGGAGTGGAAAACCTTGAAGGTATCGCGGACAGAGGATACAGCAACGATGAAGAAATCCTGCAGTGCCTTCTAAATGGGGATACTCCTACAACGCATCCAAATAAAGGCGAGAAAAGCAGGATGTTCCGGTTCCAGAAAACCGATACAGAAGTAACCGGGGAAATGCTGTTTTCAAAAGATAAGGATACGATTCTTCAGTGCATATCAGCCGGTGAGCTGCCTGAGATTCTACATCGGGGCGATGTGGAGCTGGAAGTTGTGAAGCGCCGGGAACAGGGAAGCAGCCTGTATCTGGATAAAGAAACCGGGGAAGTGGTTTCCTATGCAGAAATGAAAGCACAGGGCGGATTGGAGAAAGCGCCTGTGGAAGTCAGGCGGGAACCACCGTTACATCCATATTTTGAGCGCGATATTGAAAAAGACATAGTTATCTGCCCGATGGGTCAGACGCTGTTCTACGCAGGTCCGGGCCACCCGAATGGCAAAAAAGATCCCTGCATCCGCAGGTATCACAGACTTTCAGCCTGTTTGAAATGCCCCAACAAATGTACACTTCATAAAAGACGGATCGTCTCATTCAAAGAGGGCGAAACACGGAAAGAAGAAGCCTTTTATGAAAAAGCCAGGGAAAACAGAATTGTCCGGAAGACGAGCCGCCGGTTCAAAGTGATCACGTTATCCGAAGAAGAAAGTTCATGGGACGAATGGGTGATCCTGCGGTTCTACCCCAACCGGCAGCATTTACGGAAGCGGAACACTGTGGTTGAACATCCATATGGAACAGTGAAAAGATGGCACGGAGCCGGTTATCTGCTGACAAAAGGAAAGCAGAAGGCAGCCGCTGAAATGGGGCTTTCTTTCCTTGCCTACAATTTCCGAAGAGTGGTAAACCTCCTTGGGGTAAACGGACTAATGGAGATGATTTTGACCTGATACATGCCTTTTTCTTTTGAAAATGGTTTTCTTTCCGGCCAGTATACGAAAAAATACTCCTGCCGCCAGATTGTCACATATAGACAAGTTTCTGGCGGTATTTTCTACGCTATTTTTTCTTATTTTTCGGACAGTCTCCTTGATATAATTGCGGTTCAGAGTGATGTATAGTAGCGGAAAGGAGTTGATTTCATGCGGAAAATCAGCAAGATAGAGCCAAAGCTGCCGGTTATCCAGGCACGGAAGAAGGTCGCCGCCTATGCCCGTGTTTCCAGGGACACCGAGCGGCTGATGCATTCCGTTTCCGCGCAGGTGAGCTATTACAGCGCTCTGATTCAGAAAAACCCCGAATGGGAATATGCAGGGGTATATGCGGACATGGGTATATCAGGCACGGACACATCCAAGCGCGGTGAATTCTTAAGGCTGCTGGCAGACTGTGAGGAAGGAAAAATTGACATCATCCTGACAAAATCCATCAGCCGCTTCGCAAGGAACACGGTTGACCTGCTGGAAACGGTAAGGCATCTGAAAAACCTCGGCATTGAGGTGCAGTTTGAAAAGGAGAATATCCATTCGCTCTCGGAGGACGGGGAACTGATGCTTACCCTCCTTGCCTCCTTTGCACAGGAGGAGAGCCGGAGCATTTCAGAAAATGTGAAATGGGGAGTCAGGAAGCGATTCCAGTCCGGAGAAATCGGGGCGGCGAACAAGCACATCCTCGGCTATTGCTACGATGACGAATTAAGAAAATATGTCATCATACCCGAAGAGGCGGAGAGTGTCTGCTGGATGTTCCAGATGTACATTGACGGCGTTTCCCTGCGGGAGATTGCAGGGAGCATGAACAGGGCAGGAATACGCACCACGCTTGGGAATGACTTCCAGGAAGCCTCGGTACGGCAGCTCATTTTCAACGAGGTCTATGCAGGGGACATCCGGCGGCAGAAATGCTACATGGCGAACCCGATTACAAAAACGAAAGTGAAAAATTGCGGGGAGCTGCCGCAGTATTACATGGCAGACTGCCATGAAGCCATCATTGACCGGGAAACCTACGCAAAGGTCCAGGCGGAGATGGAACGGCGGGCAGGGCTTGTCAACCCCACCTACCCTTTTACGGGGAAGATAAAATGTGGCATCTGCGGTCAGAATTTTACCCGCCGGAAAGGGACTACGAAAGGGAAAAATACATTAGCTGGTTCTGCAGGGCGAAAAAGGAAGTCGGGATGACCTGCACAAGCCGCAATTATTCGGAGCAGAACCTCATGGGAATATGTGCGGGGCTGATGGGGACAGACAGCTTTGATGTTGTCCGTCAAATTAGAAGCGGATGCTCCAGTCACATTAAAACAGTGTGACCGGAAGCATCCGGTAAGAAATTC
>VSOZ01000047.1 GCA_009775095.1 Muribaculum sp.
CAATAGCATATATCCGAGAAATAGTATTATATACCGCTTTTTTACCACGAATGAAATATACCACACAGCCCGATAGAGCGGTAATCCCAAACAGTACATAGCCTAACCGCCAACGCAACTGCAATCCGTTCAACACCACAAAGAGGAACAGCGCCAGCATCGCGGCATGAAAAGCCACCAACAATATCTTCTGCCACTTATTCATATCACCTGTATTTTATCTGTTTAACGCGGATTTCCTCTTTGTTTTTCATAACCAGTTGTTTTTAAGGACGCGACGTGAATAAATCGGGGCGTAGAAGAAGCAGAACCATACGTTTAGCAATATGTATCCGGGCGTGTCTTGTTTTATGGCTATCGCTATATTGCGTTGTATGAACACTGAGACTGCGATAATCAAAGCGATATAAAATATACCGCCTATTTTGGAGTCAATCAGTGGCGTATAGAATACCGCTGCCAATGTATATAGCAGCCAAAACAGTTGCACATTGCGAAGGAATATATAGACCTCGCGCTTTGGAAATTTCTCCGATTTCTGTTTGCCGTCAGCCTTGCCGCTCAGTAAATATAAACTCAGGAAGGGATTGACAAAGAAGTTTCCGCAGAGTATCAAGGACAGATACCTGCCACCGTATCGTACACGGCTAATACGGATATTGGCAAACAAAAGTCCCATCGCTGAAGCCATAAGCAGAAGCTGTGCTACTTTAGCCTCATCGGAGTGCAGCCACAACTCACGGTCAAGCCAACCGCCACATATCCCGACAATAAGGACAGCAGCGTAAACCAGCAATAGAAAATTACCGACAACGGCAGTGAGGTATAAAAACTTTTTCATTCAAAATCTACAATCAATGCTTTAACGGTATAATCTTCAATTCACAAGTAATTGGGTTAAAAGTCATTTATTCTCCTGTTTGGAAAACTCAAGAAAATATAAGCGATTATTATCAGGATCCGATATGTTCTCACAGACAACAGTATCGGATATGTGCATAATTTTTGTATGACACCTTGGCTTGAGTCTGTCTATGTCTATACGATGAAGCATAGTAATGACATCTTTATCCTCCCAAGAATAATAGGCATCGTATTTGTCGCCACCGTGAGGAAACTGAACATTGATTTTTGAATCGAACAGTACCAATGACTTTGCTAATCTCTGTTCTTGAAAGATTGTATCTGAATGAAATTTCTCAATGAATTGTGAGAAATCTTCTGGTTGGTTATTTTCTGTATTTAATGCCATTTTTAATAATGATGTTTCTTTGTTGGGGATTATGCCCTTTGAATGATTAGCTTGGATGATTGAATATGCAAAAATGATAATAATGCCAATAATAACCGCAAAGAGTATTCTTGCCACATATTTGTTATTGCTCTGCGAAGTTTGGCTGTCATAAACTTCTGAGCCGCCGAACTGTTCAATGGCAGTGATAACACTTTTGTTGCGGCAATATTTACCGGATAGTCTGACCGAAATACTCTTTGGGCGTTTAGCTCCGGATAACAATGTTATGTCCAGCACTCTGTGAAAGAGGATTCCACCCCCAGAGGAAAGTCTATAGCATACGGTGCATTTTGCTATTTCAGACCATTTAAGCGTAGTGGTTTTGCTCCATTCTTTATATGTAATTCCATTGGCGTCAATCCGAAAGAAGTCCCGACCGAATCGGGAAAATTTGTAGACATATACCGATGTGAATATGCCGAAAAACGCTGTACCAACGATTGCTCCGACAGGCCAAACGTCAGAGCAACCCCAATAGATGTTGAAAGCCAAACAGACAAGGCATATAAGAGGAAACGTAAACGCCTCTTTTGCGGTATAGCAATCATGTGATTTCATTGCTTGCCTCCTTTCTTCCATTGTGCTATTAGTCTTTTGGCACGCGAGACAATTTCGGGATTGTCGCAGTTTTCGACTAACCTAATTGCCGCATCATGAGTCTCAGCGGGAAGTACTTCGCTAAACAGCCGTGCCGCCCAATACATAGTTTCTTCATAAATCATCCCCATAAGTAGGTCAATCATTGTTTCCTTTTCATCATGAATTATGAGAAATTTGGCGGCGTTTTCAATATCCCATTGGCTGTTGGTCTGTTCTTTCTTGTCGCCATTGGTAGCCGCTGCAAAATACATCAGCGATGCCTGCACAAAGAATGAATATGCATCATCTTTGTCGTCATATAAAAGTCGCTCACGCCAGTTAGTGAAGAACTGCGTTTCTGAAATCAACGAGTATGTGCCCTCAGTCCAATCCACGCCACGCTCTATGAAATAATATGCTTCTTCCGACTTGAAACCACAATCCGAGTCGAGGTAATATTCCTCTCTTGGCTCAATTCTTATAGCTCGTGTTATAACATTTCCTGCGTTACATTCAAAAAGGATAGTGCCTAATTCACCGTGATATTCAGCATAATAGTCTCCATGATAATTCATGCCGTCAAGTTCGTGGAATGCGTCGCGGAACGCTGCCTGTTTGTCGCTGTTCATTGATCTGTATTTGGTTTCAGCAACTATATCGGCGTAGATACATCCGGGGATGTGTGTCAGAGCGCAGTTGGCTTTAATACCACGCTTTGCCAACATAGCCTCAATTGCGTCTAATCGTGCAGAAGCATCTTTATCGACATCCGACGGGTCGAGCCACACTCTCGCCTGTCCGTCAAAAATGCCGTCAGCAGTATGCAGTCCATACAGGGCGTTGGTGGCATAGTCAAATGTCTGGAAATACTTTTCTCGTATCTTCCAGTCACCGTGGCGTATTTTGTCTTTTGGCATAAAAGTCTTTAGAAACTTCACCCACCGTCTGCGCCATCTGCTGATATACCAAGAAATACCGAATGCTATGGAGGCAATACCCAGCAGCATAATTCCCTGCCGGTCACCTTCCGTTGCGACTTTATATGTGACAAATCTTGCCATAGCCATGAGGTAGGCTATGCCAACAACTACGAAAATGCCGACACCAATCTTCTTTAATATCTTGCCAAAGCGTTCGTTAAGTCTGATTTTACCTGTCTCAAACAGCCATATAACCAATGCGACAACAGCAATTGCACCGACAGCAATCAGCACATCCGTAAGGGAATCAGCCATTCTCCCGATTGAAGAAATCAGGACGCATGCCACGCCTATTATGGGCCAAATCGGTTTCATTGCTTGCCTCCTTTCAGCTTATCAATAAAAGTTCTGACGTCTTTGGGTGAGAGATTTCCAACAGAATCTTTCAGGTAGGACAACTTAGTGATTCCGTTATTGGTAATAGTTATCCTCAGACTGTCGCTATCAATACGGTATATAGCATAACTTATAGAATCCTCATAACAAATACTAAAGGGATCATAATTTATCTCGGCGAAGTTGTCCGGGAAAACGAAAGCCCCAATATAGTAATCACTAAATAACGGCCGCCCGTAAAAAAGGCTATCTATTAGAGTATTTATATCGGATGCATGTAGATGATATTTTACAGAGTCAAGCGGTAAAATCCATGAAGCCTGTGCATCTTCACTGACCAACCCATAAAAGCAGCCTCTAAGCGTATCAACTTTGAAACAGTCTATCTTTTCGGCATAATCATTTATTCTAACAGTTTTATACATACTGCGAATAAATAGGCCCTCTTTTTTACCTAAAACATAGTGTGGTGCTACCATCATGAAACCTCGTGTGTGATAGAGAACATAATCTCCATCCTCTGCATCAATTTCATGTCGTCCGGAGCAAAAGAGCAAGGGTAAAACAAGAACGGATGGAATAAGAGATGACCAGAAATCGATTCTTAGCCACCATTTCAACAATGTAGGCTTTTCAAGTCCACGACTGAAAGGAAGAGCGATCAATCCGATGAAGTATCCTCCTACCATAAGCCAGTTGACTAAATTCCATCGCCATAGCACACCATGTTCTGTAACACATAGCATCATGTAAATAATGGGCAGCAGCGCAATCTGTCCCCACACCATCCACAGAACTATCTTGTATCGGAGAGAATCTGACATAGGTTATTTCTTTTTGTGTTTGAACTTGATGGTTTTCTTGGCGTTGCGCTTGGGATATTTGACCTTGATTGTTACTGGGGCGTCGTATCCCTCGGCCTCGATACGGAGTATGGCTTCTTTTAACGGCTTGCCGTCTTCGTCTTGCAAATCAGAGCTGGCATCCCAGTAAATGCGACAAGGGTGTTGCTCATCTATGAATTCATGATACAAATAATCCGAGTATTCCTCACAATCTTCATCAATTTTTACAATGCTTATATCTAAGTATTCAGGATTAATCGGGTTACCTTTTTCATCAATGATGTTAAAATCAAGATAGTGTTTTTCTCGCAGCGTTGCATAAGGCATTATCCCGGCTAAAACCATTTCTCCCAACAAAGCCTGTGACGGCGCCAGAGTTATTTCCACGTTTCTCATATCCTCGGTCACGACAATCGTTTGCGGTTCATAACCGACATATTCAACCTTCAATGTATCTCCGACACA
>VSOZ01000048.1 GCA_009775095.1 Muribaculum sp.
GTTCTATGGCGGTGCAGGCACGGCTGAACGCTCCGCAGACCTAATGGATATTATCGCCCGACTGAAAAAGGGCGATAAACTATACATCGGGGCAATATTAGGGTATCACAACTAAAAAACATACAGTCATGGAGTTCTTTATCGAGCCTATCCCAACATGGGCGTTATGCTATCTAATCAACGGAGACCCCACAGGGTTGACAGACTATGAAATTGCGATGATTGACAAGTGGTATGCCGACAACAACGTGCAGACCATCACCACCGCTTCGGAAGACGAGGGAGAGTGCAACCCATATTTCTCCCATTTCCCTGCTTTCGGACTACCTGCCGAGGTCACAGACTGCAATGTGATGACCTTGTAGCCATTATCTCACGAAAGTCAAACGATAATCCAAATCACACGGATATGAAATACGAAGATGTGTCAGCGATACTATATCGCAATCATGGAGCTTTCGACATCACCACTCCCTTTGGCACACAACGCCGACGCTTGTTCCTTTCCACTGAAAGTAAGGTATGTGAGTTTGCTAAACGCTCTCGCAGGAGAGGCTATCCCATACCCCCAAACGACATCAAATGTTGGCTGTCTATCTCAAAAGTGACAAAGCCGACAATGAATATAGTAACAAAATTCCAACGCTACGCATCGCGTGCAACATTTCCGTCTGCATTTGTACGCAAGTGTCTTGAAGCTGACCCGACAAAGGACTGCTACGAGAACCACCTTACCACCGGCACTCGCATCGACGGAGAGATTATATCCCTTGACGCTATCTCCAGATATAGCTATTGGGCGGTGGACCAGTTCAGAAAGGCTCTCAAAGAACGGCGCAACTTTAATTCCGGAACATTCACTTTCCGTGGTTATGACGGTTCCCTATGGATTGAGGTCAAGCAAAAGGACGATAACTATAACTACTATAAAGCCGGAGATATTGCCGCAGGCTTCAGTAAAGAGTATCGTGGCTGTGCCAACGGATATTACTATGCCCTGATTGATGATGAACATTTTATCGGGATTGATATAGACTGAATTATAAACAGCACCCTGCAATCCTTATGGAGAGCAGGGTGCATAAAACCGAAAGATATATGACGACAACCGAAATCAACTACAAAGGCACGGACTATACCTGCCGTATCGTTACAAGCAACGAGGGCGAGAGCCTTATCATCGGTGGGTTGGAATTGCTTGACGCACTTATGCCTTATCCAATCACCGACAAATGCAACGGCTTCGCCGATAAGGAAGCAGAGCGTGTCGATGAAGAAATCTTCTTCTATACCTCCGAAAGTGATTTGAAGCTGCCCGACAACGAACTTGTCGCAATACTCAGAGACAGTAACCCCGAATGGTTTGACTGAAAATCCAATGGCTTCCAATTCCGGAATGTCACAGCGACCACCGAGCCGTCCTGCAACCACGCGGGGCGGCTTTTGCTCGTCACCTAACAAAAGCCGCCTCTATGGAAAACTTGGTTATTTTAAGCCAATAGATTTAGCAAGTGGGGTAATTAGACATTCTTGCCCTCTCCATGGAATATCGTAACACTCTTCCTTAAAGTTGGAATGTGTTATGCTCTGACAAAATAATATCATAGGGCAAACTACTGTATCAGGATTTGCTAAATATTTATACAATGCTTGGCTTGTTATCAATGCCATGACTTCAAAATCTGGAGATTCAGATGAGTCTTCTAAGTTAATGGTATTTGGCATGCTTAAATCTCCAAATTCATTCCATACGATTGGTGTTCCACAAGCCTCTACCGCTTTTTGAACTAAAGAGACATCAATATCATTTTCGGTTAAAAGTCTCAATAATGGAATCATCCCTGATGAGATTTTTACCCGGTCTATTATCTCAGCAAGATATTGTAGTTTGAATGTTGAGGTTTTTCCGTAAATAAAACTTTGCAATATATCCTTAAAGGCAGCTGCAATGTCATCACCTAACTGCTCAACAGTCATTTTATCTCCATTGCTTTTATGAACTTTCGAGTCTTCAAGGAAATGATCAAAAATTGAGATTATATTACTATGAGGATTATCATTTGCATACGACATGTAGTTAATCAATGTAATCCCAGGAGAAAGAGTGTGAAGACTTATGAAGCACAAGGTTATTAGTTTTTTAATATCGTATGCTATATTGGGAGCATACTTAGCAGCAAGTCGAGAAACCACATGATATGGAATGGCACTGTGGTCTTTTTGTGCTCCCGGATTGATAATTTCCTGAATCAAAGCCGCCATACTCTCTTTTATGATATTTGCACCAAGAATTATCTTTTGACTACGACCTTGAATATCACGGAATGATATTGAAATTCTTTCTATTTCACGACCACAAATCTCCTCTATACTTCTACTTAATCGTAATGGTTCTTCTTCTTTAACCTCCAAAAAACCGCGATAACCGGAAGCCTCTTTTTCTAAAGCTATACGCCGGTTCATATTATCGCTCGGAACATAGCCCTGTACTGGTTTCGAGGTAATCCCATTCCTTTGAATATAAGCGAAAAACTCACTTATATTCTGGTAATGAATCATGGCTTGCCAAAGGCCAAAAGGAGTTGAAGTATTTTGTAAAAAATGTATATACTCATGTGCAAATGTCCCAACATCAGTTAATGACATAGATGAAAGGTCATTGATATTAAAGGGAAAAGATAGTTTCATTTGAAAGAAGCCAGGATTATAAGACCCTCGCTCTTTTTCCTCGTAGATATTGAAATAACACATAACTACATTATCTCTAAGTAAATAATCAATCAAATTTACAATTTTTTCGGCACATACCGAAACTGAATAGTAAATATTTCCAAAATTTGAGGGATATAATTAGTCCCAAGCCGTGGCGACAGGAGCGTGAGGCAGTGCGCCGGGCGTATTGCCTCTCACAACCTTATCACCACCGCTTGCTCCCAAATGATGTGATAATTCAGGCGATAAGCCGTGTCAGTGGCCCGCCGATCCACAGGCACGGCACATCGCCTTGTGCTGTTTACCGGTTGCCCGGCTGATTCCGTGCTGCACACCGATTCAGCTTCGGGCAGTTCAGGTTTTGGATATTATGTCCGGCAGAAGCCGGAGATAGCGACAACGCCAGAGCAAAGCGAGGGCAAGCCTTCGCTCGACTCTCGCGTTGCCGCCTCTCTTTGGAATACCAGTCTGCAAACGATGACTGTGGCCGCTTCAAGGTTGGCACTTTGAAACGGCAAGGGTCAACGGTGGCCGGTTATTTCCCTTGAAGATTTTGAGCCTCGGCAGGTACAGGCGTTTTGGCGTGCGAAATTACTGCGTCCGGGTGGAACGTCAAGTGACGCTGCGCTTGTGGTCGGCGTCCGCACTCGTGAGCCTCCACAAATTCTTCTCGTGCCTCAAACAATTTGGGTATCCCTCGCTTGCCGCTGACTACACACTTGCCTTATCCTCCCTTATGGCCGCAGTTGTGGAACTGCACGAAAAACGGCCAGCCCTGCCGGAGAAGCTCAAAGAGCTTCAAACAAAAGGGAGAAAAATTAACTCAAACGCTCAAACATCAAAGGACTATGCGAGTAAAAAGAATGAAAGTAGCAGAGGGCAGACGGCTCAATATCGGGCAGTTCCCTAATTTCCACCGCTCCGGCTCCATTAGGGGCATGAAAAAACTCTACTATGGCGAGAACTGCCTTTTGGTACGCTGTGGCAACTACATCTACAACGTAACCTCCGAACCCTCAATCTACAATCAGGCAACAATCTAAGACATAAGAACATGGAAAATTATAACGGAATAGCAATATCCAAGACCGACAAGGAATTTGTCGTGGCGTTTGACAACTTTGTCAACGGCAAAATGCAATCCGCAACCAACACAGGTAAGGCACTCGCCACAATACACCGCTATTTGCAGTCGCAGGCTTTCAAGGTGTGCGTGGCATATATCCGTCAGCTCGCTGTCAACTACCGAACCGGCTATTACGATGAGCGGAACGAAACGGCAGCCCGCAGAGCGGCTATGATGTACGACACGCTGATGAACGGCGATGAAATCTATGACCCCGAATATAAAGAACTAAAGGATAAAAGCCTATGAACGACACCGATTTTCCCGAATACGGACGCCAGTGCGAGTTGCTGACACCGTGGCGAGGCTACCACCGTGGCACAATCGTAGGACTGAACGGCTACCGCTTCATCATCGAGGTAAGCAGTGGCGCGAGGATTGAACTTTACGAAGATGAAATTGAATTTGACTGACTATGAACAGACTGTTGACACCGAAATTTGAGGAAGCCATAAAGGACTATCCTCTGTACTCGCAGGACGGCAAGGCGAGAGACGCCGTGTGCGTGGCGATATTCACTATCGGAAATATCCGTTGGTTTGTGCTTGAAGGAGGCAAAGAGGGAGACGATACAATTCTTTACTGCATAGTGGTCGGACTCGGCGAAGATGAATACGGCTATGTGTCGCTCAACGAACTTGCCGATGTCGAACTCGACTACCGCAAACAAGGCTTCGGCATTATCCGTGTGATACAAATGCCGTATTTCACCCCATGCCCCATAGGGCAGATAAACGACAAGAGGCTTCAAGACTTCTTGAACCGCCTCTATGATTGACCGAACACGTCAGCCGTGGCACGACCGCCACGGCTGACATTACCGAAAAATTCGGTCTGCCACCTCCATGTCGGACGTGGCAGACATAAACGTGTACCGACATGATTTTACAAACCATAATCCAAGTTGCCGCACAATGCGGCTGGAGCGTGACCGCCAACGTGAGGGACAGCAACATCACCTCTTTCGATTTCCGACGGAATACCGAGAGCGGAGTGCCGTTCTGCTTCTCAGCCGATATGACCGGTGGCAAACCGGCTTCGCTTGTGGACGACATACTGTCGTTCATCGACGCTTTCCAACCCGACATCTTCGCGCGGCAGTGGTGCAGGATTTCGGGTGCAGGAGAGAGCCGATATGCACAGACACTCTCCGACATGGACGGCATACGCACCCTGGCATGGCTACTCGCCATCGACCTCTCCGAAGCCTTCTCCGCTCCGCGCCCCTCGCCGTGGTATCTCTGGAACTGACAGTGCCGTTTACCGTTTCTTCCGTTTTCTTCCCCGCTTGACCTGCGGGTGGTCGAGCAGGAAGATTATGTCGCTTCCGAGTATCAGCCTGTGCCAACCGTTTTCCGAGCGGCGGTATGGGAGTACCGGGGGCGATTGCCTCATGTATTCGTAAATCGTCGTATGGCTTATACCGAGCAGTTTTCTTGCCGCCATCACCGAATACAGCAAATCGGGGACTATCCTTTGAAAATCAGGGCGCATGGCTTTTCTCCCCACTTTCCATTACCGCGTGCCGGCGGTATTCGTTTATGAAAACTTCGGCCGCTTCCACTGCCATTTCTGCGGAGACGCTAATATGTTCTGGCCACCGTGCAAGACGGTTCTCCGGCGTGACTATATCCGACAGCCGTATGTCGTGATAATACAGAGCGACCGCAAGGTCATATTTCCGCTGTTCCCAATCTATGGGTGTGGGTTTTACGTTGTCTTTCATTTTTCCATGTTTTTTTGAGTGTTTATCCTGAATGTCTTTCCTCGCAGGGCGACGAAATTGAACATCTCCTTGAAGCGGTCGTATATCCTCTCGCCATAGACATCCTGTATCTGGTCAATCGTGAAGTTGGTGGTGGCATGGGTAAACTGGTGGTAGCGGTTGTCGTAGCGTGACTGGAAGATGTACTGCATAACATTCTCGAAGTTGCCGTACCTTCCTGT
>VSOZ01000049.1 GCA_009775095.1 Muribaculum sp.
GTACAACAGCTCTGCTCAGTAAGAAGAAAGCATCGGCTCTGACTGAGTGGATATTCCCCAACCCGCTGAAGCCGGAACAGCCCACTAATCCTGGCTCCGCATACCGACAGCTGAAGGTTCTGCTGAAGCAAGCCGGCCTTCCGAACATTCGCTTCCACGACCTGCGTCACACCTTCGCGACTCACGCTCTGGCGTCGGGCGTGGACGTGAAAACCCTGTCCGGCATTCTGGGCCACACCAGGGCGGCGTTCACGCTGGACACCTACACTCATACCACCGGCGATATGCAGAAACGAGCCTCGGAAGTGGTGGGAGATTTTCTGACAGACATTTTCGGCGAGGAGTTGAGACCATGGGAAGAAAACGCAAAAGCGGCGAAGGAACCATCCGACTGAGAAAGGATGGCCGCTGGGAGGGCCGGGTAGTCATTGGCTATGATGACAAGGGTCTGCCAAAAACAAAAAATGTGCTGGCAAAGACCAGGGCAGACTGCGTGGCGAAACTGGAATCGCTGAAAGAGTCCGTGGCTCCCGCAACCGCCGTTAAGATCAGAGCAGATATGCCCTTCGGTGAGTGGATGGAATTCTGGTACGAAAACTACAGTAAGCCAATGCTTCGCCCCAGTTCTCAACGATCCTATGAGGACTTTATCCGGCTCTACATCCGCCCCAAATTAGGCAGTGTTCCTCTGAACAAGTTAACGATGAATGACCTCCAGCAGTTCTTCAACTGGATGAGAAAGGATGGGCGTACACTGCATAGAGAATCCAGAGGCGGTGGTCTCTCGGACAATATGGTGCGCAACTGTCACAGTCTCTGCCGCAGGGCGTTGGAAAAAGCTGTGGCAGAGCGATTGATCGTAAAGAATCCAATTGAGGAATGCAAGGCTCCGCCAATCAGACGGAAGGAGATGCATCTGCTCAGCCGGGAGGAACTGCAAAAGCTGCTGATCCAGGCCCGGGCCGAGGGATACTATGAGGTGTTCCTGCTGGAGTTGACCACCGGGCTTCGGGTGGGGGAGCTGATGGCACTCCAGTGGGACGATTTGAATTTCAATACCGGGGAACTGCGGATTGAGCGGCAGGTCTATCGAACCAAAGAGGAACTGCTGATCCAGGAGCCAAAGACCAAGGCATCTATCCGAACAGTGATTCTTCCCCCGCCTGTGGTCGAGGCGCTAAAGGAGTACAAGAAAACCGTCTCCTCCCGGTGGATGTTCCCCTCTCCCAAAAAGGAGGACGCTCCGCTGGCTCCAGCAGCCGCCAGCCACAGGCTGAGTAAAATCCTATCGCATGCTGGGTGCAAAAAGGTTCGCTTCCACGACCTGCGTCATGTATTCGCCACTAATGCTCTGGAGCATGGGATGGATGTAAAGACCCTGTCCACCATCATCGGTCACGTCTCCAGCGCCACTACACTGAACGTTTACGCCCATGTCACAAGCGATATGCAGAGGCAAGCCGCCGCCAAAATTGACCAAGGCATTGGTAAAGTAGAGATTTCCGCAGAGAATCCCCAGGCTACAGCCAGCCGCACCATGACAGATTTCAAACCCAAGCGGGGCAAGCGCCGCTACTGGGGCAGCGGATACCTGGGTCAGACCAAAGGTGGTCGCTGGAACGGAAGGTACACGGTGACCTGGCCCGATGGGACAAAGCGCACCCGAGACATCTACGCTGATACGGTGGAAGAATGCGAAAAACTGCTGGCAGTAATGATAACCGAGATGAAAACGGAGGTGGCCGCTGAAAAGGAGCGGCTGAGGGCAGAGAATAGAGCAAGCTGAGAACTGCGGCCCACCGGAATAGCCCGGTGGGCCGGTTTTCTCTGTCTGTGGGCAAATATGTGGTCAGAGAGTAAACACCCTTGATGGACAGGCGAAAGGAGTTGCGGAAATGGCAGGTTTGAAACAGATAATGGAGATTTTCATGACCATAAATCAGCCCTTATCCTCAGAGCAGCGTGTGCGCTGGTACATCCAAAGAATAACCGATCCGCTCAAAAGGCGGCAAATCGTTTCAGCATTTCCTCGACCGACAGATTTCCCTGCTC
>VSOZ01000005.1 GCA_009775095.1 Muribaculum sp.
GACGGTAGATGTAAGCAGACCTCCGAGAATTACGATAGCCATAGGTTACTGAATCTCGTTGCCGGGTTCGCTTCCGCGCAGAGCCAGAGGTATCAGAGCCAACGCCGATGTAAGCGCAGTCATGACAATTGGAAGCAGTCGATCGGTAGA
The DNA here is from genome assembly GCA_009775095.1 of Muribaculum sp. Classification (GTDB taxonomy): domain Bacteria; phylum Bacteroidota; class Bacteroidia; order Bacteroidales; family Muribaculaceae; genus Muribaculum. Next base: position 151 of record VSOZ01000005.1, read on the forward strand.
GCCTTTTATAATCCGCTCCATTATGCCGTAATGCTCCGCTTCAAGATTGTTGTATCTTGACATAAGCAGCATGCCGTTGCGCGTGGTTATGCCCATAAGCGATATAAAACCTATTATGGCCGGTATATTAAGTTCGCCTGACGTACATCTTAATATAAGTATACCGCCGATCATAGCCAAAGGCATGTTTATGAGTATTATCAAGGATTGCTTGAAGTTCTTGAATTCCGAATAAAGCAGCATAAGTATTATGACAAGAGCTCCCAATGAGGTCAAAGCAAGAGTACGCGACGCTTCGGCCTCGCTCTCAAACTGTCCGGAATAAGCTACATAATAACCTTCGGGAAGTTTTACATCTTCATCGACCACGGCCTTTATGTCATTGACCGCACTACGCAGGTCGCGGCCGTCTACGTTGGCCGAAATAACTATTCGTCGGCTCACATTCTCACGATTAATCGTGTTTGGTCCGGTAACTGACAAAATATCGGCCACACTGCTTAACGGCACTTTACCTTTGTTGGTGTCAATCATCAGTTGCGATATGTCGTCTATTGAATTGCTGCGTTCGTTATCTATGCGCAATGTCACGTCATATGGCTGACCATGCTCGTAAACCTGTGAAACCACTTTGCCACTCAAAGCCACATTTATAAACTCCACAAATTTGTTTACGGGTATGCCATAGAGTGCCAACATCTCGCGTCGGGGGCGTATGTCTATCTGCGGGCGGCCAACCTGCTGCTCAATATTCACGTCAACTATGCCGGGTACTTCCGATGCCGCATTTTTAATCTGCGACCCTAAAGTATAAAGGCTTTCAAGATCGTCACCAAACAGCTTTATGGCGATCTGTGCTTCGGTACCTGAAAGCATGGCGTCAATACGATGCGATATAGGCTGGCCTATCTCGATGTTGACTCCGGGAATTTCAGATAGCTTGTGGCGTAGTTCTTGAACCATCTCGCTGCGTGAGCGTCCGTCAAGTACATAGGGTGCTTCTATTTCCGATACATTGGCGCCAAGTGAATGCTCGTCGAGTTCGGCACGGCCGGTTTTGCGGGCTACTGTGGTGACTTCGGGCACGCTCAGGATTAGCTCCTCGGCTATGCGTCCTATATGATCGCTCTCTTCAAGAGATATGCCGGGCAACGCGCTGATATTGATTGTTAAAGAGCCTTCGTTGAAAGAGGGGAGGAAGCTGCGCCCCAACGTGAACAATACACCTAAAGATATAAGGAATAATACTCCAACACCCGCAATAAGACCTTTTTTGAAAGAAAACGCTTTATCAAGGGCTTTGGCGTAAACGGACTTCAATTTTCTTGAGGCCCACGACTCGGTAGAAAGATTCTTATCATCGCCTTTGAGCAGATAGCTACAGAGCACCGGAGTCAAAGTAAGGGCTACGATAGTTGATGCGATAAGCGCTACAATGAACGATATGCCGAGCGGCACAAGCATGCGGCCTTCAATGCCGTGAAGGAAAAATAACGGCAGGAAGCTGGCTATAATGATAAGCGATGAATTGAATATCGGCATTCTTACCTCTTTGGAAGCTTCGTAGACGAGTTTTACGGTACTCAAGCGCTTTTCCGGGGGGAGCAATCGATTCTCCCGCAGACGTTTGTAAACATTTTCCACGTCTACGATAGCATCATCTACCAACGAGCCTATAGCGATAGCTATACCTCCAAGACTCATGGTGTTTATGTTCAAGCCCAAGAAATGCATGACCAATATCGTTATGATAATCGACATAGGCAGCGCCACCAAAGAAATTAGGGTGGTGCGTATATTCATCAGGAAGAAGAACAATATGATGATGACAAAAAGGGCTCCTTCAAACAAGGATTGCTGAAGATTGCTTATAGAATTATCGATAAAATCGCTCTGCTTGAATATGTCGGTTGACATCTTTATATCAGCCGGAAGAGATTTGGACAGTTTAGCCAGCTCGGCCTCGATATTTTCAGTCAATTCGATAGTACCGGTCGACGGTTGCTTTGTCACAGTCAACAAAACCGCAGGATGAGCTTCAACAGAAGCCAATCCAAGCCGGGGCTGCTTGCCCGCTACTTCTATGTCGGCTATGTCGGCTACCGTTACTACACCTCGGGCGTCACTGCGAATAACACTCATGCCAATCTCTTCAGGTGATGACGTGTTTACATCGCCTTTGATCAGATATTCATTACCGTAGTCATATATTATACCACCGGCGGCATTTGTGTTGATGCCTTCGGTTGCAGCCACGACTTCATCAAGCGATACGTCAAGATATTTCATACGCTCCGGATCGAGCTTTATCTGATACTCTTTGATGTCACCGCCTATTACAGTTACCTGCGAAACTCCTCCTGTAGCAAGAAGTCTCGGCCTGATAGTGCGGTCGGCAATAGTACGAAGCTCGGCAAGAGATGTGGAGTCGGCCGTTAGTCCTATTATAAATATTTCGCCGAGTATAGATGACTGCGGACCGAGTACAGGTGAGTTTACACCGGCAGGCAGGGCATCGGATATTTCAGTGAGTTTTTCAGAGACTATCTGACGCGCCTTATAGATGTCGGTGCCCCAGTCAAATTCTACCCATACTACGGAAAAGCCGGTGGCTGACGATGAACGCACGCGACGAACGTCGGTGGCTCCGTTCAACGATGTCTCGATAGGAAAACTGACGAGTTTCTCGACCTCTTCGGGCGCAAGTCCCGGAGCTTCGGTCATGACGACTACCGTGGGAGCGTTTAGGTCAGGAAAAATATCGACATCCATGCGTAACAGCACAGCCGTGCCGGTCAACAGCAATAGGCCGGCCAATATAAGCACGACAATGCGGTTGGACAACGAAAATTTAATGATTCTATTCAGCATGGCACATCAATGGTTATGAGAATGACCTTCAGGTACTACATTGCTCGTCTCGGCAAGTTTCACAAATATGCTCCCTTTAACCACGACGCAGTCTCCCGAGTGCAGGCCTGACAAAATCTCGACATCTGTGCCGTTATTGCGGCCTAACACAACAGGTCGCTTCTCATAGCCGTGGTCATCGACTTTTACATATACGAAATGACGTCCTTGTTGTTCTACAACAGAAGCTACCGGAACAACAAGCACATTTTCTTTACGTGCTCCGATCAGATATACCTCTGCGTAGCTTCCGGGAAGTACCGCACCGTTGTTGTCAAATGAAAAATAGACAGGTATATATCCGGGATTTACCGCTACGGAAGCCGATGAAATACGCTTGCCGTTCAGGTCGTTAAGTGACATGACTGAATCGGAGTAGCTGATGCGGAAGTTGGCGGTTGATATGTCGGCAAGTTGACGTGCATATTTCTGCGGGAGGTCGGCCCTAAGCGTAAGGCGCGTGTCATGTGACACGGTAGCTATTATATCGCCGGTGTTGACAAACGCTCCCTGTCCGGCATTGATAGCGGTAATCACGCCCGATATAGGGGTGGATGCCACGCTGCCCGACGCGCTGCCCGAATACATGGCCCGAGCTTTATCATATGCCGCCACTGCAGCGTTGTATTCTTTTTGTGTTATGATACGTTCTTCGTAAAGCGGACGAAGACGGTCGACCTCTTTTTTCGCGGCAGCTACATCAGCAGCAGCAGCTGCGTTGGCGTCACCGCCGGCTATGCCTTTGGATGATATTGACGCAATACGCGCTCCGGCCGATACCTGTTTGCCTATTACCATGCCGGGAGCCAGATTGACTATTCCGGATGATTTGGCTGCTATGTAGGCCATGTCTTCAGGCGCGGAAGTGATTTCGCCCGATACAGTTATGACTTCATTAAAAGGAGAGGGGGATATAACTTCAGAGAGAACACCAAAATGCTCGGCAACCTCAGGCTCCAATATAATCTCATCAGCACCATGTGCATGTGCTTCCGTCTCTTTTACTTCTGTAGCTTCATGTCCGTGACCGTCATCATCTTTATGGCTACAAGAAGATAGGGTAGAGAGCAATACTGCTCCTACAATGTAATAATACGATATTCGCATGTTCTGTTATGATTTAGTTATGGTACAAAATTAGTAGTTTAATGTTGCAATTGGATTGCAAGAATCACATAAGTACCATAACGGGGGGGCACGGAATATCGAAGAGCTGTAAATGAGATTTTTCAGTACATATTTAAATATGTCAAGATAATTACGATCGGTATTCGGAGATGCGCACGTCTTGGATATAAGAGTATCGCCGATAACCTCATATATTGCTCCGATAGTCAATAACGGAGTTTTGGGTATGTTTATGGCTTTGCGTATCTCCTGATAACTGATATGCATGGAGCAACGTGTGCCGCCATTGCATTTGTGGGGCCGGCTATGGCTGTGATTACATTCATGAATCGCATCATCATAGTCGCCCAATGCTATTTCAGTTGCCGTAGATAAACTTAAATATATATGGCCGTCACAGTCATGATGGTGAAATTGCAGGACAGAAGCCAACAATGTAAACATAATGACAGTAACTGTCAATATATATTTAAACGCTTTTTGCATAATTTATCGAAACGTTTGCCGAGATATTTATCTGCGGCGTTTTTTAGATCCGGATCCGGTGATATTTTTTACCATTTCACGGCCTAAAGTGCGGCCTATTGTTGTAAGCACAGGTACTGCAATTTTAACTACTGCACCCCAAAATCCGCCACCGCTTTTTTTCTTTGTAGGTGCAGACTTCGGTTTGGTTGTATTGCTATTGGTCGGCTGCTGCTCTTTTTCAATCTTTTCAGTACGTTGCTTTTCGGCAAGGATTTTTTCATAAGCACTTTCTCGATCGACAGACTTTTCGTATCGGCCGTATAATTTGGACTTTTTGATAATTGAGGCCCGTTCGTCATCTGTTATGGCTCCGATTTGGCTGAGCGGGAACAATATCTTGGCTCTGTTTACAATGGACGGGGCTCCGTTTTCATCAAGAAATGACACGAGAGCTTCTCCTGTGCCGAGTTCCTGTATGGCGGTCTGGGTATCAAAAGCGGAATTGGCTCGGAAAGTATCGGCAGCAGCTTTAACCGCTTTCTGGTCACGCGGCGTAAACGCACGCAAAGCGTGCTGTACACGGTTGCCGAGTTGTCCGAGAATAGTGTCAGGGACATCAATAGGATTCTGAGTTACGAAATAGATGCCTACGCCTTTACTTCTGATAAGTCTTACAACACGTTCGATGTTGTCAAGTAATGCCTTGGGCGCATCGTCAAAAAGCAAATGGGCTTCGTCAAAGAAAAATACAAGTTTAGGCAACTCCATATCGCCAATTTCGGGAAGTTGAGTGTATATTTCGTTAAGAAGCCACATAAGGAAAGTGGAGTATAACTTGGGATTAAGCATCAGCTTATCGGCAGCCAATACATTTAATACTCCGTGACCGTTTTCAGTCTGTATAAGGTCATATATGTCAAAAACCGGCTCTCCAAAGAAGGATGTACCTCCTTGATTTTCAAGAGATAATAGCGCGCGTTGTATAGCTCCGATGCTTTGCGCGGTTATATTCCCGTATACCGATATATAGTTACGGGCATTTTTTGACACATAATCCAATGTAGACCTAAGATCTTTTAGGTCTATCAACTCCAAGTTTTCATCAGAGGCGATCTTAAATACGATATTTAAAACGCCGGTCTGGGTCGGGTTCAGTTCAAGTAACCGAGCCATCAGTTCTGCACCCATGCTTGCCACTGTTGCTCTCATGGGATGACCTTGTTGGCCGAATACGTCAAAGAACCTTACCGGTGATGCTGCAAACTGCGGATTGCTTATTCCGAACTCCGCACATCTTTTGTCGATGAATTTACTAAGTCGACCGGGTTGGCTTATGCCGGACAAATCGCCTTTAATATCGGCCATGAAACAAGGAACGCCCGCTTGAGAAAAAGTTTCAGCCATCACTTGCAATGTAACTGTTTTTCCCGTGCCTGTAGCACCGGCTATCAGCCCGTGACGATTGGCCATATTGCCAAGTATGCTTAAAGGTCCGTCAGAGCAATGTGCTATATAAAGACCGTTTTTCTTATCGTACATTTAATTCTGTATTATGTTCGGTATAATAACAAAGTTACGTAGAAAAAATGAGATATGGAAATCCGTAAGTTTATTATGCTAAAAGATATGGACAATCGTGATAAAAAGTCCCCTAATAGTTTTCTCATAACCGATATTATGTTAAATAGTGCATCGGAAGATTTATCTACTTCCCTATATTCATTATTCTTTAACCGGTTTATGCTTTATTATGAAAATTCAATTAACCAACGATTACAATAGATTGTTTCTATCAAACAAAACAATAAATAAAAAATATGGAACCGATTGTAAACAGTAAAATTATTGAATTTAAATTGCCCGCATATAAGGACGGAGAATTTATTGAAGTCAGCAACAAGGATATTGAAGGAAAATGGTCGATATTTTTCTTCTATCCCGCCGATTTTACATTTGTATGTCCTACAGAGCTGGTTGACATGGCTGAAAATTATGATAAATTCAAGGAACTTGGCGTTGAAGTTTATTCGGTAAGTACCGATACGCAGTTTACGCATAAGGCATGGGCCGACGCGTCAGAGAGCATAAGGAAGATCAAGTTTCCGATGATTGCCGATAAAACCGGTATGTTGAGTGAATCTTTAGGTGTTCTTAATCGTGAAGATTTTCTTGCATACCGAGGTACTTTTGTGATTGATCCGCAGGGCGTTATTAAGATCGTCGAGATTCAAGATAATGGTATTGGCCGCGATGCTTCTGAATTGTTACGAAAGGTAGAAGCAGCTCAATTTGTGGCCAATAATCTCGGTCAGGTTTGTCCGGCTAAATGGAAAAAGGGCGCTCCTACCCTATCTCCCAGCATCGAACTCGTCGGTAAAATCTAACGATTTCTGAAAAAACGAGGGTGACTACTGTTTTTATGTGCCACCCTCGTTTCATTATTATAGCTGCAATTTATATAATAAAATTAGGATGACTATGATTGTTATGTATAGCACCACAAGTATGGTCAAGCTTATTTTTATACATTTAACCGCTTTATTCCATGCTTTATAATAGCCATCATCTTGTGTTAAAAATTTATGTTTTGCCTTATTAACATAATATAAAGGAAATAATCCAATGAAAGGACATATTATCAAAATAACGATTGACAGTATGTATAACAGCTCGAGATTACGTTGTTCAATATCATTTGTTTACAATATTCTCAAGTTGGACAAGATCATTGGATTTACAAATATTTTTAATCTCTTTTTCGGCTTGATAGTATAATTGAATTTTATGTTTGTCAGATTGGCCAATGTCGAAATACTGATCACATAACGAATTGAATATTTTGAACTTTTCATTAAATAAGTCACTCACCAACTGCCTCAACTCCAAGTTAACCTCATGCTCATTCGTCAAGTCAGATGATATAACAGAATTATTTATTTGGCTGATATTGTATTTTTCAGCCATTATCTTCAATTCGTTAAGTCGGTTTTCAATCTCCCATTCTTTTAATCGCATACCTATTTTGTGGATTATAACAGATATCAATGATACGGCGACAAACGATATCATAAGTGCGTATGCGAAGAAAAAGATGGAGGCATGCGGCTTCATTGTATTTTATTGATTAAATTTGTTCAAGAAAAATGATATAATGGAAACTGATAAACGTCGTATTCATAACTTATTGGCGTGGTCTATTCTTTTAACGATAGTCTGTGCTGTTTTTGGTATTATCCCATTGGTATATAGCATTAAAGCATTATCACATTATAACCATTCCAATCCACAATACATAGATTACATGATCAAAGGATATATCCGGCTAAGGAATTGCAGTGTGGCTTTTATTTGCATGTATTCTATAGTACTTATAGCGATTGCCGGATTGTACTATTTTCAAAAATAATATAATAACCGGCTCTATTTCAGTTGTCAGAGCCGGTTATTAAGTATATTCTATTTAAAAAATGATCCGGGCAGTGAGCGACAATTGTATTGTGAAGCCATGATTTCACCATAAGCTCCGGCCGTACGAAGAGCGAGCAGATCACCACGTTTTGTAACGGGAAGGTTTTCGTCAGTACCGAAACAGTCGGAAGATTCGCATATCGGCCCAACCACATCGTAAGTCGCAGTCCGGTCAGAATTGCTTGTTATGTTCTGAATCAAATGGTGAGCCTGATAAAGAGCCGGTCGTATAAGATCTGTCATACCTGCATCAACGATAACGAACTTTTTCTTGACGCCATCCTTCACATATAATACTTTAGTAATAAGAGAGCCGCACTGAGCCACTATAGAGCGGCCAAGTTCAAAATGTAGCTGCATCCCCTGCTCCAACTTCAGATTGGTCCGGAATATCTCGAAATAGGACTTGAAGTCGGGTATAGGATTAGCGTCAGGATTATCATAGTCCACACCAAGGCCTCCTCCTACATTAATGCTCTCAAAATGTACACCTTGCGCTTTGTACTTGTCAATCAGCTGATTGATGCGGTCGCACAACACTTTAAAGGGTTCGAGAGTAAGTATCTGCGACCCGATATGGAAGTGCAGACCAACGAGACGTAGATTAGGCTGCTTTGTGCAGTAAGCTATGGCTTCATCAAGCATCTTCAGGTCTATACCAAACTTATTTTCTTCCAATCCGGTGGTTATGTAATGATGAGTATGAGCATCAATATCCGGATTTACGCGGATAGCTACATTGGCAATCTTACTTTTGTCGGCAGCCATCTCCTCAATAAGCTGTAATTCAGGGAGCGACTCCACATTGAAGCATGCTATATCGTGATCAAGCGCAAAGTCAATCTCATTGTCGCTCTTGCCTACTCCGGCAAATACGATGCCAGACGCAGGGAAACCGGCATGAAGAGCCGCACGTATCTCGCCTTCACTTACACAATCGACGCCTAATCCGGCCTCGGAGATATACTTCAATATCTCCGGATTGGCATTGGCTTTGATAGCGTAATGTACATGATACTCATCCTCGGGCGATGCCTTTTTTATCGCATCGAGAGTAGCGATAAGCAACTCTTTGTCATAGTAATAAAAAGGAGTTTTAATCGAGTCAAACTCCTTTACGGGAAATTCAGTCATAGACAGATCGTTATTGTTTATTTTTAAACAAACGGTCGCTTAGAAGGTTTAGAGCCTTTATCTTGTCATCTTTCTTGACAAGGAACGAAATGTTGTAGTTGCTTCCGCCGTACGATATCATTCTTACAGGTATCTCTTTCAAAGCGTCAAGGGCTTCGGCTTCAAAACCACGGTTCTGCCATTCGAGATCGCCGACTACACATATTATGACCATATCCTTGTCGATAGTCACTGTACCGAATTTACGCAGGTCATCGAGTATAGCGTTAAGATTACGCTCATTATCAATGGTGAGTGATACGCCGACCTCCGAAGTTGCAATCATGTCGATTGGAGTCTGATGAGTCTCAAAGACTTCAAAGACTTTTCTTAGGAAGCCGTAGGCGAGGAGCATGCGTCCAGACTTGATCTTTATAGCGGTGATGTTGTCCTTGGCAGCGACGGCTTTGATGGTCCGAGCCGTCTGCACATTATGTATAAGAGTGCCGGGAGCATCGGGCTGCATGGTGTTGAGCAGTCTGACAGGTATGTTGTTTAATTTTGCCGGCAGAATGCATGTGGGGTGCAGTATTTTCGCTCCGAAGTACGCAAGCTCGGCGGCTTCCTCGAAATGCAGTTCCTGAACCGGATCGGTATCGTCGACATAACGGGGATCGTTATTATGCATTCCGTCGATATCTGTCCATATCTCAATCTCATCAGCATTTATGGCCGCACCAATCAAAGAGGCGGTGTAGTCGCTGCCTCCGCGCTGCAAGTTGTCAATCTCACCATAAGCATTGCGGCATATATAGCCTTGTGTTATATATATATCGGCATCTTTGTGCTTCTCCAATTGGGCAGAAAGCTTCTGTTTGATATATTGGGTGTCAGGCTCTGCGTTCTTGTCGGTACGCATAAAGTCAAGAGCCGGCAGGAGCACACTGTTCAATCCTTTTTCCCGCAGATAGATATTCATCATGGCTGTCGACATGAGTTCACCTTGTGCAAGAATCTCTTTCTCTTCAAACAGCGTGAAAATATCTTTTGTAAACGAACGGATGTAGTTAAAACAGCCTTTTACTTCACGTATAGCTTCATCTTTTGACGCGGCTGTATCGTAAAGTTCGTCGATAGTACGCATATACTTCGCTTCAAGCTGATTGACTGTCTCCTTGGCTCCGTCAACATTTTTTTTGTACAAGTAATCGGATATTTCAACAAGCGTGTTAGTGGTACCCGACATTGCCGAAAGGACGACAATGTTACGTCCGCGTTCGGTAACGAGTTTCGCAACTTCTTTAAATCTTTGGGCCGACCCCACGGAGGTACCTCCAAATTTCAGAACTTTCATTATACGTTATTTATCAATAATGTTAGTAAAATTTCACAAAAGTACAAAAAACGCGGCAATTAATCTAATTGAGGCGCAATTAAATGCTTGTCATCGCAACGCAATACGCGTCCCGGGAATTGCTCGACAAAACTTAAATTGTGGGTGGCCATAATAACAGCCGTACCTTCCTGCGCAATGTCATGGAGATAACGCACAATCTGCTCTCCCGTTGCCGGGTCAAGATTACCTGTAGGCTCATCGGCAAGAATAAGCTTTGGTTTATTGAGAAGGGCGCGGGCAATTACGATACGCTGTTGTTCGCCACCCGACAGTTCATGGGGCATTTTATATGATTTTGTCAGCATGCCGACTTCCTTGAGCACTTCCTCAATGCGGTCGTCCATGTCGGTTTTGTTTTTCCAGCCGGTAGCCTTAAGCACAAACAGCAGATTATCGTAGACACTACGGTCGGTAAGCAACTGGAAGTCTTGAAACACGATGCCGATCTCTCTACGCAGCATCGGTATCATCTTGCGTTTTATGTTCAGAAGGTCGTAATCCAGCACATGTGCCTCTCCCATCTCGATCGGAATTTCGGCATACATTGACTTGAGAAGGCTGCTTTTACCGCTGCCTACACGTCCTATGATGTAGGTAAATTCTCCGCTTTCAATCTCAAGGTTCACATCTTTTAATACGACATGTTCCTTACGGAGAATCTCAACTTTTTTGTAGTCAACAATCTTCATCAAAGTTATTCTTTATGACGTTTGGCAAGCTCCTCGGCAAGTTCTTCGATACGATGACCTTTGGAAGTAAGCAATACAATAAGGTGATATATAAGGTCTGACGCCTCATATATGAGTCTGTCATCAGTACCGTTGGTTGCTTCAATCACTGTCTCTACAGCTTCCTCTCCTACCTTTTGTGCCATACGGTTTATACCTTTTTTGAATAAAGATGTCGTGTAAGAGCCTTCCGGCATCTCTTCGTGACGTTTTATTATAAACTCCTGAAGGTAGCGCAGAAATTCGATGCCGGCATCATTGGAAGTTCCGAAACATGTATCAGTGCCCTTATGGCATGTAGGACCGACGGGATTAACCGATACCAACAAGGTGTCGCGATCACAGTCAACCTGTATCGATACTACGTTCAGAAAATGTCCGCTCTCTTCTCCTTTAGTCCATAACCGATTTTTAGTGCGGCTGAAAAATGTCACTTTTCCCGTCTTTACGGTCTTGTCATATGCTTCTTCGTTCATAAAACCGAGCATAAGTACGTTTTTCGTACGTGCATCCTGTATAATCGCAGGTATAAGACCGTTTAATTTTTCGAAATCCAAGTCTGCCATATCTGTGCTTTTTATTATAATCTTACTGTTATATTTCGTTCATTCAAATATCTTTTCAGTTTGTCAACCGGCACTTCATTAAAATGAAATATGCTTGCCGCCAAAGCCGCATCGGCTTTTCCTATCGTGAACACATCATAAAAGTCCTTGTAATCACCAGCGCCGCCTGAAGCTATGACCGGTATTGAAAGTATGTCGTTCAACGCTGCCAATGCATCGTTGGCAAATCCGGATTTTACCCCGTCGTGATCCATACTCGTGAACAGGATCTCTCCCGCTCCCCTTTCCTGCGCCTCTTTGGCCCAATGAAACAAGGTTTTGTCGGTAGGTATGCGGCCGCCGTTAAGATAACATATCCAATCATTATCGGCTGTTGTCTTTGCATCGATGGCTACAACACAGACCTGCGATCCGAACCGCGACGCAATACCGTCAATCAATCGGGGGTTGCGTATAGCCGCAGAGTTGATCGATATTTTGTCGGCGCCGGCATCAAGCAATTTTTCAACATCGGCGATGTCGGAAATACCCCCGCCGACTGTAAACGGTATATTTATAGCGGAGGCCACGCGTTTTACAAGTTCGACAAATGTGCGTCGACCTTCATGTGAGGCTGTTATGTCAAGATATACCAACTCGTCGGCACCGGCATCGCTGTAACGTCGCCCCAGTTCCACGGGATCACCCGCTTCGCGGAAGTTTACGAAGTTCACACCTTTTACGGTAGTGCCGTCTTTTACATCAAGACATGGTATAATGCGCTTGGCGAGCATAATAATCTAATAATTATAGTGTTCGATATCTTTTAATGTTATACGACCTTCATAAAAGGCTTTACCGACTATTACCGCCGGCACCGCCGCGGAATGCAGAGCGTCAACATCGGCTATCGAGCCGACACCGCCGCTTGCTATAACATACATGGAGGCTAGCTCGTTCAGAATCTTTTTATACATGTCAATCGAGGGTCCTGAAAGTGTGCCGTCTACATTTATATCGGTCGATATTACTTGTGTCACTCCTTTCTCGCCGTAAAGACGTATAAAGGGTATTAATTCCATTTCAGAATCTTGAAGCCACCCAGATGTACTGATCTTGCCGTCACGGGCATCGGCTCCAAGTATGATTTTATCGGGGCCGTATGTACCCAACCAGTTTTCAAACATATCGGGTTGATTGACAGCTACACTTCCACCGGTGATCATCGATGCGCCACTGTCAAATGCTATCTTGATGTCTTCGTCGCTTTTAATGCCGCCACCGAAATCAATGACAAGTCCGGTATGTGATGCGATTTTTTCCAATACAGCGTGGTTTACCACGTGATGCGATTTCGCTCCGTCAAGATCGACGAGATGCAATCGACGGCAACCGGCATCCTCGAAGCGACGAGCCATGTCAAGCGGATTATCGCTATATACGCGTGACTGTCCATAGTCGCCTTTTGTAAGACGTACACATTTACCTCCTATTATGTCAATCGCCGGTATTATATCGATCATAGTTCCAGAAAGTTTTTCAGGATAAGTTCTCCCACTCCGCCACTCTTTTCAGGGTGAAACTGCGTGGCGTAAAAATTGTCTTTGTGCATTGAAGCGCTGAATGGCAATATGTATTCTGTCACGGAATCTGTATCCTGACCGACCGGCACATAATAGCTATGAACGTAATATACGTATTTGCCGTCAAGCTGCTCGGTGACAATGCCGCCTCGCAAAGGGCGAACCGTATTCCAGCCCATATGTGGTATCTTATCGCATTGTGTCTGCGCCTCAAAACGCCGTACGTCAGCATCAAATATACCAAGACATTCTACATCATTCTCTTCAGAATGGCGGCATAACAGTTGCTGTCCGATACATATGCCGAGAACCGGCTGACGCAAATCACGGATCACACGGTCAAGGCCGTGGGCTTTAAGATAAGACATGGCTGATGCCGCCTCGCCCACTCCCGGAAATATGACTTTTGGAGCACTTGTTATGACATCCCTGTCGTCAGTAAGCACTGCATCGACACCGAGACGCTTTAATGCACACATAACAGAAAAGTTATTGCCGGCGTTATATTTGATTATTGCGACATCCATCTTAACTGAAAACGATGGTTTTATTATTATAAGTCAAAATCTTACGCTGTATGTGCTTTTCTACAGCTCTTGAAAGCACGATTTTTTCAAGGTCACGACCTTTTTTTACGAGGTCGGCCACGGTATCCTTATGGGTTACCCGGGTTATGTCCTGCTCGATTATAGGCCCGGCGTCAAGATCCGGTGTCACATAATGGCTTGTAGCTCCTATCAGTTTTACACCTCGATCGTAGGCGGCATGATAGGGCTTTGCACCGACAAACGCAGGTAGGAACGAGTGATGGATGTTTATTATGTGGTGAGGATAACGACGGATGAAATCTTCCGACAGAACCTGCATATAACGTGCAAGGACTATGAAATCGATATTATAGGACTCGAGTATCTCAAATTCCCGAGCTTCCATCTCAGCCTTGTTGTCTTTTGTTATAGGTATGACCTCAAACGGTATGTCAAACTGCTTTGCTACTACGGCAAGATCAGGATGATTGCTTATAATGACAGGAATCTCGACATCCCACTCTCCCGATATGTAACGGGCAAGAATGTCATAAAGACAGTGCGACATCTTGCTGACGAAAATGGCCATACGCTGACGCTTTTCAGAAAATTTCAACGAGTAGGTCAAGCTATAGCGTTTTGCATAGAGTGTATCAAAATACTCTCCAATCTTGTCTTTGGGTATTATGAAGTTGTCGAGCTCCCACTCCACACGCATATAAAATATGCCGTTTATCCTGTCAACATACTGGTCAAGGTATACGATGTTGCCTCCGTTGACATCAATAAATTCGGTTATGACGGCTATAATGCCCGGCTGATCGGGGCAATGCATCAGTAAAATGGCCGTATTCTTATCTTTTTTCTCCATTGGTCAATTAATTGCATGCAAATATAGTGAATACTCCCCTTTTGGGCAATAAATTGACAGACAAACCGCGATAAAGTATGCACTTTTGTTGAAAATGCAGGTCATTTTCAACAAAAGTGCATTAAATACGGCTTATTTTTAAGCAAATTGCATCAGTTACCCATTTCCGAGAGGAATTTTATACGTATAAGTCTTATCTCCTCTTCGGAATACTCGTTGCCGAGTTCATCGATGGCTTCGTTTATGTCATCGCTTTCGCTCTCTTTGAAGTAGTCAAATATATCCTCCTGTCGGTCATCATCCATTACTTCATTTATATAATAGTCTATGCTTATTTTGGTGCCTGAATACACTATGGCTTCGATTTCATCAAGAAGTTCACCAAATTCAAGGCCTTTGCTCTCGGCCAATGCATCCAGCGGTATCTTACGGTCAATACCTTGTATTATGTATATTTTCAGTTTGCTTTTATTTGCCACACTGCGTACTCTCAGATCCTCGGGACGTTCTATCTCGTTCTCTTCGACATGGGCTTTTATAACATTGACAAAATCCTCACCGTATCGTTTTGCCTTACCGACTCCGACTCCGGGTATGTTCTGCAGCTCCTCTACCGTAATAGGATAAGTAGTTGCCATGGCTTCAAGCGACGGGTCCTGGAATATGACATATGCCGGCAAACCGAGTTTTTTGGCCATCTTCTTGCGCAGATCCTTAAGAATGTTGTAAAGTTCCGGATCCACAGCACATGCAGCGCCTCCTTTTACTACAATCTCCTCTTCTTCTTCATTGAAGTCATTGTCTTCCACAATTTTAAAGGATGTGGGCTTTTTATAAAAATCTTTTCCTTTTTTGGTGACTTTCAATAATCCGAAGTTCTCGATATCCTTATCAAGATATCCTGCAATAATAGCCTGACGGATAATCGTATTGGCTGTTTTGGAATCGGTACCCTGAAGGCATCCGAATACCTCGAGATCAGATTGATTATACGATTTTACAGTTGCTGTATTTTTGCCAAGCATGACATCAATCACTTGGTCTGCTTTGAATTTTTCCTTAAGGGCCGTAACCGTTTCAATCACGGCGTACAATTCATCTTTTGCTTCCACTTGTTTTTTAGGATTTAAACAATTGTCACAATTCCCGCAGTTATCTTCATTATATTCCTCTCCGAAGTAATGCAACAATGACTTCCTTCGGCATATCGACGACTCGGCATAGGAGGCGGTCTCAAGAAGCAGCTGCTTGCCTATTTCCTGCTCGGCAAGCGGTTTTCCCTGCATAAACTTCTCCATCTTGACAAGATCCTTGTTGATATAGAATGCTATGCACCGTCCTTCACCGCCGTCGCGTCCGGCGCGTCCTGTCTCCTGATAGTATCCTTCAAGCGATTTAGGTATGTCATAGTGTATAACAAACCTGACATCCGGCTTATCTATGCCCATGCCAAACGCTATCGTAGCCACTATCACATCCACTTTTTCCAACAGAAAAGCATCCTGATTGGCTGAACGCGTGGCGACATCCATTCCGGCATGATAAGGAAGTGCCCTTATGTCATTGACACGAAGTATCTCGGCCAATTCTTCCACTTTTTTACGGCTCAGGCAATATATGATGCCGCTTTTGCCCTCCTGACTTTTGATATATTTAATTATGTCGCGGTCTATATTGGGCGTTTTGGGCCGCACTTCGTAAAACAGGTTACGACGGTTGAACGATGACTTGAACACGGTAGCGTTCTGCATGCCGAGATTCTTCTGTATGTCGTGTTGTACTTTAGGCGTTGCCGTAGCTGTGAGCGCGATAACCGGTCGGCGACATATCTCGTTTATAATAGGACGTATACGTCGGTATTCCGGTCGGAAGTCATGCCCCCACTCCGATATGCAGTGTGCTTCGTCAACGGCATAAAAAGATATGGGAACCGTTTTTAGAAACTCAATATTCTCTTCTTTTGTAAGCGACTCGGGTGCCACGTATAACAACTTGGTCTTACGGGCAATTATGTCGCTTTTTACTTGATCTATAGCTGTTTTGTTCAAGGACGAGTTAAGAAAATGTGCCACATTGTCATCTTCACTGAAGCTACGCATAGCGTCAACCTGATTTTTCATCAGTGCTATCAGCGGTGAAATGACAATGGCAGTTCCCTCCATTATGAGCGCAGGCAATTGATAACATAATGATTTGCCTCCTCCGGTAGGCATTAGCACAAAGGTGTCGTTTCCTTCCAGAAGGTTGGAAATGATGGCTTCCTGATTGCCTTTAAAGGTGTCAAATCCAAAATGCCGTTTTAATTCTTCGGCAAGTAACGTATTTTTTGCCATGGTCATAAGGTTGCGTCCTGTTTCAATATATTATATCAATCAGTTATTTTATTAAGTTCGAAATTAGCCTTACGCAGCTTTTCCAACGCATACTCATCGGTCACTGTAAACGTATCGGTGTCGGATGACGGTATGTCAAACATAGAGTCGATCATTATCGTCTCTACGATCGAGCGCAAGCCACGGGCGCCGAGTTTGTATTCAAGAGCTTTGTTTACGATAAGATCGAGTGCGCTGTCAGTAAACTCGAGCTTCACTCCGTCCATTTCAAAAAGCTTCTTATATTGACGCACGATAGCATTTTTAGGCTCGGTCAGTACCCGCCGCAAGGCATTGCGGTCAAGAGGCTCAAGATTGGTAAGGATAGGTAGTCGGCCTATTATCTCCGGTATAAGGCCGTATGATTTTAGGTCTTGGGGTGCTACAAACTTAAGATAATTGTCGCGCTGCACACGCTGACGTGCCGGATCAGTCGAATATCCCACTACATGGGTGTTTAGACGATGGGCTATCTTCTGCTCTATTCCGTCGAACGCGCCGCCGCATATAAAGAGGATGTTTTTAGTATCGACCGGTATCATACGCTGTTCCGGATGCTTCCGTCCTCCTTGAGGGGGCACATTAACCACTGAGCCTTCGAGCAGCTTAAGCAGTCCCTGTTGTACTCCTTCGCCACTGACATCGCGTGTTATCGAAGGATTGTCGCCCTTGCGTGCTATTTTATCTATCTCATCGATAAATACAATGCCTTTTTCCGCTTTAGCCACATCATAGTCGGCTACCTGAAGCAATCTTGTCAAAAGGCTCTCTATGTCCTCACCTACATATCCGGCCTGCGTAAGCACCGTAGCGTCAACTATAGTGAATGGTACGTCAAGCATCTTGGCTATGGTTTTGGCGAGCAGAGTTTTGCCCGTTCCGGTCGGTCCCACAAGTATGATGTTGCTTTTTTCTATATCCACATCGTCATCTGACGACTGCGCCAGACGCTTGTAGTGGTTGTATACCGCTACCGACAGATATTTTTTCGCATCATCCTGTCCGATGACGTATTTATTAAGGAATTCATATATTTCTTTCGGCTTGGGGACACTGCTCATTTCAGTAGGAGCCACGTCGCCTGAAGTTTTCGACTCCTGACGATACTCTTTAAGCAGGTCGTCGATAGCCTCGACGCAATCGGAACAGATGTATGTATTGGGCGAACTTGCCGACGGCACCATTACTTCCGCCATGTCAGCCGGCCGTCCACAGAACGAACATTTGGTTGTATCAGTTTTTTTTGCCATATCCGCTTTTTAACGGTTAGCTTTAACAAGTACATTGTCAATCATGCCGTATTCCTTGGCTTCTTCGGCAGTCATCCAGTAATCACGGTCGGAGTCTTTCTCGACTTTCTCATATGACATGCCGGAATGATCGGCTATGATCGAATACAATTCTTTCTTCAACTTTTGGATTTCACGGGCTGTAATCTCAATGTCTGAGGCTTGACCCTGTGCTCCGCCCATCGGCTGATGGATCATGACGCGCGAGTGCTTTAACGCGAAACGCTTGCCCTTTTCGCCCGATACGAGAAGTACAGCAGCCATAGATGCGGCCATACCCGTACATATTGTAGCTACATCACTGGATACATACTGCATCGTATCATATATTCCGAGACCGGCATATACCGATCCGCCGGGTGAGTTGATGTATATGGAGATGTCTTTTCCGGGATCTGATGTGTCAAGATATAGCAACTGGGCCTGTATGACATTGGCGGTATAGTCGTTTACGTCAGTTCCGAGGAATATGATGCGGTCCATCATCAGACGTGAAAATACGTCCATTTGGGCCACATTAAGTTGACGTTCTTCAATAATCGTGGGTGATATATAGCTGGATGTTATGTTGGCGCCACCGGTTGCTGCAATGTATTGGTCAAGAGCAAGGCCGTTCATACCTAAATGCTTTACAGCATAATTTCTAAAGTCGTTGTTCATATATTTTGTAAGATATTTAGTATTGGCTACTCAAAGATACAATAAAAAATCAGAAATATGCAAATTTTGCAAGAATTATTGTCAGCATCAATATGTCGATACATACACGGAGCGACACCATGGCGCCGCTCCGTGATTTAACTTATGACAAAATCTGATTATTGTTTTGTCGCTATTTCTTTGAATCTGTCGAGTGATACGTTTTCGGTGTCAACTGTCACTGCCTCTTTTACAGCCGCGAACAATTTTATATCGCCGACCTCTTCAACTATTCTGGGACGATAGTTCTTGTCTGCGAGAATACGCTTGGCGTAGTCGGTGAGGGTATCATCGTCAACATTGGTCATGCCGTATTGAGCGAACTGCATGGAAGCGATCATCTTGGCATGTCCGATAAGATCCTGCTCTTCAATCTTTATCTGGCATATCTCACCGATACGCTCTTTAACGAGCTGCCATTTAAGGCCCTGCTCCATCTTTGCGTACTCTTCGTCGATGTTAGTGTCGTTGAGCTCGTCGTTGCGGCGTACAAGCCATTTTTTAAGTATCTCAACAGGAAGCTGCATGTTGCCGTACTTTTCCATCATGGCTTTCTCTGTATCAACACGGAAAAGCATCTCGCTGTTGCGTGAAAGTTCACGGGCAATCATGTCTTTAAGACCGTTGCGATATTCTTCTTCTGTAGTGACTTTGTCTTTGCCGAAAACATTGTCGTAAAGCTCCTGACCAAGCTCGGCGGGACGCAGAACGATTATTTCCGATATCGACAGTTCGAAATCACCTTTTATGTCAGCAGCTTTGCTCTTGTCGACACCAAGCATCGAAGAAAGTTCGGCGGCGTTTCCTTCGCAAGTTTTCCACGGGTTGAAAACCACCTTGTCATTAACCTTCTTACCGATAAATTTGTCAGCTTCAGCTTTATCCTTGAAGTACATGGGAGCCACGATGCCGTTTATCATCTGGATGGCGTCTTCAGAAGTCTTGACATTGCCGGCTTCATCAAGTTCCATGATCGAGCCTTTAACAAGTGAGTTAGCCTCTACTTCCTCGCCGGGCACCTGTGCGCCGAAACGATCACGGAAGTTCTTGTCCTGCTCGTTTATCATATCCTCGCTTACTTCTATATTATAATAAGGAAGATGTACGTCTTTGTCAAGTGTTACATTGATTTCCGGAACAAGGGCGAGTTCATAGCTGAACGAGAAGTCCTTCTCATTCTTAAGATCGAGTTCTTTTACCTCTACAGGTATCGGTTCTCCGAGTACGGCAAGCTTGTTGTCGCGGATGTATCCTATAACGGCGTTGTAAACTTCATTGTTTATGACATCGCTGGTTACCTGCTTTCCGAAACGACGGTTAAGTTCGCCAAAAGGTACATGTCCCTGACGGAATCCGGGAATAGCATGCTTCTTTCCTATCTCTTTAAGTTCCTTTACAACTTTGTCTTTGTAGTCGTTCTCCTCAATGGACACGTTGAGCTTTGCACTCACATCGCTTGTCTTTTCTAATGTTACGTTCATAAAATTATATTTGTTTCTACCTTATCTTGTTTAATTTCGGCACAAAATTAACTCGAATATCTTCATAAAACAATTTAAGTGAGTTATTTTTCTCCGGATGTTGCTTAATTGCTGCAAATGTCATGCCAAAATTTATTAAAACGCACTTCGGCACATGCTTTTGCCGTGCAAAATTAGAGAATTGTAGAGAATTTTACAAATTAGTGGTAAAACTAATGTTTTCGTTATAAATTCTTGCGCAACTAAAATATTCGTTTTATATTTGCACAGACTAAAAAACAACAGCTATGACACGACAGAAAAAGAAAGACAGTCTGACAGATAAGGAGGAGCAACTGATGCATCTCTTTTGGGAGCATGGCCCTCTATTCGTAAAACAACTTGTCGAACTACTCCCCGAGCCGAAGCCGCATTTTAATACTGTATCAACTTTTGTGAGGATATTGGAGAAAAAGGGGTTTGTATCTCATAATGAGATCGGTGGCTCATATCAGTATTATGCGGTGGCACGTATGGAAGACTTCCGCCGTAAAAGATTCGGCAATTTTATAAAAAGCTATTTCGGCAACAGCTATTTCGGAGCCGTCTCAACCTTGGTGGAGGAAGAAAAAATATCGGTAGAGGAGCTTCGTGAACTTATAGAACTTGTCGAGAAGCGAAATACCAAATTATAAACATCGTATATAGATATGGGTGCACTGCTTGCATACTCTTTCACGTCAGGCATAATACTGCTGGCGATGTACATAATTTATAAGTGGTTGCTTGCCGGAGAAAATCAGCATGGCTACAATCGTACTATATTATTATGTATATATGCCGTAGCCTTTTTGTATGTACCGGTCGTCAATATAGGAAGCCGATTATTAAGTACCGGCGAACCTGCACCGGTTGTTGACGCAGATCTGTCGATATTGTTGCAGGCGCTCGCATCGGCCGATAACGGAGAGGTATATGTTGCCCCGTTGTATCCGCTTATAGTAATAGCCGTGTACGTGGCAGGCATGATTATCGTTGCCATGCGCACCGTTGTTGTATGGATAAGAATAACAAAGTTGGTCGCCGGTGGTGAAAAGATTGCCGAAGGACACTATCGGATAGTGCTGACCGACGAGCGCAGAGTCGCCCCGTTCAGCTGGCTGCGCTATATAGTCATGAGCCGTGACGACTATCTGTTGGCCGGAGATATGATAAAGACCCATGAAATAAAACATCTGCAATGCATGCATTGGATTGACCTGTTTGTCGCCCAAATTGTTATTGTTATAAATTGGTTCAATCCGGCAGCATGGTTAATGCGCGAGGAGCTGAAGAATATACATGAATATCAGGCCGACATGTCGGTATTGCAAAGCGGTGTGAATGCACGAGATTACCAACTCCTATTAATAAAAAAGGCTGTCGGCGCGAGATTCCCGTCACTTGCCAACAGCCTGAATCATAGCAAACTTAAAAAACGTATCACCATGATGTTATCATCAAAATCGAGCAAGAGCCGTCGGTGGCGCGCCCTTGCATTGGTGCCGGCCTCTGTAGCCGCACTCGCAGTAGTTAATCTTCCGGCGCTCGCATCGGTTATGACCGATGTAGAAGCAGCTGATTTAAATTCGGTATTTGTCAACTTGGACAAAGTTAATGATTTTCCTGAAGAAAGTCAAATTCTAACTATTTCCGACGTACCGAAGGAGTTTGTCGCCGATGAGGTCGGAGAAACGGTGTCAGAACGGCCTTCGGAACAGACCAAAGCTATTGAGCCGAAGCCGGTAAATAATGACTCTTATCCTTATTATGTGACTGGACAGGTCGTTGATGAAACCGGTAAACCGATAATAGGAGCAATTGTCAAGTCAGATGACGGAAAGCGGGGAACTGTGACCGATACCGAAGGTAAGTTCAAATTGGAGTCGGCAGACAAAAATGTGAAATTCAAGGTCATGTATGTAGGCTATAACACACTTGACATATCATTAAATAACGAGGCTTCCATTAAATTGACACTTAAACCCGACAATGAAGGTAAAAAGCCCTCGGACAGCTCTAAATCGAGCAGCATCAGTGTTATCGGTTACGGCGCTATGAAAAAATCCGATATGAGCGTGAATAGCGTATCGGTTACCCGAGAAATTACGCCTGAAATACTTGACAAAAGCGAGATAATATATGCCGGTAACCGAATATCAAAGGAGGAATATGCCGCATTGTCTCCCGAGATAAAAAAGACAGCATTTGTCATAACTGAAACAGACAAAGACAACTCCACTACAACAAGAGTGATTATCCCGAATAATGACAATGATGATAAAAACATTATTTACATGGTCGACGGCAAAATCATCAATGAGGAGGATTTAAAGAATTTATCCCCTGACAATATAAAGAGCATAACCGTAAATAAGAAAAACAATGTTGTCGTTATCGAAACGACCGATAAAAAATCGGATGGTTCGTCAACCACCACTACGGTTACCACTACCACGGCTACATTTGACGACTGACAAAAAACATACACCTTTTTCATACTATAAAGTGCATCCCTCGATTGTGAAATCGGAGGATGTTTCTTTTTATATAAATTAATTAGTGTTTTTCCGACGTTTTTTCGTATTTTTGCAAGCCTAAAACCAATCAAATAATAACTTCAAAACAAGCATATATGGTTGTTTTCTTTAAAAAAGGTGCGAATCACATTATTGCCGTGGAGACTGCCCGGCGTTTTGATGACGAACAACGTCAGAAGTTGTCTTGGCTTTTTGACGGCGCCACTCCCCTCTCTGCAACATCGTTAAAAGGCCGTTTCATAGGGCCGCGTCGTGAAATGATCACTCCGTGGAGTACAAATGCCGTGGAGATAACCCAGAATATGGGGCTTGAAGGCATATCGCGTATTGAGGAGTTTTATCGTACTACAGCGGAGCATCCCGAGTTTGACAAAATGCTTCAGCGTGTTTATGAAGGTCTTAACAGCAAGATTTTTACGGTAGCAAAGACTCCCGATAAAATCGTGTACATAGACGACATAACAGAGTACAACAAAGCCGAGGGTCTTGCTCTAAGTCCTGATGAGGAGCAATATCTGCGCGATCTTGGCAAGAAGCTCGGAAGAAAGCTGACCGATAGTGAAGTGTTCGGCTTCTCACAAGTAAACTCGGAGCATTGCCGTCATAAAATATTCAACGGCACGTTCATTATTGACGGAGAAGAAAAACCGTCATCGCTTTTCAAACTTATAAAGAAAACATCGCAGGTCAACCCCAACAAGCTCGTCTCTGCCTACAAAGACAATGTAGCGTTTATAGACGGCCCGAAGGTTGACCAATTTTATCCCGTAAATCCTGATAAACCCGATTATTTCGAGGTAAAAGATCTTGATACGGTAATATCGCTGAAAGCCGAGACCCATAACTTCCCTACCACGGTAGAACCGTTTAACGGTGCCGCTACAGGTACCGGCGGAGAGATACGTGACCGACTCGGCGGAGGAAAGGCCAGTCTGCCTATAGCCGGAACAGCCGTTTATATGACCTCTTATCCTCGTATGTCACCCGAACACCGCTGGGAGATGATGATGGATCCCCGTGCATGGTTGTATCAGACTCCGTGCGATATTCTTATAAAGGCATCGAACGGAGCGTCGGATTTCGGCAATAAATTCGGACAGCCTCTTATCTGCGGTTCGCTGTTGACATTCGAGCACGACGAGAACGGTAAGAAATATGCATATGACAAAGTTATAATGCTTGCAGGCGGTGTCGGCTTCGCCGCTAAGAAGGATGCGATAAAAGGCATCCCCGAGGCCGGTGAGAAGGTCGTTGTCATGGGCGGCGACAATTACAGGATAGGCATGGGCGGAGGCGCCGTGTCGTCGGTAGAGACCGGACAGTATGCCAACGCTATCGAACTGAACGCCGTACAGCGTGCCAATCCTGAAATGCAGAAACGTGTAAGCAATGTGATACGTGCACTCGCTGAAAGCGACGACAATCCTATCGTATCGATACATGACCATGGTGCAGGAGGCCACCTCAATGCTCTGTCGGAACTCGTAGAGGCTACCGGCGGAAAGATTGAGATAGGTGCACTTCCCGTAGGTGACAAGACTCTGTCGGCAAAAGAGATTGTCGGCAACGAAAGTCAGGAGCGTATGGGCCTTGTCATGAAAGAAGACGACATAGAATATGTAAAGCGTATCGCCGAGCGCGAGCGCGCTCCATTCTATGTGGTCGGAGAAACGACGGGCGATGACCGTTTCGTATTTGAACAGCCCGATGGTGTCAAACCTATAGACTTGGCTATGGCCGACATGTTTGGCAATTCTCCCAAGACTATAATGAATGACAACACAGTCATTGACACATATAAAGATGTAGAGTATAATGCTGCTAAAATAGAGGAGTACCTGCGCGACGTATTAAGCCTTGAAGGTGTTGCCTGCAAAGACTGGCTCACAAATAAGGTTGACCGCTCGGTGACCGGTAAGATAGCACGCCAGCAGTGTCAGGGCGAGATACAGCTCCCGTTAAGCGACTGCGGAGTCGTTTCGCTTGACTATACCGGTAAATCCGGTATCGCCACATCTATAGGCCATGCTCCTCAGGTGGCGCTTGTCGACTCGGCCAAGGGTTCTGTAATGGCAGTGGCCGAAGCGTTGACTAACATAGTTGCGGCGCCGTTGGCCGACGGATTGAAGAGCGTATCGCTTAGCGCCAACTGGATGTGGCCGTGTAAGAATCCCGGCGAAGACGCGGCGCTTTACAGAGCTGTAGAGGCTTGTAGTGATTTTGCATGTTCACTCGGCATAAATATACCTACAGGAAAGGACAGCCTGTCGATGACGCAGAAATACGGTGAGGACAAAGTATTTGCTCCCGGCACTGTGATTATTTCGGCCGCCGGTGAGACCGGCAATGTCCGGAAGACCGTATCACCTGTACTTCAGCAGAAAAAATCCACATTATATTATATAGACTTCTCCGGTGACTCGCTTAAGCTCGGAGGCTCGGCCCTTGCTCAGACTCTTAACCGTCTCGGCAAAGATGTGCCCTCAGTCGCCGACGCTGAAAAATTCAAGTCTACATTCAATGCTGTACAGAAGTTGGTTAAGGACAACGCGCTTCTTGCAGCTCATGACGTATCGGCCGGCGGCCTTGTCACGGCTCTGCTGGAAATGACGTTTGCCAATGTCAACGGAGGTGTAGATTTTGATGCGGATGCATTTGCTAAATTCGGAGAAACAGATATTATAAAGATACTGTTTGCAGAAAATCCGGCATTGGTAATACAGGTTGCCGACGCTAAATGCGAGAAAGTCGAAAGTGTCCTTGATAAAGCCGGTGTCCGCTATTGCGCTATCGGTACTCCGTCTAAAGAACGTACATTGACTGTAGCTCATGACGGAGCACAACAGATGCTGTTCATCGATTATCTGCGCGATGTGTGGTTCCGCTCCTCTTACCTTATGGATGCGGTACAGAGTGGCGAGAAATGCGCGGCTATGCGTTTTGAGAATTATAAGAAACAACCTATACGCTTCCGTTTCCCGAAAGATTTCGACGGCAAATTGGCTTCACGCGGACTGAAACTGCGTCGCGACGACAAAACCGGTATCCGTGCGGCAATTATTAGAGAAAAAGGTGTCAACGGAGACCGTGAGATGGCTTACTCGCTTTATCTTGCCGGATTTGACGTGAAAGATGTGCATATGACTGACCTCATGTCGGGTCGTGAGACACTAGACGATGTGAATATGATTGTGTTCTGCGGCGGTTTCTCCAACTCTGATGTGCTTGGGTCGGCAAAAGGCTGGGCCGGAGGTTTTCTTTGGAATGAGAAAGCCAAAGCGGCTCTTGAACGCTTCTATAAGCGCAACGACACTCTGAGTCTCGGTATATGCAATGGCTGTCAGCTTATGATTGAACTGAATCTCATCAATCCGGAGCACTCGCGCAAAGCCCGTATGGAGCACAATATATCGCATAAGTTTGAATCGCAGTTCCTCGGTCTGTCCATTCCCGAAAACAATTCGGTTATGCTCGGTTCGCTGTCAGGTTCAAAGCTCGGTATCTGGGTGGCTCACGGTGAAGGCAAGTTCAATCTGCCCGAGCCGCTTGAAAAATATAATATTGTGGCAAAATACAATTATGCCTCATATCCGGGAAATCCCAACGGCTCGCGTGCATCGGTAGCCGGTATAGCCTCGGCTGACGGACGTCATCTTGCCATGATGCCCCACCTTGAGCGAGCTATCTTCCCGTGGCAGTGCGGGTACTATCCCGAAGCACGTCGTAAAGATGACATCACTCCGTGGATAGATGCTTTTGTAAATGCCCGCAAATGGATTGAAAAAGTAACCAAATAAGATTTAAGTACACTTACCTATGGGTGGTTTTTTTGGTGTTGCAAAACACGATGAGTGCATCAACGAACTTTTTTACGGCGTTGACTATAACTCTCATATGGGGACTAAACGTGCCGGAATAGCTACTTGCTGTGACGGCGTATTTACGCGCTCCATACATAATATTGAGAATGCGTATTTCAGGTCTAAGTTTGAAGGCGATCTGAAAGACTTCAGCGGTTTGGTCGGCATCGGTGTCATAAGTGACACCGATGCACAACCTATCATTGTCAACTGTCATCTCGGCAAGTTTGCCATAGTTACCGTAGGCCGCATAAACAATATAGTGCAGCTTGAAAAAGAGTTGCTTGCAAAAGGTCATCACTTCTGCGAGCACAGCTACGACATCATCAATCCTACGGAAATGATAGCGGCGCTGATAAGCGAGGGCACGGATTATGTATCGGGTATAGAAAACGTGTACAGGCGTGTAAAAGGCTCGTGTTCGATGTTGTTGCTGACTGAAGACAGCATCATAGCGGCCCGCGACCGTTACGGCCGCACTCCCGTTATAGTAGGAGAAAAAGAGGGTGCTCATGCTGTTACGAGCGAGACATGCGCATTCCCCAACTTGGGATATAACGTATGTTACAATCTCGGACCGGCTGAAATTGTCGAAATTAAAGCCGACTCCTTAACGCAGTTGAAAAAGCCGGAAGAGCCTATGCAGATATGTGCGTTTTTGTGGACCTACTACGGATATCCCGTATGTGAATACGAAGGTAAAAACGTGGATCAGATGCGTTATGACTCAGGGCTCGCCATGGGTCGCAAGGATGACACGGAAGTAGACTTCGTAAGCGCGGTTCCCGACTCCGGTATCGGCATGGCCTTAGGCTATTCGCAAGGCAAGGGAGTACCTTATCAGCGAGGCATAGTGAAGTATACTCCTACATGGCCCCGCAGCTTTACTCCGAGCACTCAGGAGCGTCGTGAACTGGTAGCCAAGATGAAGCTGATAGCCAATAAAGCCCTGTTGAAAGACAAAAAGGTTATATTCTGCGACGACTCGATAGTGCGCGGTACTCAGTTGCGCGACAACGTCAAGGACCTCTTTGATTGCGGAGCAAAAGAAGTGCATATACGCATAAGCTGTCCGCCTCTGATATATCCGTGTAAATATCTTAATTTCACTGCATCCAAAAGTGAAATGGAGCTTATAACCCGTCGAGTTATAAAAGATCTCGAATGCGACCCTGACAAAGATCTCGATCAATATGCCACTACCGATTCTCCAAAATACAACGCAATGGTAGAAGCGATACGAAAGCAATTGGGGCTGACTTCGTTAAAATTCAATTCAATCGAGACAATAATAAACGCTATCGGACTACCGAAATGCAAAGTATGCACCCACTGTTTTGACGGGTCGAGTTTTGATTAAGTATGTGAAATTTGGCGAAAATCGACGAAAACGTTATCTTTGTGAAATTTAATAGAGTATAGTAATTTAATTCTAATATCTTTAATCATGAGTTTAAACATCATTGTGCTTGCAAAACAGGTGCCCGACACCCGTAATGTAGGCAAGGATGCGATGAAGGAAGACGGCACTATCAACCGTGCGGCGCTTCCCGCGATCTTCAATCCGGAGGACCTTAATGCCCTCGAACAAGCTCTTCGCTTAAAGGACGCCAATCCCGGTTCAACCATAACCTTGCTTACAATGGGATTGCCGCGTGCATCCGAAATAATACGCGAGGCCATCTATCGCGGTGCCGACACAGGTATCGTGCTTACCGATCGTGCGCTTGGAGGTGCCGACACATTGGCTACATCCTACTCGCTCGCTCAGGCAGTAAAAAAATTCGGCAACTATGACATCATCCTAGGCGGACGTCAGGCTATCGACGGTGATACCGCTCAGGTAGGACCCCAGATAGCTGAAAAGCTCGGTCTGCCCCAAGTTACTTATGCCGAAGAAATACTTGATCTTAAAGACGGCAAAGTCACTGTAAAGCGCCGTCTCGAATCAGGTGTTGAAACCGTTGTGGCTCCCCTGCCCTGTGTTGTTACCGTAAACGGATCGGCAGCCGAATGTCGTCCGCGCAATGCCCGTCGTATACAAAAATACAAATACGCGGTGTCACCCAGCGAAAAAGAAAAATTGAGCGACGAGCTGAAAGCCGTTGTTGAAAAACGTCCATACCTTAACCTTCAGGAATGGAGCGCCGCATACGTAGATGCTGATCCCCAACAGATCGGTCTCGCCGGATCTCCCACAAAGGTTAAAGCTATTGAAAATGTAGTGTTTACCGCCAAAGAGAGCCGCTCCATCGAAAACAATGATGCCGAACTCGAGGATCTCGTAAAAGAGTTAATTGCAAATCATACAATCGGCTAACCGTCTAAATATTTTGACAATTATGACTGATAACAATAATTTAATCGTATATTGCGAGTACGAAGACGGCAAAGTTGCCGACGTAAGCCTTGAACTCCTTACCAAAGGCCGTGTACTTGCCGACCGTCTCGGCGTAAAACTTGAAGCGGTAGTTATAGGCGACAAACTTGACAATATTGAGGAGCAGCTTTTCCCATATGGTACGGATGTGGTATATAAGGTAGAAGACAAGCGTCTTTATCCTTACACTTCCAATCCTCATGCGGCAGTGCTTATCAACCTGTTCAAGGAGATAAAGCCGCAGATATGCCTTATGGGAGCCACATGTATAGGTCGTGACCTCGGCCCGCGTGTGTCGTCATGTCTGCACAGCGGCCTTACCGCCGACTGCACCGCATTGGAAATCGGCGATCACAAAGATCCCAAGACCGGCAAAGAATATACTGACCTTCTGTATCAGATACGTCCCGCATTTGGCGGAAATATCGTCGCTACAATCGTCAACCCGGAGTGCCGTCCGCAGATGGCCACGGTACGTGAAGGCGTTATGAAGAAAGAGATAAAAGATGCCGCATACAAAGGCGAGGTTGTAGCTCTTGACGCTGACAAATACGTAAAACCGGAGGATTTCGTTGTCGAGATTATAGACCGTCACATCGAAAAATCCAAAGTAAATATCAAGAACTCCCCCATTATCGTTGCCGGAGGTTACGGTATGGGCAGCAAGGAGGGTTTCGATCTGCTCTTTGACCTTGCCGATACTTTGGGCGGTGAAGTCGGAGCCTCTCGTGCGGCAGTCGATGCCGGTTTTGCCGAGCATGACCGTCAGATTGGTCAGACAGGTGTTACAGTACGTCCTAAACTATATATAGCATGTGGTATTTCCGGTCAGATCCAGCACATAGCCGGTATGCAGGAGAGCTCGATCATCATTTCGATAAATAATGATCCTAATGCGCCTATCAATACTATTGCCGATTATGTAATCACCGGCAATGTTGAGGACGTTGTACCTAAACTAATCAAGTATTACAAGAAAAATTCCAAGTAAGCCATGGCTAATTTTTATAACGATAATCCAAGTCTTAAGCATCATCTGACTCACCCGTTGATGCGTAAGATCATTGAGCTGAAAGAGCGTAACTATACCGATGCCGAGAAGTATGACTATGCTCCGTTCAACTATGACGATGCGATGGACTCATACGAAAAAGTCCTTGAAATCGCAGGCGAAATCAGCGGCGACATCGTAGCGCCCAATGCCGAAAGCGTAGACCATGAAGGCCCCCATGTCGTGGATGGCCGTGTGGTATATGCTGAAGGTACTCAGAAAAACCTTGATGCGCTTGTAAAGGCCGGGCTTATGGGCATATCCCTCCCACGTCGTTACAACGGTCTTAACTTCTCGCTCGTGCCTTATATAATGGCAGCCGATATGGTGAGCCGTGCCGACGCAGGTTTTGTAAACATATGGGGCCTTCAGGATTGCGCCGAGACAATATATGAGTTTGCCGACGAAGATCAGCGTCAACGTTATCTTCCGCGCGTATGTGCCGGCGAGACAATGGCAATGGACTTGACCGAACCCGATGCGGGAAGCGACCTTCAGGCCGTAATGCTCAAAGCCACTCCCGACGAAGAAAACGGATGTTGGCGTCTTAACGGCGTGAAGCGTTTCATCACCAACGGTGACGGAAACATAGCGCTCGTGCTTGCCCGCAGTGAGGAGGGCACCAAGGATGGTCGTGGCTTGTCAATGTTTATATATGACAAGAACGACGGTGGTGTGACTGTACGCCGTATAGAGAACAAGATGGGTATCAAGGGGTCTCCCACCTGCGAACTCGTGTTCAAGAATGCAAAAGCCGAATTGTGCGGTTCACGCAAACTTGGACTTATAAAGTATGTGATGGCCCTTATGAACGGCGCTCGTCTCGGCATAGCCGCCCAGTCTGTAGGTGTTTCTGAAGCTGCCTATCGTGAGGCTCTTGACTATGCGCGCGACCGTCGTCAGTTTGGCAAAGCCATCATTGAATTCCCCGCTGTATATGAGATGCTGTCAGTAATGAAGGCAAAGCTCGATGCATCGCGTTCGCTGCTTTATGAGACCACTCGTTTCGTCGACATGTACAAGACCTATGAGGATATAGCACGTGAACGCTCGTTGACACCTGACGAACGCGTCGAAATGAAGAAATACTCACGTCTTGCCGACGCTTTCACTCCGCTTGTAAAAGGCATGGGTAGCGAATACTGCAACCAGAATGCTTACGACAGTGTGCAGATTCACGGCGGTTCAGGCTTTATGAAGGATTATGCTTGCGAGCGTATATATCGCGATGCCCGCATCACTTCCATCTATGAGGGTACAACTCAGCTTCAAGTCGTTGCCGCCATACGCCACGTCACCACCGGTACTTATCTGAACCAGATAAAAGCATATGAGCAGGAAGCTATTGCTGACGACTATGCACCGATACGCGAGCAGCTTGTGGCTCTTACCGAGAAATATGCCGCCGCGGTAGAAAAGGTAACATCAACCAAAGACTCCGAATATCTTGACTTTATGGCACGTCGCCTTGTCGAGATGGCCGGAAATATTATAATGAGCTATCTGCTTCTGCTTGACGCTACTCGCAACAACGAGTTTGACGCGTCGGCACGTGTATATTTCAATATGGCTAAGGCGGAAGTTGCCAAGCATGCTGAATTTATCGACAGCTTTGACCCGTCAACCCTTTACCTTTACAGAAAGGCATAAATACAATTGACGCTATACATGGCAAGAGCCCGGAGTTATCACAACTTCCGGGCTCTTTAATTTATAAAACCTCTGTACAAAACCTTATATACCTCCCACAAAAAATAAAGGATCAATGTAAAAAATAAGGTGTAATAAATAGATATAAAACTATTGGAAAACCGTCTTCGATGAATTACAAACCTTAAGGGTTGACTTCGGAAGACAATTCTTCAATAACACCTTTCTTTAATAAGTTTAATCGCACCGAATCATCTATATGACATCCATAAGCGATAATGGCAAAGATAACAAATTCTAATGAAAAAATGCCATAGTAGTTTTTTATTTATCAATTTACGGTTTATTTTATTAATTGACGGGCCGGCCTTTTTACGTCTGATTTATTATTGCCCTCAAGGCTGGTTGTATGAAGATATCTCTTCAAGGCTTACAAGTTTACTTACTATGGCATATATTGTCAGGCCTGCCGTAGAGTGTATCTGTAGTTTTGACGCTATGTTGCGGCGGTGTGTCATGACAGTGTTTACTGACACATTCATGTCTGCGGCAATCTCTTTGTTTGACAACCCTTTTACAATATATTTTACGACCTCTTTCTCTCTTTGGCTCAAAACTTTTGTTTCCTCGTCCGCGCTGTCAGGCTGCAACAATTGCAATACTGTGTTTATTATTGTGTCAGTATTGTCATAAATAGATACTACAGCATCATACTCGGATGCCACACAAGCCGGAAGCACCGAATGACAGATCGCTGCCATACGACATCTCCCGTCTGTATGTCCCCTTATTTCCGATATGTCCTCATGCGACATTAACAGCGGTTCGACAATCACGACCGACGGTTTTATATCACATATCTGATTGAATTCAGCACATGAATTAAATGCAGTTACGGTAATTGCGTATTCCCTTATATTGTCAAGGAGATTGCTTATCCCCGATACAAGCAATTGCGATTGCGATATAACAACTACGTTTACATGTTTCATCGTGTACAATCTATTGACAGGCATTATTCTTTTCAATCATTGCCACCAAAGGTATCAGTATCTGGTTTTCTATGTCATTATGACATTCAAGATCCTCTTCGGCATTGTATAAGTCAACCAATACGTCATACATACGATTGGGCATTGAAGTCGTATAAAAGCGTAGTATTATGTTTTTCAACTCGGTCAATTTCTCCCCTATCTCATCATGATTGCGTTTAAACTCGGCTATGCAATAATCCCGCGACTTATTTGTCATAAGAGTGCGTATATAAGGAAATACTGTTTTCTCTTCATAGCTGAAGTGCTTTTTTACCTCTTCAATATAACTGTCAAAAAAAGATATTATAGCCGGATTTATGTCATTATGGCAGTCATCGAGTGCGGCAAGAAGATTGCGCCGTATATGAGGAAATTTATATTTTAAGAAATAATCGTGACTGTTGTGCAGGAAATCTACGATAGCAAGCGGTGATACCGATCCGAGTTTATCGGTGTCAAGTTTTCCACTAAGTATGAAGTTAACGATAAAAAGAAATACGTCGACATCAATAGAGTTCTCACTACATACTTCATTGATGCGTTTGTTCTGGAAACCTAACGGCACATTAAAACGGCTAAGCACCGGCAATAGATTGTAATTTTCCTCTATAAGGTCGACCAAACTGTCTTTTCCTGTAAAAACTCGAATATGTTTCATAACAAGTACGAAGTTAATGAATTGTTTCTAAACGACCTCTTAAATTTCGCAAAAACAATATCCGATAAAAAACGGGGGAACGGCTTGTAAAAACCATTCCCCCATTCTTTAAGTTTAAACTTTGTTCATCAGTTAGCTTTCAATTGGGGAGTTACCGTTATAGTTTCGGGAGTACTGGGCTCATCAGGATTCTCAGGAGTGTCTTCCGGCTCGACAATGCTTACTTTATAAGCTATATAAGCAGTCGCCGGACTGTATCCTACGGCTAACACCGGTACCTCTATCTGAAGCAGATGATTGCCGATTGGTGCGCTTGAAGTATCAAGTTCAATGCCAAACGGCTGGACAATATTGGTACCGAGGAGCGCGTAATCCCAAAAGTAAGTCGCACCACCGAGAGCTACATCTTTCTTTAACACTGAAGACTCGGCTATCGATATACTTTCAATGACAAGCTTTGTGCCTTGTGGTACTACGACCACGCCTTTGTCAGTGATATTGGTCTGGCCGCTCATAGTCACGTCAAGCGACACATCGGGTAACTTGTTGTCATCATGACATGAAGCCAGAAACAACGGTAAAGCAAACAACAAATAAATGACTTTTTTCATAATTACAGATTTTGAAATATCTATTATATAAACAATGTTAAGTGCACTTGGTTGTGTCAGTTACGAAATATTAATTCCTCTCCCTCGGCATCGATTATTATCGGATGTTCACGGTCCACTTTCTGTGCGAGGATATCCTTTGACAACCTGTTGAGCACCATGCGCTGGAGCACACGTTTCACCGGTCGGGCACCGAACTCCGGATTGTATCCTTCTTTGGCAAGATACTTCAGTGCATTGGGCGTTACTTCAAGTACTACGCCGTTTTTGGCAAGCATATGTTTGATGGCGTTGACTTGTATGCCGACTATCTCTTCGATCTCACGCTCGTTAAGCGGGGTAAACATTATGATCTCGTCAATACGGTTCAGAAACTCCGGACGTATCGTCTGTTTGAGCATGTCAAGAACCTGCTCTTTTGTCTTCTCCACAACTTCCGCATGGTTTTCGTCATTGATTTCGGCAAAATTCTCACGAATAACCTGTGAGCCCATATTGGAGGTCATTATGATTATCGTGTTCTTGAAGTTTACAAGACGCCCTTTATTATCGGTAAGTCTTCCGTCGTCAAGTACCTGCAGCAGGATGTTGAAGACATCGGGATGAGCCTTCTCTATTTCATCGAAGAGGACTACCGAATATGGTTTGCGGCGTACTGCCTCTGTAAGCTGACCGCCTTCGTCGTAACCGACATATCCCGGAGGCGCTCCAACAAGACGGCTCACGGTATGCTTCTCCTGATACTCGCTCATATCTATACGGGTCATCATGTTCTCGTCATCAAACAGATATTCGGCCAAAGCTTTTGCAAGTTCCGTTTTACCGACGCCGGTAGTTCCGAGGAATATGAACGAGCCGATAGGCCTGCGGGGGTCGTTAAGCCCGGCACGGCTACGACGCACTGCGTCGGCTATCGCAGCAATGGCTTCCTCTTGTCCTACAACACGCTTATGCAACTCGGCCTCGAGATGAAGCAACTTCTCCTTCTCGCTCTGTACCATTTTGCTCACAGGTATTCCGGTCCATCTCGATACTACATCTGCTATATCGTCGGCATCCACTTCCTCCTTTATCAGGGATTTGTCGCCTTGCATCGCCTTGAGTTGTTCCTGAACAGCCACATTTTCGTTCTCTTTCTGCTGGATTCGTGAATAACGTATTTCGGCCACTTTTGCATAATCGCCCTCTCGCTCGGCTTTATCGGCCTCGAATTTTAGTTGCTCTATGTCAATCTTATTCTGCTGAATGCGATTGATAAGCTCCTTTTGCGATTCCCACTTTGCCTTGAAGTCTTTTTCTGTGTCACGCAGATCGGCGAGTTCGCGTTCGAGCTCCTTGATCTTCTCTTTGTCGCCTTCGCGTTTTATGGCTTCACGTTCAATCTCAAGTTGTGCTATTTTTCTTGTTATCTCGTCAAGAGCCTGCGGCACACTGTCGCGTTCAAGTCTGAGCTTTGAAGCGGCTTCATCTATCAGGTCAATGGCCTTGTCAGGAAGAAAACGATCCGTTATATAACGTTCCGACAGTTGCACGGCTGCGATAATGGCTTCGTCACGTATACGTACCTGATGGTGGTTCTCATAACGCTCTTTAAGTCCACGAAGTATGGATATGGCGCTCATCTCGTCGGGCTCGTTAACCATGACTTTCTGGAAACGACGTTCAAGAGCCTTGTCTTTCTCGAAATATTTCTGATACTCGTCAAGAGTGGTGGCTCCTATACTGCGCAACTCACCTCGTGCAAGAGCCGGCTTGAGTATATTGGCGGCATCCATGGCTCCTTCGCCCTTTCCGGCACCCACAAGAGTATGTATCTCGTCAATAAACAATATTATGTCACCGTCAGCTTGAGTGACTTCATTTACGATTGCTTTAAGACGCTCCTCAAACTCACCTTTATATTTGGCTCCGGCAACAAGGGCACCCATGTCAAGCGAATAAATCTGCTTGTTTTTAAGGTTTTCCGGTACGTCGCCACGCACAATACGATGAGCGAGCCCCTCGGCTATGGCTGTTTTTCCGGTTCCCGGCTCACCAATGAGCATAGGGTTGTTTTTGGTTCGTCGGTTAAGTATCTGCAGCACACGCCGTATTTCGTCATCACGACCTATTACCGGGTCCAGTTTACCAGAACGCGCACGTTCATTCAGATTTATAGCGTATTTGCTTAAAGCGTTGTATGTTTCCTCGGCACTTTGGTCAGTGGCTTTTTTACCTTTACGCAATTCTTCAATGGCCGCGCTAAGTTCATGCTCGGTAAGTCCTACATCTTTCAAAATTTGCGATGCAGGGCTTTTTACAGTGTAAATGGCAAGGAGTATAGCTTCCAGCGTCACATACTGATCACCCTGTTTTTTCGCAATGTCAAGCGCTTTTTGCAGCACGTCATTGGACGTCCTGCTCAGATAAGGCTCGCCCCCCGATACTTTCGGTTCCGATGAAATCGCACGGTCCACGGCAGCTGCCACAACTCCCGGATTGGCTCCGACCTTCTGAAATATGAATTGCATCAGAGAGTCGCCCTCAGTCAAGAGCCCTTTCAGCAAATGAACCGGTTCAATCGCCTGATTGCCTGAACCTTTGGTAATCTCGACGGCTTTTTGAATGGCCTCCTGCGATTTAATCGTAAAATTGTTGAAATTCATAATATGATATAAATTAGGATTTACTTTATTTTTCTAACACTTTTGAGTGTAATAATGTTGATTATTTATTTTGTGTTACCACCGTCATTTCTTAACTTTGTTTGTCAAAAATTATGCCAATTTCTAAATGAATAAGACATTTATTATTGCTGTCACGATATTGGCTTACGCTTTTTCGTTGACTGCACAAGTAAAGACCACTCCGTTTGAATACCCTGTCGTGCCTGACAGTCTACAGACATTGCAACAGCGTACAAGTTTTCTCGTATCGCGGTTTTGGGACAATGCCGACATGAAAAAAGTGATGGCCGACACAGCTTCGTTCAACAAAGCATTTGAAGATTTTGTGTCATTTATACCGTATGCTCATGCTGACACTGTCAAGCATGCCATAAACCGTCTTACACTTCGATTCAAGGAAGACCCCAAGAATTTGCTTAAATTGGCTTACGCGGCAGAAAAAGAGATGTTTGGTCCGGAGGCTCAATTTTGGGCTGACGAACAGTACATGCAGTTTACCCGGCCTGTGTTCACAAACAAAAAGATAAGCGCCAATGATAAAAAGCATTTTCTTGACAACGTAAAGATGCTTAACGGCTCACAGGTTGGCTCTACGGTATCTCCGATTTCATACACGACACAGTATGGCGCGCAGCACAGTCTGCACGATCAAAAGGCCGAATACTATCTGCTGTATTTTTACGGACCCGATTGTAGTGACTGCGACATGACTCATCTGCGCATGGAGACTGATGTCGCTCTTGAAAATATAACAAAGTCCGGACAACTTAAAATTATAGACATATATGTCGGAGAGCCGACTGATACATGGAAGAAGTCAATAGCATCATTTCCTTATGAATGGGAAGCCGGATACTGTGCCAATGCAGGCTCGGTTATTGACCTACGGGAGCTCCCTCGTATATACCTGCTTGACAATGAATACAAGATTGTAGCTCGTAATATAAATATAAATCAGGTGCTGTCATTGGCATCGGCGCTTAACCGACGCAATGACCAACAACAATAAAATAGTGCGCGATTATGAAGATATTTTTTGAAAACCTGTTTTTACGCAGTACGGGGTATGCCTACAGCAATCTCGCGCGATTGTTTCTGCGCCTGTTTGTAGGCGTAATGTTTATTCAGTTCGGCATACGCCATTTGATCAATTTTTCCTCGCTGCGTTATACATTTCCTCCGATACTCGGTATGGATAGCGAGACATCATTGATAATGATGATATGTATCGAAGTCATATGCTCGCTTTTTATCATGGTCGGTTTTCTTACACGCCTTGCGGTGCTACCTCCGATAATTGCCATGTCGGTAGCCGAATATCACATATTGCATGACATGTTGTCAGATACTGTCACATATTCGCTGTCAAGCACACAGCCCGGGTATCTGCCTTTGATGTTTATAGGCGTTTTTATTTTCTTCATCATTGCCGGCCCGGGGAAAATATCATTGGATTATTTTATCTCTCTCTTCATAATATCGCGCCGCGGCAAGGACGAGCGCGACGAACTCGAAGAAGTCTAAAGTATATAATTTAAAACAAGTCTATTCAGTGAAGATAGCCGTACTTATCTCCGGAGGCGTGGACAGCGCTGTAGTTGTCCACCGATTAAAGGAAGAGGGCCACGACCTTCATTTATTTTACATACGCATAGGTCTTGACAACGGCGAAGGCGATTGCTCGGCCGAAGAGGACATAGAGATGTGTCGTTTCATAGCCAAGAAATACGGATGTCCGTTTGAAGTGGTGTCACTTCATGAAGAATATTGGGACAATGTCATGGAGTATGCGTTGCGCACGGTACGTCAGGGGCTGACCCCTAATCCGGATATCATGTGCAACAAGATGATAAAATTCGGATATTTTGAACAGCGTTGGGGGCATGAATTTGACAAAACCGCTACCGGGCATTATGCTACTACCGATGTTGTAGATGACAAGATATATCTTGCCACTGCTGTTGATCCTGTAAAAGACCAGA
Organism: Muribaculum sp.; assembly: GCA_009775095.1. Classification (GTDB taxonomy): domain Bacteria; phylum Bacteroidota; class Bacteroidia; order Bacteroidales; family Muribaculaceae; genus Muribaculum. The sequence goes on from VSOZ01000005.1 coordinate 39,179, forward strand.
CCGATTTTCTTGCCCGCATAAGTTACGAACAGCTTTCTCATCTTATATTTCCCATAGGCGATATGCCTAAGGCCAAAGTTCGGGAGACGGCGATTGCGGTAAAGATGCCTAATGCTTTCAGAAAAGACAGTCAAGGCATATGTTTTCTCGGTAAGATAAATTACAACGACTTTATAAAACGTCATCTCGGCATAAAGAAAGGACCGATTATCCAACTTGAGACCGGACGTAAACTCGGTGAGCACAATGGCTTCTGGTTTCACACCATAGGACAGCGCAAAGGGCTCGGACTTAGCGGCGGTCCGTGGTATGTGGTAAAGAAAAACATACATGACAATGTCGTATATGTAAGTCAAGGATACGATACGGAAAAGCAGTACGGTAAAACTCTTCATCTTGCCGAAATGCACTTCATATCTGGCAATCCGTGGCCGGATAGCTGTGACCGTGTAAATATAACATTTAAAAACCGACATATGCCCGAATTCCTGCCGGCCACACTTACACGTATGTCTGCCGACGAGTACGTCATTGAGTCGTGTAACCGTGTACAAGGCATAGCTCCGGGACAGTTTGCCGTTATTTACGATGCGGCATCCCATCTGTGTTACGGAAGCGGCATAATTACCGGACAAAATATAATATTATGAGCGACAACCAACGTATAAGATTGAAGGTTCTGGGTATTTCATACAGCCAGATACAGTCAGGGGCATACGCCCTTATTCTCGCACAGGTCGACGGACCTTATCGTATTCCGGTTGTCATCGGAGCGTCAGAGGCTCAGTCTATTGCTATCAGGCTTGAAAGCATAATACCGCCGCGGCCCATGACACATGACCTTTTTGTCAGCTTTGCCCATGCATTCGGCGTAAAACTTAAGGAAGTGTTCATATACAAATTTGAAGACGGTATATTTTCATCAGAGCTTACGTTTACCGACGGCGACCGTACCATCGTGCTTGATTCCCGCACATCTGACGCTATCGGTATAGCGCTCCGCACCAAGTCACCTATATACACGACAAAAGAGATTCTTGACGAAACCGGATTTATTTTGGAAGAAACCGTGCCTGACGACAATCACCGTCAAGCCGAGGAAGAGACAGTAACCGACAGTCCGAAACTCGAGAATTATGCTATAGAAGAACTTGAACGTACGTTGGAGAAACTTATAGCACAGGAGAACTACGAAGAGGCGGCAAAAGTAAGCGAAATTCTTAACCGTAAACGCAACGAACAGCATTAGACCGTTCAGCCAAACTATATCATAAAAACATATGAAGACGATAAAAATCAAATTAGCGCTTCTGACATTTATCGAGTTTGCCGTATGGGGCGCCTATCTTACCTCGCTCGGAAGCTATCTTTTTAATGTCGGACTTAAAAGCAATATAGGCATTTTTTATGCCGTGCAAGGCATTGTATCTATATTCATGCCTGCATTGATCGGTATTATAGCCGACCGTTGGATACCTGCACAGAAGACATTGTCATTAAGCCATCTGTTGGCCGGAATATTCATGCTTGCCGCCGGTTTGTACGGCATGACTGCAGGTGATGCTCCGGAATTCGGCATACTGTTTACTCTATATTCTCTCTCTGTGGCATTTTTTATGCCGACTATAGGTCTTCACAACTCAGTGGCATATACCGCGCTTGAAAAGGCCGGACTTGATGCGATCAAGCACTTTCCGCCTATAAGGGTATTCGGCACGGTCGGCTTCATTGTAGCCATGTTGTTTGTCAACTTTACCGGTTATCAGAATACATATGCACAGCTTATAACCTCCGGAGTACTTAGCTTTGTCATGGTATTTTATGCCCTGCTTATGCCTTCATGTCCGGTAAATCGCGGTAAAAAAGGGGGCGGTTTTGTTGAAGCGTTCGGACTTAAGGCTTTCACGCTTTTCCGTCAGAAGCAGATGGCTATATTCTTTATCTTCTCAATGCTTCTCGGTGTTGCCCTCCAGATAACCAACGGTTTCGCCAACCCGTTTATTCAGGCCTTTGGCTCAATACCGGAGTATGCCAATGACTGGGGTGTGCATAACGCCAACGCGCTTATATCATTGTCACAGATGAGTGAGACTCTGTGCATACTCCTCATCCCGTTTTTCCTGCGGCGTTTCGGCATAAAGATCGTTATGTTGATGTCTATGTTGGCATGGGCTTTGCGTTTCGGCTTTTTCGGCATCGGCAACCCCGGTTCAGGCGTGTGGCTGTTTATCCTGTCAATGATTGTCTACGGAATAGCGTTTGACTTCTTCAATATATCGGGTTCGTTGTATGTCAACAGCAAGACACATGCTTCTTTGCGCTCAAGCGCACAAGGCCTGTTTATGCTTATGACCAACGGTGTGGGTGCCACTATAGGAACTTTGTGTGCTCAGGCTGTGATTGACCGTTATGTATACTCACAGACCGATAATGAGGCCATAATATCGGGATGGCATACGTCATGGCTTATATTTGCCGCATACGCACTCGTTATTGCCGTATTGTTCATGCTTGTTTTCCGTGACAATGACCGTCATCCGTCCATATCTGGTGACGAAGCGGCCGACATTGACGGCGATGTGCCTGACGGCATGACCTCCATCGCTGATAAGAACTAATTATTTGCAGTATATGATACAGTTTTATGCTCCGGAGATAGAAACCGAACTGACACTTCCCGAAGAAGAGGCCCGACACTGCATCAAGGTATTGCGCACCAGACCGGGCGACTTGATTGAGGTCATTGACGGAAAAGGTAATCGGTTTTCATGTCGCCTTACAGATGACAATCCACGTCATGCTACGGTGGAAATAGAAGCGAAAACGGCTATTCCGCTGTCATGGACAACGGAGATAACCGTAGCCGTCGCTCCGACAAAAAATATGGATCGCATGGAGTGGACGGTCGAAAAACTGACAGAAATAGGCATAAACCGGATAATACCGCTCCACTGTCGGTACTCCGAACGCAAAGATATCAAGGTCGACCGCCTGCAACGCATTGCTGTATCGGCGATGAAACAGTCGTTAAAGACCGTTTTGCCTGAGATAACTCCAATGCGCTCATTTAAAGAGATTGTGCAATCGTGCACTGCCGATCAAAAGTTTATCGCTTACTGCGATCCGTCCATACCTCGTAAGCTACTTGCCTGCGAATATCGTCCTGTAGCCGACAGTGTGCTTATATTCATAGGTCCCGAAGGCGACTTTTCAAAGGAGGAAATATCGGCAGCCATCAATGCCGGATTCATGCCGATATCGCTCGGTGAGAACAGACTCCGCACCGAGACCGCCGCACTTGTCGTCTGCGATACAATACATATAATAAATCAATTGAAACAATAAAACCAACAGATATGCTACGTTATCTTAATTCATCGTCAACCGGCAACTTTTTCCTGCTTGCCGGCCCGTGTGTAATAGAAGGAGAGGAAATGGCTCTTGACATAGCCGAATATATATGTAACATCACCGCCAAACTCAATATACCTTATGTATTCAAAGGGTCTTACCGTAAAGCCAATCGCTCGCGAATAGATTCGTTCACGGGTATAGGCGACGAAAAAGCTTTAAAAATACTTCGCAAAGTCCGTGAAACATTCAACATTCCGGTCGTTACAGATATCCATACCGAAGAAGAAGCCGCTATAGCGGCCGAATATGTAGATATACTCCAGATCCCGGCCTTCCTTTGTCGTCAGACCGAACTGCTCATAGCTGCAGCACGTACCGGAAAAATGGTCAACATAAAAAAAGGACAGTTTCTGTCGCCGGAAGCTATGGAGCATGCCGTACGTAAAGTCATGGATGCCGGCAACAACCAAGTGGCTATAACCGAACGTGGCACTACTTTCGGTTATCAGGACCTTATCGTAGACTATCGTGGCATTCCAGCCATGCAGAAGTTTGGAGTTCCGGTTATCCTTGACGCCACGCACTCGCTTCAGCAACCCAATCAGCCGGCCGGAGTGACAGGCGGACGTCCCGACCTGATCGAGACCATCGCACGAGCCGGTATCGCTACAGGAGTCGACGGATTGTTTATAGAGACTCACCGTGAGCCGTCAATGGCTAAAAGTGACGGCGCCAACATGCTGCCTCTGGAGCAACTTCCCGAACTGCTTAAACGGCTGACAGCCATACGTACTGTCGTAAACACTTTCTAAAGCCACTCGCTGACACGCTGCCGTACGGCGTTTGATTCACTGAGAAGTTTTAGAAATTCACTTGCCGAATGCTTTCGGTAACTGTTCTTAAGTACATGCACACATCCCGCCATATCGCTGCCCGTGATATTGAGCGGGATGGCTTTTATGCCTGCATGACCGTGCAGCGTTGCCTCGGCAAGTATAGTTACAATATCGGTCGAACGCACAAGATGCAGTAGAATATTGACTTCATTAAGTTCTGCTTTTATCCTTAGATCGGTAATACTCTCCCCTATTATTGCCGACAGTTTGTTGCGGGCCTGCATGCCTCGCATAGGCAGCGCGAAATCGCAATCTTTTATATCGTCAAAATTAAGCTCCTTACGAGAACTTAATGCATGTCCCTCCCTGACTATTACAGACAGACGGCTGTCAAAAAGAGTATGAAACGTCACGTCCGGGCCGACTTCCATCGGCTTGAATGCAAGTACAAAATCAACTTGACGCTTACGCAGCATATCCATAAGTTCATCGACCGTCTTATAATAGATATTCAGTTTGACATGAGGATAAAGCTTCATAAATGATATTAGCGGTTCGCTTATCATAGGACTGAACGAATATGTCACGCCTATATTTAGTGTGCCGGTAAGCAGACGCCTTAGGTCAAGTATCTTTTCCATGCAAGTATCGGCTTCGTCGATTGTGGTTATCGCCTGCGGCAAAAGATGCTCACCCGCTTCGGTCAAAGCAACGGCATGGCTGTTTCGCTCAAAAAGAGCGACTCCCATTTCAGTTTCAAGCTGCCTTATCTGTTGTGACAACGTACTTTGGGTTATGCATAATATCTTGGCCGCTTCTGAAAAGTTGAGAGTTTCGGCCACTTTTGCGAAATATCTGAGTTGTCTTAGTTCCATAAACCTATTTTATTGTAAAACGCGCTGAAATATTCCACCTATTGTCTTTGTCTCCGTCAAAATACACATTCTTATAAATGATATACTCGCCCGGAGTTATGTCATTAACCAACCGATGCAGATTCGCTTTCATAAATTCGCTGCTTGCTCCGGCATGAAGTCCGTACAACGGCATATTCCAGATACCTCCCTGATACAATTCCTCCCAACGGCCGTCGATTTTACGGGCAACGGTATAGGGTGTGCCGTAACAAAGAGTCCTGTCGCTCTTATTATGGATAAAGAACGTAACTTCCGATATTGTATCGGGATATACTTCGGCATCGGTAGTCATACTTACTCCTAATGTATCGGTAATTATCGGACCGCTATAAACATTAGGTCGAGACCGACCGTTAAACCTCAATGCGGAATAGCTCAACACTTTTTTATAGAAACGCTCGTGAAACTCGGGTGTATCGTGTCGTAGCTCAATGTCGATAGTATCGTTTGCCGCCACACCCCAAGCACATATATTGGCTGTTATCGTATCATCCTTTTCTGTATTTTCAGCGCTAAAATAATCCATTATAATGCCGTTGTTCAGACGTCTGACAACATCCTTGCCGCTTAACACTTCAAAACCGGTACGGACGGTATCGCCATCTTCCCCAACACGGAGTACTCTGTAAACGCAGGGCACCAATGGAGCCGAAGCCTTGAGTGTGATATGTTGTGTATGACAACAAGAATCATCCGTTACGATTTTGCCGTATGAGACACCGGTTATGGAGTCAAGGGCCACATTAATCCACAAGGAGTCACGCATAATCTCCAGCTTATATGCGTCATCATCATTAAAATGACGACCTGAAGGGCTGATTGCATTTACATTCACGATTTGTGTTGATGCCGGATAATAATCCCAAACCGATTTTATCGTTATCGGCTCGTCAGCAGTTAACGCAATGCTGTCGGTACCCGATGGCGCGTCACCGGCTGTCTCAGTGTTTTTTCTGCAACTTATGCATGTCAGCATAAGTAAAATCGTACTCCATAATATATAGCTCTTCATAACGTGTTGGATATTGTATTCATACAAAAATAGCAATTCCTTGAATATTAACCGCGCGTAGCCGTAAAAGATTTGCGCTTAAACAAAAAGATCGGTATCATTTGGCCGAGCACCATTGCGAAAACTACAAACGCGCATGTAACTGCATTAAATTCAAGCAAATAGGCATAATGTGTAAAGTCCGCTTCGCTTGTCTGCCCGAACATCATCAGGAAAGCTTGCAGTGCTTTGTATGCATATATGCCCGGTATCATAGGCAGCAGTGACGGATAAGCAAATGTCTCGGGCGGACATTTTACCTTTGGTGCAAACCATATGGCGAGACATCCGATGACAAATGCACTTACAAAGCTACCCCACACGAGGTGAAGGCCGCCCAACGACACAAGACAATAACGTAGCGCATGACCGACAGCGGCAATAAGAGCACAATACTTAAAGGCTACTTTTGGCGGATTGCTTATAGCGGCAAATCCGATAGCGGCAATTGCGGCAAACACGGCATCTTCAATTATTGCAAGTAAAATCTCCATAATTAAAAAACATTCATGTTCATCGTCAGAAAACCCAAAGTAAGACCGGCCGCTATGCATCCGGTGAGTATCACAGCCTGCATCATACGGCTGAAGAAGCACAGGTAATGTCCGTCAAGCATGTCGCTTACTGAATTTATGTAAGGTATACCCGGTATAAGATACAGCACACTTGTACCAATGGCTATGTCGGGAGTAGATGTACAATCAAATATATATCCGGCAGTGCCTATGATGGCGGAAAGATATGACGCTATTATGACGGTTACACGCAGGTCAACACCATTGGCAAGACAGATGTTTTTCACCGTATAGCCCAACAACGTTGCAAAAGCCACTATACCCATCGCTATCGGATCACCGCCAAACAGACGACAAAACGAGGCATTGGCAAGCACTACGAGCAGCATGACCGTCCAGATGCTCATCTTCGGCAGATGCTTTATCTTATCAATCACTGACGTAGCGTCGGATAATGACATTTTTCCGTCGGCTACTTTCCAACTTAAGCGGCTCATCAGTGAGTTGGCGTTGTAACTGACCGATATAGGGCCTATGGCCGATGTATATAGCGCGTAATTGTCGTTATCCAATCCGGTCACGGCTACCGATACATGTTTAGGAAATATAGTTATGTCAGCCTTATAGCCGAAACGCATGGCCATACGGCTGACATTTTTGGTAATTCTTATACATGTGGCGCCGTAGCTCCATAGGCAAGAAGAATAAATAGCCAGAAAACGGCTTGCCTCTTCGGCTTCAGTCCTCGCAGTCATCATCGTCGCAGTAGATATCGTAATGATCAATATCTATATAATGAAAATGCCGGCCCCTAAGTTTATCGGCATTATAAATAAAGTAACCGATGACGGCTATTACAGCTATACCCACAATAATAAACCAGAATAACATTTCAGTTGACATAATCTTCATTTTTTTTTCATCGGCAAAATAACAGATAAGTCAACCTACATAAAGGCTGTCGGCAGCGGATTTTTTCGATAATTCCGTTCGGTTATTTCGATAGCCGGTTAACGAAACGGGTCCAACGACGCGATGTCGAAGTCCGCTCCATTGGCCGATAAGCTATCGGCAATCCGCGTCGTAACTTGTTTGATGCCTTCGTGCTGCATGCGCTTCTCATAGTCATGTATGTGTGTCAGGTCGGTGTCGAGAATAGACCTTGCCATAAACGATGCCACCTTGATATTTTTGCATCTGATATGGGCAAGCAGCAACAGAAGCCTATCCATCATTGTGACCATGGCTTCGCTGTCAGATGCCAGATACAAGTCATATAACGCGCATATCAAAGCATAATCGCCAAGTCTGTATAATGACTCGAACAAAGTCGTCCATTCAGGCAACGAACCTGAATTTGTCAGGTATGACATCAGTATGTCTCGGCTCACTTTATAAGCTCCGAGTTCAAGATACTCTTTAGCCCAGTCCATCCACACATTTTCTGCCGGACTGTATCTGTAATACCGGTCAAGAGCCTTGCGGTTCAGATCTTCAAACTCTAATTCGAGCAGGTGGTCTATCAGCTCCTTGTTGTCAGGAAAACGTTCGATGTATTCCGACATCAATTCAGCGGCGTCACGTTTATATTCGTTTACCGAAGAGAGCATGAACACGTACTGATATAATAAATCGAAATCAAAAGTAACATCTTTGAGGAGATCGGCTCCTATGCGTATAGCCTCGTCAACACCGTCTTTCATGTTGAAGAGCACAGTCATCTTCTGAGTAAGAGCACTCGTCGACTTGGCATCTATGGCAAGAGCGTATTCGACAGCCGACAACGCGTTCACCTTATCGTCAAGATCAAAATAGCTCTGTGACAGCAATACCCAGTAAGAGGCATTGAAGGGCACCATACGTGTCAATTCCTCAAGCAGTTCCACCGCATAATTGTTGTCGCCGCGCAGATGAGCTTCTTCGCTTAACTCGTAGAGAAATGTGTCGGGATACAGACACCGCTTCTGTATGTCGTTTTTTCGCTTTTTGAGCCAGCTGTAAAGATTATTATAACAGCATGCGCTCACAAGCTGTATTATAGTCTCGTCATCGTAGTCAGAGTACCGGTTGAGTATGTCATCAAAAGCTTTTTCCGGGTCATTTTCACGCGACGGCGACTGCAGAAGCGCCCATAATATGGCCCATAATGCAGATTCTGTCTTATGAACCGAAGCCATATCGTAAGCTCCCTGTGCGAGCGATATCCGGTCGTAAAAATAATATCCCCGGCGTTGCGACAGCTCTTCACTGTCAGGATATATGCGAGCAGCGCTCAGAAGGACCGACAATTGCACATATTCATCGCCGTTATCAGAGGCGAAGTCATATATCTCGATTAAATCGTTTTCGTCATAATCGGAGGGTATATCACCTTTTGTCAAGTCCCTTCTGAACTGTTGGTATAATTTTCTTACACGGCGCTGTTCGCTATCCATTAATTTACTTTTTTTGCAGTTTCTCCCAAGTATCTTTCAATTGCATGGTGCGATTGAATACGAGGTTGTCGGGTGCTGAGTCGGGGTCAAGGGTGAAGTATCCGATGCGCTGAAACTGGAAGTGACCGCCTACTTTCGCGTTCTCGGCCAAGAACGGCTCTACCTTTATGCCTTCAACTATTTTCAGAGAGTCGGGATTCAGCATCTCACGGAAGTCCTTGTCTTTCTCTTCGGAGGGATTCTCCACTGAGAACAGACGGTCATACAACCGGGCGGTAGCGTCGGTAGCATGTGCGGCCGATACCCAGTGCAACGTCCCCTTGACCTTGCGCATGCTTCCGGGTAGGCCGCTACGTGTGTCGGGGTCGTATGTACAGTAAATCTCCTCAATGTTGCCGTCGGCATCTTTTTTGCATCCCGTACATTTTATTATATAGCCGCCTTTCAGTCTTACCTCGCCGTCAGGAGCGAGACGGAAGAATTTCTTCGGCGGATTCTCCATAAAGTCATCGCGCTCTATGTATATTTCACGCGTAAACGGCATTTTATGGGTGCCGGCTGTAGGATCCTCAGGATTGTTTTCCATTTCAAGGACCTCTTCCTGTCCTTCAGGATAATTGGTAATGATGACCTTTACGGGATTTATCACCGCCATAACACGTGTGGCCACCTTGTTAAGATCCTCTCTTACCGCATGTTCAAGCAGTGATATGCTGTTGAGAGCCTCAAATTTGGTATAGCCTATCATGTTTATGAAGTTCTTGATGGAAGCGGGTGTAAAGCCGCGGCGACGCATACCCGATATAGTCGGCATTCGCGGATCATCCCATCCTGCCACCAATCCCTCTTTCACGAGTTGAAGCAGCTTACGCTTGCTCATCACTGTGTAAGTGAGGTTCAATCGGTTAAACTCTATCTGTCGCGGGCAATAGCTCTCATCGGCAAGTTCTTTTACGAAATACTCATAGAGCGGACGGTGAGGCACAAACTCCAATGTACAGATGGAGTGAGTGACACCCTCGAAATAATCGCTCTGACCGTGGGCGAAGTCATACATGGGATATACTTTCCATGTCGTTCCGGTGCGATGATGCGGATACTTTATGATACGGTACATTATCGGGTCGCGGAAGTGCATGTTGGGCGAAGCCATGTCTATCTTGGCTCGCAGCACGTAAGTGCCCTCGTCAAACTCGCCGGCATTCATGCGGGTAAACAGGTCAAGATTCTCCTCTATCGGTCGATCGCGGTAAGGCGAGTTCACACCGGGCTGTGTAGGAGTACCCTTCTGCTCGGCAATCTGCTCCGATGTCTGATGATCTACATACGCTTTACCCTCCTTTATCATGCGCACGGCAAGGTCATAAAGCTGAGGGAAATAATCGCTCGCGTAGTACTCGCGGTCGCCCCAGTCAAAGCCGAGCCAGTGGATGTCTTCCCTTATCGAGTCGACATATTCGACATCTTCTTTTGTAGGGTTTGTATCATCGAAGCGCAAATTGCATGTTCCGCCAAATTTTTCTGCAATACCGAAATCCATGCAGATAGCCTTGGCATGACCTATGTGCAGGTATCCGTTAGGCTCCGGCGGGAAACGTGTATTGAGCCGTCCGCCGTTTTTCCCGGCCTCGAGATCGTCATGTACTATTTGCTCGACAAAGTTCAAGCCGCCTTTCTCTTCATTGATTTCTTCTGATATTTCAGCCATAGTGATTAATGAGTTGAATTATTATATTACAAAATTAGTCATTATCTTTTTATCATCGCAATTTTATTTGAAAAAACATAACGTCATCCTGCCGCCCAATCCGCATACAACGTCAAGTCACTTCTATTCTGACGTAAATGCATAACTATTTTCCCTCAATTAGTTGCAAATTACAATCTGATTACGTACATTTGCGATAATAACCAACTTGTCGCAACCAAATACCTATAATACCCACTCCTCCTTAACCTCCCCTCCCATGAACACTCCTCCCCACATATTTACGAGCGGGGGCAGCTTTACTCCCTACTACGCTTTTGCCGATGCACAGGGCAGTATCGTATCGGTTGCCGACGCCGAGGGCAACAAGGTTTTCTCGGCAGAATATGATGCTTGGGGAGTGCCCGCTATCGGGCTCAACACCATAGGGCTGCAGCGAGGTTATTCGGGCCATGAACATCATCACGAGTTCGGAATAATCAATATGAACGGTCGCCTATATGATCCGGTGTTGGGGCGCTTTTTCTCAACCGACAACTACGTACAGGCGCCCACGGAGAGCCAGAGTTTCAACCGTTACAGCTACTGCCTGAACAATCCGTTGAAGTATCGCGACGCCTCGGGCGAGTGGTTCGGCATCGACGACCTGATCGTGTCGGCTATATCAGTAGTGACCGGTTATCTGCAAAGCGGCTTCACCACGGGCCATTGGGGCATGTCGTCAATCAAGCGTGGCATTTCGGCCGGTCTGTCGGGCTGGCTGGGCTACAATACGGGTGGAGCCTCGATGGGGCTTGCCGGTGGTTCTGTGGGCAATTACCTGAAGTACTCGGTAGCCAACTGCATAGCCAACCACCCTATGCTCTCCATACCTATACCGATAAACGACCATGTTAACTTGTCGCTATCGCCGGCCTTCTCAATAGGCCCCAACGGACTTACGGCGGGTGTTTCGGCCATGGCTTCCATGCAGTTCGGCGGTTGGTCGTTCGCTCTTTCAGCCGGAGCGAGCAACAAGTATGTCGGCGGCGACTTCTCGTTCGCTTACGACGGCTGGGGTGCCGGCTACGGCCTCACCCACTACTACTCCGAAACCGTTCAGGGCAACCGTCTCGGCTCTCAAAACGTAGGCACAATCTCGCTCCTACTGAGAGGCGTATCAATCCGAGTCTCCAATGACCTTTTCGCCGGTGGCGGACATGACCGTTGGCGCAGCAGTGCCGTAGAGATTGGTTTCAAAGACTTCACTATTGGTACATATGTAAATACAAATGATGGTAAAGTGGAATCTGGATATAGTGAAACTAATAGAATAAAAGATAATCAAAATATGGAAACAGGCCAAGAAAAGCCGGAAGTATGGAGTAACGGAGCCGTGTTTAGTGCTCCATTTTGGATAGGTTTTAAGTCAGGGAATAAAATACAACGATTCGGTATTAGTCACAAACTTGTACAAAATATCACACAAAACATGATCCACGAAAAAATAAATACTCCCAAATTTAAAAATTATAATAACATGACACAAGGATTTTTTTATCAAAATGGATACAATTCGCCAATAAGTATTTGGTGATTAATTAAATTGTTAATAATAAGTAATACGCTTAATTTAATGAAACTAATGAGTATTGGTTTTTCATTTTTGAGAACGATAGCAATCATATTAAGTATGATTACGATGTTGACCGGTTGTGGACTTTTTTATACGAGAAAGGATTTTAATCGTAAAAGCCCTACAGTGCTATTTGCAACAGATGCAGATACACGAATCGAAGAAAAGCTGAATATTAATGGATATTATTATGCAAAAGAGTCTAATAGTATATTCATTTTATATAAAGATCAAACTTGCATATCGTATTACTTTAAGAACGAGCTTAGTGACTTAAAAGGATTGCCACTTAGAGACCTCGGTTTGCTCGTTTCAAGAAAGCCCGGTAATTTGGCTTTATGGAATAAGTATAACGGTATTTATACTATATCAGGGGATACATTGACAATCGATTTTTATGAAAGGAACAATATAATGTATATTCAGACTTGGCTGGAATTTTGTACTGATAAATTTGAAATTTTAGATAAAAATACGTTAAGACTTTTTCAACGTATAGATGAAGATGGAAAAGAGTTTAACGGTGACGTCGAATATAAATTTACACCGCTTAAAATAGTTCCGGACCCATATAATAATGATTTGAAAAAGAAAAAATGGATGTGGAAATACAAGGAAGACTGGGACGCCTATAAAAAAGAACTCAAACAACATAAAAAGCATCATTAAAAATGATAGATTATGAGAATATATAGAAATATATTGTATTTGGTCATTATTATAAGCATGGCCGGATGTTCCTTATATGACTCCGGTCATAACTATAAACCTAAGTGCGACAAAACGCTATTGTCGGCTGCCTACCTCACCCATATTTATGATAAAATTAATATTAACGGTTATTATTGTCGTGCCGACAAACCTAACCGAGGGTATATATTTTATTCCGACGGTACATGTGTATCTTTTGATTTTAAGGACCAGTTCTGTGATACTATAGGATATTCTCTGACACAATTGATGCCATATATCTATACTATGCCTGATGTTATGTATTATAAAATATATGATACATTCGTATCCTCCGGTGGAGCTTATAAAATAGATAATAATATCATAAAAGCCGATTTTTACATAAAACGCCTAAACGGGTTTTTAGCTCGACCTTATTGGGAAATATACAGCCAGCAATTTGATATAGTGGATAAAAGCACATTATGTCTATCTAAAAATATAGTTTATGATAAAACAGGAACAGATACCATAGATACTAATCTGTTATATAAGTTTGTACCTGTTGATACTATCCCGCCTTCTTTTTATGTAGAGGCTCGTAAAAAGAAATGGCTTTGGGATAATAAAGACGACTGGAAAGCCTATAAACAAGAATTAAAGGCTTACAAACGCGAGCTAAAAGCCCGTAAGGACAGCATTGACAATTTTCAAAAGTCCCAAATAAAGGAAAGTAATCAATAGTATTTATCAGAATGGATATAATTCTCCGATAAGTATCTGGTAATAGTTGTATTTATGAATAAATTGCATCAAATAAAAACACTTATGACGCTTATAATATATTTAGGCTCAACCGGGTGTGGCCTTTTTTATACCGCAAAAAATTTCACACCACAACCGACATTACAATATAAATTCGGTAATTATACTGATAAGATAAATACCGATGGATATTATTATTGCGCTTCAGGAGTATATTATGCAAAAAAAGACACTACGGAAACTATAGAAAAATACGATATGTCATCTAACTGGATTGATTATATGCTTTATATTTTTTACAAAGACGGGACAGTGGATCATCTTTCGTTTAAAGACAATTACGAAATTTTTAAAGGTGACAGTTTAAACAATATTATACCCTACGTAACTAAAAATAAAGAGGTACCATTTACAAAATCATATGGAGGTATATATAATATATCTAACGATACTTTATCGGTTGAGATATATGAGAAAGCAAATATCTTGAACATATCTAAATGGTATGCCCTTGAGACACGCAAATTTATAATAGTTGACCGAAATACACTTAAACTATGTCAACTTTCTCACGCCAATAATAGAATAGTAAATGTATACGGTATTTATAAATTTGTAAATGTTGACACCATACCGTCTTCATATGATGTGGACATAAAAAAACAAAAGTGGATGTGGGAAAACGAGGATGAATGGAAAGCCTATAAACGAGAGCTAAAAGCCCGTAAGGACAGCCTCAAACGCGCCCGCAAACTCAACTCCAAACTCACAAAAAAATGAAACATCCGGATAAAAGAATGATATAAATCCAACGACTGTTAACTAAACTAATTTTATGAATATGAGACAATCCGATGAAAAGTATGTGCACCATAAGTATCGCAACGTTGTGTCACTGACAGCGGTGCTGTTGGTCATGATATCTTTGGTAAGTTGTATGAGCACCAAGCCGTCAAAAATTTTCGGCGACACAAAACCTGTAGCCCAATACAAATGGGATACCGTCACCAATATTGACAGCCTGCTGAATATACAAGGCTATTATTATAACATCCTGCCACGCCAGCATTATGTGGACGGAGTAGATTCATCGTACATAGCATGGGACGATATTGATCTTGTATTTTATAAAGACGGCACCTGCGTGTCGTTTAAGTTCGACAAAGACTCCCGAAAGTACGAGGGTCTGTATGTGCCCGAGTTGACCGGTATGATATCGAAAAGATATGGCAAAGCGCCTGTATGGACTTGCGGAGGCATCTATAAGATAGAGGGCGACACATTGACAGTGGATATATTTGAGCGTACGAAGCAGACTAAATTCGGAGGCGTGTCACCTACCGTATTATTACCGAATCCGGGATTGAATCTGATGTTCTTTGTCAATAAGGACAATTGGGTGGCTCTGGAAAGACGCAAGTTTATTATCGAAGACAAAACTACGCTGCACCTTGTCGAATTTTCCAACGCCAACTATCACAACGTTCCAATCGAGGCCGATGCGGTATACAAATTCGTGCCTATCGATGTTGTGCCGTCAAGGTGTGAAGCCGACATAAGGAAAGAAAAGTGGATGTGGGCATATAAGGAGGATTATGAAGCTCATAAACAGGAGCTAAAGGCATACAAACGAGAGCTAAAAGCACGCCAAGACAGCATAAAACGCGTCTCTAAAACCGACACGGAAAACTTATAACGAAACGGGCGGCAACATTACCGCCACCTATTTCGTTTTATTGACATGAGCGGAGTAAGACATCTGTTGCAACGGATAAAGCGCCGCATTCTCGGCGCTGTTTTATTTTGGGAAAGGGCACTGCGTCACTCTATGAATGCGGTAAGAGACGTATGCGGTGTACTGCGTGTCATCACTTTCTTCGCGTCAGTATGCTGCATTCTGCTCGCCATGGCCTACGTAGGCTATGATCATGAACCTGGCCGATTGCGCCACATCATGCACTACTTCCGCATAATACAGGGAGTATTCGTGGCTAACATACTTTTCAATCTGCTGTTCAACATAAAAGCGACGTTGCGAAACACCCGCGTCATAAAATGGATAGTAGACCTGTCGATGCTGCTTACCCTGCTTCCGGTACTGTATCCCCGCCCTGTCAATCCATGGCTACCGTGGCTTGAGACATTGCTGTACTCCAACAAGTTTTTTCTCGGCATACTTATAGCCTATGCCATCGTCGACATAAGCTACGGCATAATGATAATAATGGGCAAGCGCACCAATCCGTCGCTTATACTGTCGCTCAGCTTCATGTTCTTTATACTGCTCGGGTCGTTCATGCTTATGATGCCCAAATGCACATACCACGGCATAGAGTACCTCGACTCGTTGTTTGTAGCCACAAGCGCGGTGTGCATAACCGGACTGACGTCGATAGACATACCCACGACTTTTACTCCGCTCGGACTGCTTGTCCTCGCATTTCTCATACAGACCGGAGCGCTCGGAGTCATGACTTTCACCAGCTTTTTCGCTCTTTTTTACAGTGGCAACAACTCTGTATACAGTCAATTAATCGTAAAGGACATGATATACACCAAGTCGATCAACGCACTTATACCGACGTTGCTGTACATATTTCTTTTTACTATAGCTATCGAAGCCGCGGGCGCTGTGTTCATCTGGTGGTCCATCCGCGATGTGCTGCTTGACATGTCGCTTGAAGACCAGATTATATTCTCGGCATTTCACTCCTTGTCGGCATTTTGCAACGCAGGATTCTCCAACCTGCCCGAGGGCATGGCCAATCCCGTACTGATGAACTCCGACCAATCGATATACCTCGTGATAAGCGTAATAACACTTGCAGGAGCTATCGGCTTCCCGATATTGGTCAATTTCCGCGACGTGTTTCTTGAATATGTGCAACGGTTTTGGTGCATGATAAAAGGGCGCCGACGCATAGGCCGTCCGGTACATATATACAGCCTCAATACAAAAGTGGCATTATATACGACGCTCATCATATTTGCGGTAAGCATCGTAGCATTTTTCACATTTGAGTACAATAACTCGCTCGCCGGCTTCAGCCTGTACGACAAAATAGTACAGTCAATCTTCAACTCGACCACCCCGCGCAGCTCGGGTTTCGTATCGGTAAGTCCGGCGGGATTTCTTAACGTAACTCTCGTATTTGTACTTTTGCTCATGTGGATCGGAGGAGCCTCGCAGTCTACGGCCGGCGGTATAAAGGTAAACACATTTGCCGCTATTCTTATAAATCTGAAAGCTATAATACTCGGACATAATAAAGTCACGGCATTTAACCGCACCATATCGACCGGTTCCATACGACGCGCTAATGCCGTTGTCACACTGTCGATACTGTCTTACTTCCTGATAGTCGTACTCCTTATGATGTTTGAGCCCGGACTGTCAGCCCGGAGCCTTGTTTTCGAAGCCTCGTCGGCGCTGTTTACCGTCGGGTCATCGTTTGGCATAACTCCCCTGCTTTGCGGCGCCTCAAAAATACTGCTCATAGCCGCCATGTTCTTGGGGCGCGTAGGCATAATATCGCTGCTCATAGGCGTTACGGGCAATCAACACGACAAGCCCGTGGCATTCCCTACCGACAATCTGATTATAAACTAACTATAATTATACTATATGAGATATCTTATAATAGGACTTGGAATATACGGTGCGAATCTCGCCACCGACCTTACGGCAATGGGCCATGAGGTCATAGGGGCCGATCATAATCCTACATTGGTCGAAGCCGTAAAAGACAAAATATCGACCGCATACATCATCGATTCCACCGATGAAGCCGCTTTGTCGGTACTTCCGCTTAAAACGGTTGACCTTGTCATTGTGGCCATAGGCGAAAACTTCGGAGCAAGCGTAAAGACAGTAGCTTTACTAAGAAAGCTCGGGGTAGTACGCATATACGCAAGAGCCGTCGACGAGATCCACGAGACAATACTTCACGGGTTTAACGTGGACCGCATACTTACGCCGGAGCAGCGTGCGGCGAGAGAACTCACCCGCGAGCTCGAGCTTGGCAGCAAAGTCGACTCAATGCGCATAGACAATGACCGCTATATAATAAAATTTACGGTGCCCGACTATTATGTAGGCACCGCAATAAACGATCTGGATTTCGAAAAAGATTTTCACATAAGACTGCTCGCTGTCTCTCGCCCTACACCCCGCCGAAACTTTTTAGGCATCACCGACAACGTGCTTCAGGCTGTCGACACTGCAACACCCGACATGCATCTTGAAAAGGGCGACGTACTGACCGTGATAGGTGCGCAGCCGGGATTTCGCGAGCTGTTTCACCACATATCCTGATGTCAGAACTCGTAATCTACACAAGCGCGTGCCGATTTATGTCCGGCGAGCAACGCCGCAGCCGCCACATGGTCAGGATGCTTGGCGTACACCGCCACGTCGGCCATAGTAGGCACGACGGCTGTCAGAACCACATCCCAGTCTTCAGCGGGATTCTCATTAATGCCGACTTCCATTGACTCCAACACGTCGATCGATGACGGAAGCGCCATCAATGCCGACTTGAATGCCTCGGCAACTTTACGGCGCTCTTCGGGTGTACCTTCAAGTTTGAAGGTTACTATATGCTTTACCATATCTTTATAGTTTATGCGTTGTTATACAAGCGTTCTTTAGCGGCAGCCACTCGCTCGTCGGTTATGTAGTCGTCATAGTCCATCATCTTGTCGATGATGCCGTTGGGTGTCAGCTCGATAATGCGGTTGGCCACTGTCTGTATAAACTCATGGTCATGAGAAGCGAATATGACATTGCCCTTGAAGCCCTGCAGAGTATTGTTGAAAGCCTGTATTGACTCAAGGTCAAGGTGATTGGTGGGTGAATCGAGAATGAGCGTATTGGCGTCCTTCATCATCATACGGGCTATCATACAGCGCATCTTCTCGCCTCCCGACAGCACCGATGCTTTCTTAAGCACCTCTTCGCCAGAGAAAAGCATCTTGCCGAGAAACCCTTTAAGATAGATCTCGCTCGAATCCTCGCTCCACTGACACAGCCAGTCTACAAGATTCATGTCGGTATTGAAAAATGCCGAGTTGTCAAGCGGCAGATATGCCGTGGTTATAGTCTGGCCCCAATCATAGCTTCCGGCATCGGGCTTGCGGTTGCCGGTTATAATCTCGAACAGAGCGGTCATGGCACGCGGGTCATGGCTCAGGAATGCCACCTTGTCACCCTTCTCGATAGCGAAATTCACGTCCTTGAAGAGTACGTCGCCGTCTACCGAAGCGGTAAGTCCGTGCACTTCAAGGATCTTGTTGCCCGGCTCACGCGACGGGGTGAAGATTATGCCCGGATATCGGCGCGATGACGGCTGGATCTCTTCGACATTAAGTTTCTCAAGCATCTTCTTTCGTGAAGTTGTCTGCTTGGACTTGGCTACATTGGCCGAGAAACGCTGTATGAACTCCAACAGCTCCTTGCGTTTTTCCTCAGCCTTCTTGTTCTGCTGCTGTTGCTGACGCAGCGCAAGTTGCGACGACTCGTACCAGAAACTGTAGTTTCCGGCAAAAAGTGTCATCTTGTTATAGTCTATGTCGAGCGTATGAGTACATACGGAGTCAAGAAAGTGACGGTCATGCGACACAACGAGAACCGTGTTCTCGCATTTTGACAGATAATCTTCAAGCCAAGCCACCGTATCAAGGTCAAGGTCATTGGTAGGCTCGTCGAGCAGAAGATTGTCGGGATTGCCGAAAAGCGCTTTGGCAAGAAGTACGCGCACTTTCTCATTACCGCTGAGGTCTTTCATGAGCATATAGTGCTTGTCTTCCTTGATGCCGAGACCGCTCAACAACGCGGCGGCATCGCTCTCGGCATTCCAGCCTTCGAGCTCGGCAAATTTCTCCTCAAGCTCTGCGGCCCTTACACCGTCTTCGTCGGAAAAATCGGCTTTGGCATAGATAGCGTCTTTCTCCTGCATTATATCCCATAATACCGTATGGCCCTGCAGGACGGTATTGAGTACCGTACACTCGTCAAACTTAAAGTGATCCTGTTCAAGTACCGACATTCTCTCGCCCGGACCTTGCGACACCGTCCCGTGGGTCGGTGAAAGCTGATTGCTCAATATACGCATCAGAGTAGACTTACCGGCTCCGTTGGCGCCGATTATACCGTAACAGTTGCCGGGAGTGAACTTTAGATTGACATCCTGAAATAAAACCCTCTTACCAAATTGCTGGGTTAAGTTGTTGACCGCTATCATCTTATTACCTTAAATATACCTGTTATCAAATTTTACGGCTGCAAAGTTACGAAATATTTGCCGAAGTGTTGTAATTTTGTCGTACAATCATTTAATTCTAAATCTATTATAACTATGGTTATTCAACGTTGGCAATCGGTATTGCTGTTTCTGGCCGGACTAAGCATGTGTCTTTTCGCATTCCTGCCCCTCTGTGATATTGTAGACAAGGATATGCTCACAATCGTGAAGCCGATAAATGTACTACCCGTATTCATCGTGTCGCTGCTTACGGGGCTGTTGCTGTTTATCGCTGTCTTCCTGTTTCGTGTCACCCGTCTGCAAAAACAGATATCGCTGGCAGGCATAATATTGGACATATGTGTGTGCGCCGCCACCATATTATATATATGTAATATTGACGCACAATCGGGCGTTGTATGGAATTGGTCGTTATGTCTCCCCCCCATGGCATTGGTGCTGACCGTCTGGGCAATAGCACGTATACGTCATGATGAGAATATACTCAAGAGCTACGACCGCATACGATAGACGGCTATCGTCTAAATGAAAATATAAAATTGTTAAATATCAGTTAATCACGGGCGTCTTTTTAAACGCCCGTTTGTTATTTATGTCAAATGGACAAACGAAAACAATTAACTTAACCATTTAACAAAATTATGAAGAAGATTTTTTTAGCAACGGTCGTTATGGCCGCATCGATGTTTTCATTCAATGCTTTCGCGCAGAAACCCAAAAACTGTCCTGCAACATGTGCTGACAGCACAGCATGCCCGGCATTGAAGTGTGACCGTCCCGATCCGTTTATCGGCATAACTCTGACTCCCGATCAGCAGACCAAGCTCCAGACTTTGAAAGCAGAGACAAAGGCAAAACGTGAGGCCAAGGCCAAAGAGTGCAAAGCAAAGGTAAAGGCCGACCGTGCCCAGCGCGCGGAAGCCATGAAGGCTTGCAAAAAAGAATATCTTGAGAGCGTTAAAGAAATACTCGGACCGGACCAGTACGTGGTATTCCTTGAAAACATAGTTCTCAACCAGCCGGGTCCGAAAGCCGGTATACATCATGACAAGCGTGGCATCACCGGTAAGAACAAGGATATGAAACGTCCCGGTAATAAACATCACGGCGACCGCAAAGCACCGACTGCAAAACCGCAGAACAACACCAACAAATAATACGATCAACAACCATCTTAAAGCCTGACTACTAAAGTCGGGCTTTTTTATTGCCGTGCGCTACCTGTTAAAATTCACGAAAAAGCATAAGTCTCAACTTTGTTTTATCGCAAAGAAGAAAATTATGACTTACTTTGCCAAATTTCATTGCGATGACAATCTTTACTCGATATATTGCAATAGCTGCGGTCTTGACATGTCTGTCTGGCTATTGTTCCGAAAAAGCAAACGTATCGATATATAGCGTTTGCTCCGATGATTATGTACGCGATTCGCTCGGCGTAAATTTCGACATTTACAATATTGCGTCGAGCGACACCGCCTTTGTATCTGAAAAACTAAAAGAGATTGCATTTCCTGAAAACATATCTTGGACTTGGGAGTCGAGAGTTGACAGCATATCGACGTACAATGCCCTGTTTTATTTTATTCCGCCGCTGTTGACTGAACGTGTAGCGATCAACACTATCATCGCAGAGCCTTATTGGGGTGAAGATGTTGTCAACATACCGTTCAGCTTTCATGACGCATCAATCTTTGAGAAACTGACGCGCGAGAATATAGGTGAAAGGCTTGCTGTAGCCATTGACGGAGTCATATACAACTCACCTCGTATAAACTGCCCCATAGAATCGGGCCGATGCATGGTTACGACAAGAATATGCAATATCCCCCGCTCTTTGACAGGATTGTATAAAGAATGAATTTAGGTTAAAAAATATTAAAGGTCTAATTCACATGCATTATTTTGATTTCTCGGTGATTATATAATTAAAACAAGAAAATTAATCACATTATGAAAATCGTATCATTCAAAACCCTGTTACCGGCCATTATAATTGCTTTTTTAATCATATCCTGTAGTGATGACAATGATGAATACGATGGCGATTGGCCTTCGATGAAATGGGAAATATCCAATCATAACGAAGATGCGATAACCATATCCGATAACTATTTTGGTATCTCGGGATACGTAATTGACGTTAATTATAAAGGTGGCGAGTTGTTTTTGAAGTGTGCAAATTATAAAGTATTTTGGATTTTATCGGTTGACAATTATATCCCTGACAATGACGAAAACCGTACAACGTATATTAACGACTGGTGTCGATTATCAATTGAAGACAACATACTGCACTGTACTTTCAAGACTGATATGTCGGGCAAGCCTCAAGAACAAATCAATCTGACATTGAGCGCCGGCGATGTGTCTCAGAAGATACGCATCAACCGCACTTTTGGTGAATCTGCCAAGACAGGCCTATAGGCAGATCGCATATTGCTATTGCAAGACAACTGTTATATGATATACCTATTTATAAAGCGCCCGACATTTCTGGCAAATTGTCAGTAATGCCGGGCGCTTTTGCTTCCTATCAGATAAACACAATAGCAAATTGCAAGCTGTTGCTATATTGAATGATAGCTCAAACATGCTTTTAAACATTAAATAAAGCAGAAAAAAATCATGATTTTTCCCTCCTTTATTTAAAATTAAATGTTTACATTTGCGTATATCATTCAATATTTAATCTCTATTAGATATGGATATCAATAGTATCATGAATGCCCTTGAGGTAAAACACCCCGGAGAGAAAGAATATCTTCAGGCTGTAAGAGAGGTGCTCTTGTCGGTAAGCGACGTTTATAACAAGCACCCCGAGTTTGAAAAAGCCCGCATAATCGAGCGTATGGTCGAGCCTGACCGCATCGTCACCTTCCGTGTGACATGGATCGATGACAAAGGCGAAGTACAGACCAACATCGGTTACCGCGTACAGTTCAACAACGCCATTGGCCCGTACAAAGGCGGCATACGTTTTCACGCATCAGTCAACTTATCGATACTTAAGTTCCTCGGTTTCGAGCAGACATTTAAAAATGCGCTGACCACCCTCCCCATGGGCGGTGCTAAAGGCGGTTCCGACTTCTCGCCCCGTGGAAAGAGCGACCGTGAAATAATGCGTTTCTGTCAGGCATTTATACTTGGATTGTGGAAAAATCTCGGTCCCGACCGCGATGTACCTGCCGGCGATATCGGCGTAGGCGGTCGCGAAGTCGGCTATATGTACGGCATGTACAAGAAACTTGTAGACGAACATACCGGCACATTCACCGGCAAGGGACTTGACTTCGGCGGTTCACGTATACGCCCCGAAGCCACCGGTTACGGCGCCATATATTTTGTCAACGACATGCTTGCCCGCCGCGGCGAGTCGATAAAAGGCAAGACCGTAGGCATATCGGGATTCGGAAACGTGGCTTGGGGTGCAGCTCTTAAGGCCACTGAACTCGGTGCAAAAGTTGTGACGATATCGGGTCCTGACGGATATGTATATGACCCCGACGGCATATCGGGCGATAAAATCGATTATATGCTCGAACTCCGCGTATCGGGCAACGACATCGTTGAACCGTACGTTGAGAAATATCCCAACGCCACTTTCTTCCCGGGCCACAAACCATGGGAGCAGAAAGTGGACATAGCTCTTCCCTGCGCCACTCAGAACGAGCTTGACGGCGACGACGCCAAGCATCTTGTCGACAATCACGTGCAACTCGTGGCCGAAGTATCCAACATGGGATGTACTCCGGAAGCTATCGACCACTTCATCGAGACCCGCACCGTTTATGCCCCCGGAAAGGCTGTCAATGCCGGCGGTGTAGCTACATCAGGCCTTGAAATGAGCCAGAATGCCATGCATCTTACATGGAGCGCCGAAGAAGTTGACGCCAAATTGCACGGCATCATGGATGACATACATACCCAATGTGTAAAATACGGCACCGAGCCCGACGGCTATATAAACTACATGAAGGGAGCCAATATCGCCGGTTTTATGAAGGTCGCCAATGCTATGATGGAGCAAGGTATTGTATAATCACAATCCGCATAACCGATAAAAAAGGTCGCTTCAAAAGAGCGACCTTTTTTATATATCTACCTGTATCTCAGGATTAATATCAAGAAGTTGTGCGATGAAACGCGTCCTGTCTTTTGGAGACACATAAATAGGGAGAAAACTCTTTAATATCTTGCGGTCACTAAAGGTTATAGCAAGTCGCGAAAAAGACAACGCCGGAGCACTCAGACAGGATCTTACGGCTTTTATCTTCGATATTTTATCGACCGGATAACGTGACGGGCGGAAAAAAGTATATATAACCAACTCTCCATCTTCTATCTCATAATAGATGCCCCATACTGTCAATATCATGAACAGCACACCGATAGCGCATATCGTGATACTTAACCAATCACAATCGAATATCACAGGCAATACCAATACTATGACATAAATAGCCAGACACGATACCGTGCCTGCGTCATAATCTGATCGGTATCTGAACGGACGCGGCTGTGACACTGTCATTTATGAGTTTAGTTTCGAATAATTGCTGTGACGGCAACCATATTCGTTGATAAGAGTGGCCGATATGTGTCTTACCTCATTGCAATAACGCACGATATTTCCGCAAAGCTCTTCAAACGTATCATCTTTTATATTGCGTGCAGGCACACGATAACAAAAGTACAATATCTGATCGTCGTTATCCACACCGATCTTGAAGGGTCCGAAATCGGTGGCCAAGACATAGCGCAACACGGCTTCGACATTGCTCTTCGGCAGCATGGCCACAGGACTTGCAAGAGCGAGGTACGGATCATCAAGAGTGAATATGCGTACCTCGGTATCCTCCATATGGAAGCGCCACTCATCTTCGCCCTCGCGGGTTATGACCGGATTTATACCGAGACGCTTCAAGGCTGTCTCGCAAAGCACGGCAAGAGGACCGAGCGGTATCTCGTCAAATATCCCGTCAGGCAACTTACTGCCGCAATTGGGGCAATACTTCGTATTCTCCTTTTCAGAGATAAGACAATCACATCCACGGCACATGACCTTGAATGTAGAGCGGTCAATCTCATCGCCGATATTGACCAGCATCTCGCGAAGACGGCTTACAGGTATGGCAAAACCCATGTTATCGGCATCGGTAAATTTGCTTACCGTTATACCGACCACTTCCCCGTCACCGTTAAATACCGGTCCTCCCGAGTTCCCGGGATTAACCGCCGCATCGGTCTGAACGAAATACTGTCCGTCCATCAGCTGCTTTGGTGAGGACACTGTGCCTTCGGTCAAGGTGAACGGCATACCGTAAGGATAACCGGCCACGTGCACTTTGTCAGATATCTGCAACGAATCGTCGTCGGCGAGGTTTAATGACGGCAGATGCGTGAAGTCATCATCGGCAGCCAGTAAAGCTATGTCTACGTCAGGATTCACAAGCACCACACGGGCATAGTGTTGTGTGCGGTTATTGTCAAGCAGAGCCACCTCATGATGGCCGTCCACGACATGATTGTTGGTGACAAACAGATTTAAGTCACGGAGATAAAAACAAGATCCGGAACCGCCGGAATGATTGACTTTATATACGGTGTCAAATATATTTTTATTCATAATCGTATCAGCTTAAAAGATGTGTCATAATACATTGCTGCAGGCGTGTCGCATATAGCGCATATGCAGCAAAATCCTCCTGTCGCAGAGCCTCGGTCAGTCTTGACTGGAGTTCGCGCAACTCCTCTTTTATATCATCATGACGTATATCGCATGACGTCTCTTCATGCTCTTCATACTGTGGCTCGTCTTCAGCAGTTTCTTCTTCCTCTTCATCCGACTCCACTCTGACGGCAAGAAACTGGTCAAGCCCCGATATCAAGGGTTTTCCCGCATCTTCAAACGGTTTGTCGGCCGAAGCTTTAAGTAGATCCACAAAAAAATCATTGAGTGAGTCATCCATATCGCAATAATGATATGCCTCGTAAATTTTCCTTATCAGCCCTACTGCAGCCTGCGAATAGTCGCCACCCTGATAATGGTCAAGAAGATTTCGATATATTTCTTTGAAATTTTTCTGCATATTGGCTATAGTCGACCTACGTTTGGGCGATTCTATCATATGCGTCTCATATAGATCGACAGCAATATCCTCTTTGCTCTTGGCAAGTATCTTTTCAAGAGCTCCCGATGCTTTTTTGACAAGAACCGACTCCGGAGTATGTTCGTCATCATTCAAGTCACGTATGGCATCGTTCAGTTCATCTTTAAGATTTCCTTGAGGATGGGCTACATAATCAATCTGACAAAACGATGACATAAGGGCGTTCCATGCTATGCCGAAACGTCGCTCCTTCGTAAAATCGGCAACAGCCTCAAGTGTTATACGTCCTATAGACTGTATGTCATCATACAACCTGTCTATCGTAACCCCGTCATAACGCTTCACGATAGGTTCGCATAATCTTTCGGCTCCGAAATTGGCTACAAACTCATCATCAAAATCATCGGCCACGCGACACATATTGTTTATCTGCCAGTCAAAAGTCGACGGATGCGCCTCCGACAACGGACACGACCACCTTACATAAAGCATCTCGTCCTCCAGATAGAAACGCGCAAGCATCAGTCGGCCCGTGTTGAGCGACGCTACCGCACGCAGCATGGCTACCGAGTTCTCTTCAGGCACACGCATGAACGGCACCTCGGCTTTCAACATTCCGTCAGGAGTTATCGTGATATTAATAACGACCGAACCATGAGGTATATGGTACTCCGTCCCATCTTCATTGCCGAACCGCTGCGATATGTCGGGGTTATTCGAGTCAAGGACCATGCGTATGGCCTCTATATATTTTCCTTCGTCAAACAGATCAAATGACCCGAAATACAAGTCGGGAGAGTCGGTGGCCTGCGTCGACTTGACAACAGGCTCAAAATATGGCAAAGTTTTCTTCATAGCAAATACTTAATAATACAAATATACGGACAATATGGAATATATAATAAAACCTAAGCGGATAAAATTGTGCCACAGCGCACAATTTCATCCGCAATCAACCGGGAGAGCTGTCCCCTATCAACCTTGCATAGGGAACAAGTCTATTTTATCTCCGATTTTATTTTGTCAGTCCACGCTTTCAGACGTGAGGGTGTAAGTTCCTCCTTGTTTACTTGGTCAAGAAGCAAACCTACATATACTCCGTCAATAAAAGCCGGGGATTCATCAAACTCATAGCCGTCGGCATCAAACGGACCGATAAACCGGGCTCCGGTCTTTTGTAGGCTGGTATATATAATTCCTACCGCCCCGCAGAAAGTATCGCTCATAGACTCGTCACCACAACCGAAAATAGCAATCTGTTTGTTTTTCAAGTTCAGAGCTTCAAGACCGTCGAGAAAGTCGTACCAATCATCCTGAAGGTCACCGGCACCCCATGTCGACGAACCAAGTACCAATACATCATACGGTTCTACATCTGACGGAGCCGATTTGGCCACATCATGAACATCGGTAGCCGGTACATCAAGTAACTTTGCTATCTCTTCAGCCACTTCAGCGGTTACGCCGGTGCTTGATCCGTAAAAAATGCCTATTTTTTTCATTATTTATTGTGTCAATATTTTATAATTAAAACATCAACACAACCCGATTGTTCAGAATGTCACGTGAAAACCGGCACGTATGCCCCAGTTAGGCGCGTCAAAAGCATTGCGGTAGCTCAAGCGCCACACGGAATCCAGACGGAATATACGGAATATATTGTCAACACCCACGCTTATTTCCATATATGGTACATTTGACATAAGCGTAGTATGTACATCGTCCGGAATAACAAACAGATTCTTATTGAAGTCCGGATTGTTTTTAGGACTCAAGTGGCCCCACAGAGCTTTAAACGACATGACTTCGCGCAACCTGAGCTTTTTCAGCAATGGTATGCGGTTAAATATCATACCGTCCATCCAATAGGTCATGTCGACCATGGCGTAAGAGTCATTGACAAATTCAAGCGGATTCATCAATGCGAAACTCTCGGCTTGGATAAGATACGACAAGTTTGCACTCGGCAAGAAAAGATTCATATAAGGTGATGACTCCCAAGCATGGCCACCCTTTACTATAGCATCGACATGACCGAATGCCGAAAGCCAGAAGCGCTTGGAAAAACGGAGTTCCGTGCGATTGATCGGGAACATAGTACCGCCAAGACCTTTGGGCGCATAGGTATGTATCAGTTCAAATACTGGAGCGTCACGGTTTATGGATCGGCGGTCTGATTTACCCTGAATAAACTTTTCGCCGGGAGCATAACGAAGCTTCAACGTAAAAGTAAGTTCATTGTAGTGAGGGAAATTGTTTCCGTGACCGTCGATAAATTGTATCCATTGCGACGCCTCCTGCCGCTCAAAACGCGACATCAATCCGAGCGAAAAGTTATTGTACAATTCAAGATTATACTCAAGTACCTGCGAGCGCTTGTAGGTCACTCTTGTATCGGGCAGACGCTTTACGGAGAGGAAGACATTGTCGCCGTATGTTGTCAGATAATTTTGACCGAGTTGATCTATGTCATATGACGAAGTGGCACGTATAGAATGTACGGGAAATTCACGCGAATGATATTTTTTGTCAAGAAACGAGTATTCGACCTCTCCTTCATATTTCCATTTCCCGTCTCGGAAGCCATAGGCCAGATAGCCGCGGGTAAACCATCTTTTTGACAGATTCGCCGTAGTCATGCCTCCTGCTCTGAGTCTAAGGCCTTCGGCCGTATTATACGAAATGGTTGACATTATAGGTCCGTAATCGAACTTGCTCGGATTGCCGGTAGTCACATAACCGTTGGCCATAAGCTTCAGCACACGTTCCGTCCAATAATATACAGGGACCTCACGCATGCTTTTCAACAATTCCCCTACGCTGCTCTCGCCCTGCTCCATCGGTATAGGGCGTTTATCCTCCCAAAATTTATTGTCTTGTTCCGAAGCGTCATCGCTGATAATCTCACGCTGCGCGAAGTCGAAAACCTCGGCATCCTGCGGCTCATCAAAATTAAAACCGCTGTAGATTGTATTACGACGAGTGTATAGCTGCGGCAATCCGGGAAGTACAGACAATTCGACAGTCATGTCGTCACGTGTTTTAAGACGTGAGCCATCGGCGGCTTTTTCAAAAGTCTGTATCACAGACATCGCATCCATAAAGTTGACATTGATCGTATGAGGCAGATGCATCTCAATCTTCTTTATGAACATCGTCGAGTCGTTTTTGGGTACATACATCTTGCCGATAAAACCCCATGTCTCGGATGTGTGAGGCACAAAGCTCAATACCACACACGAGTCACCGTCCACGACTACCGTGTCATTAAGATAGAACTTATAGAAGTCAGTAGCTATGCGCGACAACGGACTTACAAAACGCTTCTGAAGCAGATTGACATCATTGCCGTATATGTCGATCTCCCTGAATACATCTTCAAGAAACTGCCGTGAGCTTTCCTGATTGGACAATATGTCGTCAATACCCTCCTGACGCATGCCTTTGACATGTTCTTTCTGTGAATGAGGCGATTTGCGGTAATTGACGTCCGACACCTTTTCCTTTACAATAAAATTAAGTATCGGCTTACCGGATATATCCGATATGTCCACATGGTCCTTGAGGAACTTGAATTTATTTCCCATCCAAGCATAATTGGTCTCAGGGTCAAAGTCGTTCAATGCCATAGTCAGGCGCTCGTACTTTTCGTAATTATAAAAGTCATTGCGCTTGGGGTCATTTTTGCCCATTGCCGCACGTATGCGATTCAAGAATATAACGGCAGGATTGTTTTTCTTACTGTACTTCTCTTTCTTGGGCTTCACTATGACCTCGCTTAGCGATACGCCGACCGGTACCAATTGCACATTCATGCGCCGGTTTACCGTGGTCTTCAGTGGAATGGACTTGGTCCTGTAACCCATTACCGACAGTTTGAGGCTGTCGGCCCGTGACGAGGATCTAAGCTGAAAACGACCGTTATCATCGGTCAGTCCACCGCTGTTTGTTCCGGTAAGGAAAAGAGCCACATATGGTATAGGCTCATGAGTTATCGAGTCGGTAACGGTGCCGGCAAGGAACGTTGTTTGCGCCCCCGCAGTTTGTGCCAATGCCATAAGCAGTACCGGCAACAAGCTAACAACTGTAAATCGTATAAATTTCAAACTTTTACTAACTAAATTTCCAATTCTCGTTCAAAACGATATAACTTTGCAAAGTTATATATATTTTTCCATTTAATGAAATGGCACAGGAAATAGAAAGAAAATACATTGTCATAAATGACAATTTTAAATCGATGAGCACACGCTCCTGTCATATAATTCAAGGCTATATCCATACCGAGCCTCGCGCAGTGGTAAGAGTGCGTGTACGCGACGACAAGGCTTTTCTTACAATAAAAGGAGAAAACAAAGGAGCCATACGTAGCGAATGGGAGTATGAGATACCGGTCAACGACGCTCGTAAAATGCTTGACGAACTATGCCAAGGCTCGGTTATTGAAAAAACACGGTATATCGTTGACTATGACAGTCATATCTGGGAAGTAGATTGTTTTGATGCTCCATGTAAAGGTCTTGTGGTAGCCGAGATCGAATTAAAGACGGAAGATGAAAAGTTTACTCTGCCTCCGTTCGTCGGACGCGAAGTGACCGGTGATCCGTCATACTACAATTCTAATTTAGCATCTACTTCACATTAAGAAGTTTGTGAAGTTGTAGCGAAAGTCGCCACATCGGATGCTGCAGACAATAATCGAGGACATCGGCCGTAAGATCCGCATTGCGCATCGCATCTCCCGTATCACAGGGCTGAAGCACCCTCGCATGAGCCTTTATGCTGTCATAACGTGCCGGATCATTATATCCGCAATACACGACCTTAAGCTCATCGCAACTGTCAATGACCGGTTGCGCCCCGTCACAGAACGCATCTTTAGGAGAAAGCGTCACATGATCTATACCGGCAGGTAATTTACGGGTGCCGTTGGTCTCTATCGCGATTGAACACCCGACAGCGTGGAGCGCATCAACCAGTCGGTCGTCAATAAACAGTGCCGGCTCTCCCCCTGTTACAACCGCCAGTCGAGCCGGATATTTTTTTATTTCGGCTACGATATCGTCAGCCGTCATCATACGGCCTTCGTTATGTTCCGTGTCGCAAAAAGGGCATGAAAGATTGCAACCGCTAAAACGGATAAACACAGCAGGCACACCGGCATTTATCCCCTCGCCCTGTATGCTGTAGAAAATTTCGTTTATCTTATACATTCAACAGCCATATTATCATATCGGTCAAGTACATAAATCGCCTCATTACCTTCCGACTCCTTTACCCGGGCCATAAAACATTGAGGTATCTGCTCGACAATCCATCGGGCTATGTTTTCAGCGGTAGGATTAAACGGCAGCAGTTCATTGAGATTGCCGTGATCAAGATAGCCGTGTATACTTTCCTTGATATGTGAGAAGTCACACACCATACCGTCACTGTTCAGTTCCGTGGCTTTGCAATAGACTGTTATAATCCAGTTGTGGCCGTGCAGTCCGGAGCATTTGCTCTCATAGCTCAACGAAAGGCTGTGCGCCGCTGATATTTCCAGTTTCTTTATTACGTAGTACATCTATGATACGGTTTTCGCTATCGCCTGAGCGTAAGTTTAACTACATTCTCCACATGAGCCGTATGGGGGAACATATCGACCGGCTGTATGGCCTCTACTTTGTATTTTACATCAAGCAATGCCAGATCGCGCGCCTGAGTAGCCGGATTGCAGCTCACGTAGACTATACGTTCGGGAGCGGCGTTGAGTATGACATTTACCACATCCTCGTGCATGCCTGCCCGTGGCGGATCCACTATCATTACATCAGGGCGGCCGTGAACGTCAATAAATTCGTCGGTCAGCACATCCTTCATATCGCCGGCAAAAAACAGAGTGTTGTCGATGCCGTTTACCGCAGAGTTAACACGGGCGTCGTCGATAGCTTCGGGTACATACTCAATGCCGATGACCTTTGCAGCTCTCGAAGCCACAAAATTGGCAATAGTCCCCGTGCCGGTATAAAGGTCATATACAAGCTCGTCTTTTTTTATGTCGGCGAAGTCGCGCGCCACTTTATATAATGTATAGGCCTGACGGGAGTTTGTCTGATAAAATGATTTTGGACCTACTCGAAAACGCAGCCCCTCCATCTCCTCCTCGATCCATTCACGTCCGTCATATCTGACGACCTCTTGGTCGCCTATGGTGTCGTTGACTTTTGTATTTATGACATACAGCAACGACGTTATTTCGGGGAAACGGTTGCGCACCGCACTCATTAGTGCCTCAATTCTGTCGGCGTCGTCTTCGCCAAATACCATAAGGGCCATAATCTCGCCCGTCGAGGCTATTCTTATCATAAGTGTACGGAGCAATCCTTGCTGTTGGCGCAGATCGTAGAAAGTATAGCCGTGCTCTTTTCCGAACTCCTTTATAAACAGACGGAGCCGGTTGCCGAAATCATCCTGCAGGAAACAGCGCTCTATGTCCAATACCTTGTCAAACGCGCCGGGTATATGGAAGCCTGCGGCGTCTCTGTCAGAAAATTCTTCATCCGAAGCAAGTTGCTCGTAAGTAAGCCACTTTTTGTTGGAAAAAGTATACTCCATCTTATTGCGGTATTCCCAAATATTTTCCGACCCGATAATTGGACTTATCTCCGGTATCTCTATTTTGGCAATACGCTCCATGGCATCCTTGACCTGCTTCTGCTTGCAACTTAACTGATATTCATAAGGCAAATGCTGCCACCGGCATCCGCCGCAAAGCGTGAAGTGACTGCATCGAGGCTCTACTCTTACGGCTCCGGGAGTATGCAAGGTTATCACACGCCCTTCGGCATAATTCTTTTTCTTTTTGACCAGCTTTATATCGACAATGTCACCCGGCGCACAATACGGTACAAAAACTACCATATCGTTGACTCGGGCGAGCGCATTGCCTTCAGCCGCCACATCTGTTATCTCAATTTGTTCCAGTATAGGAAGCTCCTTACGTTTTCGTGACAAAATTCAAGAATTTAATTACAGGTGCAAATTTAGGCAAAAAATCTTTTTTATTACGTACATTTGCCGTAACTTTGAATGACAAATGCACTTATGGAAGCGCTGCTTTACATAGTCATCCGCGGAATTGCGATAGGCATCCTGATTTCAGCTCCGATGGGGCCGATAGGCATGCTCGTTATCCAACGTACTCTAAATAAAGGACGTTGGCCCGCTTTTTTTACGGGTATCGGAGCTTCGTTGAGCGATCTTATATACTGTCTGCTGACTGGACTGGGGCTGTCGTTCATCACCGATATTATAGAAAAGAATCAATTGCTCCTTCAGATTATAGGTTCTGTCGTCATAGCCGCATTTGCATTCTATCTGTTTCGAAAAAATCCGGCACGTGCTCTTACCACCCCGGTAGACTCCCCCAATACTTACTGGACCGATTTCGTAACGGGCTTTTTGCTTACATTCGCCAATCCGCTTATATTATTTTTCATAATAGGCCTCTTCGCCCGCTTCAATTTCCTTTTGCCCGAATTTCGTTACTATCATTACATCTCGGGGTATATGGCTATATTCGGCGGGGCATTGCTATGGTGGTTTACCATAACGTTTTTTGTCAACAAAGTGCGTTCACACTTCAACGTCAGATCACTTTGGCTCATAAACCGCATAATAGGAAGCATCCTGTTTATAATGGCTGTCGTAGGACTTATTATGGGTATTAAAGACTTATAAACTATGAAGACAAATCTCGAAAAACTTAATGTACCGTATATCGATGCAATCCACGGATCAAACGTCGATGAAATAATAAACAAACTTGAAGAAACGGGTGCACGTCGCACAATCGACTCTATCGGCTGGAAAGACGAATTTCCCTACCACCCGCTTACTACATTTTCAGTGGCCCACTCTGACGAATCGTTCTATATCGACTTCTTCGTACGTAGCAATTATCTGCGTGCCATGAATTATGAGACCAATTCCCCGGTTTATGAAGACTCGGCCGTAGGCTTCTTTCTTCAACCCTCTCCCGACTCCGCCACATACTATTCATTCATGTTCAATTGTATAGGCACTGTCAGCGGAGAGATATGCCGTGAAGGTGAAAAACCGCAACAACTTCCCAAAGAGCAGCTTGAACGGATAACCCGCTTCGCGTCATGCGGTACAAGACCGTTTCGTGAGCTTGAGGGATTGTTTACATGGAATGTTGTTGCCGAGCTACCCCTTGACATAATCGGCATAAAATATGAAGGACGCCCGATAATGATGAAAGGAAACTTTTATAAATGTGCGTCAGGCACTCAGCAACCGCACTTTCTGTCATGGCAACCGGTTAAATCGGAACATCCTGATTTTCATCGCCCCGAATTTTTCGGCGACATAGAACTTGATTAGTACATACTTGTTTTTTATTTACATAGCAAATACAGATATTAATGATGAAAATATTAGTCTCATTGTTGCTTGCCGCTGTATGCGCATTCAACATGTCGGCCCAGACGCTTGACGATCTGAAAAATCTTCTTAAAGGAAGCGGAAACAGTACTGAGCAATCATCAGATGGCTCGTCTTCTCTTGGGGGCACTCTCGGCTCAATTCTCGGAAATGTGCTCGGCAATGACAAAATAACACCGGCAGACCTCGTTGGTTCATGGAAGTACAGCGCTCCGGCAGTCACTTTCAAGAG
Organism: Muribaculum sp.; assembly: GCA_009775095.1. Lineage (GTDB taxonomy): Bacteria > Bacteroidota > Bacteroidia > Bacteroidales > Muribaculaceae > Muribaculum. The sequence continues at coordinate 74,103 of VSOZ01000005.1, forward strand.
CGATAATATGCTGAAAAAGGCCGGTGGCGCAGCAGCATCGGCCACCATAGAAAACAAGCTCAAGCCCTACTACCAGAGGGCCGGAGTAGACAAAATCGTACTTACGGTAAACAATGACAGTACGTTTACGATGAAACTGGCCAAAGGCTCATTGTCAGGGACGTTGGCTCAAGGCGAACCCGGCTTTATACAATTCAAGTTCAAGGCTATGAAGAAAATAAATCTGGGCACTCTCAACGGCGCCGTGTCAAAAGTCGGCAACCAGATAAGTGTGACATTTGACATATCCAAGCTGATGACACTGGTCAACCGTATAGCCTCGATATCGGGCAATTCGACACTGAAGGGTGTTAACTCGATGCTGCAGAGCTATGACGGTATGCAGGCAGGCTTCAGGATGACAAAAACCGCAACTGAAAACAAATAGATCAAGATTAAATAAAAAAGAGTTGAGGACAACATAGTTCCCAACTCTTTTTTTGTGCGTCAGCCACGTAAATATTATTAGGCATTTAGCAATATTTAATATGTGTATATCGGGAGAAATAGATAAATTTGTAAGACTATGGAAAAAGTATTTTCAAAAATCGTCATAATTACCATCGCTCTCCTGACATTGCTGACCGTCAGCGGATGCAAGACATCCAAACCGGCCACAAAACCGTCATACAAAAATACATCGACAAAACTTCCGGCCGGAATATCTGACCTCAAAGGCGATGAAAAACGACTGGTGGACGAGGCACTGACATGGCTCGGGACCCCGTATAAATACGGCGGTCAAGACTATTCGGGCACTGATTGTTCGGGACTGACGATGAAAGTATATCTTAAAGCTCTCGGTGTGGCCATACCGCGCAACTCGGGAGAACAACAGAAGTTCTGCAAATCAATACATCGCAATTCATTGAATGCCGGCGACCTTGTGTTTTTCTGTACGGGCAAGGATAAAAAACGTGTGTCGCATGTGGGACTCTACATAGGTGGCGGCCAATTTGTCCATGCATCTACCCGCAAAGGGGTTATAATAAGCGACATGTCGGAGCGATATTACACGTCGACATATCACTCTTCAGGGCAGGTAAAACGCAATGGACTTAAACCGGCTAAAAATATGCCCGAGCAGGCAAAGCCTGAAAAGAAGAAGAAAACCGCTCCGGCACCTCAGCCCAAGAAATTGGAAACAGAACCGCTGCGTTTTGACCTCGATGAAGTCATAGAGGAAAAAATAGACTCAATCTACAGCTCTTTTCTCGACTGATTCCGTGGCGAAATACCATGGATGATGTATTATAGGCACAATGCCCTCGCTGTCCTCGTTGCCTATATAGCGACGTGCGGTTATTATGTGTCCGGCGTTTTCTGGCAAAGAGCGTTTAACACGGCCTGCCGCTTCTATACAGTATCCGTCCCCCTCATATATGGCTACATGGTTTATGCGGCCTGTCAAGGGATTTCCAAAAAATATAAGATCAGCTTTTTTCAAAGAGTCCATATCTACGGAAGTGCCCGCCAATGCCTGTTGCGACGCATCCCGCAGTATTATTATACCGGCGCTCAGATATGCATGTTTCGTTAGGCCCGAACAGTCCATACCTTTTACCGACAGGCCACCCCACATATACGGAGTGCCCATACACACTATTGCGCTATTAAGTACTTTCTCTGCGACATTGCCCTTATTGAGAGCCTCAAGAGGCGTCACACAATCCTTGCTCACCCACCCGCTACGACCGTCGGGCAAGCATATTCCCCAAAAACCTTTTTTATGCATCCGGGCATCGACAACTATGTCGCCGGGCACAAGATCGGTAACCGGCTCGCTTTTTACATCGGGGTTACTGTATGCCTTTATCTCGACAGGAGATGTCACGGCAAGACGAGGCGACCGACGCCACAGCTCCATACGTGTGTCATCAAGGAACGCCAGCGAGTTGTCTATAACATATCCGGTATAACCTTCGGGGGTTATCACCGCACTCCATCCGCAGTCCATGCGTTGCGTTATTTTCAGCGGGGTCCCCATAAGCACCTGTGTGGTCATTTCGGCACCGTGCCGTGTCGTGTCGCGCACATTGGCCACCGATATTACGGGAAGAGCCCACTCCTGTGCGCCAAGATGTATAAACAAAACCAAAGCCGATATTATAGCGGTCAATCTCATCATGTATACTTATTTTTTTCATAAAGATATGAGTTTTTCATTGACAAACCATACACTATCGGCAAAAATAGGGCAAAAACATGAACCAACGGCTGAATATCACATTATAATATTATATTAACAAAGACACATACTACTATGAAGCATGTAATACTGCTCCGTCACGGACAGAGCCAATGGAATCTCGAGAACCGATTTACGGGGTGGACCGATGTAGATCTGACCGAAAAAGGTCGTGAAGAAGCCCGCGACGCCGGCGAAAAAATACTTAAAGCCGGGCTGAAGCCTGAATACTTCTTCACCTCGTTTTTAAAACGGGCCATACACACACTTGAGATAGCGGCCGACGTACTTGACCGCAGTTGGGTTCCGGTTGTAAAAGACTGGCATCTTAACGAACGCCACTATGGCGCGCTTCAGGGCCTGAATAAGGCGGAGACCGCGCTTGAATACGGCGAAGAACAGGTACACATATGGCGAAGAAGCTATGATGTGGCACCACCCGCACTTACCCTTGACGACCAACGTTATCCCGGCAACGAAGAGCGCTATTCTTGTCTTGCCTATGACGAGCTCCCCCTTACCGAGTCGCTTAAAGACACGATAGCACGTGTGCGTCCTTGTTGGGCCGAAATTATAGAGCCGCGTATACACAAGTATGACACGGTTCTCATAGCCGCTCACGGCAACAGCCTGCGAGCACTGGCCATGATGCTTCTTCATTTGACTCCCGACGAAATCATGAAGGTGGAGATACCGACCGGCGCTCCGTGGGTGTTTGACCTTGACGACCGCTTCAGCATACTTAAAGAGTACTATCTATAAACCGACACGGCTGACTTATATGTTTTGACCGGTTTTCAGGTCGGGATGTAACACTACACCCCGACCTTTCATTTTGCTATATTCACAAGCAAAAAACAACGGCTGCAAGGATTTTTATCGGCAAGTGTTTCGTAGTCTCGCGATTTAATCTTAAATTTGCATCATACTCTATAGCAATATCAGACTATATTAACCAATAAATAAATACGTTTAACTTTTTAACATCTAACAAAGCCAATGAAACGAGTTTATACATTCGGCGACGGTAAAGCCGAAGGTAATGCCGAGATGAGAAATCTTCTTGGTGGCAAAGGTGCCAACCTTGCCGAGATGAACCTGTTGGGAATGCCCGTTCCTCCCGGATTTACCATCACCACTGAAGTGTGTACCGAATACACCCAGAAAGGCCGCGATGCAGTAGTAAAACTTATTCAGAAAGAAGTAGAAGAAGCTATCGCTCATGTAGAGAGCCTCACGGGAAAGAAATTTGACAACCCTGAAAATCCCCTGCTCGTATCGGTTCGCTCAGGTGCACGTGCATCAATGCCCGGTATGATGGATACTGTTCTTAACCTCGGTATGAACGATGCCACTGTAGCATCTTTGGCTGAGAAAAGTGGCAATCCCCGCTTCGCATGGGACAGCTACCGCCGTTTCGTACAGATGTACGGCGACGTGGTGCTCGGCATGAAGCCCAAGAGCAAAGCCGACATCGACCCCTTCGAAGCTATCATGGAGAAGGTAAAAGAAGAGAAAGGCGTACGCCTTGACACCGAACTCGGAGTTGAAGACCTCCAGAAGCTCGTCAAGCTCTTCAAGGCCGCCGTTAAGGACTTTACCGGCAAAGACTTCCCCGACAGCGCTTGGGAACAGCTTTGGGGCGGCATCTGCGCCGTGTTTGACAGTTGGATGAACGAGCGCGCCATACTCTACCGCCGCATGAACCAGATACCCGAAGAATGGGGTACGGCTGTAAACGTACAGGCCATGGTATACGGCAACATGGGCGACAACTCCGCTACAGGTGTGGCATTCAGCCGCGACGCCGCTACAGGCGAGAACATATTCAACGGCGAGTACCTTATCAACGCTCAGGGCGAGGATGTGGTAGCCGGTATACGTACTCCGCAGCAGATCACCGTTGAAGGCTCGCGCCGTTGGGCCGCTCTTCAGGGTATCGGTGAAGAGGAGCGTGCATCAAAATATCCTTCACTTCAGGAGACTATGCCCGTATGTGCCGAGGAGCTTATCTCGATAGCCAACAAGCTCGAGGACTACTACCGCGACATGCAGGATATGGAATTTACCATTCAGGACGGTAAGCTCTGGATGCTCCAGACCCGTAACGGTAAGCGCACCGGCGCAGCTATGGTTAAGATAGCCATGGATCTCCTCCGCGAGAACAAGATAGACGAAAAGACAGTGCTTCTGCGCATGGAGCCCCAGAAACTCGACGAGCTTCTCCACCCCGTATTTGACAAAGCCGCTCTCAAACGCGCCAACGTTATGGCTAAAGGTCTTCCCGCATCGCCGGGTGCCGCCAGCGGTCAGATAGTATTCTTCGCCGACGAAGCCGAGGCTTGGGCCGAAAAGAAAAAGAAAGTGGTACTCGTGCGTATCGAGACTTCACCCGAAGACCTCCGCGGTATGGCCGTAGCTCAGGGTATCCTTACAATGCGCGGTGGTATGACATCGCACGCTGCCGTTGTTGCCCGCGGTATGGGTAAGTGCTGCGTGTCGGGTGCCGGTGAAATCAAGGTTGACTACGCTGCCAAAACCGTCGAAATGGGCGGAAAAGTATACAAGGAAGGCGACTGGATCTCGCTCAACGGTTCTACCGGTGAGGTTTATGACGGTCAGGTGCCCACTGCCGAGCCCGAACTCGGCGGCGACTTCGGCGCTATCATGAACCTTGCTGCCAAGTATACAAAGACTCTTGTACGTACTAACGCCGACACTCCCCGCGACGCCAAGCAGGCCCGCCACTTCGGCGCACAGGGTATCGGTCTCTGCCGTACCGAGCACATGTTCTTCGAAGGCGACCGCATCAAGGCTGTACGTGAGATGATCCTTTCAGGCGACGTAGAAGGCCGCCGCAAAGCCCTTGCCAAGCTCCTTCCGATGCAGCGCGGCGACTTCGAAGGCATCTTCGAGGCTATGGACGGCTACGGAGTCACTATCCGTCTTCTCGATCCCCCGTTGCACGAATTTGTACCCCACCAGACAGCAACTCAGAAAGAGCTTGCCTCTGAAATGGGTCTCACCCTTGAGGAAGTAAAAGCTAAGGTAGACAGCCTTGAGGAATTTAACCCGATGCTCGGACACCGTGGTTGCCGTCTTGGCATCACCTACCCCGAAATCACCGAGATGCAGGCTCGTGCCATCATTGAGGCCGCGCTCAACGTCAAGAACCGCGGTATTTCGGTTCACCCCGAAATCATGATACCCCTTGTAGGTACACTCAAGGAAATTCAGAATCAGGCCGACGTCATCAACACTACTGCCGCCAAAGTATTTGAAGAACGCGGCGAGTCAGTACCCTACAAAGTAGGTACTATGATCGAGGTGCCTCGCGCAGCTCTGACAGCCGACCAGATCGCTACCGTAGCCGACTTCTTCTCGTTCGGTACAAACGACCTTACCCAGATGACATTCGGTTACTCACGCGACGACGCTCCCAAGTTCCTCAAGTTCTACAAGGAGCACGGCATCATCAAGACCGATCCCTTCGAAGTACTCGATCAGGAAGGTGTAGGCCAGCTCGTACGCATGGGCGTTGAAAAGGGCCGCGCCACTAAGCCCGAACTCAAAGTAGGTATCTGCGGCGAGCACGGCGGCGAACCCTCTTCCGTTAAATTCTGTGCCAAACTCGGCATGAACTACGTCAGCTGCTCACCCTACCGCGTGCCCATCGCCCGCGTAGCCGCGGCCCAGGCAGCCCTTGAATAAGAAGCAATAGATTCGCATTATCAGACCATTAGGCGGTAAACTCCCGATACAAGGGCGTTTATCGCCTAATGTATTATTAGGAAGTGTATTCAGGTGATACAGATTATGAGCCGACTGAAGTTATACTTTGTTACATTATTTCGGATCAGAAGCAAAATCCGGTTGAACTGTTAATTATTTATTTGCGAATACAATACTTATTTAGATTGAGTTTTGCCCGCAGATTAGAGTCGGAGACTCGAGATATGTTTAACCCCACGATTAGCGCTAAAGCGCGGTTCATGGGGCGTGCAGATAATTGATTGACACAACTTCGCGTCGGAGACGCGATACATATCCGAATGGACTGATGTGCTATGTCGCCTGTCCCCGACAGGCATTTGATATTAGGGCTTAGACCACCCCACGAACCGCCGTCAACGGTCACTTTGTTCCCTACGTCGGCTTATCGCGGGGTTTTGCACATAGTGCATCTCCGACGCACCCAATTTAACTACCGATTTGTTAAATTGATACAATATTATTGGTGTTCGTCGGGTTTTATGAAACCGACCGGACGGCGAGGTCTGGCAGTCGTTTTTGCCTGAAGTTCGGCAAGAGAGGTGTTGATAGCCTCAATCTGTGCGCGCGTGTCCTCGTTTATGTCGTTGTAATCGGCAAATATCTCCTCCAATTCCTGCTTCAAATCCGCGAAATTATGTTCAAGAGTAACCAGCCGCTTAATTGGCGAGTTCTCCGCTATCATCTGACGCACAGCGACAAAGGCACGCATGATACCCATGTTGATTTGAATAGCAGTCGTCGAAGTTAATACGCTTGACAACATAGCAACACCAAGCTCTGTAAATACATACGGATTGCGTCTCATTCCCATTTTTATTGAATTGGATATCACAATTTGTGATTTCCAATTCCTGACTTCAGCATCACATGAAGTCTTCGGGAAAGCGTTCTGAATTGCGCTTTACTGCCTGATTCAATACCCTTGTCTCAACTCCATACAATTCGGCAAGGTCGCGATCAAGCATGACGCGCTGTCCTCTTATTTCGTAGATCTTGTTTTGTATTAGTTGTAAGTTATTTATTTCCATGGTATCATACTGTTATTACTAATTAAAGAATATCGCAAATATAACAAGAATATTTGATAAAACGCAAATAACGACAAACTTATGTAACAAATAAATATTATATTTGCAATTACATCAATATTGACAATAATTAATTGCCGGTGAGTACCGCATTATTATTTATCGATCAAGAATAGAGAGGTTATGAAAAAGGAGATGTTACGCGACAGGATACTGGGTTGTCTGTACGGGCAGGCCATAGGCGATGCGCTCGGACTCGGCACCGAATTTATGAGCAAAGAGGAGATCAATCGGCATTATCCGCAGGGATTGAGCCGGTATGAACAGTTCATACAAGACCGACATCGCAGTAAAAGTGCCAAGGGCGCTTGGACCGATGACACCGACATGATGCTATGTGTTCTTGACGGTTTTGAAAATGGCACATTTAATTTACATCAGATAGCTAAAAACTTCAAAGACTGGTTCAAAAGCGATCCTGTCGATATAGGGCTGCATATCTACAACGTCCTGTCGTATAGCGACTATCTCGACAATCCCTTTTTTGTAGCGGAGGTCCATTGGAAGCTGAACCGGTGCCGCAGCGCCGCCAACGGAGGCATTATGCGTACATCGGTCGTAGGCCTTCCAATGGGTGTAACCGACAAGGATATTGAAGACATATGTCGACTGACTCATCCCGATAAACGTTGCATAGGGTCATGCGTCATCGCCTCGCGCATAATCAACAGTCTGGTATGGGAACAGCGCAATATGTCCTTACAGGAGATAAAATCCATTGCGCAGAAATATGATGACCGTATCATGGAGTGGATTGATTTGGCTTACGCGGAAGATATCGAGCCGCTCAATCTTGAGGACAATGCCACGATGGGCTACACGTTGAGAACTCTCGCAGCTGCGTTGTGGGCATATTTCCATGCTCCCGATTTTGAAAGCGGATTACTGACCATAGTTAACGAAGGTGGTGATGCTGACACAAATGCAGCCATAGCCTGCGCCATTCTCGGTGCCAAATTCGGTTATTCGTCAATACCTTCCTACTACATCGACAATCTGCATAATGGCAGCATATATAAAGAGAAAGTCGACCGTTTCATTGACGCAGTGCTATGTAATGCCGAACATTGTTAAGTAGGTCAACGGAAAACCCTGTTGGGGTATCGTTTCGGATATACCGACAAAGCTTCTTCTACACAAAAAAATGATGCTATAACACACTAAACCACAGCGTATTTAGCATCATTACGCCCGATTGTGCATAAAAACGGTGTTTCGGTGTATTATCTTTGTGGGAAACATCATTTAAACCAATATCACATACGATGAAACGTACACCGAAATTTGACAAGGCATGGAGCGAGTCCATAGCCATGCTTCCCGCAGAACTTCAGCAACCTCTCATCGACGCCATCAAGGAGTATCAGACCACCGGCATCGAACCCGCAGACCTTAGTCCGATAGCGCAATGCGTGTTCAATCTGTTGAAACCCATCATCGACCGTCGTGCTAAAGCCGCATCCGACCAGCGCCGTCGCCGCGAGGCAAAAGCCGTGGTGCAGTGTGCACCCGTCACAATCGAGGCCGGTCGCCGTGTCAAGCAGGACCGCAAATACATCCGTCTCCTCGCCAAGCGCTACAATCTCATCCACCGCGATATCAAGGCCGAGATAGACCGCGTATCCGCCCTATTGGCTGCCAACGGCATTGAACGTATCCCCGTCTATCTCTACAAAGAGTACCTCGAACAGCGTCTCGCCGACATAACCGCACCTGAAGACTCGGCAAAATATAAATAAATCTGGCAGTACATTCGACTTATTCGTATCTTTGACTACGTCTTAGATACTCGCGCTCAACAAAACTCAAACAAGTTTGGTTTGGTATTCGACTTATTCGTATCTTTGTCGATATATGGCGCAGTTTAATTCATTTTACGACATCCTTGACCTTTCCTTGCTTCAGAAGTTTTGCATGGAGCATGGAAAAGAAAAAGTTTATGCCAAAGGTGAATGCTTTGTACGTGAGGGTGAGACATGCCGCAATTTCGGATTCATCAAGTCGGGATACTTCAAATATTGTACCTGTCGCACCAATGGAGACGAGGGTATCGGAGGTTTTGCTTTTGAAAACGAAGCTTTAGTTGATCTGGCAAATTCGTTCATGTCCAATAGACCGTCTATTGTCACCATATCCGCAGGATGTCAAAGCACTGTAATCGAGGTAAGTATTTCGGAGATCAAACGTTTTCTCGAAGCAAATTATCCGGAGTTTCTGAAAGACGTGACATCCGCCATATTCAGCGAACTATATCAACGTTATCTGAATGTTGTGAAGAAAACACCGACCGAACGCTACATTGAACTACTTAATATTCACCCGAAACTTTTTGACATCGTGCCATTGCAGGAAATAGCCTCATATCTGCTTATAACACCTGTATATCTTAGTCGCATACGTAAAAGTATCAAAGATAAAAACAGCTCTAAAACTTAGTTTAGATTCTTGTGCCCACAAATGACTAACTTTGTCTGTGCAAGATACAAATTATAGTTTATGAGTACAGCCAACATCCTTATCATAGGCGCCACATCTGGCATCGGATACGAATTATGGAGATATTATGCCTCAAACGGTTACGTCACATATATCATGGGGCGTCGTGGAGAGCTTCTTGACAAGATGGAGAACGAATATCGTGACACAACGTTTACGTATAAATGCGACATATCCGATGTAGAATCATTTGACAAAGCTCTGAACGCAATCGTGTCGCATAGCGGCAAACTTAGTACGGCTATTGTATGTGCAGGTATCGGTGATCTGAATCCGGAATTAAACAAAGATATAGAGTTGGAGACAGTAACAACCAACGTCGCCGGATGGACCAATGCCGTAGCATCAATATACACATTCTTTGAGCGACAAGGCGGAGGCCATCTCGTAACAATAACATCGGTAGGCGGCATGCAGCCAACCCCGGTGGCACCTGCATATAGTGCATCAAAAGCATTTCAGATAAATTACACTCGATCACTACAACGTAAATCCAAAGGCACAGGCGTTACAGTTACAGAGATACGTCCCGGTCTTGTCGCGACACGCATGGCAAAGGGCGAAGGACTGTTCTGGGTTATGCCTGTCAACCGAGTATGCCCACAGATTATAGACGCGATAAAAAAGAGCAAGCGACTGTCGGTAGTGACACGACGCTGGCGTATCATAAACTACATTTTAAAACATCTATAGACAAAGTCCTATTCGTCAGCGTTCGGCACGCATAGGGTTAGAGAGGAAGTCTTCATAAGCGAGGCGGATGCCGTCGGGGAGTTCGGTTCGGTAGGTCCAGCCGAGGCGGGTGGCCTTGCTGACGTCAAGAAGTTTGCGCGGTGTCCCGTTGGGGCGGGTCGTGTCCCAAAGTATCTCCCCTTCGTAACCGACGATTGCAGCGACAAGTTCGGTCAACTCCTTTATAGTAAGCTCTTTGCCGGTGCCGGCATTGACGGTCTCATTGCCGGAGTAATTGTTCATCAAGAACACGCATAGGTTGGCAAGATCGTCGACATACAGAAACTCGCGAAGCGGGCTTCCGTCGCCCCAGCAGGTAACGCTTCTCGCCCCCGACTCCTTCGCTTCATGAAAGCGCCGGATGAGTGCAGGGAGCACGTGTGAGTGCTCGGGATGATAGTTGTCGTTGGGACCGTAAAGATTGGTGGGCATGACCGATATGTAGTCTGTACCATACTGACGGTTAAGATACTCGCAGTATTTCAGTCCCGAGATTTTCGCAAGTGCATATGCTTCATTGGTTGTTTCAAGCGATGACGTCAGTAAACAACTTTCAGGCATAGGCTGCGGAGCCATGCGAGGATAGATACACGAAGAGCCGAGAAATTCGAGCTTCCGGCAGCCGTTGCGCCACGCAGCGTTGATGACGTTCATCTCAAGCATCATGTTGTCATACATAAAGTCGGCGAGAGCGTTGCTGTTGGCAACTATGCCGCCGACTTTGGCCGCTGCCAGAAAAACATACTCAGGCTTCTCGGCCGCAAAAAAATCATTGACCGCCTGCTGATTTATTAAATCTAACTCTCTGTGAGTGCGTGTTATAATGTTTGTGTAGCCTTGACGTTGAAGTTCGCGCACTATTGCGGACCCCACCATACCGCGATGACCCGCTACATAGATTTTTGAATTCTGTTCCATTATTCAAAAAAGTTATATGTTTAAAGTAGAACGTATTAAGTTTTTTGATTATATTTGAACGATTATAAATTATAACTACATTAATAATGAATGACATAAAACTCGAAAAAGCCGAAGAACTTGCCATTGAAATTATAAAGCTACATAGAATGCTGACCAAAGAGCAAGCGGAATATACCATAAGCAAGCAAATATTGAGAAGTGGAACATCCATTGGCGCCAATATTTCAGAATCTCATTTTTCTGAAAGCCGAGCCGATTTCATCCATAAACTATGCATTGCACAGAAAGAGGCCAATGAGACCCTTTATTGGCTGAGGCTTTTGTACAAATCAAGCATTATCGAAAATGTAACATATACCGCATTGTATAACAGCACCGAAGAAATCCTTAAAATATTAACTTCAGCTATACGTTCATTAAAATCAAAACAGCCATAAGCACCTTAACTTAATACGTAATACTTAAAAACTTCATACTTTGAAATAGGCGTTTGACGCCTATTTCACGATTCCTTTTTCAAGATATTCGGCAAGATTGGTTCTTACATGCTCGCCGGCACGCTCTGCAGCTACCTTAGCCATGTCAGCGTCAACCATTATCTTTACCAACTCTTCAAACGAAGTCTTCTGCGGATCCCAACCCAATTCGCGTTTGGCCTTTGACGGATCGCCCCAAAGATTGACAACATCTGTAGGACGGTAGAAGTCGGGCGATACCTCGACCAGAACACGGCCGGTAGCACGGTCTATACCCTTCTCTTCCGCTCCTTCACCGACAAATTTAAGCTCTATGCCTACGTAACGGAAAGCAAGTTCGCAGAACTCACGCACAGAGTGCTGCTCACCCGTAGCTATGACAAAATCCTCCGGTTTATCATTCTGCAGTATAAGCCACATGCACTCTACGTAGTCTTTGGCATAACCCCAGTCGCGAAGCGAAGACAGGTTGCCGAGGTAAAGCTTGTCCTGTTTACCCTGCGCTATGCGTGCAGCCGCCAGAGTAATCTTGCGGGTGACGAACGTTTCGCCACGGCGCTCCGATTCATGGTTGAAAAGTATGCCGGAACAACAGAACATATTGTAGGCCTCGCGATACTCTTTCACAATCCAGTAACCATACAGCTTAGCCACGGCATAGGGGCTGTAGGGATGAAACGGCGTCAACTCATTCTGCGGAACCTCCTCTACTTTGCCGTAAAGCTCTGAAGTCGATGCCTGATATATGCGACAACTGTCGGCAAGACCGTTTAACTTAACAGCTTCAAGAATACGTAACACACCGGTGGCATCGACATTAGCCGTATATTCCGGGGTATCAAAAGATACCTGAACATGACTTTGAGCCGCGAGATTGTACACTTCATCAGGACGCACTTTGCCTATAACCTGAATAAGGCTCATTGAGTCGCCGAGGTCGGCATAATGAAGGTGAAACCGCTCATGACCTTCAAGATGCGCTATGCGCTCACGAAAGTCAACCGACGAACGGCGTATGGTTCCGTGTACGTCATAGCCTTTTTCAATAAGCAGTTCGGCAAGAAACGAACCGTCTTGGCCGGTAACTCCGGTAATCAAAGCTTTTTTCATAGAAGTATCTCCTCCTATTTATCTTTTTGCGCCTTTAGAACCCTTGACACCTCCGCCGAGACTGAATATATTCTGGTCATAACTTACGGTCTTCATGCCTTGTTCGCGTTTGCGCTTCAATGCGAGTTTAACCAAAGTGTCCATCAGTTTGTCAAACGATATACCCGAAGCCTCCCAAAGATAAAATGACAGAGAGCCGGGTATAGTGTTTATCTCGTTCACAAATATCTCATCGGTATCATCGTCAACAATAACGTCAACGCGACTCACGCCATGACAAGACAATACACGGAATGTCTCACCTGCAAGGAAACGTATGCGTTCACTCATCTCAAGAGGCAGATCGGCTGGAATACGTTTCTGCGATGCCTGCATGCCTTTGGCGCTTTTTGTGCCGCCCATATATTTGTCCTCGTATGACAGGATTGAACCGCTTTTAATCGGCTCCTCGCATACCGAAGTCTTATAGTCGTCGCAGTCACCGAGCACCGAGCAGTTTATCTCTTTGAGATTGTCAACCATATGCTCCACAATAATTCTTGTAGAGTACTTCTCGGCGACTTCAACCTTTTCAATCAATTCCTTGCGGTCAGAAACGCGGCTTATGCCTACACTCGAACCGAGATTAGCCGGCTTTACAATGACCGGATAGCCGAGCTTCATCTCTATCTTGTCAATTATGGCATCGCGCTTTGCGTACCACTCCTTGTCAGTAAACCATACATAATCCACGACAGGGATGTCACACGCCTGCATGATCATCTTCATCGTTATCTTATCCATGCCGTTGGCGCTCGACAGTGTATTGCAGCCGGCATACGGTATGCCTATTGTCTCAAGCACACCCTCAAATATGCCGTCCTCACCGTTTGAACCGTGAAGCACCGGTATGACAACATCAAGTTTTGCCACGGGGCCTTTAGGTCCGAACATGCCTGAAGACGCGGCACGGTACAGATTATAGTCGCCGTACACAGGCCTCATGTACACTTCAGTACACTTCTTGAGCAGCTCGGGTATATTGCGATAGTTAGCCACGTCAAACAAGGCATCGCCGGTATACCAATGCCCCTGCTTGGTTATATATATCGGTGTCACGTCATACTTTTCACGGTCTATGGCATGCATGGCCTGCGATGCCGAGATTACCGATATTTCATGCTCGGTGGATCGTCCGCCGAAAAATACTCCTATATTAGTTTTCATTGCTGATTTATTTTTTATTTAAATGTATCGGGAAGATCATTTTCATACAATACGGCGTCGCCGGCGGCGGCAATAGTTCCGAGAACGGCTTGAGCTTCCTTGAACGTATCGACCGCATGGACTTTTTCCTCCGGCATTCCGGCATCGCGAAGGCCACTAAGTATTGCATCACGATTATATTCGCCCACTATTATAGCCACATCAACAGACGATGCTATCTTACGGCCGAATTCTTCATTGTATACATACTGTTTGTCGCCCAACTCGATCATGCCGGGAGTGACTACTATACGCTTGCCGTTTTTCATTGAAGCGAGTACGTCAAGTGCCATTCGTGAACCGTCAGGATTGGAGTTGAATGCATCGTCAATTATGGTAAGTCCGCCGGGTACACGTTTCAGGCTTAGCCGATGCTCTACCTGCTCGATTTTACTTACAGCATAACGTATACGCTCCAACGGTACGTCAAGATACAAAGCCACCGCTATGGCGGGTATGAGATTGGATATATTGAACTCCCCTATCAGTCCGGTATGGAAATCTGCCTCACCGAACGGACCCGTCAAAGTGAAGTCGGTGCCATCCTCCGAAAAAGTCATAGACGTGACACGATAATCGGCTTCTGCATTATCGCCCACGACATATCGATGGCACACCACATTGTCAACCTTTCGTGACGCCACATAAGGGAAATCATTGTTGACAAAAGCCACACCCGATGATGGAAGAGCGTCTACAAGTTCAAACTTGGTGCGCTGAACATTTTCAATAGTTTTGAACGACTCCAGATGTTGCTCTCCGACAGCGGTGACAATACCGACGGAAGGATGGACAAGATCGCATATCTCTTTTATATCACCTATGTTTTTAGCACCCATCTCGCAGATAAATACCTCGGTATAAGGTTGCATCATCTCACGCACCGTGCGTATGACTCCCATAAGCGTATTGTAACTGCCCGGTGTCATCAGCACATTATATTTTTCCGTCAATATGCGGTTCAGATAGTGCTTGGTACTTGTTTTGCCGTAACTGCCGGTAATACCTATGACTTTAAGGTCATGCATCGATCTCAATATACGGTCGGCGTCGTTATAGTAACCTTTGTTTATATGAGCTTCTACAGGACGTAAAAGGACGTTAGAGAAAAGTATAAGAACATGTGACAATGCAAACATGGCCACAATAGCTATCCCCACGGCAAACAAGTCATAACATACAAACCATGTCACGACCACAGCAATGACGCACAGCACACAGACAGTGCCATATATACGGCGTGCACGCTTTGTCCACACAAGCGGCTTCTTATATTTGGCCACCAACAGCTTGAATATATTGACAAGCAACGGTATAAGCGCCACAACACAACGGAATGTGACCGGTATACGCGGCATGAGCATAACCAGCAATGCGGCATAGCATAACAATCTTACGACCGACGTGGTGTCGCCGCTCGTCCGCAGCCAACGCATGTATCGCTCGTTGCGATAGCTGTTTTGCTGAAGCATCATCAGATCACGCTTCAGCTCAAAAATGAGGTTAATCAATCCGGCAGCCAAAAGCGCGACCATCAATATATCTTCTATCATATTCATAATCAAGATGCAAGAAAGCTGCGCAATACGGCAGCGAATTGGTAAGGATTGTCAAGAAAACTGTAATGGCCGCATCCGGGAAACGATACCAGTCCTGCGCCCTGTATATGGCTCTCCATGTATTTCGCATCGGAAATAGGCGTAGCCGTATCGTTTTCGCCCCAAATAAGGAGTGTCGAAGCCTTTATGTCGCCAAGACAATGCCTCAGGTCTTCGTTGACCACTTTACTAAGAATAGCGCGCATCATCGGAGAGGCCTTGGCATAATCGCTCGAACCACGGCGGCTTCTGTAAGCGTCAAGACGACGCTCGGCCGCCTGCTTACCCAACGTCATGTAGAGCAATCGCTTATACAATTTAAAAGAGTATACCTTATAATAATAAGACAACGGTCGCTTGGGTTTTATACCGGCCGCGTCAACAAGGACAAGTTTATCCACATCGGCGTGACGTGAGGAATACAGAATACCAACCCTTCCACCAAACGAATGCCCGAGCAGCACGGGATTTTCAATCTTCTCCTCCTCCACCAGAGCCTCAAGCACGCGGGTATACTCTTCTATACCCCATACCTCGGCCGGCTCCGGAGACAGTCCGTGTCCGGGAAAATCGATGTTGTATACCTTACCGTATTCAACGGCAGTCTTCTCTATACTTTCCAGTGTCGAAGTACAGCAACCCCAACCGTGCATCAAGACAATGGGGCGTCCTTCGCCGTTGACCGTATAGTGTACTCGACAGCCGTTGACAGTTATGTACTTGTCCATGTCAGAGCATTTTACCGACGGCGCATGTTGCGCATCATCTTCATGGGGTTGGCCTTCATTGCAGTCGCGGCCTTCATCATCTTACGTGTGTCGTCAAACTGTTTCAGCAAGCGGTTTACCTCCTGAATTGTGGTACCCGAGCCTTTTGCGATACGCTGACGACGGCTGCCGTTTATGATCTCCGGATTGGCGCGTTCCTGTTCTGTCATAGAGCGTATTATGGCCTCAATGCCCTTGAAGGCATTGTCATCTATATCAAGGTCCTTGATCGCCTTACCCACTCCGGGTATCATCGATGCAAGTTCCTTTATATTGCCCATCTTCTTTATCTGCTGGATCTGATTGAGGAAGTCGTTGAAGTTAAACTGATTCTTGGCAATCTTACGCTGAAGTTCGCGAGCTTCCTTCTCATCAAACTGCTGCTGGGCCTTCTCTACAAGCGACACGATATCACCCATGCCGAGAATGCGGTCAGCCATTCGTGACGGATGGAAATAATCGAGAGCATCGAGTTTCTCACCCGTACCGACAAATTTGATAGGCTTAGTTACAACAGTACGTATAGAAAGCGCTGCACCGCCACGGGTGTCACCGTCAAGTTTCGTAAGTACCACACCGTCAAAGTCAAGTCGGTCATTAAACTCCTTGGCCGTGTTCACGGCGTCCTGACCGGTCATTGAATCGACGACAAACAGGGTCTCCTGCGGACGTATGGCTTTCTTGATAGCCTCAATCTCATTCATCATCGCCTCGTCCACGGCAAGGCGACCCGCGGTATCGACAATGACAAGATCAAAGTGGTTTGCCTTAGCATATTTTATGGCATTTTCAGCTATCTGAACCGGATTTTTATTCTCTTCCTCGGAATAAACCGGTACATCGATCTGCTGGCCAAGCACTTTCAGCTGCTCGATAGCGGCGGGACGATAAACGTCGCCGGCAACAAGAAGCGGGCGTTTGGCTTTCTCGCTCTTCAGTTTTTTAGCCAGCTTTCCCGACATGGTAGTCTTACCGGAGCCTTGTAATCCCGACATAAGTATGACTGTGGGATTGCCCGAAAGATTAACCTGCGCGGTGTCTCCGCCCATGAGCGTCGTAAGTTCGTCATGGACTATCTTAATCATAAGCTCACCGGGCTTGATGGCGTTTATCACATTCTGCCCGAGGGCCTTGGCTTTTACGGTATCGGTAAACTGCTTGGCCACCTTGTAATTGACATCGGCGTCAAGCAACGCGCGACGCACATCTTTAAGTGTCTCGGCTACATTTATCTCTGTGATACGGCCTTGGCCTTTCAACAACTTGAAACTCCGTTCAAGTCTCTCGCTTAGATTTTCAAACATATACTATGGATATTCTTATTCTTAATTGACAAGTTTATTTGTAGCCGTATCGGGAAATATGACCCACGGCTTAAATGTTTTGGCCTCCTCAAAAGGCATCATGGCGTAGCTCATTATTATCACCACATCGCCGGGCTGGACCTTGCGTGCGGCCGCTCCGTTAAGACATATCATGCCCGAACCCCGTTCGCCGGCTATGGCATAAGTGTCAAAGCGTTCGCCGTTGTTGTTGTCGACTATATACACACGTTCGCCGCGAATTATATTGGCGGCATCCATGAGATCCTCATCAATGGTAATACTTCCGATATAGTCAAGATTGCTCTCGGTCACGGTCACACGGTGAATTTTGGACTTCACCACTTCTACCTGCATCATCGTTAAAGCTGATTGTATTTTATGTTATCGATAAGGCGTACATCACCCAGATATACTGTAATGCATCCGACGGCGTCGGAACATTGCGACCACTCGGTTATGGGCTGCATGTCATCGGCATTCACAATGTCATAATACTCCACTTCCATCTCCGGATAAGCGTTGATAGCATCAATGACTTTACGACGGACTTCGTCGACCGACAAAGCGAGGTAATAATCGCGACTCTCCTCAAGAATGCGGTGGATGTTTGGAGCAATCTCGCGCTGATGCGGAGTCAGCCTTACATTGCGTGAGCTAAGCGCCAATCCGTCAGCTTCACGCTTTATAGGGCATGCTACAATATCGATGTCGAAACCTTCAAGTTCCACCATGCGGCGTATCACGGCTATCTGCTGGAAGTCTTTCTCTCCGAAATAAGCCCGATCGGGGTTGACCATTGCAAACAGACGGCTTACCACCTGAGCCACACCATTGAAGTGGCCGGGACGCATGACCCCTTCCATAACCTCGGCCACGGGTCCAAGATCAAACACACGTGTATCAGGCTCTGGATACATCTCGTCGACAGAAGGCAGGAACGCTATGTCCACGCCTGCATCACGAAGACGGGCACAATCAGCCTCCTCCGTGCGCGGATAAGTGCGCAGATCATCGGGATTGTTAAACTGAGTGGGGTTGACAAAAACGCTTACAACCACTATATCATTGTCGGCACGGGCACGATTTATTAACGATATGTGTCCGTCATGCAGAGCCCCCATAGTAGGAACGAATCCCACCGAGCGACCTTCAGCTTTAAGGGCGCCCACGGCACTCTTCAGCTCATTGACTGTCCTTACAATTTTCATTGTCTAATAGCATATTTTGCTTTACGAAATGCAAAATTAAGCAATAAATCAGTTATTAGCAATGTAAAGACAAAAAATAAACCTTTTTCAGTCTTAATGTGCTATTTTCTATGCCTCGCCGAGTTCGTCGCCGGTCCATTCTATGCCGGTAAAACGCTCAAATACAGAAAAATCATTGTTTACAATCAACTCTTCAGGAAAGCGTACTTCATCAAGCAAAGGCATCAGATACGGGTAAAGCGCTATGTCATAGGATATATGGGCATCACTTCCCAAAATAACCGGGACATCGTACTTTTTGCAAAGACGCAACAATTCCAGATTATTGGGAGCCGCCTTTGTCCTATGACGTGCAGGATGCAGAGAGCTGTTGTTGACCTCGAGAAGGGTATGTGAAGACACACTTTCACGCACCAATGCCTCAAGGTCGACGTCGACCGTCCCGTCACACGGATGCGATATTATATTGACACGACTGTTATTCATGGCACCAAGTATGGCATCAGTATTCTGCCGCACTGTCCCCGGCGTGAAGCTACGTCCGTGAATGCCCGCGATGACATGGTCAAACAAGCCATAATAACGCTCTTCGACGTCAAGCGAACCATCATAATCAAGAATATTCATCTCAACACCCATGAGCAGGCGCACCCCGTCTATTAAGCGCGGCACCACTCTATAGTTGCGAAACAGTATCATGCCACATGACTCTTCCACTGCCGGACCATGCTCGGTAATGCCGAGATACCGCACACCTTTTTCGGATGCTGCGGCGACCATCTCCTGAAGCGTACTGAAAGCATGTCCTGAAGCTACAGTATGGGTATGAAGATCAAGTACAGGTATCATAGTATGTAAATTTTCCACAAATTTAGTAAAATTGCGCTACCGATACAGTGTGTTATGACAAAATGAGCTAACTTTACATTAGCATTCATAATCATGGAACAGGAATTTGCATCTACTCTACTTGAAAATGCGGTCAATGAACTGTCAAGACTGCCGGGCATAGGCCGAAAAACAGCCCTGCGCCTGGCCCTTCACATACTTCGTCAGGACGAGAAGTCGGGCCGCGCCCTCGGAGAAGCCATTATAAACCTT
The DNA here is from genome assembly GCA_009775095.1 of Muribaculum sp. Lineage (GTDB taxonomy): Bacteria > Bacteroidota > Bacteroidia > Bacteroidales > Muribaculaceae > Muribaculum. The sequence goes on from VSOZ01000005.1 coordinate 94,171, forward strand.
CGCGAAGGTATAAAGTATTGCCATACCTGCCACAACATATCAGAAGAAGCTACGTGCCCAATCTGCTCCAATCCGTCACGCGACCACACCACAGTGTGTGTCGTGGAGAATGTCAAGGATGTCATGAGTATCGAAAACACAGGGCAGTACCGGGGTCTGTATCATGTATTGGGTGGAGTGATATCGCCAATGGACGGCATCGGACCCGACCAACTCGAAATAACATCGCTTGTCGAACGTGTACGCGGCGGAGATGTATCGGAAGTCATACTTGCCCTGAGCGCGACAATGGAAGGCGACACAACAAACTTCTACATATACCGGCAACTCGGCACACTTCCGATAAAGATAACCCAACTCGCACGCGGAGTATCAATAGGAAACGAAATCGAGTACACCGACGAAATAACTCTCGGACGATCGCTACTCAACCGCACACTCTTCGCAGACTCATTCAACAAGACACTTCTATGACATCTATATTGCAGGACGACATATTAATACTTAGAGCGCTTGAACCTACCGATCTCGACGCACTATATCGTTGGGAAAACAATACCGCGCTATGGTCTGTAGGTAATTCGATAGCACCCTTTTCCCGGAAAAGTCTATGGGATTATATAGAGAACTATACCCCCGACATTTACGCATGCCGGCAGCTTCGCCTTATGATAGCGTTAAAAAACGACAACACGCCTGTGGGTACTATAGATTTCTATGATTTCGACCCCCATAACCGTCGTGCCGGAATAGGCATACTTATAGCTGATGAGTATCAAAAGAAAGGTTACGGAGAGCGTACGCTCAAACTTGCGGCAGAGTATGCCGCCCAACATATAGGCCTACACCAATTATGGGCTGTCATACCTGTTGACAACACTCCGAGCATAGCCTTATTCCGTAAATGCGGCTACAAGATATGCGGTCGCCTGCGTTCTTGGCTACGCAGAGGCAAGAGTTACACCGACGCATTTTCGCTGCAATATCTTATCAGTTGAGACGCGGATTCTGTGGATGATAAAGCCATCCGCGGTAATTGTAACCCATTGAGCGCACCTGACCGTGCCAATATCCGTCATCGGCACCCAACAGCAGTTGTCCCGCATCGGCAATCGGAGCCACGGCCCATACATTTTCGAGCAGTTCATTGTCCAGTTGCCCTATGTCCCATCCGCTGTAACCGAGATAAAACCGCACATTGCCTTCCACAGGATAATCGGCATTTACATAATCTATAATAGCTTTGAAACTGCCGCCGATATACAAGCCGTTGCCTATCGGAGTAGCATCAGGTATAATATCGCCGAGTGTGTGCAAAAAGTACAGACGGTCACATGACACCGGTCCTCCGCAATAAACCGGTATAGGCTCCTTGCGAGTCACCGCGCTTACAAGATCCGACAAGTTATATCCGGTGGATTTATTCATTACCAATCCCATTGAGGTCTCCCCTTTTTCATAGTCGACAAGACAGATAACGGCATGATTGAAATAGCTCTCGCGAAGGAACGGCTCAGCCACCAGCAAAGCGCCACGGTAAGCCCGTCGCTTAGGCAGGTTTATATTAAAAAGCAATTCCTCAATCTTATTCATAGTTACACTTTATTTCTTCGCTAAATATACAACAATATTTTCTTAAAAACAACTTTATTTTTGATTTTATTCACAAAAAAAGTGACGGGCAATAAAGCTCGTCACTTTCATTCTATAAAAAGCCGTATGTTTTATACCCAAAGGACATAAGCGAAGTCCTGACGGTGGGGCAACAAATCGTTGTAAGGATATACGCGGAATGCATAACGGAACACTCCCGACTCGCGCATCTTTGACTTCAATTCATAAGTCACAATATTGCCGTCCTGACCGATAGCTTTGAACGGTTCGATTCTCACAAGCTTCTCTTCACCGTTCTCAACCTTGTAGATAACATTTTCAATTGCGAGGTCGCGACCAAGACCGTTGGTATCCAGTTCAATTACGGTTGTGTAAGGCTCGCCTGACTTGCTGTTGTTCTGATCGACAGACTCGTTTACAGAAACCACCTTAACTCCGGGCCATGCAGCAGCCACTTTCTCTTTCCAAGCCACAATCTCCTTGGCTACAGCAAAATCATGAGCTTTGAGCTTCTTGGTGCGCTTGGCTTCCTTGTCATAGAAACGGTCGATATAATCGTCGATCATACGCTTCATGGTGAAGTTGGGAGCTATCTTGGCTACAGAGTTCTTAATATATTGTATCCACTCGGGAGAGTAACCCTTGGAATTCTTGGCGAAGTACAGAGGCACAATCTCGTTTTCGAGCATCGAGTAGATTGTAGCGGCATCAAGCTGATCCTGTTGCGACTGGTCGGTAAATGTACGCTTGTCGGTAAGAGCCCATCCGGCTTTCTCGCAGAAACGATAGCCTTCATACCACCATCCGTCAAGTACCGAGAAGTTAAGCACACCGTTCATTTCGGCCTTTTCACCCGAAGTACCGGATGCCTCGAGAGGACGGGTCGGAGTATTCAACCATATGTCGACACCCGAAACAAGACGCTTGGCAACAATCATGTCGTAATTCTCAAGGAATATGATCTTGCCGAGGAACTGCGGCATACGCGAGATCTCCATTATACGCTTGATCAAGCCCTGTCCGGCTCCGTCAGCGGGGTGAGCCTTTCCGGAGAATATGAACTGTACGGGGAACTGAGGATTATTTACGATAGCCGACAGACGGTCAAGGTCGGAGAACAGCAGGTGAGCACGTTTATAAGTGGCAAAACGACGAGCGAAACCGATAATCAGCGCATTGGGATTGATTTTATCAACAATCGACATGATACGCGAAGGGTCGCCTTGGTTTTTGAGCCATTTCTCACGGAAATCACGACGCACGAAGTTGATGAACTTGTTTTTCATCGTCATGCGCAGATTCCATATCTCCTCGTCCGATACATCATATATTTTTTCCCAGAATGAAGTATCGCTCTGATTGTTAAAGAAGTCCTTACCGAATGTTTTCTCGTAAAGAGCCTTCCATTCAGAGGCCGCCCAAGTAGGCATATGTACGCCGTTGGTCACATAACCTACATGTGACTCTTCCCATGCATAACCTTTCCATATACCGGCAAACATCTTCTTTGATACCTCGCCATGGAGCCAGCTCACACCGTTGGCTTCCTGACAGGTATTAAGCGCAAATACACTCATCGAGAAACGCTCGTTGGTGTCAGGGTTCTCACGGCCCATATTCATAAGGTCGCTCCAAGAGATGCCAAGTTTTGCGGGGAACTCACCCATGTACTTGCCAAAAAGACCTTCGTCAAAATAATCGTGGCCTGCAGGTACCGGAGTGTGTACGGTATAAAGCGAAGATGCGCGCACTACCTCGAGAGCCTCGTTAAAGTTGAGTTTGTCATCCTGTACATAGTCAACAAGACGCTGGAGGTTAAGGAGCGCGGCATGGCCCTCGTTGCAGTGATAAAGATCTGTCTTGATACCGAGTTTCTTCAACATCAATATACCGCCTATACCGAGCATGTACTCCTGCTTGATACGGTTTTCCCAGTCACCGCCGTAGAGCTGGTGAGTTATCTGACGGTCAAACTCGCTGTTCATGTCAAAGTCGGTATCCATCAGATACAGATTCATACGGCCGACATTGACACGCCATATATGAGAATAAACTACACGTCCGGGATAAGGCACTTCAAGTATGACGGGATGTCCGTTCTCGTCAAGCACCTGTTCTATGGGAAGTTCGTTGAAGTTCTGGGGTTCATAGTTGGCTATCTGCTGACCGTCTACCGAAAGAGTCTGGGTAAAATATCCGTAACGGTAAAGGAATCCGACAGCTGTCATGTCAACACGGCTGTCAGAAGCCTCCTTTATATAGTCACCGGCCAATACGCCGAGACCTCCGGAGTATATTTTGAGTGCATTGCACAGACCGTATTCCATAGAGAAGTAAGCTACCGAAGGAACGTCCTTACGCATGGGCTCCTTCATGTAGGCCTTGAAGTCGGCATATACGGTCTCGATACGTGACATAAGATTTTCATCCTTGATAATCTCCTGAAGGCGGTCAAAACCGAGACGCTGCAGAAGCATGACAGGATTTTCACCTACAGAACGCCATAGGTCAGGATTAAGGTCACGGAATAGAGATTTTCCCTCACTGTTCCATACCCACCACAGATTGCGGGACATTACTTCGAGGGGTTTGAGCTTTGAAGGTAAATCTGATTTTACCATAATGTCACGCCAAGAGGGTGCATTTGTGTTGCTCACTTGTAGTTTCATAATTGAATCTAATTTGGTTTAAATTATTTTCTTGTCTTGGTCAGTACTATTTGTCGGCGGTACGTACATGTGCGCCATCAAGCGCAATGGCAAACGCCTCGATATAATACTTTATGAAATAGCTCCATGCTGCCAATGAAGCGGTATTCATGGCCCTTGATCTTATGATGGCCATGTCAGAAGAGTCGAGCCCGGAAAGATACTCGAGCGAACGCGCTATGCGGTCGGCGACTTCATCGTAATTGAAATCACCGCGGGCAATGACATTGACTCCGGATTCACTGAAAGTATTGTCCTCCGATGTAAGTATCCATTGTCCGAAGCCCGAAAGGGTCGTAGTGATCGTCGGAACTCCGAAAGCTATGCTTTCAAGCGGGGTATATCCCCACGGTTCGTAATAAGAAGGAAAGACGGTAGCGTCCATTCCTATAAGAAGGTCATAATATGTGCTGTTGAATATGCCGTCGTCACCGTTCAGATAACTCGGTACATAGATGACCTTTATGCGGTCGGTTTTCGTATTTGTAAAGCCGACTTCATGTATACGGCAATTTATCGGGTCTTCTGCAGGATTGTTGAGCACATGGGTTATGACGGGATCGGCAAGCGGCTGTTTGCGTTTGAGAGCAAGGGCCGACTCAAGATCTTTCCGCGGCTCTTTAGCCCATGCAGGCACCATGACAAAAGCTATTACCTGACGGTCAACATTCAAGTCGCGCAGACGTGCCAATGCATCAAGATAGAGGTCAATGCCTTTGTTGCGGTACTCGCAACGGCCTGAAGTGGCTACTATAAACGTATCGTCGGAGAATTTACAACCCGTAAGCGATGACGCTACGTTAAGAAGGTTACGGCGTGCGGCGTCACGTGCCGGAGCGAACTTACCCTTTGATGGCACGAAGTTTTGCTCAAAGCCGTTTGGGGTAACTAACGGACGGCGTTCGAGCAGCTGCTCACACTCCATTGCCGTGATATCGCTTACAGTAGTAAAGCAATCGGCTGCATGGGCGGTAGCCTTCTCAAGCGAATGCTTGGACTGCATGTTCAACTCCATGGCCATCTGATCGCCGTTATATCCGCGAAGGTAGTCGTACAACGGCTTGCCGTTGCCGCATATACTGCGGCCTATACATGTAGCATGGGTGGTAAATATAGTGCCTACACTCGGCAATCGGTCTTTCACATACAAAAGCCCCATGCCGGTAGTCCATTCATCGAAGTGGGCAATAACATTTTTGTCGCGTATGCCTACATAGTCGCAATAGCTCTCAATCACCAATCCGGCGGCATGAGCGAAAGCGCAGCCTTCATCATAATCGCCGTAAGCATGAAGTGAGTCGACGCCATACAGCTGCCACATACGTCCGTAAAATTCATCCTTGACAGAATACATACCGTCAAACTTCACCAATACCACAATCGGTTTGCCGGGTATGTTCCAACGGCCTACTCTTACGTTTACACCTTCAGGAAGATTGGCCTGAGCTTTCCAATCCTTAAGCAATACTCGCGATTCCACGAAGTAAGGCGACGGATTCTCCTTGGTCCAAACATCAGGGCCAATAAATATAGTCTTATCCTTGTATAAATTCTGAAGAGTCTTGGCTTTTGTAGACAGAACCGTATATATACCGCCTATCTTATTACAAACCTCCCAACTTGTTTCAAAAAGCAGGTCCACACTAATCGGATCCTTATACATATCGATATTTTTTATTTTACGGGCGCAAAGATAATACTTTTTTCCGAGATAATCTTTTTATTTTTAATAATTTAATTCCGGCAATGCCAAAAAGAGGTTTCAACAGAGCCTTATTCAGCCCTACCCTGCGACCCTGTCAAACAAAATAAGGATGCCGCTTTAGCTGTCGACATCCTTATCTATATCATAATTTTGACTCTGAATCTTATTTAAGAGCGTTCTTTACCTGATCATTGGGAACCATCTCTTCTTTAAATACATAAGCACCGGTCTTGGGAGATTTCTCCATCTTGATGACCTTGCTGTAAGTACGTCCTTCACCTTTTTGAAGTGATGCTACGGTTTTCTTTGCCATATCTTAGGAGTATTATTTAATTTCTTTATGAACTGTAACTCGCTTGAGGATAGGATTGTACTTCTTAAGCTCCAAGCGGTCGGTAGTATTTTTTCTATTTTTGGTAGTAATATAACGAGAAGTGCCGGGCATGCCGCTTGCCTTGTGTTCGGTGCACTCAAGGATCACTTGGACTCTATTACCTTTAGCTTTCTTTGCCATAGTTCGTTATAGATCTAAAAATTTAATGTCTTTACCAGTTAAATAACCCTTTTCGGCAGCTTGCTGCATAGCAGTGTTAAGACCGAGTTTATTGATGGTACGGAGACCGGCTGCTGAGATAGTGAGGCGGATCCACGCATCCTGCTCTACCCAATAAAACTTCTTTTCGAAGAGGTTAACGTTGAATTTGCGCTTGGTGCGACGCTTTGAGTGCGACACATTGTTGCCCACCATTGCTTTCTTGCCTGTGATTTGACAAATCTTTGACATGGCTGTTGTTATCTTTTGAGTTTGTTATTTAATTAACACATTCTGCCTTAGGCCGCCATCTCAGTTCTCATATCATCGTTAAGTGCATCATTCTCAACAACTTTACAGGATGAGCCTAAAAACAGTGTGCAAAGTAACTAATTTTTCTGCATTTACGCAAATTTTCACGCCTTTTTAATTGGTTTAAGTCTGTTTTTTCTCTATTTTCAAATCTTTTGTTGAAAATATTCCCTAAGTATTTCAGCGCTCAATTGCGATGAAGTATATAAAGCCAGTATGGAAGGATGTTCTTTTTCAGCTATAAAATTACTGAATGATGCAGCAAGAGTATGCTCGTCATGGGCTTCGAAGTAGCGGAAACCGTAGGCATCGGCAAGTTTCGCTATAGGAAACGGACGGTCAACCACAAAATATTCATCCAGCTCATCGAGCTGTGACGTACTTTTTATAAAACGGAATATACCTCCCCCGCCATTGCAAAGCACTATCATCTTAAAGCGCGGAGTAATGCATGGAGCGGCAAGAGCACCGATGTCGTACTGGGCGCTCATATCGCCGGTTATAAGTAATGTCGTACCGTCATATATTGTAGAGGCCCCAACTGCTGTCGACGTACTGCCGTCAATACCGCTCACGCCGCGGTTGCAGTCGCAACGCGCCGCAGCCGTAGACGGAAACAACTGGGCATACCGCACGGCTGTACCGTTGGACAACTGGATGTTGTATCCGTCAGGCAAATTATTGAAAACATATCGCATGGCTGAAAGGTCGCACCACGGCACTGAAGAAATGTACCGTTCATGTACCTTTTCGCCTTCGGCGGCAACGTCATGCCACTCTCTCCTGAAATCGCATTGCGAAGCATCGACCTCAGGTAAGGCTTCTGCAAGGTCTTTGAAAAAGCATCCCGGAGCCATATTTATGCTCACGGTAAGATTACGGAAGCAATCGACCGTATCGTCGGTCAATCCTACATGCCAATGCTCCTTTATGTCGGTCGTTCGCAGATACTGCTTTATAAAACGCGACACAATAGCGCCGCCGACAGTAATGACAATGTCGGGACGCATGTCATGTTTATGTACATCGTCCATAACAGAAAGCGTTGCGTCGATACACCCGATGAACATATCGGAAGGAAGATTGGCCACTGTCTCGGTCATAACAACGACATTATCACGTACGGCCAAGCGCTTCAAGGCGTCAAGCAGCTCACTGTCAGGCTCCATAAAACCGGCAATAACCATTATCTTTGCCGAGGAGCCGCATCGGCCGAGGAGCCGCTTCATGTCGTCAGTTGACAATCGTTGCAACGCCGACAGGCGCGTTATGTCACGCGAAGTCCATCGTGTATCATCAGGGCAGGCCATCCCGTCCAACGGATTGTCAAGCTGTACATTTATATGCACAGGCGCTTTACGCCCCGATACGGCACATAGCAACGCGTCATTTACAACACGATTGGTGTACCACTGCATATTGTCGGCACTGCAGTCGGCCGGTATATTGTAACTCCGCTTAACGTAATGCGACAAAGCCTCGTATTGACGCAGGGTCTGACTGTCATCCTGATCGATCCACTCCATCGGCCGATCGGCCGATATCACAATCAACGGCACACGCCTGTAATAAGCCTCGGCCACAGCCGGAGCATAGTTCAGTACCGCCGTGCCCGATGTGCATACAAGAGCCACCGGCTTGCCGCTGACCGACGCCTTGCCTAAGGCAATGAAAGCGGCGCTGCGTTCATCTATGACCACGGTCTTTTTTACCGCCCCGCACCTCGACATGGCGAGCACAAGCGGAGCATTGCGCGATCCGGGCGACACAACCGCTTCCTCGACGCCATGCTTAACAAGCAGCGATATTATTATATTGCACGATACCTTATCAGTTGTTCTCATATCAATTTATTTCCACAAAGTTAATCAACTTTTCCCACATATTTCTTTAGATTCACAGACTTGATGAAACGAATATTTGCGCATAATTGTTACATTTGCAAAAACATTTTGTCATGAACCACGGATATTTAAGGGTAGCGGCGGCCGTACCTAAGGTAAATGTCGCCGACGTAGATTACAATATAGCTTCAATCGAGACAATAGCTGCGGAAACTGCCGCTCTCGGCGCATCGGTCATCGTATTTCCCGAGCTATGTGTCACAGCCTACACTTGCGGCGACCTGTTTCATAATTCGACACTGTTGGAGGCCGCGCTCAAAGGTATAGAACGGCTAACCGATTTTTCAGCCACAACGGAAGCCGTACTTATAGTAGGCGCTCCACTGCGCGTCGACGGACAGTTGTATAACTGTGCGATAGCCATATCCGGGGGCAAGATCAACGCCATCGTACCCAAGACATATCTGCCAGACTACAATGAGTTTTATGAAAAACGATGGTTTGTATCGGCTCCCGACACCGACATATCGTTTATAACCGTCAACGGACAGGAGAATATACCATTCGGCACCCGGCAGTTGCTTAATATCGCAGGTGTGAAATGCGCTATAGAAATATGTGAAGATCTTTGGACCGTAATACCCCCTTCGTCACGAGCCTCACTTGCCGGAGCGGAAGTGATATTTAATCTTTCGGCGTCTGACGACATAATAGGCAAATACAGCTATCTTCAAAACCTTATAGAACAGCAATCGGCCCGCTGTATGGCCGCATACGTATATTCATCGGCCGGATACGGGGAGTCATCCACCGATCTGGTATTTGACGGCAAGGCGATAATAGCCGAGAACGGTACGTTGTTGGCATACAACCAAAGGTGGAGTCACCAACCGAGCCATACGGTAGCCGACATTGACATCGAAGCTCTGCGTCGCGACCGCATGCACATACGTTCATTCGGTGACTGCATACGAAAAGAAGTGAAACAACCCTATCACATGGTCAATACTGAGGTCATGCTGCCCCGCACCGATGACAAACTGATGCGCACAATAAATCCCCGGCCATTCGTTCCGGCATCGGGCGAGATTATAGACCGTCGCTGTGAAGAGATTGTCAACATACAGATAGCCGGATTGTCGCGACGGCTTGAGGCAACCCGTACTACCCGACTCGTAATCGGCATATCGGGCGGCTTGGATTCAACACTTGCCCTGCTGGTGGCTGTAATGACATTTGACCGGCTCGGTCTTGACCGCAAAGGCATAACAGGCATAACCATGCCCGGCTTCGGTACTACCGACCGCACCTACACCAATGCCATGGAGCTTATGAAGGCTCTCGGCATTACTATACGCGAGATACCTATAGCCGCATCGGTAAAACAACACTTCAATGACATCGGTCATGACATAAACAACCATGACGTGACATACGAAAACTCACAGGCCCGTGAACGCACCCAGATACTCATGGATGTAGCCAATCAGACAGGCGGCATGGTAATCGGCACCGGCGACCTGTCGGAGCTCGCTCTCGGATGGGCTACATATAACGGCGACCACATGTCGATGTACGGAGTCAATGCGAGCATACCGAAAACGCTTGTGCGATATCTGGTAAGATGGTTTGCCACCCATGCCTTCAGCGACAAAGAGAAGTCGACCCTTGAAGACATAATCGACACCCCGATAAGTCCTGAACTTATACCGGCTGACTCCGACGGCAATATAAAGCAGAAGACCGAGGACCTTGTAGGTCCGTATGAGCTGCATGACTTCTTCCTATATTATATATTACGCTACGGATTTTCACCCAAACGTATATTTTTCATGGCCCGTCATGCTTTTGACGGCGTATATGAAGATGAGGTCATCAAACATTGGCTGAAAACATTCGTACGGCGCTTCTTCAACCAACAGTTCAAGCGTTCATGTCTTCCCGACGGACCTAAAGTAGGCAGTGTATGTCTGTCCCCGCGTGGCGACTGGCGCATGCCCTCCGACGCATCGTCCGCTTTATGGCTTGCGGAATGTGATTCGCTGTAACATGACACTTATCACCTAAAACTTAGCACTTAACATACCGAGCGGAGGCGTCTGGTACCACAGACGCCTCCGTTTTATGTTTTGTAACATATATCATCTAATAGGATTTCTCGGAAAAAATTTATAATTTGCGGCTCGTTAATTTTAACAAACAACAATGTATAACTAAAACTCTCTAATAACATGAAGGTTTACCAAACAAACGAAATCAAGAACATTGCCCTGCTTGGTAGCAAGGGCTCGGGGAAAACCACACTCGCCGAAGCAATGCTTTACGAGTGTGGGGTTATAAAACGTCGCGGTACCGTTGAAGGCAAAAACACAGTCAGTGACTATTTCCCGGTGGAGAAGGAGTATGGTTACTCGGTATTCTCTACCATTTTTTATGCAGAGTTTCTTAACAAGAAATTAAATGTCATCGACTGTCCGGGCAGTGACGACTTTGTCGGCAATGCCATCACGGCTCTAAATGTTACCGATACCGGTGTGATACTGATAGACTCACAATATGGAGTGGAAGTAGGCACACAGAACATATTCCGCACTACGGCACAGTTGAAGAAACCCGTCATATTTGCCATGAACCAGCTTGACGGAGAAAAAGCCGACTACGACAATGTCATCGAACAGATGACCGAGATATTCGGCCCGAAAGTAACCCCGATCCAGTACCCGATAAACGTAGGTCCCGGATTTAACGCCATGATAGACGTACTTCTCATGAAGAAATATTCATGGGGTCCCGACGGAGGAGTGCCAACCATTGAAGATATACCGGCCGAAGAGCATGACAAAGCACAAGAACTTCACCAGAAACTCGTAGAGGCCGCTGCCGAAAATGACGAGACTCTGATGGAGAAATTCTTTGATCAGGGACATCTCACTGAAGACGAAATGCGCGAAGGCATACGCAAAGGTCTTGTGGACCGCTCTATATTTCCGGTATTCTGCGTAAGCGCACTTAAGGATATGGGCGTACGCCGCATGATGGAATTCCTCGGCAACGTAGTGCCGTTTGTAGAGGATATGCCTGCTCCGGTCGATACCGAAGGCGACGAGGTAAAGCCCGACAGCAACGGTCCGCTTTCGCTATTTATGTTCAAGACCACTGTAGAACCGCATATCGGTGAAGTAAGCTACTTCAAGGTCATGAGCGGAACACTGACTCCCGGAGTTGATCTAAACAACATGGACCGCGGAAGCAAAGAGCGTTTGGCCCAGATATTCTGCGTATGCGGACAGATAAAAACACCCGTTGACAAACTGTGTGCAGGCGATATAGGCGCTACCGTAAAACTAAAAGACGCCCGTACAGGCAATACTCTTAACGAGAAAGGCTGCGAATACAAATTTGACTTCATAAAGTATCCTGCGCCCAAATATCAGAGAGCCATACGTCCGGTTACAGAGAGCGATGCCGAAAAACTCAGTGAGATACTCACCCGCATGCACGAAGAGGATCCGACTTGGCAGATAGAGCAGTCCAAAGAGCTTAAACAGACCATACTTTCAGGGCAGGGCGAATTCCACCTGCGCACTTTGAAATGGCGTGTTGAGAACAACGACAAGTTGCCTATCGTATTTGATGAGCCTAAGATACCCTATCGCGAAACCATTACAAAGGCAGCCCGTGCCGACTATCGTCACAAGAAGCAGTCGGGAGGTGCTGGCCAGTTCGGAGAAGTGCATCTGATCATAGAGCCTTACACAGAAGGCATGCCAGCGCCCGACACATACAAATTCGGCAATCAGGAGTTCAAGATGAACGTTCGCGACACTCAGGAGATACCTCTCGAATGGGGCGGGAAGCTCGTTATTCATAACTGTATAGTGGGTGGAGCCATTGACGCACGTTTTATTCCGGCTATTGTCAAAGGTCTGATGGACCGCATGGAGCAGGGCCCGCTTACCGGCTCTTATGCCCGCGATGTAAGAGTCTGCATCTATGATGGAAAGATGCATCCGGTTGACTCCAATGAAATCTCATTCCGCCTTGCCGGACGTAATGCGTTCAGTGAAGCGTTCCGCAATGCCAATCCGAAGATTCTCGAACCGGTTTATGACGTGGAAGTTATGGTGCCGGCCGACGTGATGGGCGACGTGATGAGTGATCTGCAAGGACGCCGAGCAATCATAATGGGTATGTCAAGTGACAACGGTTTTGAAAAGATTCAGGCACGAGTACCGTTGAAAGAGATGTCGTCGTACTCTACTGCGCTTAGCTCCATAACCGGCGGCCGCTCCTCATTTACGATGAAATTCTCGTCCTACGAACTCGTACCCTCCGACGTACAGGAAAAACTCCTCAAATCCTACGCGGAGACAGCCACAGACGAATAATAATTCTAATAGTCTGATAAACATAGAAAAGGTCACCGGCAATTGTCAGTGACCTTTTCTATGTTTAGTTATTAATATAATCAAAGCGTCATATCAAGAGCCATGTAGTGTTCACGCGGATGATCACATGCAGGACATACTTTTGGCGGCTCTTTGCCTTCATGTATATAACCACAGACAAGACACTGCCATTTGATTACATGGTCGCGTTTCCATACGGTACCGGCCTTAACCTGCTCGAGATATTTCATAAAACGGTCGCGATGATGCTGCTCGATCTCGGCTATTTCTCTAAAATGGCTTGCTATTTCAGGGAAACCCTCTTCATCAGCAACCTTAGCGGCGGCAGTATACTGCTCCACTCCCTCCTTCTTCTCTTCTTCAGCCGCAGTAGCAAGATTAGATGCCGTATCGCCTATTACACCTGCGTCCACATCAAGAACACACTCTACAGAACCGCCTTCAAGAAATTTAAAAAATACTTTTCCATGACGCAGTTCATTGGCCGCGGTTTCCTCAAAAACCTTGGCTATCGGGAAATAACTTTCTTTTGTGGCCTGCGCACTATAGTACATATAGCGGCTATAGGCGGCAGATTCACTCATATAGGCATTTACAAGATTCTTTTCAGTCTTGGTGCCTTTAATGCTTTTCTTTTTCTTACTGTCCATTGTTATAAATAATTAATTAGACATTATAATATTCTATCAATTATAGAAACACTTGACGGCAAATTATGTTTGAAGCATAATCAATATTACAGACAGAGATGCATCAGAAAATATGTTTTACGTTTAATTCACCTTAAAGCCTAAATATTAAATTTTAATTATCAAGAACATAAATTAAATATAAAACGTTGTCAAATTATAATTACCGCTAAAATTACCAAACATATGACATACAAAAAGGAGATTGCCGGAGTAATAGCAATATTAATGCTTATGGCGTGCAGCCACAGTCTGTGGGACAGTCTGCCCGGGCCTATCAGTACATTTATATCGACCTATTATCCTCTATCAAACATAAGTTCTTATGACGAAAACAACGGCACCTACTACGTAACAATCAAAAACGGAGCCTCAATAACTTTTGACAGCGACTACCGGTGGACTTATATAACCGGAAACGGAGAAAAACTGCCTCAGATATTCATTGAAGACAAGCTTGAGCCCAAACTGGTGCAATATCTGATGGAGACAGAGAGCGTAGGCGAAGTCTTTGCCGCACACAATGATCCCCGCGAAGTCATACTGGATATGCTTGACTACAAAATACGCTATATAAAGGAGTCGGGCGAGATAATGGAAATAAGAGAGTAAACTGAGCAGCCTACTTGCGATAAAAACGCATACGACTGCGGTATACGGGAAATTCCACCGTCAATATCCCCGCATCATCTATTGAGGCGTAAGTATCGTCATCCATCGGTTCCATAAGGCTGTCATACCACACCAAATCATAGTGACCGACAAACCGAGTAGGCTTCATGCGGCCTTTAATCATAAAAGGACGCCATTGCGAGGCATTGACTTCGGCCCCAGACTTGTATAGCATAAGATAGCAATCAGCGTCTCTCACAATATAAAATGTATAGCGACCGCCCGGTCGTGCACGGTTATCATCCGTATCACGGTCAAGATACGTCCACATTCCTTCTGCTGGGTCGACGGAAGTTTCAAGCCGCGACAATATTTCGGCTTCTGTAATGTGACAAGCCAACATCGCCGTACGATTTTCCGGGCATTCGACAACCAGCGACTGCACATTCAAACCTCCCTCCGAAATTATTCGACATTGTGGTGACTTAGGTAACAACGCTACGAGATCCAATACTTTTTCAAGCCTTTTTGAACCGACAAAAACTGTCATTCGTCCCCCGCTCCACTCCACGGCAAGTGTATTATAGCCGTTATATGGGTCCACACCCTTCTTTACCGACACCGATTCCTTAACATTATCGCTACCATCGTGTACAATGCCGTACTCTATATCAATCACCCTCTGGTCGGTAAGATGTCCGAAATCGGTATTGCGCGCCTGAATGCGGACATAATTGTAATCATCCAGCGAAGTATAATTCCATGCAATACACCAATAGTCATGACTCTTACCGTACCGCTCACGATTGGAGGTAAGCGCGGCACGAGCTTCAATAAGTATTTCATTTGACATAGTGTCAATATCAAAAACACGATCGCACCGTTCCAGTTCTTCAGGAGAATAATACGATCTGACCTGAGCATAACAAAAAGCTACAGACATCAAAGAGAGAAATAAAAGAATATGTTTTTTCACGGACCGAATGTATTTAATTATTATATCATAACAGGCTCTTAACAGTTTCTACAAACTCCGACCGATCCATATCCCACGGGAGCCAATGTATTGTAAAACCTCGTCGCTCCATTCCTCGGAACCATGTCATCTGGCGTTTGGCAAATTGATGAATCGCTATTTCAAGCTGCGACACCATTTCATCATATTGCATCTGTCCTGTGACATACAGAGTCAGAAACTTATATTCAAGCCCGTAATATATAAGGTCATCGGGCTGTACACCTTCGTCAATCAACGTCTTGACTTCATCCACCATACCCTCATCAAGACGACTTTTTAATCTTGCCGTTATGCGGCGGCGACGATTTTCACGATCTATGTCAACACCGACAAGCGTAACATTTTTCATAGGATGCGGTTCAGCCAAGACAGCTTCATCAGGATGTTCGCGATAATACATCTGTATCTCTATCGCCCTTATAGCCCGTTGGCAGCAGTCCACGTCAGTAGTATTATGGAGTACTTTTATGCGCGACAATATCTCCGTCAGCTCGTCCAACGACTTGCCTTTGAGCCGAGCCCTCAATGCCGTATTTTCAGGGACTTCCGGCAGACGCACACCGTTAATTACCGACTCCACGTACAATCCCGTGCCTCCGCAAAGCACAGGCATACGTCCGCGAGCGCATATGTCATCATACACCTTATCAAAATCGCGCAGATATTCATACAGATTATAACGATACCCCGGCTCGCAAATATCAATCATATGATAAGGTACACCGTCATATTCAGCCAAGTCCTTGCCGGTGCCAATATCCATTCTGCGGTATAACTGGCGTGAATCGGCGCTTATTATCTCGCCACCGAGAGCCTTAGCCACATCTACCGCACGACCGGTCTTCCCCGACGCCGTAGGCCCCGTAATAACGAGCATCTTATGTGATGTTTTCTCCACTGACATATTTACGCCATAATTTACGAAGATGAAAGAAAGGTCGATCCTCATTATCGTCAGCAATCATAAGCCATATCGGGTCATTGAAGTCCACGTCAATGTCATCAAGATCACGGAGCCGGAATGACGGCTTATAATGCTTTATCTCATAAAGTCTGTGACCAGAGCGATCGTAAGTCTTGCTTGCCATAGTCACAGTATATATACGATGTATCTCACTTGTAAGAAGTGAAGATATCAGACCGTCACTCAACATTCTTTCCAATTGTGACTGTTGATACCATTTGCCTTTAAGTCCGGAGCCGTCAAGCGAGTTGCGCGACTTCATCACGCAGAGGTAATGAAATATATTGCATGCCGATTCTTTATTGGCGTTGACATACAGGAAACGTATATCGGCCTCGTCACGCAGCCCCGATATGTGCTCAAACTGTATTTTAGCATCGTTCAAAGTCACCCTCTCTCTGAATGGGATATTAACCGATGCCGGTGTGTCTTTTTTAGAACCTTGACCGGCGACATCGTCAAGAAACACACAATCACCGGATACTATTATGTAACGCAACAACGTCGATGACACTTTCATTGTAGCGTCACCTATTATATTTTGCCGGAAAAACAAATAGATATTAAAATACCGGCGACCGAGATATATGATCGACAGGATATATAATATTATCGGAATCCATACATAATAAAACAGATCGGCATGATTAAGATTGACATTGGAATACTTCATATAATAGTATATCCATGTATAAGCCGTGATACCCGCCGATATAAATATCAGCATACGCAGCTGGTAACGGCTTTCGCTGCTAAACACCTTTCCTATAAATCCGCGTTCAGACGGTGTACCGTAACGTATGCGACATTCCTTACAGAACCCGATTTTATGACGGCGCACATAAGCCCATAAAGTAACGACAAGGGTTACGGGAGATATTACAAGTATGGTTATATATGGAATTTTTCGGTTTGCCGTGCCCACAACATATTCTTGCGGGTCAATAAACTTCATATAATACAAGTTTATCGTCACCATGACTATGGCAGCTATAATAAGAACCCTTGTCATCATGAACGGAAGCATGTTGCACATCGGCGTATCGGAATTACGCAATATATTCAGACGCCTTATAAGAAGAAATTCCATCAAAAGCACTACAGCCGGTAGCCATATCTTCGATACATACATAGACACGAAGAGTATCACAACCAATGTACCCACTGATCTTATCCAGCTATACAGCAGACTCTGTATACCGAAAAATTTAGCTTTGTCGCGGCTGTATTCGTCCATATTATTTCATGTTGCGGTCAAAGAAATTTAGCATGTTAAGATACACGAGTGACCGGGAATTGCAACCATAAATCGAATGATTCATATTTGGGAAAAGCAACATGTCACACACCTTTCCCGCCGATTGCAGCGCCGATACATACTGCATGGTATTCATCAGATGTACATTATCATCAGCCGTGCCATGCATTATCAGCAACGGGGTCTTGATGCGGTCCACATAATTGACGGGAGCGCTGCTGTTATAGCCGTCCTCATTTTCCTGAGGCGTAAGCATATATCGTTCGGCATACACAGTGTCGTAATAACGCCAGTCAGTCACCGGAGCTACCGCCACAGCCGCATCGTAATCATATTTTGAAGCGGCCATAAGGCTTTCATATCCGCCATAGCTCCAACCGAATATACCGACTTTCGACACATACGGAAGCGACGCCGCATACTTAGCCGCATTTATCTGATCTATCGTCTCATAGTGTCCGAGATTGCGGTATACACAATCTTTAAACGCTTTTCCGCGTCCTCCCGTGCCTCGACCGTCCACACACATGACTATATAACCCTGCTGCACAAAGAAGTAATCCCAGTCAATACGCCAACGGTCAAGAACCTCCTGCGAACCGGGACCACTGTATTGGTACATTATAACCGGATATTTACGAGATGAGGAGAAATCAGACGGTTTGAGGACATAACCGTTTAAAGTATATCCGTCGGAAGCCAAAGTAAAGAACTCTTTCGCCGGGACATTGCCATAACGAGCTCTGACATCGGCATTGTCTTCAAGTACCCTTATCTCTTTCCCGACGGAAGCACAAAGCGTATGCACGGGAGGAGTGGTGGCATTGCTGTAAGAGAGTACCATATAAGCCATGTCAGGAGAGAAAGAAGCCGACGACACGCCATGCGTATCACATAGATCGGTCATCTTGCCTTTTGCATCTATACGGTTCACCACACGGTTGACAGCACCCGATGCCGTAGACTGGAAGTAATGGACACCGGTAGCGGGTTCACATCCATAATAAGCGGTCACGTCAAAATCACCTGAAGTGACCTGTCGCATGCGTGCTCCTGAATAGCTGTACTGATATACATGATTGTAGCCCGACTGCTCTGACGTGATCATGAAAAAATCAGGATAGAATTTTGTATTTTCCCATGCCGACGGATCGATCCAACCGGTAGAGGCCTCATCAACATACACTGATTTGACGACAGTCGACTTCGGATTGACAGCATAAATCTCCATGCGGTTTTGCGCACGATTCAGAGTCGTGACCATAAGGCGTTCGGGACGATAAGCATAAGCTATACGCGGTATGTATTCGATACGCTCGTCATTAAATACGATATCCTTGGTCTTGCGTGTATCAATGTCATAACTGTGGAGAGTAACACGCGAGTTGGGTTTTCCGGCAACAGGATATTTATATGTATAACGTCCGGGATACAACGAATAATCGGTTTTAGGATCACAAGTACCTTCATACAATGTAAAAGAATACATCGGCACATCTGTCTCGTTATATTTCAGATAGCAGAAAGTAAGATTGTCAGGCGACCACACCATAGAACATGTGGTGTCGAACTCCTCCTCATACACCCAGTCGGGCACACCGTTTATGACTTTATTTATCTCGCCGTCCTTAGTTACCGCAACCTCGGTATTATAATCGAGTTTGCGTATATATATATTATTGTCGGCGACAAAGGCTATCATGCGTCCGTCAGGCGACCACTGCGGAGCACGCTGAACCGGATGTTCGACACTCAACGGTGTAAATATATTATGACGGACTTCATACACATAATATGTAGCCTGCGATGACCTGCGGTATATGGACTCCGACTTCTCGCAAACCAATATATATGACTCGTCAGGGCTCAGAATATAAGACTGTATCGACTTGATGCGGCTTTCACGGGCAGTCTCGACATCAAGCATCACGCCCAATTCCTTGCCTGATTTTATGTCATAACGAACTATGCGCTTGCCGTCATCGCTTATCGACACATATGTCTTGCCGTCGCCAAGATAAGTCATCGCACCCGGCGTGGCCGAAGCGTTGGCCGGATATACATAGGGAGCGATATCATCAGCGGTAACTGCTGCCGACATCGGACATACGGCAACAAGTGCGGTGCCGATCAACGAATAAAATAACTTTGATATATTCATTTTTTGCAACTTTATTACACTTCAAGAATTAAAATAACGACATCTGAGCAGAGTTTTCAGGCGGAGTCTTTCTTGCCGGTTCCTGATAACCGAAGTCCGTATCAGAAGTCACGGCCGTAGTCTTGGCTACCATGCCTTCGGGCGGAGTACCTACAAGCCACTGTGTATCGTCAAGAGTCTCGTCTATGGCGGAAATCTTCGGGACAGTCTTTTTGCGCCGACGTACTTTTTCCGAAGGCTTTGGCGCATTATCATTGCTTATCTCCTCTAATGCCTTTTTTAGTCGCGCCTCCTCTTCGGCACGCTCACGCATGGTCTTATCTATACCCTCCTGAAGCAGAGAGTTGGCACGTTCAAGTTCCGCTATGCGAAGCGCCTGCTGATCTTTATCGCGGCGAAGATCCATAATCCGACGGTCGCGCTCACCGATAACCTCTTCAAAACGCGCCACTTTTTCCTGAACATCGTTAGCTATAGCCAGAGTGGCATTGGCGTTGTCAAGCTCTTCGCTCGTAGTACGGAGTTTTTCAAGCGTAGCGCCATGCTCCTTACGTAACGACTCAAGCTCCGACCTTACGCCATCAAGTTCTTTTGTTGACTTTGCATTAAGATTACGGGTCTCCGACAACATACGGTCGGCCATTGCCATCCGTTCCTTGTATTGCATCGCGGTTTCTTCCGACTCTTTCTTAAGGCTTTCAATCTCGGCCCGTAAAGCGCCCAGTTCCGACTCGGTGGCACCTGCATCACCTTTGGCATCGCCCTCCAGCACGCCCGCTACCTTTATTTTATTCAGGAGACTGCGGTTTTCAAGATTAAGCTGTTCTTTCTCTGCCTCGATAGTCTTTATACGCATCTCAAGCTCCTGCACTTTGTTGTTCAGGGCACGCTTCTGCCTATCGGCGCTAAGACGTTTCTGTTCAGAGTCATTTTCACGTCCTTCGGCCGACTTGCACTTTTCTTTAAGAGCCTCTATTTCGGTTTTAAAACGGTCGCGCTCCGAACGTGCGTCCGTATCGGTCTCGCTTTTTATGCGATGACGTTCCGATACAAGATATTCATGAAAAGAAGTACCAAGAGCATCGTAAAGATAACGACGCTGCGCCTCCTTGTCGAGACATCGCTTTATAAAATCGGGCTGAGCATTATTGAATACTTCAAGTATTCCGTCAAAGAATGTCAACGGAAATTCATCCGTCTCTTGCCTTACGGCAGGCCGGGATTGTTCTTCAGTATGAGTGTCATCAACCTGCTCTGCAGGCTCCTGTGCTCTGTTATAAGGAGTGACAACAGCTGAAGGAGCATCGGTATAGTCATCATCCTCACCTCCTCCGAAGCCCAAAGCTCTGCCCAATGATTTAAAGAATGCCATAATCTTCTTTTTCGTTAAAATGTAATTGGTGCGTCTACTCGGGTTTTACCACGACTCCCTCTCCTTTACGGCCGTTAATACCTATGACCAAAGGAGAGTCAAACTTGACAATCCTTATAAAGTCGCTTTCGTAAATGGCCGGCCGGTTGTTTAGATATTCCACGTCATAAATGCCGTCATTTGATGACGGATCGATAGTGAAATAACCGACGCCGAATGATGTCAGGTTCTGGAAAAAATGGGTTCCCTGACTCGGTTCGATACGATAGTTGCCAAGCGACGACTCCACGATAAGCCGGGCCGACGATATATGCGGCCATTTTACCGGAATACCGAGAGCCGTATCGCTGGAGCCCCAACGACCGGGACCGATCAGCACATAACCTTCATTACGCTCTGTAAAGTTACGATTTATTTTTTCAATTTCTCTTGCTATAAGAGAATTATTTGACGATGAAAAGTTTTCAGGCCGTACATAGACCACCGTATCGACGTTGTCTATGTTGCCGTGGCCGAGAGCGGTATTGCTACGCAATAGCATTTTGTCATCGGACAAAGCCAATATACTTTCGTCGACGATGTCCTTGCGCTCAACAATCGGTCTTATCTGCAACCAATACAACATGCCTTTTGTCTTGCCATCGGGAGTAAGTACACCGGCAAACTCTATCTCCACGGGACGCCCCATTTCCTCCTGCCCTTTTGTAAGCATAAAATCGGTTATCGGAGCAAGCGGAAATACGCCGTGCTGAAGCACATTGGCAAAGGTGACCACACGACGGCCCTCGCCTTCGTCACAGTCACGAATTACCTGATCGCGGAAATCATAGGTCGACACCATATAACGCAACGCCCCGGTCGAAGCGACATCCTGAATGCGCAACTTGGATATGTTGAAACTGTCATCGACTTTAAAACCGTCATCAACCCCGCGCTTCATGTCGATTGCATAGAAGCGTGTCTGAGTATCGCGCAGAGCCAAATCAAGCGTAGAGGTCTGCAACACTTTGTCGGCATGACGCGGCGAGAAACGCAGACTGAGGCCTCCGTCGACAATATATTTACCAAGACCTACGGCTATTTCAGCCACACCATCCTCGGGGACTTCATCATTGATAGGATAGTAATTGAGTGACCGACCGACTCCCGAAAATGACGGGAAATAATAGTCACCGGCTTGTCGGCCCACCACTTCCTGAATAATGACAGCCATCTTTTCCTGATCTATGACATTGCTCGTTGCCGTCATGTATGCCTTGCTGTCGGCATAGAACACCGAAGCATATACGCTCTTGATAGCGTCACTAAGCATGGCGAGCATTTCATAGCGGTCCTCCACATGAGGAATCATATAAGTCGAATATATGCCGGCAAACGGCTGATAATGCGAATCTTCAAGAAGACTTGAGCTACGTATGGCCAACGGTTTGTCAACCACCTCAAACAATGCAAAAAAGTCCTCTATAAGTCTCTCGGGCAACCGAGCCTGCAGGAAGTATTTCAGTATCGTTTCATCGCTCTGATCGGACAAAGCCACAGGATAGAGATTGTTGGTCTCCATAAATTCATCGAAGATATCGGTGCATATGACCACAGTGCGCGGTATAGTCACAGTGACTCCTTCAAAATTATCGCATACCGGATTCTTCTTTATTATAGAATCTATAAATGCCAGACCGCGTCCTTTTCCCCCGAGAGACCCCTGACCTATCCGGGCAAAATTGGAGTAGTGGTCAAAACGATCCTTACGGAATATGGCTACAACTCCGCGGTTTTTCATCTTACGGTACTTGACGATCAAGTCAAAGAACAATTGTCTTACCGCAGGAGCCTCCTCGATTTTGGTGAAACGGTGCTGCTTTACCACTTCGGCTATAGGGAACAACGCGCGCGAGTACAGCCAGCGCGATATGTCGTTATATGAAGCGTGATACAACAATGATTTTGCCGGGATGTCAAATATATGGCGCTGAAGGTCTTTCAAGTCATGTATGCGAAGCAATTCCTCTCCGGTCTCGGGGTCAAGTATGACGAAATCTCCGAAACCGAAATCTTTCATTATCGCATTGCCAAGATCCACAGGGAACTTTTTGGAATTCTTATCTATAAATATGCTTCCAAGCTTCTCCACCTTCGGGGCATTATCTATCTCCGACGACTCGAGAATGACAGGCAGATACGGGTCTTTCTCGCGAAGATAAGCGGCGAGTTTTAGCCCCGCTTCCGGGTCTTTGGCCCCGTCGCGCTTGAAAGAGACATCCGACACCACTCCAAGCATGTTTTTACCGTATTTTTCATACAAAGCCACAGCCTCCTCGTAATCGCGGGCAAGCATGACCTTGGGGCGCCCGCGCATGCGAAGCATCTGCTCATGTTCGTTCAGAGCCTCGGTAGAGAAGATCAGCGACTGCTTAAGAAGGAATTTGTATAGAATAGGCAGTACCGAAGAGTAAAATCTCACAGAATCCTCTACAAGAAGTATCATCTGCACCCCTACTTCATTTATGTCATTGTCGGCATTCATCTTGTCTTCAAGCAACTTTATTATGGCAAGAAGCAGATCGACATTACCTAACCAGCTGAATACATAATCGACAGCTGTAAGGTCCTCTTTGGCAAGTCTGCGCGACACCTCTTTGGAAAATGGGGTAAGCACCACTATAGGAGTGTCGGGATACAATGATTTTATATCTTTTGCTCCGGTAAAGGTTTCGCTCAGATCTATACCCGGCATCATAATAATGAGGTCAAAACGCTTGTCGACAAGTACTTCAAGCGCTTCAGCAGGACGTGACACACGAGTGACTCGCGGAGGCGAGCTAAGATTGAGAGCGACATACTCGAAATAGAGTTGTTCTTCCACTCGACCGTCCTCTTCCATCATAAAGGCATCGTAAGGCGACGCCACAAGCAAAACGTTAAATATGCGACGTTGCATCAATGCTTGAAACGCCGTATCTTTCAGATATAACTGACTTAAACTTTCCTCGTTCATGGTGCATTGCAGAAATGAGTAACAAATTTACAAATAATTTTCTATGACTGCACTATATGCAGTCAAGTATTTTAATGAACATTTATATGCTGTCAGATGTAGATAGTTAATACTCATCTTAGCTTACCGAACAACCTGATGACAACCTATTCCGCAATAGCGATAATCATAGCAGGAGCGTTGCTCTTCTTTATAGCGTTAACTTTACGGACAACGGCGTCGCGTGGATGCCGTAAAGACCCCGAGTCGCTGTCAATATATCGAAAAGGCCGTATGCTCCAATATGCCTCCTACTCCGTCATAGGCTTTGGCGGCATAGCCTTACTTCTTCAATAAGCTGTCATTATCGCTTATTATCCCGTAGTGTCTGAACGGGTTATACGCCGTGTCGCTTTGTTATTGATGATAAGCGGTACATTTTCCACTGTAAGATTACTTGTGTCAAGACCGAGTGCTTTCTCGTCGCTTATTCCGAGCCGACGCAGTATGGCGTAAAGCGTCATGAGCAGACGGTCTTTACCCTCACAACAACTCGATGCCGAAAATATACGATGGATTATAACGAAACGGAAATTACCGGCAATACCATGTTTGCGCAATGACGGATAGCGGCTTACCAAATTTATCACACCGTCAGCGACAAGGTCTTCAACTATCTGACGTAAATACACACTCACCTGCGGTCTTACCCGAAAACCGACACGTAAACTTACACTGATAAGCGTATCGGGTATAATGATATTGAAGTCATATTCAAGTGTATCGGGAGTGTCGACATACTCTATTCTTAAAAGCCAATAGTGATCAGCTCTCTTAGGCTGTTTATTTATTATAGAATACAGTAATTTTCGTTCTACCATACGTGAAGATGCCGACCGTGATATGAACACAAGATTTGCCGCATATTCGGGAATAGCGTTATCGGCTTTGATATCGGCTATAATCTCCCGATAATCCTCAATATCCATATATTCTATATATTTGTCTCGTATAAGTTTGGCTCTGCGCCATACGAGCATCACCGTGCATACCACTCCGGCAATAAGTACGGTAAACCAACCTCCGTGCATGAATTTAAAAGCATTAGCTGCAAAAAAGGCTCCCTCTATGGCCATATAAACAACCGTAAACAGAGCCACAAGCCATAAAGCCACACCCTTATGCCGTAGATAAAATGCGAGCAAGACCGTGGTCATGAGCATAGTTATGGTTATAGCAAGACCGTAAGCAGCCTCCATACGGTCGGAAGAGCCGAAAATCAGCACTGTAGCCACACATCCGACATATAGCGACATATTAACCACCGGTATATACAACTGGCCTTTAAGATTGGTCGGGTAATTAATGCGCAATCTCGGCCAGAATCCGAGATTCATAGCTTCACTGAATATTGTAAATGACCCGCTAAGCAATGCCTGACTGGCTATGATGGCCGCCCCTGTCGACATAAATATACCGATTGGAAGAAACCATGACGGCATTATCGTGTAAAAAGGATTGCCGCTGACCGCTCCGTCAGGAAGCCGCGCTATTATCCATGCCCCTTGCCCGAGGTAATTAAGTATCAGCATTATTTTTACAAACAGCCATGACACGGTTATATTCAACCGTCCGCAGTGGCCGAGGTCGGAATACAAAGCCTCGGCACCTGTCGTACACAAAAACACGGCGCCGAGTATCAGAAACCATCCGGGATAATCTATAAGAAGTTTTACTGCATAAACAGGATTGAAAGCACGCAGTATACCTGAATATTCTCCGATGCACAAAGCGCCGAGAACCCCAAGCATCAAAAACCACAAAAGCATAAACGGGCCGAAAAGGCGCCCTATCGCTTTTGAGCCAAACTGCTGAACGACAAACACAAGGGTAATTATAAAAAGGACAATCGGTATTACAGGAGCATCAGGCTTAATCGCACTAAGACCTTCAATAGCCGACGTCACCGTAACAGCCGGAGTGATGACTCCGTCGGCAATAAGAGTACTGGCGCCTATGGCCGCCAAGACATACAACCACCTGAAACGAAGCCGTCTTATCAATGCGTATAATGCAAGAATGCCACCCTCACCCTTATTGTCGGCACGTAATGCTATGAGTACATACTTGACTGTTGTCTGCAATGTAAGAGTCCATATTATACAAGAGACCGCACCGATTATATAGTCGGCATCAATGGTGTGACCGACATGCATTATTGTCTTCATAACATAAAGCGGAGAGGTGCCTATATCGCCAAACACAATACCGATCGTGACCAGCAAGGCCATTGCCGTGACTTTATGAACAGAAGCGGAAACAGTAGATTTTGTCAATCCGTGCATAAATAGTATAAGATGAACCGTTATATTTTCATTGAACGACTTTATGCTTATTAATGTTTATTTTTAAAATTAATTGCGTAACTTTGCGCGATAGACTATAGTCATTTAAAATGAACCAGAAAGAGAAACAACGCTTGCTTGACAAGCGCTACCTGCGCATGGCGCGGATATGGGCTGAAAACTCATATTGCCAGCGGCGAAAGGTAGGCGCACTTCTTGTCAAGGATCAGATGATAATTTCCGACGGATATAACGGCACTCCCGCGGGTTTTGAAAATGTATGTGAAGACGATGACGGCAAAACAAAACCTTACGTGCTGCACGCTGAAGCCAATGCCATAACAAAAGTGGCGCGTAGCGGCAACAGCAGCGAAGGCTCCACTCTATACATAACCGCATCGCCGTGTCTTGAATGCAGCAAACTGATCATACAAGCCGGAATAAGACGCGTGGTCTACAATGACCTATACCGTATTCAGGACGGTCTTGACGTTTTGCGTCGTGCCGGAGTGGAATGCGAACATCTTTCAGATATAGACTGACGACTACATTTTATCAATAAAAATGAAACAACTGAAAAATCCGCTTGCATGGTACCCGTTAGTGGTGGCGATAGCTTTGACAGGCGGTATATGGATAGGCATAAAATTCGGTTCTAACAGCTACTCGACCGAAGGCGAACGCAAATGGGCGGAAGTGCTTGACCTTATCAAAGACGAATATGTCGACGAAGTTGATATAGACTCGCTTCTCGAGCGTACATTTCCCAACCTGTTATCAAACCTCGACCCTCACTCCACTTATATACCCGCCAAAGAGCTTCAGGCCGTCAATGAAGACCTTGAAGGCTCATTCAGCGGTATAGGCATATCGTTTACCATGCTTACCGACACAGTCACCGTAAACGAAGTGATACCGGGAGGACCGTCAGAGAAGATAGGCCTTATGGCGGGCGACCGTATAGTCACCATCAATGACTCGACGGTAGCAGGCATGAATATACCCAATACGGAGATAATGAAAATGCTGCGTGGAGAAAAAGGCACAAAAGTCAAGCTCGGAATAAAGCGCAACAATACCAAGAAAATGTTGTCGTTCGAAGTTACCCGCGGCGATATCCCGGTCAATTCGGTTGATGCAGCATACATGATAGATGACACAACAGGCTATATAAAAGTAAACAAATTCGGTCGTACTACACGCGACGAATTCCTTACCGGACTTGTCAAACTGAAAGCTCAAGGCGCCGAACGCTATATAGTGGATCTGCGAGGCAATACCGGAGGCTTCCTCGAAATGGCAATCTACATGGCCAACGAATTTTTGCCGGCCAACGCCCCTATCGTGTTCACTCGCGGACGCGAAGGCATGGAGGATGCCAAAGTATTCAGCGACGGCACAGGTTCGTTCCAGAACGATGAGCTGGTAGTATTGCTTGACGAGTACTCGGCAAGTGCGAGCGAGATTTTTGCAGGAGCCATGCAGGATAACGATCGTGCCCTCATTGTAGGACGCCGCTCGTTTGGCAAAGGTCTGGTACAACGACAGACTACACTCCCTGACAGCAGCGCCATAAGGCTTACCGTATCGCGCTACTATACACCATCGGGACGCTGCATCCAGAAAGACTACCAGTTGGGCAACCGCAACGCATATGAGAAAGAGATTGTAGACCGCTATGAACATGGCGAGTTCTACAACTCCGACAGCATAAAGTTCAACGAAGAACTTCAGTTTACCACTCTTACCGGACGTAAGGTATACGGAGGCGGAGGCATCATGCCCGATGTATTTGTACCGAACGACACTTCGGGTGTGACAAACTATTATATTAATGTAGTAAACGCAGGGCTGTTGCAAAAATTTGCATTCGAATACAGCGACCGCAACCGTGAAGCGCTTTCGTCGGCCAAGGACCTCAAGCAATTGCTGGCCAAACTTCCCGACAACGAAGAGCTGCTCATGCAGTTTGTGAACTATGCATCGCGTAACGGCATACCTGCGAGATGGTACTACATCAACATTTCGCAAGATTTGATTGTTAATTTCCTGAAGGCTTTGATAGCAAGCGACATTCTCGGACGCGAATACTATTACCAAGTGGCCAATACCGATGATGTCACGGTACTTAAAGCGTTGACCGAACTAAACGACGGTCATGCTACAGTGCCGATATCGCCTGCTGAAAAGCCGGTCGAATAATAATCAATACACCGATGAAAAAGGAAGAAATAAGGAGCCGGGTTAAGGCACAGAAAGCGTTGCTTTCCGACAATGAACGCAAAGAAGCCGCCAAGTCGGTTTTCGGGGTACTTGAAAATTCAGCGGCATTCCTGCTTGCCGACAAGATATTGATGTATCACTCGTTGCCTGACGAGCTATCGACCATTGAGTTTATTGACCGATGGCATGAACGCAAACACTTCTTCCTCCCCAGAGTCAACGGTGTGAATCTTGAGGTATTGCCTTATGACCGCTCAAGACTCCAATACGGTGCATTCCATATTGAAGAACCTGTCGGCAATGACATCGAAAATATAGACAATATAGAGATGATTGTGGTCCCTGCCGTGGCCTATGACCGTAACGGCAATCGTGTAGGCAGGGGCAAAGGTTACTATGACCGCCTGTTGGCCGGATCGCGCGCTACAAAAATAGGTGTAGGCTATGACTTTCAGTTGGTTGATGAGATCGAGTCCGAACCTCATGACATAGGAGTGGACATAGTGATTACGCAGTCACAAGTAATAACAGTCAAACACCGGAAATAACAGTCAAAACCGGTCAATATCACAAATCAGCAACAATGGCACTTATATATAGCGAAACACGATTGGCCGACGTAATCGCCAACGAAACATCGGTCATACCGGTAATAAATCGCTTCGGCATAAATCTCGGAACGGGCGATGCCACTGTCGATTCGATATGTCGCGCCCGCAACCTTGACACTGATTTTTTCCTCGCCATACTTAATACGTTTATAAACGAAGGTTATTTTCCGGAGGAGAAATTGCGAGGCTTCAAAGCATCGGAAATAATAGATTATCTCGTAAAGACCAACGCATACTACAGTCGTTTTCAACTGCCCAATATACGACGTCATTTCACCATGCTGCTAAACTCGGCCGGCGACGGCAACAGTAATCTCGAGCTTATGCTGAAGTTTTATCAAGGGCTTGAGAACGACCTCATGGCAAGGATAGAGCGCGACACAAAAGAGTGGTTTCCGGCAATTCTTGCAGCGGCAAACGGCGTCACCGGAGCGGCTGTCATAGAGCACGAAGAGGAAACACTCGTAGAGGATAAGCTCAATGACCTGAAAAGCATGTTTATCAAGCACTTGTCGGGCGATTACGACTTAAACCTATGTTATGGCGTCATTGTGGCCATAGTGACTCTGGAAAAAGACCTGAGGCAAAACAATCGCATACGCAACCGTATACTGCTGCCGGTAAGCCGTTCATTGCTACAAAACAAAAACCTTTAAGCCATGAATATAGCCCTGCAGCTTGACGACACGCTACAGGCCATAGGTCTGCGCTATCTGTTCTTAAATTACTTCGATATTGATGTCGACATAATTTCGGAGGCTATGCCTGACGCTGCCGATACACCGTCGACGCTTTATATTGTGTCCCCGACTTCATACTGCCGCAACATAGACTTTTATGCCATGCGACGCACAAGGACTATAGTGACCGGAGAGGGGAAAGGTATGTTGCACATAAACAATAGTGAATCGGATATTTTAGAACAACTTCGCGAACTTATAAATGTACGAAAGTTTCAGGAGACAACACAATCGGCCGAACTGACTCAACGTGAAGTGGATGTACTTCGTCTTGTGGCAATGGGACTTATAAACAAAGAGATCGCCGACAAGCTAAACATAAGTTTCAACACCGTACTGTCGCACCGCAAAAATATTACCGCAAAACTCGGTATAAGGAGTGTGTCGGGGCTGAGCGTGTACGCAATGATGAACGGCTACATAAATGAAACCGACTTAAATTTATAACTACACGACCATATAAACCGATTATTATCCATGA
Source organism: Muribaculum sp. (assembly GCA_009775095.1). Classification (GTDB taxonomy): domain Bacteria; phylum Bacteroidota; class Bacteroidia; order Bacteroidales; family Muribaculaceae; genus Muribaculum. The sequence continues at coordinate 124,743 of VSOZ01000005.1, forward strand.
ATATCAGATTGAATTTATTACTCCTTGCAGTATGTAGCCTTACAGCGACAACAGCACAATCGAAGGACTATTCGTCAGAAATAACCGCCCGTCAGCACGCAAGCAACTATTTTGCATATCCTTATCTTGATGCTCCCGCACCGCATCAGACTCCGGCACCGAAAGGATACGTACCGTTTCACCTCGAGCACTACGGCCGTCACGGAAGCCGCTATCTTATTGATGAAAAACAATATACACGCTCGGTGGAAATTCTCGAAATCGCCGAACGAAACGGCAAACTAACGCCACTCGGCCGTCGTGTGCTTGACCATATACGCGATTTCTGCCTTACGGCTAAGGACCGCGGAGGCGATCTGTCAGACCGAGGCGCGCTACAACACAAAGCCATAGCAAAACGCATGACCGAAAACTATCCGGAGATTTTCATGACCGACGCCTATGTAAATGCACGTTCCACAATAGTTGAACGGTGTATACTGTCCATGCTCAACGGTCTTGATGCTCTTCATACAGCCAATCCGTCACTAAAAATAACAAGCGATGCAAGCCGTGCCGACATGCACTACATAAATCTCGATCATGACACAATAAAGGCAAAGCGCAGTCACGCAACCCGTGCAGCCTATAGAAAATTCAGCAAACGTCATGCAAACAAAGGCGAGTTTCTTAATAAATTGATCACCGACCCTGAATTTGCAGCTGACAGTATCGACATGAAGGCTCTGTTCAACGACCTGTTTCCTGTCCTTGCCAATGACCAAAGCCATATAGGTCGCGAATGGTTGCTGGAGGAAGTATTCACACCGGAAGAGATACACCAACGATGGCTGTGCCGCAATGCCAAATGGTTTATCCATGGCGGCAATTCAAAACTTACAGACAACAAGGTGCCCTATATACAAGGCAACCTGCTCACCAACATCATAGAAAGTGCAGATACCGCCGCAGTGTCATCAAACATAAGCGCCAACCTACGCTACGGCCATGACGGAGTGGTGTTGCCGTTGGCCGTACTTATGGAAATAGACGATTATGGCCGGGAAATAAACGACCTTGAAGCTGTAGGACAGGTGTGGCGCGATTATCTTGTTGTACCTATGGCCGCAAACATACAGATGATATTTTATCGTCCGGAAGGCTCAGTCAATCCCGACGAAGTACTTGTAAAAGTCATGCTTAACGAGCGTGAAGTACGCTTACCAATAGAGACTTATACCCCGCCCTATTATCCATGGAGCGCACTTCGCCGATACTACTTGGACAAACTGTCGTCAAACAACATCAAATAGCCTGTATTTTTAAAATAATGTTAACGTGCAATGTCGTGATATGACTAAATGTTAACTTTGTAAGTTAACAGCATATAACGAACGACTGAATGATTGCAATAAACAACTTGTCGGTAGAGTTCAGTGCCAAGAGCCTATTTGACAATATTAATTATGTTATAAATAAAAAAGACAAGATAGCCCTCGTGGGCAAAAATGGAGCGGGCAAATCGACAATGTTGAAAATCATAGCCGGATTACAACGTCCTACCTCCGGCTCTGTGTCAGTGCCTCAAGGAGTAACCATAGGATACCTACCCCAGCACATGACTATCAACGACTCGCTTACGGTAATCGAAGAAGCGAGAACGGCATTCTCCGAGATAAAAAAGCTCCATGAAGAGTTTGACCGCTGCAACAACGAGATAGCGTCGCGTAGCGACTACGACTCTCCCGACTATCAGAAGCTTATCGACCGCATAACAACACTGACCGAACGCCTTGCCATGGAGGATAGCGACAACGGCGAAGCGGAAATAGAAAAAACACTTACCGGTCTTGGCTTCAGCCGAAATGACTTCAACCGACCTACGGCAGAATTCAGCGGAGGTTGGCGCATGCGCGTCGAGTTGGCGAAAATTCTACTCAAAAAGCCCGATGTACTGCTACTCGACGAGCCTACAAACCATCTTGACATAGAATCGATACAATGGCTTGAAAACTTCCTGCTTACAAAAGCCAACGCCGTTGTGCTTGTAAGCCATGACCGTGCGTTCATTGACAACGTGACCAACCGGACGATAGAAATATCACTCGGCAAAATCTACGACTACTCGGTAAATTACTCAAAATATGTAGTTCTGCGTCAAGAAAGACTTGAACAACAACGCAGAGCCTACATGAACCAGCAAAAACAGATCCAAGATACCGAAGATTTTATTGAGCGCTTCCGGTACAAAGCGACAAAATCAGTACAGGTCCAAAGCCGCATAAAACAACTTGCCAAAATCGACCGAATAGAGATAGACGAGGTAGATACGTCGCACCTCAATCTGCGATTCCCTCCCGCTCCACGTTCGGGCGACTACCCGATAATAGCCGACAACGTAGGCAAAGCCTATGGAGAGCATCAGGTGTTTGACCACGCCACGTTCACGATAAAACGCGGTGAGAAAGTGGCTTTTGTAGGCAAAAACGGTGAAGGCAAGTCAACACTTGTAAAGTGTATCATGAACGAAATACCGTACACCGGATCACTTAAGATAGGACATAATGTCAAAATCGGATATTTCGCACAAAACCAAGCGCAATTGCTTGACGGCGAGATAACCGTATTTGATACAATTGACCGCGTGGCCGTAGGCGATATCCGCACAAAGATACGCGACATATTAGGAGCGTTCATGTTTGGCGGAGCGGCTTCCGACAAGAAAGTAAAAGTACTGTCAGGCGGAGAGAAAACCCGTCTTGCCATGATTAGACTGCTGCTTGAGCCTGTCAACTTACTCATTCTTGACGAGCCGACCAACCATCTTGACATGACAACCAAAGACATACTCAAACAAGCCATAAAGGAGTTTAACGGCACGGTAATAGTAGTAAGCCACGACCGAGAGTTTCTTGACGGGCTTGTCGAGAAAGTATATGAATTCGGTGACGGAAAAGTAAGAGAATGTCTCGGGGGCATCTACGAATTTCTTGAAAAGAAAAAACTGGCATCGCTTGCCGAGCTGGAGAAATCACAACCGATAAAAGAGGCAAAAACGGAGACGGCAAAACCCGCAGCCGCTCAACAGCCGGCCAAGGAAAAACAACGGCTCTCCTATACCGAACAGCGTGAAAGGGACAAACTTATCAAAAAAGCGGAACGAAAAGTAAAAGATGCAGAAGAAAATATCGGAGCGGTGGAGAAAGAGATAGCCGATGTTGAAAGCCTGATAGCGGCCGGAGATATAACCGGAGATATATTTGACAGACATGCCGCTTTGCAGAAAAAACTTGACAACGCCATGAGCCTATGGGAAATTGCAGGAATGGAGCTTGACGAACTCAAAACTTCGTTAGACAAATAATACTCTCGGCTTTCATAAATAAAATAACGGTAATGATTGACAACAATAAAAAAAGAGGTGTCGACAGGGCCAATTTGGACCCTACAATAGACCCTCGCGATGATTTTTACGATTACGCCTGCGGAGGATGGATGAAAGCCAATCCGCTGAAGCCGGAATTTGCCCGCTACGGTACCTTTGACGAACTGCGCGAAAACAACCGCATACAACTACGCGAGCTCATAACCGGTCTTGACGCAGAAAACGCCGCACAGGGTTCAGTAGCGCAAAAAATTGGCGACCTTTATACAATGGGGCTTGACAGCGACCGGCTCAACGCGGAGGGCGCGCAACCGGTTTTGTACGACATACAAGCTATAAATGCAACCCCAAAGGCTGACTTATGTGAACTTCTCGCCACATGCATAGGCACCGATGCATTCTTCAACACCGGAGTTGAAGCCGACATGATGGACTCTGACAAAAACGCCATGTACTGGAGTCAAGGAGGACTCGGTCTCGGTGACCGCGACTACTATCTGGAAGACTCTGAAAACGCACGAAGCATCCGCGACGCATATCATAAATTCATAATGACACTGACAGGTCTTGCCGGTTATGACGAAAAAGACCGGCAAAGGATAGCCGACAACGTCATGAAAATAGAGACGGCACTTGCGCGCGCCGCTATGCCTCGCGAAGAGTTGCGTGATCCGGCTGCGACCTACAATCCCATGTCAATCGAAGAAATCGAACAAAAATATCCCAACATTGGCATGCGTCGCTATTTTGCTGCACAAGGCATTAACGACATAAGCACCGTAATAATAGGACAACCCAAATCGCTCGCGGAAGTAGACCGACTTATGGCAGAGTTGTCGGAAGATGAACTTCACGACTATATAATAGCCGGATATCTCGCATCAGCGGCAGAATATCTCAGCGATGATTTTGTCAATGCCAAATTCGAATTGTCAAAAGTTGTATCGGGAGTTGAACAGCCCATGCCGCGCTGGAAACGTGCTCTAGGAGTACCCAACACTCTTCTCGGCGAGGCGGTAGGACAACTATATGTCGAAAAGTACTTCCCGCTGTCGGCCAAAGAAAAGATGCTTGACCTCGTCGACAATCTTAAAACGGCATTGGGCGAACACATCGACAACCTGTCATGGATGAGCGACACCACCAAGGCCCGCGCCCGGGAAAAACTTGATGCTTTCTCGGTAAAGATCGGCTATCCCGACAAATGGCGCGACTACTCCTCATTGACAATAGACAAACAAAAATCGTATTGGGACAACATCAAGTCGGCAATCAAACATGAGATAGATTACAATCTTTCGGACTGGGGCAAACCTGTCAATAAATCGCGATGGTACATGCCTCCCCAGATAGTAAACGCATACTACTCTCCCCTGTCTAACGAAATCTGCTTTCCGGCGGGAATACTTCAGGCGCCATACTTCAATCCCGACGCTGACGCTGCGGAAAATTACGGAGCCATCGGCGTAGTGATCGGCCACGAGATGACCCACGGTTTTGATGATCAAGGGAGTCGGTTTGACAAAGACGGCAATTTTACAGACTGGTGGTCGGCCGACGATCGGGCCGAGTTTCAAGCGCTTACGTCAGGGCTTGTAAAACAATTTGACGACATAGCGGTACTTGGCGACACTCATGCCAACGGACGTTTCACTCTCGGAGAAAACATAGCGGATCAAGGCGGTATACGTATAGCCTACACAGCCTATCATAATTCGCTCAAAGGCTCGCTTGGCGAAACTATTGACGGCTTTACACCCGATCAGAGATTCTTTCTGTCATATGCCAATGTATGGGCCGGCAACATACGCGACGAGGAGATACTGTTACGGACCAAAACTGATCCTCACTCACTCGGCCGCTGGCGCGTAAACGGCACGTTAAGAAATATCGAACCGTTCTTCAAGGCTTTTGACATAAAGGATGGCGACGCCATGTTCCTGTCACCCGATCAACGCATCATAATATGGTAAACACCTTCTAAAATACACGATAAATGGATCATAAAGCAGTAACGGGACACTTGGCAAAAGTCCTCGGGCGTGAGGCCAAAGACATCATGGCCCTTATGGACGGGCTTGCAACCACTATGCGCGACAATCTATGCGAGATGAATACGGTGGCTTTGCCGGGATTCGGTGAATTTATTCCGGTAAAAGAGGATGAACATATACAAAATGACCTCTCTACCGGACAACAAATACTCATGCCGCCGTCTATCAATGTAAAATTCAGTCCCAGCGCACTATTAAAAAGAAAAATCAACGACCGTCAATGAATAAGAAGATAACATTTCCGCAATTGGCGGCTACACTCGCCGGCCTTACGTCCAGTTCCGAACAGACGGCGGAATCGTTTTTGCGCGAATTGCTCAACCTGATCTCAGAGACACTGTCGCGCGGTGAATCAATAACCATTAAGGGGCTTGGCTCTTTCGCGCCCGGATTGTCGGACGACAATCCTGTCATATGGAGCCCCGACGAAGGACTTGCAGAAGCCGTCAACCGTCCGTTTGCTTTTTTTGAGCCTGTCGTTTTGGCCGACGGAGTAAATGAAGAGATGCTCGAACAGTCATATATGGATACTGTCGAGACGGAAAAACAGCTCCCCGCCATTCCGCCTATACCCAAGACCGCCACAGTAATTCCACCTGAAATACCCAAGATACCCATACAGGAATTCCCGGTTGAAGAAAAACAGGAAAATGAACCTGAACCAACACCGGATACTGAAATTGAAACCGAAGCCGCCCAACTGACAGAACAAGTCATTGAAGAAGTGCCGGAAAATACAGAACCGCTACCCTACGAGCCGGAGCCTGCACCAATAGCAGAACCCGAAGCAGAGCCGGAACCTGCACCGGAAACAGACCCCGAGCCGGCAGAAGAGTATTACGACAACGAGTATCAGGAAGAGCCCAAGCGCTTCAATCCGTGGTGGGCATTTCTAATCGGACTTTTGGCAGGTGCCATTATCGGATATTTCGCATATTATTTCATTAATGACCGCAACCCCGTCATTAACGAAAGCGAAGTTCTTGACAATACAACGAAGTCAGACACTGTCGTTATTAGGGCTACGGAAGAATCCGTTGATTCTTTTGCACAAGCTAAAACAGGCTCTGCAAAAGCAGTACCGATAACCACCGACACGATTATTACCGAATTCAATCCGATTGCCATAGACACCGTAACTACGTCGCGCTATCTTACAACCATGTCGAGAAAATATTACGGTGACTACCGTTTCTGGATATACATATATCTCGAGAATGATTCTGTAATCAAGAATCCCAACCGTATAAAACCCGGAACAGCGATTAAAATACCCGATCCGAAAAAATACGACATAGACGCCAATGACCCGCAAAGTGTAAAACGCGCCGAGGCACTTATTGCCAAATCAATCGCTGATAAACGGCAATGAAGGTCCATGTTTAAAAAGTTAAAGGATATATATATAATTTTAACAATCCGTCTTAACGCTATAGTTGTTAGAATTTTTAAATTTGCATCTTAAGAGGGATCGAATAAACATCGGCCTGAATAAATTGAAATTAATATAATTCAGATAACAGTTACCTGACAAAAACTAAATTTATGAGTGACACGGTAAATATCAGAGAGCTCAACGACCTCGTCGCAGCCAAGAGTGATTTCATCAATCTCATCCAACGGGGTATGGACCAGACCATCGTCGGTCAAAAGCATCTTATCGACTCACTGCTCATAGCCCTACTGTCCAATGGACACGTGCTTCTCGAGGGTGTGCCGGGCTTGGCCAAGACATTGGCGATAAAGACCTTGGCCCAGATCATAGACGCAAAATACAGCCGCATCCAGTTTACTCCCGACCTATTGCCGGCCGACGTGCTGGGTACAATGGTCTACAGCGTGAAGAGCGAACAGTTTCAAGTGAAGAAGGGTCCGATATTTGCCAACTTCGTACTCGCCGATGAAATAAACCGTGCTCCGGCTAAAGTACAAAGTGCACTGTTGGAGGCGATGCAGGAGCGACAAGTCACAATCGGCGACAATACTTTCGCACTCGAAGAGCCGTTCTTGGTGATGGCCACACAAAACCCCATCGAGCAGGAGGGTACCTATCCGCTTCCCGAAGCACAGGTTGACCGTTTCCTTCTCAAGGTTGTCATCGGCTATCCGTCGAAGGAGGAAGAAAAGGTCATCATACGCCAGAACATAACCAACGAGCGCAAGGAGATCAAGCCCCTGCTCAAACCGCAGGAGATACTTGACGCACAAAAAGTATGCGAGAAAATATACATCGACGAGAAGATTGAACGCTATATCGTCGACATCGTATTTGCCACACGTTTCCCCGCCGACTACGGGCTTAACGACCTCACCACGATCATAGCGTTCGGTGCTTCACCGCGTGCCTCGATCAGCCTTGCACGCGCGGCACGCAGCTATGCATTCCTTCGCGGACGCGGCTACGTGGTGCCCGAAGATGTGCGTGCCGTGGCCCACGACGTACTGCGCCACCGTATAGGCCTTACTTACGAAGCCGAGGCCAACACCATCACCGCCGATGAAATAATCTCGGAAATTCTCGACAAAGTCGAAGTTCCCTGATAAATATACATGACAATAGTCTTTTATGGACGCCAACGAGCTATTAAAAAAAGTCAGAAAAATCGAGATCAAGACCAAAGGTCTGTCGCAGAACATATTTGCCGGAGAATATCATTCGGCATTTAAGGGACGCGGCATGACGTTCAGTGAGGTTCGTGAATACCAGTACGGCGACGACATACGCGATATCGACTGGAATGTTACCGCCCGCCAGAACCATCCTTATGTCAAGGTCTACGAAGAGGAACGCGAGCTTACCGTAATGCTACTTGTCGATGTATCGGGAAGCCGCTTTTTCGGCGCGATGGGCGAAGACAAACGTCAGATGATCGCGGAAATAGCGGCTACCATAGCTTTTTCGGCAATACAGAACAACGATAAGATAGGTGTTATATTTTTCTCGGACAAAATAGAGAAATTCATACCGCCAAAAAAAGGTCGCCGCCACATACTCTTTATAATACGCGAGCTTCTTGACTTTAGTCCCGAACAGCAAGGGACCGACATAGCCGAAGCACTGCGCTACATGACCGACGCGCTGAAAAAACGTTGTACTACATTTGTCATATCGGACTTCATCGACGGGCACGACATCTACAAAGCTCTGTCAATAGCCAATAACAAGCATGATGTGACCGCCATACAGGTGTATGACAAGCGCGACGCACAGTTGCCCGATGTAGGACTGATGCGAGTCATTGATCTTGAGACCGGAAATGACCGATGGGTCAATACCTCGTCGGGAAAAGTAAGGAAAACATTCAACCGATGGTGGTATGAGAGACAGCAGAAGATGGTAGAGACATTCAACCGCTGTCGCGTTCAGTACGCCTCGATAGCTACCGACGAGGATTTTGTCAAAGCCCTCATGTCGCTGTTTAAAAAACGAGAATTAAGATAATGATAGGTAAAAAATATCTCATATACGCTGTAGCGGCTGTATTGCTTCTTCCGTTGGCAATGTCGGCCAAAGGTCCGGTCTCGGTAAAAGCGAGTCTGGACTCGGCATATATACTCATGGGCAAGCAGACCCTGCTTAAAGTCGACGTGGTAGAAGATGATGATATTGACGGACATTTCATAAACCACGCCGGCGATACCATAACCGGGAATGTGGAGATAATAAAAAATCTTACTCCCGACACAACCGATATTGGAAGCGGGCGTAGAGAGATAAGACGCGAGCTCGTCATACAGTCGTTTGACTCGGGGCTTTATACTCTGCCTCCGTTTCTATACGTGTCAGGTAAAGACACATTTGCGTCAAACGCGCTTGTGCTCAAAGTCATACCGGTACCGGTCGATACTCTAAAGACTATACATGATTACGAAGGTGTGGTAAAACCCTCCACAAAAATATGGGATTATATCCCTGATTTTATTGTCGACTACTGGTGGATATATCTTGCCGTGATAGTTGTAGCAGCAACCGTACTTCTATGGTTTGTATACTTCCGCGGTAAAAAATCGCTGCCTCTGGTTCCGAAGAAAAAGCCCGTACCGCCTTATGAAGCTGCTATGCTTGAGCTTAATAAACTCAAGAATGAAAAACTTTGCGAGAGCGGCCATGAGAAAGAGCATTATACCCGTCTTACCGAAATTCTGCGTATCTATCTTGACCGACGTTTCGGCATAAACGCCATGGAAATGACTTCGACACAGATACTTGACCGCATAAAGACCAACAGCGAAGCCAAACCCTCCGCCCCGATCATGCGCCAGATTCTCGAAATGGCCGATTTTGTAAAATTTGCCAAAGTAAGGCCTCTCCCTGACGACAACGTAAAAGCGTTTAACAACGCCGTGAAATTTGTCGAAGATACCAAACCGGCCGAGCCCGAAACCGACCCGGTCGCAGAGTCTCAACAGTCAACCGATAAAAAAGATAACTGATCATGCAGCTCGCACATCCTGAATATCTATGGTTGTTTCTGGTGTTTATCCCGCTTATAGCATGGTATATATGGAAACACCGCAATGCCTATCCCGCCCTTGAGATATCGACGACTTCACCATACGCCAAGTTGCCGAGATCATATAAGGAGTACCTGTTGCACGGTCTGTTTTTGTTGCGGCTGGCAGTCATCGGTTGCGTCATAATTATTCTCGCACGTCCACAGACACGCGACAGTTGGCGCACATCGTCGACTGAAGGTACAGACATCATTATAGCACTTGACATATCATCGTCAATGCTTGCCCGCGACTTTAAGCCTGACCGTTTTGAAGCGGCAAAGGATGTTGCGGCAAAATTCGTGGCAGGCCGCGAATCAGATAATATAGGAGTCGTGATTTTTGCCGGCGAGAGTTTCACCGCAGTACCGATGACTACCGACCGGTCGATGCTCGCCAACTATATTCATGACATAAAAATGGGCATGCTTGATGACGGTACCGCCATAGGCGACGGTCTGGCAACCTCCATAAACAGAATAAAAGACGGCAAAGCCAAGTCAAAAAGTATAATACTCATAACCGACGGTACAAACAACACTGGAAACGTAGCACCTCTCACGGCGGCTGAAATAGCGAAAAAATACGGAATTAAAGTGTACACTATCGGTGTGGGCAAAAACGGCACCGCCCCTATGCCGCAACAGAACTACTACGGCGGCATAGACTACGTGAATATGCCGGTGGTGATTGATGAAACGACACTCCAGAGTATAGCCTCGGCCACCGGAGGAAAGTATTTCCGCGCTACAGGCAATACCGTACTTAAGGATATATTCGCAGAGATAGACCAACTCGAAAAGACTCAGATGGATGTACGCCACTTCTCGCACACCGAGGACAACTATATGTTATGGGCATGGCTTGCATTAGGCCTGTTCTTGTTGGAGATAATTCTGCGACATACGGTTCTACGTACTATCCCATGATTTCACTTAGATGACTGATAACTATGTTTAGTTTTGCAAATCCATATCTGCTGTACCTGCTCTTTCTTATCCCGGCCATAGCCGGACTGTATCTGTTGAGCCGATACTCACGAAAACGCAAATTGATGCGTTACGGCAAACTCGCGGTGCTCTCGCCGCTCATGCCCGACGCCTCACGCTATAAGCCGTGGATAAAAATAACGTTGCAGCTTCTTGCCGCAGCCGCCCTTGTGTTTGTTCTTGCACGTCCACGTGCCGGCGCCAAGGAGGAGGTCAGTGAGGTGCAAGGTATCGAAGTAATGATATGCCTCGATGTCTCCAACTCCATGCTCGCCTCGTCGACCGACGATCCGAAAGGAGTATCACGTCTTCAACGCGCCAAACTCGTACTTGAGAAACTGATTGACAGACTTGACAATGACAAGGTCGGTCTTATAGTATTTGCCGGAGACGCATATACACAGCTCCCCATAACAAGCGACTTCGTGTCGGCCAAAATGTTTCTCAACAGCATATCCACCGAAATGGTGCCAACACAAGGCACATCGATAGGTGCGGCCATAGAGATGGCCATGAGCTCGTTCACTCCCACCGATGACATGCAGAAAGCCATAATCGTAATCACCGACGGTGAGAGCTTCGATGATGATCCTATAGCAGCCACACAGACGGCAGTCAAACAAGGCATACAGGTTGACGTTATCGGCCTCGGCTCCACCAAAGGCGCCCTCATACCTATAGGGCGTAACGGACAGTTTATGAAAGATGATGAAGGCAACCCTGTTACCACCCGTCTTGACGAGACCATGGCACAGAAAATAGCCGAGACCGGCGAAGGTATATATGTACAGGGCGCTTCGTCAACGGTAGTAAAGGATATTGACGAGCAGCTTGACAAGTTGGCAAAAAGCGACCTCGAGAAAGTCATATACTCTGCGAGTGCCGAGCAATTTCCCGTATTCGGATGGCTGGCCCTTGCCCTTCTCATCCTTGACATATTCATGCTTGACAGAAAAGTAGGATGGCTCAAAAAGATAAACTTCTTCAGTAAATAGCACTACATCATGAAACGTATATTTACCGCCATAATACTCACCGCTCTTATTGCCGGCTACGCCAATGCCGCCGGTAGCAGCGACACATCGACACGCAAAGAGCGCAACTACATACGCGAAGGCAACTCGCTCTATAACGAAAAACGCTTCGCCGACGCGGAAGTAGCCTATCGCAAGGCGCTTGAAGAGAACGCCATGAGCGAAACTGCCATGTACAACCTCGCGGCCGCTCTAATAAGACAATCGGGCAATGCCGATCCTAACTCGGGCAACAATCCCATGGCCGAAGCGCAAAGTCTGCTTCAAGGCGTGGCACAAAGCGCCCAAGACATATCGGTGGCAGAGAAAGCATTTTACAATCTCGGCAACATGGCTTTCAACCAGCAACAATATGATCAGGCCATAAACATGTACAAAGGCGCGTTGCGCAAAAATCCCGATAACGATAAAGCTCGTGAGAATCTGCGCCTTGCACAGCTGAAGCGTCAGGAACAGCAGAATCAGGACCAGAACCAAGACAAGCAGGATCAGGACCAACAGCAAGACCAGAACAAGGATCAACAGCAAAATCAGGATCAAAACAAGGATAAAGACCAAAATCAAGATCAGGATCAGCAAAAACAAGAGAACAAAGACCGGCAACAGCCTCCTCAGCAACAGCAAGGGGGCATCAGCGACGCCAACGCCAACAAGATATTGAAGGCAATGGAGAATGAAGAAAACGCTACCCGCCGCAAAGTGCAGGACATGCAGAAAAAAGAAGCCGGACAAGCCCGTCGTATACGTGGCAAGCAATGGTGATCCACGCTCTCAGCTATTTAAATGAATTGAAAAAGTGATTATGATGAAAAAGTTATTGTTAATAATGATCGTAATGACGGGGATAGCGATGTCGGCCGCAGCCGAGACATCGTTTACCACAATCCCTCCACGTACGGTCATTGCGGGAAATAAATTCAATATCACTTTCCGCCTTAAAGACGGAGAAGGCTCCGGACTTAAAGCTCCAGAAATAAAAGGATGTACCCTGCTTTACGGTCCGTCATCGTCATCGATGCGCAACTATCAGTGGGTAAACGGGCAGTCATCGTCATCGACCACCGTAGACTACTCGTTCACTTACCGGGCCGATACACCCGGTACATACACTATCGGAGAAGCAAGCATAGTGTGCAACGGACGCACCTATACCACATCACCCGTAAAATTTACGGTACTCCCTCCTGATAAGGCCGCGCAATCGGGTCAAGGAGCACGAGTGGATGACATCAGTACACAAAGCAGCGACAAAGCGGTGTCAGCCAATGATGTTTTTGTGAGAATAATACTCAACCGCTCACAGGCCTACGAACAGGAAGCGATATTGTGCACCATAAAGCTATACACAAAATACAGTATCAGCTCATTCATGCCCACATCGCAACCGGCATTTGACGGCTTCCTTATCGAAGAACTAAATCTGCAACCGCAACTGAATGAGGTCGAGCACTACAACGGACAGAATTATATGACTGCCGTACTGAAACAGTGTATCATATTCCCGCAAAAATCGGGTAAACTGACTATAAACTCGGGTAAATATGATGTAACGGTAGTACAGCACGAACGCTTTACCGGTTTCTGGGGTGGTACCCGACCCGTAGAAAAAGATATAAAAGTAAGTTCAAACTCAGCTTCAATCAACATAACTCCCCTGCCCCAGCCCCAGCCTGAAGGCTTCACCGGAGCAGTCGGCAATTTCTCAATTGACAGCCGTCTTAATACATCAACGTTCCGTACCAACGAAGCTGCCACGCTTACATATACAATAAAAGGCACCGGCAATATAAAGTCGATAAAAGAACCGGAAATAGACTTCCCGTCCGAGTTCGAACAATATGCTCCACAGGTCGATGTCAACTCACAGGTGTCAGGCAACAACGTCATCGGAAGCATGACTATCGAGTACACGTTTGTACCTCAGAATGTGGGCAACTTCTCTATCGGCGCCGATAAGTTTGTATACTTCAACCCCGAAAACAAAAAATATGTCACTCTCACAACTCCGTCATATGACATAAAGGTTGTCAAAGGAGCCGACGCCCCGGCTGCGGCTTCAGGAGTAAACAAGCAGAACATTGAAGCAAAAAACACCGATATCCTTCATATAAAGACGGGTAATCTGCATCTTGAAAAAGAGCACACATATTATTATTCGTCATGGTGGTACTGGCCCTGCTACATACTGCTTGCCCTGTTGCTTGCCGCCATAATATTCATATACAGCAAGCAAGTCAAGCTAAATGCCGATATTCAAGGACGACGCCTCGCCAACGCCAACAAAGTAGCCCGCAAGCGTCTGAAAACAGCCAACCGCTATCTTACCGCCCATGACAACGACAAGTTCTATGAGGAGATGTTGCGAGCTATATGGGGATATCTGAGCGACAAACTCGGGATACCGGCATCACGCCTTACCCGCGACAACATAGCCGCACAGCTCTCTGAATACGGTGCACCGCAACAACTTGCCGACTCGCTTATAAATATAATTGACGAGTGCGAGATGGCACGCTACTCCCCCGCCAAAAGCGACGAGCAACTCGAAAGTCTTTACAAAGAAGCTTCGCAAGCCATGAACGAGATGGAGAGTATAAAGCGAGCAAAACAACGTTAATCACCCGACAAACTCATTAAAATAAATATGAAATTACGCATCATCACATATATTATTTTAACTGCACTCATCGCGGGTACGGTCAATGCCATGTCGCTTACACAACAAGCTGACTCGGCCTACATGCAGGACAACTTTGCAAAAGCTACTGAGCTTTATCTGAAAATAGCGGCTGAAGAGGGTACTTCGGCAAACCTGTACTATAATATAGGTAACTGCTATTATAGGCAAGGCAAACCCGGCATGGCCATATTGTATTATGAACGCGCTCTCCGTCTTGATCCGTCGGACAAAGATGCACGCGCCAATCTCGAATTTGTAAACACAAAGATAACAGACGAACCGGGCGACCGCGGTATGTTTATATCAAATACAGTCAATGGATTCGCCTGCAAAATATCGGCCAACATATGGGCCGGCATAGCTATAGGTTCTTTTGTACTGTTGCTCGGGGCCATAGCGCTATATGTGTTTACATCGACCATAGCGCTGCGTAAAGCCGGCTTTTTCGGTGGTATCATATTATTGTTCATATGCATCTGCGCCAATATCTGCGCCTCAATAGCCACACGCTACTCCACCACCGGCAAAGAAGCCGTCATTGTAGTACCGTCGACTCTGTTGAGCACCTCGCCGCGTGTACCCAAAGATAGGTCGGAAGAGGCCGTACTGCTTCACGAAGGTACCAAGGTGGAGATTATTGACTCCGTCACAACCCGTACCGACTCTATTACGGCAAAGTGGTATGATGTAAAAATCGACAATAATACGCGTGCATGGGTCAAAGGCTCTGATATTGAAAAGATTTAGCCGGAGCATGTTTTATAACACATCTTTTATATCGGCAAAAATTTGGATTTATGCTACAAAAATTATAATTTTAACGACATTAATCAATATTTGAATTATTAACTCATTTAAAACTGATAGTATCATGACTAAAACAATTACATTTAACGATCTCCGCCGTATCAAAGACAGTTTACCCGACGGTTCGATGCATAAGATTGCCGATAAGCTCAATTGTACGGTACAGACCGTTCGCAATTACTTCGGTGGCAGCAACTACCAGTTTGGCCAGAATTGCGGCGTTCACATTGAACCGGGTCCCGACGGTGGCATCGTAGTCCTTGACGATACTACTATTTATGACATGGCTATTGCCATTCTTGAAGAACAAGCTGCTGCCAAAGAAGCCTAACATCCATTAATTGCGAGATGACAGAAGATCGCCTCATAACAGTGGCTATCCATACTTACGAGCACGCCGTACGCCTCAAGCATCTGCTTGAAAGTGAGGGCGTGCCCGTAGTTTTACATAATGTGAACCTTTCACAGCCGGTAGTTTCAAGCGGTGTGAGAGTGCGCATCCATGAAAGCGATCTTCCGCTTGCCCTACGTATCATTGAAAACACCGATATCTTTGCGCCGGCCGACAATTCGATAACCAACACACTACGGCGGCTCATAATAGTGCCTGTAGACTTCAGTGACTATTCGACAAAAGCCTGCGATATAGCATTTCACCTTGCCGCCCGTCACAAAGCGTCGATAATGCTTCTCCATTCGTTTCTCAATCCGTCGGTTACCGGTAATCTGCAGCTCTCCGACTCTATGACTTATGACATTGCCGACGCGGAGATGCAGAACATTCTCGACAAAGAGGCCCACAAGTCAATCGATACATTCTCACGCAAATTGCGTGAGCGCATAAAGAAAGGCGATCTCCCGCCAGTATCATTTAAAACCGAAGTGACTGAGGGTGTGCCTGAAGAGGTCATAGTCGAGTATGCCAAAGAAAACAAGCCGGAAATGATTGTAATGGGCACACGTGGATCCGGTAAAAAGGAAAAAGAACTCATAGGCAGCGTAACCGCCGAAGTTCTCGATTCATGCCGTTTCCCGGTACTTACCGTCCCTGAATCGGTCAACCTCAACAATATCGATGACATAAAACATGCCGTCCTGTTCAGCAATCTCGAGCAAGAAGACATTCTCGCTCTTGATGCGATATACCGCTTCTTCTCCGACGAGCATATAGACGTAACCATAGTAAACGTACCGTCTAAGAAAAACGTGACGTTTAATGACGCCGACACCCGGCGGTTGCTGGATTACTGTACTCAGCATTATCCTCGATTCACATTCACCGTGGCGGCTATATCACTCGGAAATATAGTAGACGATTTCCACGCCATAGAACAAAAACAGCCTATTGACCTAATAGCTGTGCCAAACAAGAAAAAGAATATATTCGCACGCCTTTTTAATCCGTCATTGGCACATAAACTGTTGTTCCATTCCGATATACCTATGATGGTTGTTCCCGTCTGAACCCTTATATACATCACGGAGTATACCATACCCATATCCTTTTCATAGCAAGCGATATGCTTATATCGAATTAATAGTTAACTTTGTAGAAAGTTAACTGTCATTTCTATGGTGGACATATTCATTGACAAAATAGTACGGTCCATTAACCGGCACGGGTTGCTTGAACCGGAACAACGTGTAATAATCGCATTAAGCGGTGGAGCGGATTCAGTAGCTCTACTTGTAGCTCTTTCACGTCTTGGTTACAAATGTGTGGCTGCCCACTGTAATTTCGGACTACGAGGCGAAGAATCGCTTCGCGACCGCGATCATGCCGCGCACATGGCGTCGTTATATGCCGACGAATATAGGGAGATAGCATTCGATGTCAGTGCATATAAAAAAGCTCATGGTGTATCGACCGAAATGGCATGCCGCGATCTGCGTTATGAGTGGTTTGCCCGGCTTTCCGATGAACTTGGCGCAATACCGGTAGCGGTGGCTCACCATAGCGATGACAATATCGAGACGGTACTGCTCAACCTACTTAGAGGCACGGGCATAACGGGCATGACCGGCATGAAGCCCAAAAACGGTATCATAATAAGACCGATGCTTGACATAGCGCGTAAAGACATCGAGACCTTTTTAGCGGCAGAAAACATACCTTACGTCACCGACAGTACAAATCTGATAAACGATGTCAAGCGCAACAAACTCCGCAATATCATAATCCCGGCGCTGCGCAACGAATTTCCTGACGCAGACAAAGGGTTTGACACATCAATATCAGACCTTCGCGACAATGCATCATTATACAACGAAGCTGTCACCCGTATGGCCGAAAGCTTCATTGACAATAATGTAATCGACATAAAACGCATAGTTACGGAAACGGCCAACCCCGTAACACTACTCTACGAAATTATAAAGCCATACGGCTTCAACCACACACATGCTTCTGACATGACGACGGCGGTAATCTCGGACAATACAGCTTCAGGACGACAATTTTTTAGCGGCGAAAACATGGCGTTGATTAACCGGGGCAAACTGCATATAACAACACTGTCAGAAGCACCTAATGAAGAAGAGTATCGAATAAAGATCGCTGCGGGCAAAACATATTCTTTCGGGCTTACGATTGCCACAATGCCTGTGGAGAGCATCCGCTTTGACCGTAACGGCAAGTCGCTTTATCTTGCTCCGGAGGTTCTTGAAGGCAATCCGGACTTCGCGATGAGACATTGGCGCGAGGGCGACCGTATCGAGCCGTTCGGAATGAAAGGCAGTCGACTCGTAAGTGATATATTTTCCGATGCCAAACTCTCGCTTGACGAGAAACGTAAAGTATGGCTGCTCACACGCAACGACACAGTCCTTTGGGTTGTAGGACACCGCACATCACGGCACTTTGCCGTCGACACATCACGTCGCGACAATGCCATATGTCTGACAATGCCGTAAAACGAAATGTATAATAATTTTTTGATTATTCTTCAGAAAGCAGATACTCTTCCGGTATCTCGACCTCTATAAATTCTATCTGACTGCCGGATAGTTGAAAATAGAGCTGAAGTATCCTGTCGGAATAATGGCGATTGGCCGCCCAACGTCCGTTCAGTTTTTCCCATGTCTTCGCAGAGCCTCGCTTTACATAGCTGAAACGCGGATCGACAATTGTTTCGCCCTTGGGCAACTCTTTCTTGCATCCGTAAGCATACAAATGCTGTATCTGCGCCTTTACCCCCTCCTCTATCGAAGAAAACACATGCCCCCTCTCCCGGCTCGAAGTTACTCCGAGACCACAAAAATTATATTGATCGGCGGAAACCGACGTACCGTCGGAAAATCGGAACCAGCCGGTCTCAAGAATAGCCTGACACATAGCTATGTCGCCACGCACTCCGTATAATAGCCCTACATTATAATATGCTTCGGCTATTTCACGTGGAAAATCGGGATTGTGTCTTTTTACAAACCGATACATCCGTTCTACATCAACTTCAGGCTCACCGCATATAGGAGTGGCGGCACCGGAAGTCAACGACACAACGCACAATAAAACAAGGCACAAAACATTACGCATGCTGCAAAGGTAATGATTTGTGCCTTATAATCCTATTTTTTCACAATATCTCTATTCCATCAGCTTACGATAGCGTTTGCGAGGCAATTCCTTGCCGCCGTTGCGGGCCTTTTTATACTCTTCGTAATCGGAATATGAACCCTCGTAGTACACGACATTTCCCTCGCCTTCAAACGAAAGTATGTGAGTGCATATACGGTCAAGGAACCAACGGTCATGGCTGACCACTACGGCACATCCGGCAAAGTCCTCAAGACCCTCCTCAAGCGCACGCAGTGTATTGACATCAATATCATTCGTAGGCTCGTCGAGCAGCAGTACATTGCCCTCCTCTTTCAGAGCCATGGCAAGATGCAGTCGATTGCGTTCACCGCCGGAAAGCACACCGATCTTTTTCTCCTGATCGGCACCGGTGAAATTAAACTTGGACAAGTAAGCACGTGCATTTACATCACGGCCGCCCATACGGAAAGTCTCGGTACCCTGCGATATGACCTCGTACACGCTCTTTTCGGGAAGCAGGTCATGGTGGGTCTGGTCGACATATGCTATCTTGACGGTCTCGCCTACGTCAAATGTACCGCTGTCAGGAGTCTCCTGCCCCATTATAAGGCGGAACAAAGTTGTCTTTCCTGCACCGTTAGGACCGATAACCCCGACTATACCGTTTGGCGGCAATGAGAAGTCAAGACCTTTAAACAATTGTTTTTTGCCAAACGACTTGGCCAGTCCGGTAGCTTCAATAACCTTGTTTCCGAGACGCGGACCGTTAGGTATATATATTTCAAGACGTTCCTCACGTGCCTTCTGGTCCTCGTTAAGTAATTTGTCATACGAGTTAAGACGGGCCTTGCCTTTTGCCTGACGTGCTTTCGGCGCCATTCTTACCCATTCAAGCTCACGTTCGAGGGTCTTGCGCCGCTTGCTAGCCTGCTTCTCCTCCTGAGCCATGCGTTTGGTCTTCTGATCGAGCCATGACGAGTAGTTGCCCTTCCACGGAATACCCTCTCCGCGGTCAAGTTCGAGTATCCAGCCGGCCACATGATCAAGGAAGTAGCGGTCATGGGTGATGGCGATTACCGTACCGGGATACTGCTGCAGATGCTGCTCAAGCCAGTCGATTGACTCGGCGTCAAGGTGGTTGGTAGGCTCATCAAGTAGCAATACATCAGGCTGCTGCAGCAAAAGACGACAAAGAGCTACACGACGACGCTCACCACCGGAAAGAGTAGATATAACCTGATCGTCAGGCGGACACTGCAAGGCATCCATCGCACGCTCCAGTTTACTGTCAATATTCCAAGCGTCGGCGGCATCAAGCTTGTCCTGCAACTCCGCTTGCCGCGCGATAAGCGCATCCATCTTGTCGGGGTCTTCAAGCACATCGGGATCGCCGAACGCCTCATTTACTTTGTCAAACTCGGCAAGCAGGTCCATGATCGGCTGCACACCTTCGCGCACCACATCAATCACCGTTTTGTCGGGATCAAGCTGCGGGTCCTGTTCAAGATAGCCGACAGAGTAGCCGGGCGAAAACACCACTTCACCCTGATACTGCTTGTCAATACCGGCTATAATCTTAAGCAAAGATGATTTACCCGATCCATTAAGACCGATGATACCGATCTTCGCTCCGTAAAAGAACGAAAGATATATGTCTTTGAGCACCTGCTTCTGGGGCGGATAAATCTTGCTCACGCCCACCATTGAAAATATTATCTTTTTATCGTCAGCCATACTACTTCTTTTTAGGGGCATAGCGCACAGGATAATCAACGCGTTTTTTGCCGTTTATTATATTGTTTAATTTAGCACGAATAAGCTGCCTTCTTATGGGCGATATATGATCGATATAAAGTTTGCCTTCAAGATGATCACACTCATGCTGCACAATACGTGCAAGGAAACCCGATATTTCCTCTTCGTGCGGCTCAAAGTTTTCGTCAACCCACTTCAATCGTATATGCTCCACACGGGGCACCGCCTCGCTAAGATCGGGCAGGCTTAGGCACCCTTCATCACGGGTCACGGTATCGCCGTCAAGCACTTCTACGACCGGATTTATCAATGTAAACTTACGGTCTTTGCACTCGGGGAAATGTTCGGCCACGGCAGAACCGTCAATAACTACTATGCGGTCATTACGGCCTATCTGCGGAGCGGCAAGTCCACATCCTTCGGAATAATACATCGTCTCCCACATGTCATCGACAAGCTTCTTAAGCTCCGGATAATCGGGGGTTATCTCGGCCGACTCGCGCCTGAGCACAGGATGGCCGTAAAGATATATAGGTAATTTCATCTGTTATATGATTTACTTTGTAGATAATCGTTAAGTATTATTGTCGCCGCCATTTCATCGACTATCGCTTTGTCGCGGCGACGGCTCTTGCGCATGCCTCCGTCAAGCATGGCTCTATGGGCTAACGTGGAAGTAAAACGCTCGTCCCAGAACAGAATCTCCGTATCGGCGGGAAGTGCCGCACGCAGTTTGGCAATACCGGGAGTTATATACTTCATGGACTCCGAAGGCTCACCCTGAAGCGTGACCGGTTTGCCGACAATTATGGCATCGACAGGCTCGTCGGCCATGTATTTTTTCACGAAGTCGACAAGCTGGCTCGTAGCCACCGTAGTAAGCCCGGTAGCCACTATACGCAATGCGTCGGTCACGGCAATACCGCAACGTTTACGTCCGTAATCGATAGCTATAAGTCGTCCCACACCACAAAGTTACACAATCCGCCACACCTACGCAAATAACATATTGGATGACTGCAAACAAAAAGGCTGCACGAATGCAGCCTTTTCACTTCATATATCATACAATCATTTAAAACAGACTCCAGCTGACAGTAAGACCGGCCATGACTATGGCCACCATAGACATCAGCTTTATAAGTATGTTAAGGCTTGGGCCCGATGTGTCCTTGAACGGGTCGCCTACGGTATCACCCACCACAGTGGCTTTGTGTACATCACCGCCCTTGCCTCCGAAGTTGCCTTCCTCGATATATTTCTTTGCATTGTCCCAAGCACCGCCTGAGTTGGCCATGAATATTGCGAGCACAAATCCGGCTGACAATCCGCCGACAAGCAGACCTATCACTCCGGGAACACCGAAGATAAGACCGGTAAGTATTGGAGCCACGATAGCAAGCACCGACGGGAATACCATCTCACGTTGAGCACCCTTGGTCGATATCTGTACGCAACGTGCATAGTCGGGCTCGGCATCACCGGTAAGTATACCCTTTATCTCGCGGAACTGACGGCGCACCTCCTCAACCATATGGGCGGCTGCACGGCCTACGGCATTCATTGTAAGTCCACAGAACAAGAAAGCCATCATACTTCCGATAAACATGCCCGACAACACTTTCGGATTCATAAGTGTCACGTCGTAGTATGTCATAAAGTCGGTAAACGAAGCCTCATGAATGGGCTTGGTCATGTCGCCGATATTTATGGCAGTCTCGCCGAGACGTCCGAGGCCGATACGTATCTCTTCAACATACGATGCGAGAAGAGCAAGACCGGTCAATGCTGCTGAACCGATGGCAAAACCCTTTCCGGTAGCCGCAGTTGTATTTCCGAGCGAGTCGAGTGCATCGGTACGGCGACGTACTTCTTCACCGAGACCGCTCATTTCAGCATTACCGCCGGCATTGTCGGCTATAGGGCCGTAAGCATCGGTGGCGAGAGTAATACCGAGTGTGGAAAGCATACCTACGGCGGCAATGCCGATACCGTAAAGGCCCATACCTACATTAGTGAAATCGTATCCGGCAGCAAGCCAGTATGACAATATTATACCTACCACTACAGCCAACACGGGAACTGCAGTAGACACCATTCCCAGACCGATACCGGATATGATGACGGTAGCAGGACCGGTAGTACCGCTTTCGGCAAGTTTACGTGTGGGACGATAGGATTGCGATGTATAATATTCAGTAGAACGTCCGATAACGATACCGACAAGAAGACCGATAACAACGGCAAACGATATGTTAACCCAATTGTTGATGTTCAACGCCCATAATATAAGGAACGTGGCCACAACGATAAGGGCTGAGCTGAGATTGGTACCGAGCGACAAAGAACCGAGAAGATCCTTCATCTTGGCATTCTCCTTAGTACGAACCGAGAATATACCTATTATAGACAAGATTATACCTACAGCGGCGATAAGCATAGGAGCGAGTACGGCCTTATACTGCATGACAACATCTCCGCTTGTCATATAAGCGGCGGCACCGAGAGCGGAAGTAGCAAGAATAGAACCGCAATAAGACTCGTAAAGGTCGGCACCCATACCGGCAACGTCACCTACGTTGTCGCCTACATTGTCGGCAATAGTAGCGGGATTACGAGGATCATCCTCGGGAATACCGGCTTCCACTTTACCCACAAGGTCGGCGCCTACATCGGCCGCCTTTGTATAAATACCGCCACCCACACGGGCAAACAATGCCTGCGTGCTGGCACCCATGCCGAATGTAAGCATCGTGGTTGTAATCATGCACAGTTTTGCAGTCGGTGTAGCGGGATCGTCAGCCACGAAATAATCAAGCACAAGATACCAGAACGAAATGTCGAGAAGTCCGAGTCCTACGACAACAAGGCCCATAACGGCACCACTTCGGAATGCTACACGCAGACCTCCGTTAAGCGAGTTGCGGGCGGCATTGGCAGTGCGTGCCGAAGCATAAGTGGCCGTCTTCATACCGAGAAAACCCGAAAGGCCGGAGAAGAAACCACCGGTAAGAAATGCCACAGGCACCCACGGGTTCTGCAGATTGAAGCCATAGGCCATAACCGCAAAAAGAATTACTAATACTAAAAATACCATGCCGACAATCTTATACTGCTGCTTCAGATAAGACATGGCACCTTGCCGCACATAAGCGGCGATTTTTTTCATTACGGGAGTACCCTCGCTCTCCTTCATCATCTGGCGGTAAAAGAACAGCGCCAGCAACAAAGCAAGTAAAGAGGAAAAAGGCACAACCCAGAATAACACTGTTTCCATATATTACTAAATTTTTGGTTAAAAAGAAGCACAAATTTACACATTTTATGTCATTATTCCATCCCGTTTTTCAGAAAAGATATACATCTCATTGCCTCATTATTGTCAGAATAGATAAAAAAATTCATTAAAATATTGACGATAATATCCTTATAGTTCGTATCTTTGCACTCGTAAATAAAAACACAGGATATAATAATTTATGGCAACAACTGCAGATTTTAAAAACGGAATGTGCCTCGACATCGACGGCAACTACTTCTTTATAGTTGAATTTCTTCATGTTAAACCCGGCAAAGGTCCGGCTTTTGTACGTACCAAGCTCAAAAACGTCAAGACAGGACGTGTCATAGACAAGACTTGGAACTCCGGCGTGAAAGTTGAAGAAGTACGCATCGAGCGTCGTCCCTACCAGTATCTTTACAAGGATGACATGGGCTACAACTTCATGCATACCGAAACATTTGAACAGGTAGCTCTTCCCGGCGAAAGCATCGACGGTGTACAGTTCCTTAAAGAGGGCGATATATGTGAAGCTATGGTGCACGCGGCTTCCGACACTATCCTTACTTGCGAAATGCCCACCAGTGTAGTGCTCGAGATAACCTATACCGAACCCGGTATAAAAGGCGACACCGCCACCAACACACTCAAGCCCGCTACTGTTGAGACAGGTGCGGAAGTAAGAGTACCCCTCTTCTGCGAGACCGGTGACAAAGTACGCATAGACACCCGCGACGGTTCATACGTAGAACGCGTAGAACGTGCAAAGGCCTAACATGCTATAAGGTATGTTATCTATAACAGAGCCGCTGCCTCATAAAGGGAAGCGGCTCTCTGATTTTTGTAATTGAACATTACAAGCCTGTTTTCCTTATTATATTAAAGTATATTGTTTTTTATCGAACAAGCAATAATCATGAATGTAAAAGAATTTATCGAGGGAATACACTACGTAGGAGTGAACGACCGCACGACCTCACGTTTTGAAGCCTTATGGCCGCTACCTTCAGGCGTAACATACAACTCATACATAGTAAAAGGGACAAGCAAAACAGCCCTTATCGACGGAGTCGAGATAAGCGCATGCGAAAAACTGCGCGACCATGTAGAGACTGTACTCGGCAATAAAGCACCCGATTATCTTGTAATAAATCATATGGAGCCTGACCACACGGGATCAATAAAAGTATTGCGAAGCTTTTATCCCGACATTACAATCGTGGGCAACGCAAAAACGCTGGATATGGTAAAAGGCTTCTATGGCATCGAAGACAATCTGCTAAAAGTAGCCGACGGTGACACTATAGACCTCGGCGACATGAGCCTCAAGTTCACACTTACTCCAATGGTACACTGGCCCGAGACAATGATGACCTATATTAAAGAAAAGGATGTGCTGTTTTCAGGCGACGCATTCGGCTGCTTCGGCGCCCTCACCGGAGGCATCACCGACACAGAAACCGACATAGAACCGTTTATTCCGGAGATGTACCGCTATTACTCCAATATAGTAGGCAAATACGGTGCATTTGTTCAGAAAGCGCTCGCTAAGCTATCTTCGATTAAATTAAATTACATATGCCCCACCCACGGCCCCGTATGGCATGATGACATACCTCGTGTAACAGCTATATACGACTCTCTGTCAAAATACGAAGCCGAGACCGGAGTTGTCATCGTATACGGTTCAATGTACGGCAACACCGAGGAGATGGCCGAGGTCATAGCCTCCCGACTCGCAGAAAACGGTATAAAGAAAATACGCATTCATAATGCTTCGTATTCCCATCTCTCATATATATTAAGCGATATATTCCGTTACAAAGGTCTCATAATAGGGGCACCGACATATTCCAACACATTGTTCCCGCCGATAGAAGCCGTAATACAGGCCATAAAGACCCGCGAGATAAAAAACCGCGTGACAGCATCATTCGGCTCCTACACATGGGGGCCTCAAGCCGTGAAGCGCATCAATGCCGTACTTGAAGATGCCAAGCTGTATAACGGCGACATAACATCGCCGCAGGCAAAACAAGCTCCCGACGCGACCGCCATAGCCGAATGCAAGGCACTTGCCGATGCTGTTGCGGCACAATTGCTTAACTCATAACACCACCGTGCATTATGCCATTTATCAGACTTTCCATCGTATTTATATTATGGATACTTCCGGCTGTAGGTCTATGTTCAGGCTATAAAACTGAAAAAAATATACCATACCAAAACGGCAAAGGAGCATATGCCGACAAAATGTGTATGCTTGACATACATTATCCGGTCGACACTACGGGTTGTCCGGTCGTAGTATGGTTTCATGGCGGAGGCCTTACGGGAGGCAGCCGCGAGATTCCTCGGGAGCTGAAAAACCAAGGGCTGACAGTCATTGGGGTCGAATACCGCCTGCTTCCCCAAGCGAGTCTTGACGAGTGTATTGACGATGCTGCGGCGGCAGTTGCATGGGCTTTTCATAACGCCGAACAATACGGAGGCGACCCGACTAAAATATTTGTCGCCGGACACTCCGCCGGAGGTTATCTTACCAATATGGTAGGCCTTGACAAAAAATGGCTTGCCGCATATGGCATAGATGCCGACAGCATAGCCGCACTTGTACCTTACAGCGGTCATGCCATAAGTCATTTCGCCTATCGCAAAGCAAAAGGCATGAAAGACACTCAGCCGAGTATCGACGAGTATGCCCCGCTATACTATGTGCGCTCCGACGCACCGCCCATGATCATCATCTCCGGCGACCGCGAAATGGAGATGCTCGGACGTTATGAAGAGACAGCCTACCTGTGGCGCATGATGAAAGTCAACGGTCATAAGGAGACATACCTATATGAACTGGACGGATACAACCATGGCGACATGGCCATTCCCGGTCACCATATACTTAAGGATCATATAAAAAGACTTACAAAATGAAAACTGTCGAGAGCCATCCTTTTGAACCATATCTGCCGGCCAATGCCAAAATACTGATAATGGGCACATTTCCGCCGCAACCGCAACGCTGGGCTATGGAGTTTTACTATCCCAACCGCATCAATGATTTCTGGCGCATCATGGGGCTCATATTTTTTAATAACAAAGAATATCTGTATGATACCACGGCCCGCACATTCAAGCTACCGCTTATAAAGCAATTGCTTAATGACAAAGGGATAGCTCTCAACGACACAGGGCGAAAAGTGCGCAGGCTGAAAGACAATGCATCGGACAAATATCTCGAAATTGTCGAACCGTTGCCGCTCATGGAGCTGCTTGCCCGGATACCCGACTGCCACACACTCGCCACAACAGGTGAAAAAGCAGGCGAAACACTTGCGACAATAACCGATACCATATCGCCCAAAATCGGAGCATCGGTATCGACCGTTCTGTCTGATGGCCGTAAAGTCGACATATACCGTATGCCATCCACCTCACGCGCATATCCGCTCGCAATAGAAAAGAAAGCCGTTTTTTATCGTGAGATGTTTAAAAAGACAGGAATAATTTGAAAAAAGATTGTATTTACAATTTTTATTGTGTAATTTTGACACCAAACATCCATAACAGACTATATAAGCTCTATGCTTGACCTCATAACCTTGTCCATATTCGACGCCAACGAATTCTTCAATTGGTTTGTAAATCATGCCAATTATTGGTTTGTATTTGTTTTTATGGTAATTGAAAGTTCATTCATCCCATTTCCGTCGGAACTTGTAGTACCACCGGCAGCCTACCTTGCCATGCAGCCCGACTCGACAATGAACATTTATGCCGTAACAGTAATAGCTACCGCCGGAGCGCTCGTAGGAGCACTTGTAAACTATTATCTCGCATTATGGGTGGGAAGACCGATTGTATACCGTTTCGCCAACAGCCGTGTGGGTCATATGTTGCTTATAGATGAGGCCAAAGTTGACAAAGCGGAAAAATATTTTGACGATCACGGTGCCATATCGACATTTATAGGACGTCTTATACCCGCGGTACGACAACTGATATCCATTCCGGCCGGCCTCGCCCGTATGCATCTCGGTAAATTTGTTATATTTACAACGCTCGGAGCACTGGTCTGGAACGGCATCCTTGCCATGCTCGGATATTTTCTTTCCACATTTGTCAATAAAGACCAGTTGCTCACAAAAGTCGAAGAATACAACGATTATCTTACTTATGCCGGTTACGGTATAGGTGTTATATGCGTACTCTTCATACTTTATAATGCATTCAAGCCAAAACCATCAAATAATAACGCCATATAAACCATTCATTGCCATGCTTATAGCGCCATCTCTTTTATCGGCTGATTTCGGCAATCTTCAAAGAGAAATCGAAATGCTAAATTCATCTGAAGCCGATTATCTGCATATCGACGTGATGGACGGAGTGTTTGTGCCCAACATTACGTTCGGTTTTCCTGTCATAAAAGCCATAAACGCCATATCCACTCTACCGCTTGACGTTCACCTGATGATCGTTGAGCCACAAAAATATGTATCACAGATACGCGATTGTGGAGCATCACTTATGACTGTGCACGTAGAAGCCTGTGTACATCTATATCGTGTGGTGCAGATGATAAGACAAGCAGGGATGAAGGTAGGTGTGGCCATAAATCCCGGTACCCCGATAGAGCATCTTGTCGACATAATAAACGACATTGATCTGGTACTGCTCATGTCGGTAAATCCCGGCTTCGGCGGTCAGTCATTTATAAAAAATACTTTGGCCAAGCTTGTACGGCTAAAGAAGCTCATTGCGGACTCAGGCTCCAATGCCATAGTAGAGGTTGACGGCGGTATAAACGCTCATACCGGAGGTTTGCTCGCACAATACGGAGCAGACATGCTTGTCGCCGGAAGCTATGTTTTCAATTCGCCCGATCCTCATCATGCCATCAGAGCACTTAAAGCTCTCTGAGACAACAGCTACGAAACCAAGGGTTCAGACTGTCATATCAGGTCGACAATTTTGCATATTTTATTATGCCTGAATTTTGCGTATAATTTCGGGTTATCGTAACTTTGTATCTATCATCGGCGCCATTTTACAAAAGTGTTGATGCTACACAATTATACTTATGCATATATTATGAGACCCGACAATATTATCTCCGACAACTTCGACCCCGACGCCCTTGACCGAGAATATGCCCGCCGGCAGGCGGCATCAAAACCGGCGGAGGCTCCGACACCAAAAAAACCGCATAAAGCGGTAAAAAAAAGTTCTATATTAAAAGACAACTCCATAGTGCGATTTGTCACAGACCGACGTACACGCACGTTTGCAGGTATAGCATTGCTATGTTGGGCCACATATCTGCTTATAGCGGCCATATCGTACTTCACCACAGGAGCTGACGATCAAAGCGCAGTGCTTAACAATACGGTAAGCGAAATGGCCCAAAACCCGGAAAACGTACGCAACGCCGGAGGCGCTCTCGGAGCTTTCCTGTCGCAGAACTTCATATCCAACGGTCTCGGCATAGGTGCATTTGTAATAATATTTTACTTCTTCGCCCTCGCTTGGAAGCTGCTTAACAGAAAGTCAAGCATATCGTTCTGGTCGCTTACCATGAAGAGTCTTATCGTGACGATAACAGTGTCGATAGTGCTCGGGCTTGTCACCTACAGTACCGGCTCTTGGCTATATTGGGGGGGCATACACGGATATGAAATAAATAAATTTCTGTTGGCAAATACCGGCATACCCGGAGCCATACTCGTAAGCATACTTCTCGTGGGCCTCGTAATGGCCATATATCTAAACGAACTGCGTATAGCCTACGTCACATACCGGCGAAAAATAAACGCACACAATGCCCGTGTCGCTGCCGAGAAAGCGGCAAAGGAGGAGGAACGACGCAGAATCGAAGAGTCGCTGCGCAAGTCAGACGAACTTGTTGACAATGTCACTCCGACAGAAAAACCTGACGTGGAAGAACCAGCGTCAGAACGCCAGCTGGTATTTGACGAAGATCCGTTCACATCGATACCGGAGCCCACACAGGAGGATAATCGTCCTATATATCATGATATTCCGTCATCTATCGACCATGATACTCCTGATGAAGTACAAGACAATAATATCGCAGAACAATACGATACACCCCGACCTGCAGGCTACACACCTGAACAGGAAGAGTATACCGAACCCGAAGCGGGAGCCGACACAACCAACGAAATCGGCATCACCGTAAACGACAACAAAATTCAGGAAGCGGAAAGTGTGGAAATGAAGCCATATGACCCGACAGCCGAACTACCCCGCTTCCACTTCCCTTCGGTAGATCTTCTTAAAGAGGTGAAACTAAAAACGGAAATAGTCGATGAAACCGAAATGGAAGAAAACAAGGAGCGCATCATAGCCACCTTGAAGAATTATAAAATAGCCATTTCACATATAGAGGCGACTGTAGGTCCGACAGTGACGTTATATGAGATAATTCCGGCTGAAGGCGTCAGGATATCACAGATCAAAAACCTGTCGGATGACATCGCTCTAAGTCTGCGCGCTCTTGGCGTACGCATCATAGCTCCGATACCCGGCAAAGGCACTGTAGGTATAGAGGTCCCCAATAAGGATCCTCAGATGGTGCCCATACGTTCAGTCATAACCTCGCGCCAGTTTCAGGAGACAAAATGTATACTGCCCATGGCCATGGGAGCTGAAATATCAAAAGACATTTACATAGCCGACCTTACCGACACACCGCATCTTCTCGTAGCCGGTGCCACAGGACAAGGTAAATCGGTCGGTCTAAATACGATTATAACGTCTTTGCTATATAAAAAGCATCCGTCTGAACTTAAATTCGTGCTTATTGACCCGAAATCGGTCGAGTTCAATCTGTACGCAAAACTTGAGCGCCACTATCTCGCCAAACTTCCCGATGAAGAGAGCCCTATCATCACCGACCCGATGAAGGTTGTGGCCACACTTAATTCGCTATGCGTCGAGATGGACAATCGCTTCGCATTGCTTAACAAGGCCGATGAACGCAATATAAAAGACTATAATGACAAATTCATAGCCCGCAAACTTAATCCTGAAAACGGGCATAAGTTCATGCCTTATATAGTCGTCATTGTCGACGAGTTTGCCGACCTCATAATGGTAGCGGGCAAAGAGGTCGAGCGGCCCATAGCACGACTTGCACAAAAGGCACGTGCCGCCGGCATACACCTCATACTGGCAACCCAACGACCGTCAACCGACGTCATAACGGGTATGATCAAAGCAAATTTCCCGGGTCGTATGGCCTTCCGCGTAATGCAGATGGTGGACAGCCGCACAATTCTCGACCAGCCGGGAGCCAATCAGCTTATAGGACGTGGCGACATGCTCATATCAATAAAAGGTGAGGTCAAACGCGTCCAATGTGCGTTTATAAGTACTCAGGAGGTTGCCGATATATGCCGTGACATAAACGATCAAATGGGTTACACCGAAGCATATACACTACCCGAGTACGTACCGGAAGGTGACGGAGGCTCGGGTGGAAATACCGGATCGGTTTCTGACCGCGACCCGTTATTTGAGGAAGCGGCCCGCTTTATAATTTCATCATCGACAGCATCCACGTCAATGTTGCAACGCCGCTACCAAATTGGTTATAACCGCGCAGGCCGACTGATGGACCAATTTGAAGCAGCCGGCATAGTAGGCCCGGCTTCGGGAGCCAAACCGCGGTCGGTACTTATGGACTCGCTTCAGCTTGACCGTTATCTTGAAATAAACGATTAATCATGACCGCAATGTTAAGACACATAATTATATTATTTGCCGTAATATCGGCCATAATACCTGCCCAAGCCAAAACGCTTACAGGCAGTCAAGTGCTTGATGAAGCCGCGAAACGCTTCAAGACCACCCGCTCTATAACGGCCACTTACGACATAAGCGACAGCCAGCAGTCATCGTCAGGCACCATCGTCATAGCCGGAGAAAAGTTTCACCTAAGCTCACCCGACCTGATGGCATGGTATGACGGCACCATACAGTGGACATTCATGCCTTCATCCAACGAGGTCAACATCGTAGAGCCGACACCTGAAGAACTGGCACAGGTGAATCCGTTTGTCATAATAAGCTCGTTCAGAAAAGCCTACAATGCCAAAGCGCTTAAAGCACCGTCAGGCAAGTATAATGTCGAACTGACCCCCGTCAACGTCCGAGGCGCTTACGTAAAGAAAGCCACGGTGACATTTAACGCCTCGACATTCATGCCTGAAAGAATTGAACTGACTACTGACACCGGCACCAATATGTCTATACGCATCAAGACATTAAAAACAGGCACAAACTATCCCGCCTCCACGTTTGTTTTCAACAATAAGCAGTATCCTTCAGCGGAAATCATCGATCTCCGCTGAAGCATATCATAATATAATAACCAAAATACGATACAACATGGCTACAGAAAATACCAAATGTCTTATCATCGGCTCAGGTCCTGCCGGCTATACGGCAGCCATATATGCATCAAGAGCCAACATATCCCCTATCCTATATGAAGGACTTCAGCCGGGCGGTCAGCTTACGACTACATCTGAAGTCGAAAATTTCCCCGGATATCCCGAAGGTGTCATGGGAGCTCAACTGATGGAAGATTTGCGCAAACAGGCCGTACGTTTCGGTGCCGATGTACGTACTGGCATAATAACAAAAGTCGATTTCAGCAAGCGTCCGTTCACTTTAACGTCAGATGACGGCACATTAATAACGGCAGAAACCGTAATCATAGCCACCGGAGCTTCGGCGCGATATCTCGGACTGCCTGACGAACAACGCTTCTCGGGACTCGGTGTATCGGCATGTGCCACATGCGACGGTTTCTTCTACCGCGGCCGCACTGTAGCAGTAGTTGGCGGCGGTGATACGGCTTGTGAAGAAGCTCTGTATTTAAGCAATCTGGCCAAGAAAGTTTATCTTATAGTGCGCAAAGACTACCTGAGAGCGTCCAAAGTCATGCAGCAGCGTGTAATGGCAAAAGAAAATATAACTGTACTGTTCAATACGCAGACACGCGGACTGTTCGGTACGGAATTTCTTGAAGGAGCGCACTTGGTCGAATTTGCCGGCACCGATAAAGAAAAAGAACTCGACATAGCTATCGACGGTTTCTTCCTTGCGATAGGTCATAAGCCTAATACCGACATATTCAAAGGACAGATCATGCTTGACGACCAAGGCTATATAGTACTTTCAGGTCACGGTCAATCAACCAGTGTGGAGGGTGTGTTTGCAGCCGGTGACGTAGCCGATCCGCATTATCAGCAGGCTATAACAGCAGCCGGTACGGGATGCCGTGCAGCTCTTGATGCCGAACACTTCCTGATGGAGCATCAAAGCTGAAGAAATAAATATAACAGAATTAGGACAACTAAATAGGGCGTCGAACTAAATATCAGTCGACGCCCTATTTTCCGTTATTTAAATTTTAAATATCAAGTTAAATGTATGACTATTTCTCTTTTGCCAGTATCAGAGCAGAGCAAGGAGCCACTACAATATCGCCTCCTTTTACATGGCCCATGCCGTCAGCTTTCAACTGACCGTCACGGGCTATGACAAGCCATTCGCCACGCCCTACCTTTACCTTCTTAGCCTCATCACTACCATTTAGTATTACCTTGATCTCTTTCCAAGAATCACCGTTGGCATAATCCTTCAGCGAATAGGAAATAAGATTAGGCTCCCCTTTCACATCATCAAAAACGAGATAGCGCGCAACATCCTCGGCAGTTGTCATACGAAATGCCGGATGACCTTTGCGCAAAGCTATCAGCTCGCGATAGTAATTGTAGATATCACTGTTTTCATGCTTGAGATTCCAATCGATGGCATTGATTGAGTCAGGCGACTTATATGAATTGTGGACGCCTTTCTTGTCGCGGAATATCTCTTCGCCGGCAAATATAAACGGTGTGCCCTGCGAGGTAAATATTATTGTCTGGGCCAACTTGTCGGCACGCTGACGCGCAGCCTTGTCTGCATCGGGCATTGATTTGGCCAGTTTGTCGGTCAACATCAGGTCATCATGACATGATACATAATTTATGACCTGCGTAGGAGCCAACGTATATGGTTGCTTGGAGTTGTTGCCCTTCGAATAATCTACCTGCGGATGAGCCGTAGCACCGACTATTCCTATCTTGACGGTCTCCTCGTTACCGGGCTTGCCTGTAGCAAATCCACGGTCGCGGGCATCGCTGTAATGTCCCTTGACGGCATCGCGGATGTCGTCGCTGAATACAGCCACTCCCGGCATTGCGGAAACATTGTCCTTCAGCGCACGCTCGCCGACAGGAAGCGGAGAGTCACCGGCAGTCCAACCCTCACCGTAAACAAATATGTCGGGATTCACCTCCTTTAGAGCTTTCACCACGTCATTCATGGTTGTTGTATCATGTATGGCCATAAGGTCAAAACGGAAACCGTCGATATGGTACTCCTTCGCCCAGTATTTTACGGAGTTCACGATAAAATTACGCATCTGCTCGCGCTCCGAAGCGGTCTCGTTGCCGCATCCCGAAGCGTCACTGTACGACCCGTCGGCACGGTGCCGGTAATAATATCCGGGAGCGGTAAGAGAGAAGTTTGAGTCATCATTCAACGCAGTATGGTTGTACACTACATCCATAACAACGCCTATGCCGGCGTCATGAAGAGACTTCACCATCTCTTTCATTTCTCTTATACGTGCTTCAGGATCGGCCGGATTGGTCGAATAGCTACCTTCGGGAGCATTATAGTTGACCGGATCATATCCCCAGTTATAGCGGTTGCTCGGCAACTGAGTCTCGTCAACACTATTGAAGTCATACGACGGGAGTATATGTACATGAGTGACTCCGAGCTCTTTAAGGTGGTCTATACCGGTCTTGTCGCCCGCAGGTGATACCGTACCTTGTTCTGTAAGGGCAAGAAATTTACCTTTGTTGACAATGCCCGATGACGGATGCACCGAAAAGTCGCGATGATGCATCTCATACAATACGGCGTCGTTTATACTATTGATAGAGGGCCCCTTGTCAGCACCCCAATCTTCGGGATCGGTAGTGGCAAAATCAATAATTGCAGCACGCTCACCGTTTGTGCCAAGAGCTTTCGCCCACACACCGGGAGTCTCGGCAAGCCACTTGCCATTGTACTTTATACTGAATGTATAGAAACATCCGTAGAGCTTCTCCGGCACCGATACACGCCATACACCTTTCTCGCCACGTGTCATGACAAGAGTGTCAACAGCCGCGCTGTTGCGGTCGGTAGGATAAATAAGAACTTTGGCATCCTGAGCCTCTGGAGACCACAATGCAAAATGCGTTCCCTTGGCATCAACCACCAATTCAAGATCATCACCATCATAGGTTTCAAACGCGCTGTAAGCCGCATCACTGCCCGCAGCCTGCAACCGCTCGGCACCACAGGTTACGGCGGTCACGGCTAAAGCGCTTGCGCATAGCTTCATTAGATTTAAATTCATTTTCTGTAAAATTAATAAATATGCTATCAGACAACTTCTTAAAAAAGTATTCAATATTAAACCGGCATATAATAATATCGGACAATAACGGCAATGTCAACGCACGACAATCTTCTTTGCCCACTCGCTGCACTTGACGATATAGTATCCTTGCGGCAACTCCACAGTCACATTTTCGGCCACTTCAACCGACTTAATAACCTGACCGGTTATCGAATAGATATAAAAGCGCCGGGCCACTCCGTCACGTACGGTTATTTCTATGCCGTTTGGCACGGCTTTCAACAACGGAGTACGATTAATGGAAGACATCGATTCGCCATCGCTTATCTGTGAATATACAACCTCGGGGGCGTAAACGACCGAGGCCATAATCAATGCGATGATAAAAATGAATCGTTTCATTCCCGTTCTCTTCCGACAATTAAATGATGCCAATTACAAATTTAGCTTTTTTATTTGTAATTCGCAACAAATCAATCTATTTTTCAGGGAATAAAATCAAATAATCACGTTTTGCCGCAGGAATCACATACTTTTCAGGGACAAATCTCCATTGATTGAGCTTTTCGGGTTTTACCACTTCCTTTTTATGTATATAGTCAGCGAGATAATATCTTAAATCGCGATCTGTAGAGTATATAATACGCGATGACAGTTTATCATGGGGTATGCCTGCTCCGCGAGTGAGCAATTCACCACCACCGTTGCCTCGATAAGAGTTTAACGCCACTTTATATATCTTGGAAGAATCAAAACGGCTTCCATCAGCCATGCTGATGATCTTAACCCGATGTCCGGGACGTTTCCTGACATCAACCTCATATATTATACCGGCTGCCGAGTCAAAGTTGTAGCTTGGATTGGCAAGCATAGCGCGACTCTCGTCGCCATCGGTAGGATTGTCTTTAAACAGAAGCAAATGATCTTTTCCCGACTTCATGGTATTAGCCCACAGTCCGTAAGAAAATTCAAGATAATCTTTTATCTCCTTACCGGTAAGTTCCATAACATAAAGCATGTTTTCATACTTGTACAGATTAAACATCTCACCTATAAATATATCACCGGCCGGGATGTTGGCATCATATGATATCGGGGCGGCAAATGAAATATCGGCCCCCGTAATATCAAGTTGCAGCTTATGTATAAGGTCAACAAATGCCGACGGGCCAAAATAAGCGTCGCGTGTCGATATGGAGTCTGTCAGATGGCCTACCGACTCATTGACATAATTGTTTACTTCAGCTATATAAGGCGAAAAATTTACAATAAACTCCGCATCTATATCAAAATCCGACATCGGGCGCAACCGGCCGTCGATACGTTTAGATACAACCTTGTCGGCATCGTCCACCTCAAATGTCATATTTATATCGGTAAGCACAACACTGTTATTGGCAGGATTCATGATCAACACAGAATCACCATCTACATTCATAACTTTATTACATTCACGTCTATGGTCATGTCCCATGAGTATTATGTCAAATCCCGGAACATTCTTAGCCACCTCAAGCGAAGGATTTTCTTTATATCCGGCCAGAACATTACCTGCCTGCCCGGCATGGAAAAGTCCCACCACAACATCAGGAGCCTCTTTATCTATGATAATCGGCATCCACTTTTTTGCCGTGGTCTCAATATCATCAAAGCGCAGGCCTTTCCACAACGTTTCGGGTAACCATGCGGGAATAGCCGGAGTAATCATACCTAAAACAGCCACCTTGACTCCGTCATGTTCTATTACTTCATAGGGTTTAAAATACGGCTCACCCGTAGACTCATCTATTATATTGGCACCGAGTATTGGCATATCGCAGTCTTTGCTCCAGCGGTCAAGTACGTCACGGCCGGTCTCCACGTCATGATTGCCGACATTGCCGGCGTCATAACGCAGATAGTTCATCACCTCCGAAGCTACATGAGGCTTGACCGTATCCACATAATTGTAGTAATACACGGTCGGCTGACCCTGTAATATGTCACCGTTATCAAGCAATATGACATTATCGCCATATTTTTTACGCGCATCTTTTACTGCCGAGCTTACACGGGCCAGACTGCCCGCAGCATTCTTTCCGGTTATGAAATTATATGGGAAATAATTACCATGCACATCGCTGGTCTGCAACAGATTTATCTCAACGCGACGTGCGCTGACTGACATCACTCCCGATATGATAACGGCCACAAAAACGGCTACAAAACATCTTTTCATCACAACAATTATCTATACACTACAAACTGATGCAAATATAGCAAATATATTTCATATACTCATACCTATAACAAAGAGGCGCGGCCTGTTGCAAAGACCGCGCCTACTATTAGGATAAGTATATTTACCTGTTATTTTACCTCTTGAAGCAGCAATACCCGGCTTGCATAGTCATCGCGCTTGTTATAGTCCACGTTATGTTTAAGTGGCATTTCAAGTCCGTTGGACATGAGGAATTTTCCGCTGAAAGTCTTTCCTTCATAAGATAGCGGCTTATTGTCTATGCGGTTAAGTTCATGCACTTTGTAATTCTTGTCGGGATCAAGACCGGCCATAGTAACTCGCGGCAACTGCTGGTTGACAAACGTCTCTGTCTTCCACCAATAATAAACGGCCTTGTCCTTTTCGGGTGTGACATACATCAATGATGCCGCACCTTTTTTATCGTAAGGCGACAACAAGCGATATATGTCGCCAAATTGAACTATGGGACGGATGTCTTTATATTCGGCAATAGCCTTACGACACATGGCAATCTCATCTTCAGTCATGTTCTTAGGCTGTATCTCCATGCCGAGGCGTCCGCTCATGGCCACATCTATGCGGTATTTCAGAGGTATTGTACGGAATGTCTGATGATTGGGGGCGGCGCTTATGTGCGAGGCCATAGCTATGGACGGGAAGAAATAACTCGTTCCCCACTGCATGTACACACGCTGAAGAGCGTCGGTATTATCGCTCACCCAGAACTCGTCAAACCACGGAAGCACACCATAGTTGGCACGTCCGCCTCCACTTGCGCAGGCCTGAATTGTAACATCGGGGTACTTGGCACGTATACGGTCAAGTACCTTTTCAAAACCGCGATGATACTCTATGTAAAGATGGCTCTGGTTGTCGGCAGTCAGGTATTGTGAACCGTGGTTCATTATAGGCGCGTTTGCATCCCATTTGATATAGTCAAGTTCGGGATATTTGGTCATCAGAGTGTCTACGACATGAAATACAAGGTCCTGCACTTTAGGATTGCCCAAGTCGAGCACTACCTGTGTGCCTCCGCGTCCGAGATTAGGCTCGCGATTGGTCGGTTTGATTATATACTCGGGATGCTTCTCATAAAGTTCGCTAAGAGTGTTGGCCATTTCCGGCTCAATCCATATACCGAATTTAATGCCGTTTTTCTTTGCCGTATCGATAAGTCCCTGAATTCCGGAAGGCAACTTGCGGGTGTCTACAGTCCAATCACCAAGCGAAGTCGAGTCGTTATTTCGGGGATATTTTACACCGAACCATCCGTCATCCATGACAAAAAGTTCACCTCCCATCGAGGCAATGTCTTCCATCATCTGGGCCATGCCCTCCTCATTTATATCAAAATAAACGCCTTCCCAACTGTTGAGCAGAATTTTACGGGGTTCGTCGCCATGCGCCAACTTATGGTTGCGGCCCCACTTATGAAAATTACGGCTTACACCGCTAAGCCCCTCCTCGGAGTATGTAAGAGCCAGCGGAGGAGTGACAAATACTTCATTCTTGGGAAGATGATACTCTGAATTCTCTTCGTTGATACCGGCAAAAAAGTGATGATAGTTGGAGTCATCAGTATCAAAACGCAGCTTGTAGTTACCGCTGTAGCACAATGCGGCACCGATGACACGTCCGTCATTCTCACGAGCTTTTCCGTCAAGCGAAAGCATAATTTCACTATGAGATGTATGAGAATTTCTGGCGCCATCCTTATTCTTTATAACCTTCATGCCATGATTTAGCGGAGCTTCATCCACACGGCCTTCATTAGCCCAAGAACCATAAAGCTGCGACAGCCATACATCGCCATAACGAATCGGCAGATAACCCGATGCAAACTGGGTAAGGTCAACCTTACCTTTTTCCTGATGGCTTATCTCGGTCCATGTCTCTATTACATCCTCATCAGGGTAAGTACGATAATTGACATTTACAAAGAACGGATAATATTTGTCTTTCAACGATACTGTGGTGACATCGCTGTTACCATCCTTACGTTTTGACACATTGTCGACCACCAAGTCAAGCGTCATGTTGCCGTCGGCGTGGACGGCGCTTACAGCGCTCTCCGAAACGGTAGACATACCGTAAGACGGGTAAATCTTCAGATTGGGAACTCCCGCGCTTCGTAATTGATCGACTTCCGAGTCCGAGAGTTTATTTCCATAGTAAAGAAACTTTGCATCCTTACCTTTTTCAGCATCTACCACCAGTGAAGTTTTCGGAGTGGAAATGTGAACGATTTCGGCAAAAGTACCGACCGGTACCATGCATGCTGCAAATAACAGCGCAAAATGTTTACAGGTTAATTTCATGTTAGTAAAAAATATCATGGTTTATTTGTGACTACAAATATAATATATACATATAAGAAACGCAAGATATCGCATAAATAGTATCACATTTTATCATCATATACACTTTTTTAGCCAATATTTTAATCTTGTCAGTTTTCATAATAATTTGAAAATACGATTTTATTTAGTACTTTTGGGATATGAAGAAAAAATACATCTTTGAACTTTCCATGAAGGTACGCGATTACGAAGTCGACTCCGAAGGCATTGTCAACAATGCCGTGTATCTTCATTATCTTGAACATACGCGACACGAATTCTGCGACATGGCCGGGACCTCGTTCCGTAAGATGCACGAAAACGGCATAGACCCGGTACTCAACAAAGTCGAGATAACATACAAGACTCCTCTCGGCCTCGGAGAACACTTCACAAGCTGCCTGAACATATCACGCAAAGGTGCACGCTTCATATTTCATCAGGATATATACAACGCCGACGGCAAATTAGTGGTTGAAGCTATCGTATCTTGCGTGACAACGGTCAACGGACGTCTTACGCGTGGCGACGAACTGGCATCGGCATTCAGCAAGTATCTTAAATAAAAACGCCACCATGTCTCTCCTTCACAAGATAGCATTTTCTTCATTGCGTGGCATGACACCGCGTCTTGCCGAGGCTCTGTTGACGCATATAGGCGATGAAGAACGCTTCTTCTCGGCCGGCGAGCAGCAACTGTCGGCCATGACCGGTTGCCGCAACAAGCTGTTCAACACTCAATATCGCCAAGAGATATTGGAAAAGGCCGGTAGAGAACTCGACTTCATAACACAAAACTCCATTAAACCGGTATATATAACCGACCCCGATTTCCCGGCAAGACTCGCCGACTGCGATGACGCTCCGGTTATGCTCTACACGCTTGGCGACTGCAACCTCAATGCATCAAAAATAATAAGCATTGTAGGCACACGTCATGCCACACCCTATGGCGTCGACTTCGTAATGAACCTTGTCGACACTCTTGCGAAA
Organism: Muribaculum sp.; assembly: GCA_009775095.1. Classification (GTDB taxonomy): domain Bacteria; phylum Bacteroidota; class Bacteroidia; order Bacteroidales; family Muribaculaceae; genus Muribaculum. The sequence goes on from VSOZ01000005.1 coordinate 165,803, forward strand.
AAACTTGACGACATAATCATAGTAAGCGGCCTCGCTTATGGCATAGACATAGCCGCCCACCGCGCCGCACTGCATGCCGGAGTGCCTACGGTAGCGGTACTTGCCCACGGACTGAACACCATATATCCGGCGGCCCACAGGTCGGCGGCAGTGGAAATAGCCCGCAAAGGAGGCATGCTATTGTCAGACTACATGTCGCAGGACCCGTTACACAAAGGCAACTTTGTAGCACGCAACCGCATCGTGGCAGGTCTGTGTGACTGCCTTGTAGTAGCGGAGTCGGCCGAAAAAGGGGGAGCGCTGATAACTGCCAGATTAGCGTCGGGCTACAACCGCGACGTAATGGCACTTCCAGGACGCACGAGCGATAAATTCAGTCAAGGATGCAACAGGCTTATAGGCGACAATGTGGCCGCACTTATATCATCGGGCGACGATCTTATAAGACTCATGGGCTGGACTGCACGCAGTAATGAAGGCAATCAACAGGAGCTGCCCCTCGAACTGACCCCAGATGAGATAAAAGTCACCGAATACCTCCGCAATCACGGCGAGGGTTCGCTCAACCGCATGTGTGTCGACCTCGACATACCGGTATACCGGCTTACTCCCATGTTGGTAGACATGGAGTTCAAAGGTCTTGTCCTACCCTATCCCGGAGGAAAGTACAGACCCGCATAAACTTAGTATAAAGTAATACGTTTAACATTTATAACATTAAAACACGACCGAAATTCATGGACAAAAAAATAATAGGCTCATCAGAGATGATAATCAATCCCGACGGTTCGATATTTCACCTGCATCTGCTCCCCGAACAACTATGCGACCGTATAATACTCGTAGGCGATCCCGGCCGCGTGGACATGGTGGCGTCATTCTTTGACACCAAGACATTTGAAGTGTCGTCACGTGAATTTCACACGATAGGCGGCACCTATAAAGGCAAGCCCATCATGTGTCTAAGCCACGGCATAGGCCCGGACAATATCGACATCGTGCTCAATGAGCTTGACGCACTTGCCAATGTCGACTTCAAGACGCGTGAAGTGAAAGAACAACACCGCACACTCACACTCGTGCGCATAGGCACTTCGGGAGCACTCCAGCCGGAACTCATACTCGGCACCCCGGTCATTGCCGAACGCTCAATCGGGTTCGACGGCGTACTCAATTATTATGCCGGACGCAATGAGGTAGCCGATCTTGACTTCGAGCGTGAATTCTGCCGTTTTGTTGACTGGAATCCGCAGCTTGCATCGCCGTATGTGGTAAAAGCGTGTCACGAGCTTGTAGAACAGATAGGACGCGATGACATGGTAAGAGGCTGTACTATAAGCGCTGTAGGCTTCTATGGCCCTCAAGGACGAGAACTGAGGCTACCGCTTGCAAGACCCGAGCTAAACTCACGTATAGAACAATTCCGCTATCAGGGACGGCCAGTGACTAACTACGAGATGGAGAGCGCTCCGCTTCAGGGTCTCGCGCTGCTCATGGGACATCGCGCCATGACCGTATGCTCCATAATAGCCAACAGAGTAAACACCACGGCTTCGCCCAACTACAAGACTGCAGTCAGGGATCTTGTAAAAACCGTACTTGAACGTATATAATACCGAATACGCTAACCTGTTATCCGGCCGATGCACGACGATACAGGACTACCGCTATCACGGCATATATGAAATTTGGTATCCACATTGCCACCATCGGAGACGTATATCCCGATACGGCAAATGCGGATGTTACGGTCATAAACAGAATATAGCTGAAACTCAACACAAGACCGATACCGATGTTTATACCCATACCGCCTTTTACTTTCTTGGATGACAGCGACATACCTATGACTGTAAGAATAAACGCGGCGGCACACATGGCATAACGGCGCGATCTTTCTATCTCAAACGCTTTTATATTGGCCACCCCGCGCGATTTCTGGCGTGATATATAATCGTCAAGCTCAGGCGATGACATCGTCTCCTGATCGTTTTTTGATATAAGGAAGTCGCGGGGTTCAAAAGGTATTATAGTATCAAGGCGTGTGCCCTTGGTTATCTTCTCTTCAAGTCCTTGAATGTCGCGTATCATATAGTCACGCACCTGCCAATGATATAAAGAGTCCCATTTAACGGTGGAGGCTGTAAGACGCGACACCAGTTTCTTGCCGTCAAACTTGTCGAGCGAGAAGCGGTAACCGGTCTTTGTCGTATTGTCAAAACGGCTCATATAGGCAATCTCTCCCGGAGCTACCATCATCTGGATGTTGCTGCCGTAGTCAACACGCTTGTTCTTTACATAAGTATTTGTATAATCTATACGTTTCACATTGGCCGGCGGTATTATATATGCGCTCAATATCCATGTGAAAGCGGCTATGACCGCAGCCGACACAAGATAAGGACGCAAAAGCCTGCGGAAGCTCATACCTGACGACAACATGGCTATAATCTCTGAGTTATCGGCGAGCTTCGAAGTGAAAAATATACAGGATATGAATGTGAACAGAGGACTGAACTGGTTGGCGAAATAAGGAAGGAAATTGAAGAAATAATCAAATATAGTAGCCTTCAACGGCGCCTTGAGAAATGAATCGAGTTTCTCGTTGACGTCAAACATCACGGTTATGGCAAGTATGAGCACAATAGCAAATACATATGTGCCGAGAAACTTCTTAATTATATACCAGTCAAGTATCTTAAACATATTCTATGTCGTTATATGTCACAGACGTTGTGTGACCCGTTTGACCATCTCATCTTTCCACGGCTTGAAGTCGCCGGCAAGTATATGTCTTCGAGCTTCCTTTACAAGCCATAAATAGAATGCCAGATTATGTATTGACGCTATCTGCATGCCGAGTATCTCCTGCGATGCAAACAGATGCCTTACGTAAGCCTTGGAGTAAAAGCGATCGACATAGCTTGGCCCGTCCTCCTGAAGAGGCGAGAAGTCATCGGCCCACTTCTTGTTGCGCATGTTCATTATGCCATGAGCGGTAAACAGCATGCCGTTGCGTCCGTTGCGCGTAGGCATGACACAGTCCATCATGTCGACCCCGCGCTCTATCGCCTCAAGGATATTGGCGGGAGTTCCCACTCCCATGAGATAACGCGGCTTGTCGGCAGGCAATATGTCGTTTACCACCTCTATCATATCATACATGACCTCGGCAGGTTCTCCTACGGCCAATCCGCCTATGGCATTTCCGTCAGCACCGAGATCGGCGACAAACTTGGCCGATTCCCTGCGCAAGTCGGGATAAGTACAACCCTGCACTATGGGGAAATAAGCCTGCCGATGGCCATACAAGCCCTCGGTCGACTTATATCTGTCCCATCCGCGTTGCAGCCAACGGAGTGTAAGGCCGAGCGACTTCTTGGCATAATCATAGTCGGCAGTACCTGAAGGACACTCATCAAGCGCCATCATTATATCGGCACCGATTATACGTTGTATGTCGACTACGTTTTCAGGCGTAAACAAGTGTTTCGAACCGTCTATATGGCTACGGAAATAGGCCCCCTCCTCCTTTAGCTTACGATTGGCGGAAAGTGAGAATACCTGAAAACCGCCGCTGTCGGTCAATATAGGTTTGTTCCAGCCGTTGAATTTGTGCAGACCTCCGGCTGCCTTAAGAATATCGGTACCGGGCCTTAGATATAAATGATATGTATTGCCGAGTATTATCTGAGCCTGTATGTCTTCTTTCAGCTCATGCTGGTGCACAGCCTTGACCGTACCTGCCGTACCGACAGGCATGAATATAGGGGTCTCTATCACACCATGGTCGGTAGTGATAAGCCCCGCGCGGGCCGCGCTTGATTTATCGGTCGCTTGTAGTTCAAAATCCATAATCAGCTACAAAGTTACCAAATTCCATACAACTATAAAAACAAGGCTGCAAATATCGTACTGCGGTCAACATTATTTTCCGCCGGCTACAACTACAGTCAGGTCATCGATTGGCAGATGCTCCCGGGCCACCCTTACAAGTTCGTCGGAAGTAAGCGACATAGTCTCTTCGACCTGACGGTCAAAATAATCTTCCGGAAGAAAAGCTATCTTTCCGTCTATATGGTAATCCATTATCTCAAACGTGGAATCGAGCGATGAGGCCAATGTAGACATGGCATAGCTCCTCAATCGCGACATCTCGTCTTCGGTAAAATCGCCTGACGACAATCGGTACAACTCTTTTACGGCCTCGTCGACAAGAGGTTGGACAAAAGCATTATCAGTAGATGAACTGATGCCGATAATACTACCTTCGGGATAACCGAGCAAATAGGAGCCTATGCCGTAGGTATAGCCTTTATCTTCACGTATATTGCTCATCAGACGGCTTCCGAAGTAACCTCCAAGCGCCACCGTAAGCAAGCGCAGCTTTATGTAGTCGGGATGGCTGCGTGACAATCCCGGCATATACATGCGTACGGCGCTCTGCATAGCTCCGGGGACTTCAATATGCGTTCTAACACCCGAAGAAGCCAAAAACGGCACTATATTCAACGGCGGCAACACCGACCCCGAGACAGGCATCCGTCCCAAAGTGCCGTCTATCATATTGATAAGCTCCGGCGTAACACATCCCGACAGGTACAACGACAATGAACTTTCGCCTGAAGCGTCAACCGCCGGGACAAAAGAGCGGGCATGCCATTGACGGACTTCATCCACTGAAATGGCACGTATATCGGAGGCCGACATTATACGGGCCAATGGGTGATGCTCGCCCATCATAAACTTGTTGCCGGCCCATGAAGCCTGAAACTCCACTTTTTCCGCCGAAATTTCAAAATTGCGGGCAATTTTTTCCTGCCATGTATTGAATGCGGCGTCAGGAAAAACCGGTTCAAGAAAAAGTTCCGGAAGCAGAGGCACTACATCGGCCGCCTTTGAATTAAGCATATACAGCTTTATGACCGAATAATGCGAGTCAACCGACGTAATCAGACGCGCACCGTTAAATTCAAGTCGATCGGCTATACTCTCGCCCGAACTACCGCGCGTACCCTCCCGCAACAGATTGAGCATAAGTTGTGCCACCGTACGCGACGGAGCCTCGGCAAGTCCGCCACGCCACACGCAAGTCAGACAACAGACCTCTTGCGACGCCTGATCCATGACATGCAACGGCAGACCGTTGGCAAGAGTGATGTCGCGGAGCCGCGGCATCACAAGTCGGCCGAAATCACTTACACGGGGAGGCATAGTTCTGTCGAGAGCTGCAATCATAAACCATTGTTTATTGTACGGCACAATTTTATCGCCTCTTCAAGATCGGCGGGTGTGTCTATGCCTATCGTAGGACAATCGGTTATGCCGACCTTTATTTTTAATCCGTTCTGAAGCCAGCGCAGCTGCTCAAGCGACTCGGCGAGTTCAAGCGAACTCTGCGGAAGTGATGTTATTTTTGACAAAGTCTCTATGCGGTATGCATACATACCCACATGAGTATAAAATGTGGCTTTATCGGGCCACTCTTTCCACTCGTGGTTGCGCACATAAGGTATGATCGAACGGCTGAAATATAGCGCATGCATATTGTCGTCGATGACAACTTTGGGAGTGTTGGGGTCAAACAACGCATCAAAACCGCGCGAGGGGTCAAAACGACGAACCAATGTAGCCAGCTCGGTCGACTCGTCAACAAAGCAACGTTTAAGTGCCGCTATCTGCGACGGATCTATAAAAGGCTCGTCGCCCTGTATATTTATCACCACATCGGCGTCGGTGCCTATATTGCGGTAAGCCTCATAACAACGGTCGGTACCGCTCCTATGTTCGGTTGAAGTCATGACAGCTTTTCCACCAAAAGCCGCAACAGCATCCGCTATGCGGCTGTCGTCGGTAGCCACATACACTTTGTCAAGCTCTTTCGAAGCCTGAATATATACTCGTTCAATCATGGTCTTACCGCATATGTCGGCAAGAGGCTTGCCGGGGAAACGCGAAGATGCGTATCGGGCCGGAATTATACCTATGAATTTCATTTTATATCGTTATTATTTTTCATTATTATCGTCATTGGAAGCTGATTTCTTGGGCGCACGAAACATGGACGGAGCAAGAAACACACCTACTACAAGATATACATAATATGTTATTATACGCCAGAAAAGAGCTATGACAAGCGCTATGCTTGTGTTATGCAACAGGTCGCCGTAATACTCGGTAAAGAGCCATTCGCTCACTCCGCTGCCTCCGGGCGTAGGACTTACCATAAGCACTACCCATACCACAAACTGGCGCCCGAACACAACCAGCTGGTCGGCACCGGGCACAAAGCCGAGAAACAGAGCGTTTACGACAAGATAGCGCGACGACCAAGTGAGGGCGGTAGCGGCAAATGCATCAAACCACCATCCGGCAGACCTCGTACGAAGGTCTTTTGATGTAGCCACCATATTGTCACCAAGAGCTGCTATAGCGGACTGCCATCGACGCAAGGGACGAAATTTAAATATCCATACGAGAAAACGTTTCATGCCGTTTGGCTTGACCAATATGCCCATAAAAAGGATCAATGTCCATAAAAATATGGCGGCATAAACAATCCAGAATACCAATTTAAGACCGACGACAAACGATGACCCGTCAAAGCCAAACAGCATATCATACGGTATTATGGCCACTATTATCGGACAAGCGACTACAAAAAACAGCTCATCAAGAAAAAGTGTAGTGAGCATAAGCGTGGTAGCACGTCCGAGATCAATACCTTCATGGTGCATGAATATCATACCGAGTGAAGAGCCTCCGACCGCCGAAGGTGTTATGGCCGACGTAAACTCACACATGAAATTGACCCTTAGGGCCTGCCACCATGTGAGCCGCTTGTCGGTCAACGCCCGGAAGCGCCAAGTAAGTCCGAAATCGCGCCCCGCCATGAATATCCATGCAAGCAGTATACACAATACCACACGGGTATCGAAGTGTATCATGCGCCATATGTCAGGATTAAATTCTCTTTTAAAGAGCCATGCCACGACACAGAGTCCGATTACAACCGGTACAAACACACGCCACAAGCCGAATTTGGCCGACTTGGCGTTCTTATTTCCTCCCGATGTATTATCAGCTGCGTCCATATCGCTCTATTATCTCTTTATATCGTAGTACAACTTCGTCCATGACCTCCCGCCATGAACGTGTGAGCGTAGACGATGCGCCCTTGGCGGCTTCAATCACAGAGTCATGAGCTTTATATAAGCGTCTTACCGTATCGGCGTAGCTGTCAGGCGTCTGATCGGCCAGAAATCCGTTGACACCGTCGACAATAACCTCCGACGCCGTAGAACCCCGCAGTATCACGGACGGAGTGCCCATCATGGCAGCCTCACGCACTACCAGCGGAGCATTATCATACATCGAAGGAAACAAAAACAGATCAGCGGCGGCATAATAGCATTTCAGCAGTTCCCTGTCGCTTATAACCCCATGTAAAGTTATCTTTTCTTCAAGCCCGAGCCTTTTTATAAGCCGGTTCATATCGTCAACGGCATATCCCGTACCTATAAACGACATTTTTACCGGCAGGTCACGAAGGCGGTCCACAGTCTGTATTATAAGTTCCACCCCCTTCTCCCTTATATGTTGGCCAACAAAGAGCAGCATCATTTCATCGGGAGCCATACCGAGCCTTTCTCGTGCTCCGCGCTTGAAGTCGAGTATAGACTCGAAATTCGCCATTTCAAGGTCAATGCCGTTTTCAACGACTGTAAGACGCCCTTTATAACCGTATTCCCTGACAGTGTCCTCTACCTTCGCCTGCGGTATCCACACCTCATCGGCGGAATTAAAGAAATTCATGACACGTTTCATAATACGTGACACCATCCATGACGGCAAAGAGTGTTCAAGGTCGATACGGTATTTGGAGTGAAAAGTGGCTACAAGCGGCACTCTCTGTTTGCGGGCGGCATAAAGAGCAAGGCGTCCTGACGAGAACGGGCAATGGGAATGAACAAGCGCAAACGGTACGGTACGCATTTTATGCCATATAAACGGGTCTATTTTCGGATAGCCGTACCGGTATGGCTTACGCGAGGCAATAGACAGAGAGAAATAACGATACAGGTCAAATCCGTCATGAGGCGGAGTAACGGGATTCCACGGCGTCACGACACACGTACGGTAGCCCATGGCGGAAAGCCAACGCACATAATTCTGTACCGTAAGAGTCACTCCGTCAAGCACCGGAGGAAAACTATCATTGAATAAACCGTATATCTTATTGTCTGTCTCGTTCATCAGCGCGCACAAAAATAGCGTTGAACAGCCACAAAGGTACTGATTTATATTAACACATGAAAATTTACAACTTTATATTTAGAGGGTGTTTATTTTTTGTAATTTTGCCGCATGGAATGGATTGACGGCATATTATACCAACATTCGGCGGTGCAGGCGGTAATCGTCATAGCCATAATCATCGCTACCGGTCTTGCATTAGGCAAGATAAAAGTTTTCGGCATCTCGCTCGGCGTGACATTCGTATTTTTCGCCGGTATCATGGCCGGACATCTCGGGCTCTCCATCGATCCTGAGATGCTGCATTATGCCGAGAGCTTCGGACTCGTGCTTTTTGTATATGAATTAGGCCTGAAAGTGGGGCCCGGATTCTTCAGCTCGTTTCGCAAAGGAGGTGTAAAGCTCAACCTGCTCGGACTGGGCGTGATACTTCTCGGAACTCTTATGACGGTCCTTATCAGCACCATAGGCGGAATATCAATGGGCGATATGGTAGGCATAATGTGCGGCGCCACAACCAATACTCCGGCGCTCGGTGCGGCTCAACAGGCCCTTGAGCAAGTAGGCGTATCGGCCAATGGTGCGGCACTTAGCTGCGCGGTCACCTACCCGCTCGGCGTAGTCGGAGTGATACTTGCCATAATCTTGGTCAGAAAGCTCTTCATCAAGCCGGAGCAACTGCTCGACCATGAACAGGATGACGGCAACAGCACCTACATAGCCGCCTATCAGGTCCATAATCCGGGCATATATCATATGACAATAAAGGAGCTTGCGTCAATGTCGCCATCAAAGTTTGTAATATCACGCCTGTGGCGCAACGGCACTGTATCTATACCCGGACCGGAAACCCATCTTGAAAAAGATGACCGCCTGCTTGTAGTAACGACAGAAAAGGATGAAGCCAAACTTACCATACTGTTCGGCAAACAGGAAGCCCAGAACTGGAACAAAGATGATATAGACTGGAACACGATCGACAGCCAACTTATATCAAAACACATAATCGTAAGCCGACCTGAAATCAACGGCAAACGTCTCGGTTCGCTGCGACTGCGCAACAGCTACGGTATAAACATAAGCCGCGTATTGCGAAGCGGAGTGCAGTTGCTCGCCACACCGAGCCTTGTACTGCAACTTGGCGACCGTCTTACCGTTGTCGGCGAAGCCAAAGCTATCGAAAACGTCGAGAAGGTGCTCGGCAATGCTTACATAACTCTGAAAGACCCCAATCTATGCGCCATATTTATTGGTATAGTACTCGGATTGATTCTCGGCTCAATACCCATAGCCGTTCCGGGCATCAGCACTCCGATCAAACTCGGACTCGCCGGAGGTCCTATCATTGTAGGCATACTTATCGGACGGTTCGGACCACAATTTCATCTCATCACCTACACCACGCGCAGCGCCAATCTGATGCTTCGCGGCATGGGGCTGTCGCTCTATCTGGCCTGTCTCGGCCTTGAAGCCGGAGCACACTTTATGGATACCCTCTTCCACTCCGCGGGTCTGTTGTGGATAGCCATCGGTTTCGCCATAACCATCATACCGGTCATAATCATGGCCCTCGTAGCCGTATACTGTTCGCGTCTTGATTTCGGATCGGCATGCGGCATGCTGTGCGGCAGCATGGCCAACCCTATGGCACTTAACTACGTCAATGACACTCTGCCGAGCGACAATGCCGCAGTGAGTTACGCTACAGTTTACCCGCTGTCGATGTTCTGCCGCGTAGTTATAGCACAACTTCTGATACTCATCTTTTTTTAATTTAGTTTAAAAATACATCGACAAAGTGTTGCACAATTAAAATATTCCTATTAACTTTGCACTCGCAAAACGGTAATGGCGGGATAGCTCAGTTGGTTAGAGCGTCGGATTCATAACCCGGAGGTCTCGAGTTCAATTCTCGATCCCGCTACACCACAAGAGGTCGACAGATGTCGGCCTCTTGTCATATTGTATATATTGATTCAATATGCTAACTTTGTGAAACAAATTCGGGTCAAAGCCCGGTTTAAATGTTAATGTTTTGTCGGAAGGTAGGGGTGCCAGTACCACGGCGCCCGTGTATCCGGATGGCCATATAGGCCGAAAACGGCCGCCGTACTACTGGCGGCCCTACAAGCATAGTTATATTTAAACAACCGCTTTTTTTACATTGATCAAAAATCCCAATCAATAATGAGGTTATATAAATCAATCAGACTTCTGATACCGGCCGTGATAATGTCGGTCAGCAGTATAGCCCAAGACAAAAATTTCCACATATATTTATGTCTCGGTCAGTCCAACATGCAGGGCAGCGCATACATTGAACCTATGGACCGGCGCGATGTACCCGAGCGCTTCAAGGTTATGGCGACGGTAGATTATGACAACCCGATAAGAGAAAAAGGCAATGATATATACCGAAACCTATTTGCAGACCTAAACCTTAACGCTGATGATATACCGCTTCTGGCCGGCGAGGTCGTATCGACGGAGCAAGGCGGTGTTAATACGTCAGCCATACATATGCTTGGCTTCGAAACGACAGCCCCGACAACATTGAGCATCAAACGGGTATATGTGACCGACACACCTCCCGCATCCTTTAAATAAAACTTAGTAATTCAGTCTGTGGAATGAAACGCTTCATAAGACTTATTTCGGGCCGCGACACATGGGCGCGTCCACTCGTCGCGGCATTGACTTCATCGCTTGCGATGTTATTGTGGTTTGACATCGACTGGTGTATGGCAACCACTTTCCGGGCCATGAGCGACCCATTGCTGTGGGTCAATACCATAGCCGTAGCCATACTGCTGTCGCTGCCATACATATTCATCCGTCGTACATGGGTCCACATAACCGTACTGATGATTGCTTATGGTTTTCTAGAAGCCAACATCATGTATTGCCGTACTTATCTCACAGCGATTCCTCCCGAAAGTTATTTTCTCGCAGGCAACCTCACCGATTTCACGGCCAGTCTGATAGATTCGATACGTGCATTTGACATCATCGGCCTATTTATACCGCTCACTGCCGCACTCATAATGCGACGTCAGCCAAGGCCTGCGCGGACTCTTACCCCCCCCCTCATCTGCACAGCTATTATATTGCTAATTATCAGCGCAATAACAGTCGAAAACCGAGGTGGATTCTATAATACTTACGACAGGTTGGTTCAGTCATGTTACTACAGCACATGTGGTGTACCTATCTACACAGTAGCCGGTCACGTAGCATATTCGTTGATGGATAACAACCGACGCAACACCGCCGACGCAACACCGGAAATTGACCGGTGGATTTCCACTCATGACTCGATTGTGGCCCCTCCTGCTCTCCCTGACAGTGCCGTTGCGCGCAAAAATCTCGTACTTATTATTTGCGAGAGCCTTGAAAGCTGGCCGGTGGAAGCCACAATCAACGGCAAGGAAATCACCCCATACCTTAACAGCATACTGCGTGACACGACTACATTTTATGCTCCAAATGTGCTCACACAGGTGGCGTCGGGCCGCTCGGTAGACTGTCAACTACTCATACACTCGGGCCTTCTGCCGATGAACGGCTCGGTCTACAGCATGAAATACCCGTCGGTCACCTACCCTTCGCTCAACAAAGCTCTGCGTGACCGACACGGCTCGTTAAGCTATATATTCACCTGCGACAAGCCCATAACTTGGAATCAGCAGGCTATCAGCCGCGCATTCGGCTACGATGTGCTCATTGACCGAAGCGCATGGCGCATGGACGAAATGGTAGGCAATCCGGCAAAACTGAGCGACGGCTCATTTCTCCGCCAATCTGTAGAAAAGCTTAACGAAGGTACGATATGGCCCGAAGGAGAGCCGCGTATGCTTACATTCGTGACATACTCCGGCCACAATCCCTTTCGCCTGCCGGAGAATATGCATGATCCCGACTTCGACATAAACGGCATGGGGCTGCCCCGACGTCTCGCCGATTATATAACCATGGCCCACTATACCGACTCACAGCTACACACACTCATCGACTATCTGCGCTCACGCACTGACTTCGATGACACACTTGTAGTTATTGTCGGTGACCATGAGGGTCTTGCCGGCGATCGTCGTGACTTCATAAACTCATCGACCGAGGCCGCACGCATCGTATCGCCGCGCCAATACACTCCATTTATAGTTCTTAATTCGCCCGTAGCCGGACGCACCGACTGCGTAGCCGGACAAATAGACATGTATCCTACCCTGCTGGCAATGCTCGGACTCTCCGACTACGAATGGCATGGACAAGGCCGGAGCATGCTCGACCCCGCCCGCGGATCCTATGCCATATCGATGATGACCGGCGAAGAGGTCGGTGACTCTACTTCGCTTGCACCGGGGCTACTGCCTCTGCTTCGTTCCGCACGCCGCACCTCCGACGCCATAATCCGTTCCGACTACTTCTCCACCCGCTGACCTTATTCTGTAGATACTTAATCGATTTTAACGACACAAAATAAAGCTTCAACACTCACAAAAAGCATCATGTATGTTTAATGATAAAGTTTAGGAAAGCAGGAGCACGGGTACGAAAAAGGGCCACCATTTGGTGACCCTTTTGTGATCCGCCTGGAGCCGTTAAGCTCCGACGCTGTGTGGTGAGTATCAAGAAGTTACCAACGCCCGTGTTGGCTGGCTCACTTATCTATCACGCTTATACTTCAATGTTCTTCACCGGTTTGCAATTCCGCTAGTACAAAGTTACTAAATTATTCCCAATCCCCAATGTGCCAAAGCGTTAAAAATTCTTCGAGTGTCGAAGTGTGTTAAAGGGTTCAAATCCGCACTATTGCGACTCTATAAAGTCGGTCATTAGTGTCCACTAAAAAATCATAAGAGTTCTTTGAAATTATTGATATTCAATTTGTTGCGAGCGATTTTGGAGTCAACGGATTTGAATTTACTTTTGCGGTCTGAATCAGACCGTTATGAATAAAGACCCATACGTTTTCTCCCAATTAGTCCAGTTCATGGATAGAAACCACTTCAACTATCTCGTCCGAAAGTATGAAGGCGACAAATATGTCAAGTGCTTTTCGTGTTGGAATCAGCTACTTACGATGATGTTTGGACAGTTGACCAATCGGGAAAGTCTCCGTGACCTCATAGTCGCGGCCGAGGCTCACTCGGGCAAACTCTACCATCTCGGCATGGGCAAGTCTGTGACGAGAAGCAATCTTAGCAAAGCCAACGAGCAACGCGATTATCACATATTCGAGGACTATGCCGTGTTCATGGTCAACGAGACGAGGAAGCGTCGGATTGACAAAATCTTCGAACTTGAAGGTCGTGTCTATGCCTTTGACTCCACCACGATAGACCTCTGTCTTTCCGTCTTCGAGTGGGCGAAGTTCCGTAAACACAAAGGCGGTATCAAGATGCACACGCTTTATGACATGGAGGCACAAGTCCCTGCTTTTGTGTATATTACTCCTGCAAATGTGCATGATACAAAGGCTATGCCGGAAATACCGTATGAGGAGGGCGCACACTATATCTTCGACCGAGGTTATAACGATTACGGAAATCTTTTCAAGATAAATCTTGTGCGCGGCTTCTTCGTCCTGCGTGCCAAAACCAACGTCCGATTGAAGCCCCGGACATGGAAGCGGAGATTGCCCGAAGGTATCGTATCAGATGTCATCGGCAATTTCAGCGGATATAAAAGCCGTAAACTGTATCCCGAAGAACTGCGTAAAGTCGTTTATGTTGACCCAGAAGATGGTACGACCTATATCTTCCTGACCAACAATCTTACGGCCAAGGCCGAATTGATATGCGAGTTTTACCGTAACCGCTGGAGCGTGGAACTGTTCTTCAAATGGATAAAACAGCACCTCCGAATCAAGCGGTTCTGGGGGACGTCAGAAAACGCAGTGCGTATCCAAATATATTGTGCTATAATCACTTATTGCCTTGTGGCTATAGTGCGGCACGATATGGAACTTGAACGGAGCATATACGAAATCCTTCAAATCCTCGGAATCTCACTTACTGACAAGACGCACATCCGGGACTTGTTCGACAAAAAGAATATCAACGATGTCAATGATCTATATGGTTCAAGTGAACCGAATTTATTTAATTTTTAACTACGTCCATTTTTAGTGGACAGTAGTGA
>VSOZ01000050.1 GCA_009775095.1 Muribaculum sp.
AAATGGTCCACAAAGGGGATAATGACGCTCCCGAAGAACAAAAGCCCCTCGCCAGCGTTGGAGTTGGTCACATAGCCAAGCTGGTGAGGGGAAATATTGAGCTGCTTCGCCAGGATTTGCCGGTCGCCGCCCGCCTGATTGAGCATATACACAAAATCAGAGTTCTCGAAAATGTTCTCAATTTCGCGGGAAGAAAGCAAATCCTTGACGTTTTGGGTAATTCCAGTGGGGATACCGCCCCATTTTCTGAACCGCTTCCAAATCTCCACCGTGTAGGCGGCGGTCTGTTCCTCCCGCAAGAGAAGGTGCATTTCGTCAATGTAGAGGCGGGTGGACTTGTGGGCCTCCCGGTTTTCGCTGACGCGCCCCCAAACCTGGTCCTGAACCACCTGCATACCGAACTTTTTAAGCTGTTTCCCCAGCTTCTTAATCACATAGCACACGATCCGGCTGTTGATTTTCACGTTGGTCCGGTGGTTAAATACGTTCAGACTGCCGGAAACGTAAATTTCCAGCGCCGTGGCAAGCCGCTGGGCCTCCGGCTCCGGCTGTTGGCAGAGAAGCGCGTGGAGGTCCCCCAGCACCGGCATTTTCTCAGGCCGGGGGTCTTGCAGGTACTCCCGGTAGACCATATGGACGCAGCGGTCCACCACCGTTTTCTCCACCGGCTCCAACCCGGCCTTGCCGCCCACAATCAGCTCCATGAGGGAGAGGATGAAGTCGCTTTTCAGCGTCAGGGGGTTATCATCCTCCGAGTAGTTGAGGGTAATGTCCATGGGGTTGATGTACTGGTCGGAGGTGGGGGAAATGTCGATCACCTGCCCGCCCAGCCGCCGGACCAGGGGCGAATATTCGTCCTCCGGGTCGATGATGGCAATATCGTCCGTGGTAATAAGGAAAGCGTTGGTGATCTCCCGCTTGGCGGAGAAGGATTTGCCGGAACCAGGGGTTCCGAGGATTAACCCGTTTGGGTTTTTAAGACGCTTGCGGTCGGCCAGAATCAGGTTATTGGAAAGAGCGTTCAGGCCGTAGTAGAGGGCTTCACCCTGCATAAAAAGCTCCTGGGTGGTAAAGGGCACGAATATGGCGGTACTGCTGGTGGTGAGGCCCCGCTGAATAGCGATCTGGTTGAGGCCCAGGGGGAGGGAGGACATTAGCCCCTGCTCCTGCTGGTAGTCCAGCCGCCGCAGGGCGCAGTTGTACTTTTGGGCGATGCCCGCCGCCTGGAACACGTTGTTCTCCAACTTCTGCCGCGTCTCCGCCGTGTTCATTACCAGCATGGTGACGAGGAACATCCGCTCATTCCGGGATTGCAGGTCCTCCAAAAGCGTCTTGGCCTCCGCGCCATAGGTGGCGAGATCAGAGGGGATGATGTCCATATCGTATCCGCTTCTGACGGCCTTTTTCTGCTCCTCAATGGTCATTTTCTGCAAATCGGTGATCTTCCGCTTCACATTTTTAATGGCCGCGCTCTGGTCAATGGACTGGATATGGAGCGTGACCACCATGCTGCTTTCCAGGTCCAGGAAGTCCGCCAACATCCGGTCGGTCAGCTCCGGGGCCAGGATTTGCAGGAAGGACATTGCCCCGTAGGTCCTGCCAATCTGGAACATCCGGCCATTCTTAAAGGTGAAGCTGTCCGGGGCAATGAAGTCCTTGCTGGAAAGGCCGGTCTTATAGATAGCGTCCCAGGCAAAGCGGAACTTCTGGTTGTCCGCCGGGTGGAACATCTTATGAAGGACGGCCAGCCGCTCATAGCCATTGAGGGAGTGCGCCCGGACACCCAGCGTTTTGAAGTTAGCCAGCACATCCGCCTCAATGCGTTCCAGCCGGGGCTTGGCCTCCTTCAAACTATCCGCCTCCACGCCGAAGGTGATGTACTTGGTCTTGGTCAGGCCGTTGTTCCCCTTGGAGAGCTGGCCTTGCAGCATATCCGAATATTCCTCCCGGATGGAGTTGAAGGCGTCCGCCTGATCGGGGATGTGGATGGACTGGCGCTGTTCTTCCATATCGGCGGGTTGGTTGAGGAAGGAGAACTGGACCCGGATGGAGCTGTCAAAGTAGTTGAGAAAATCGCACCAGTTCTCAAAGATCAGGTTCTTATCCTCGTTCTGCGCCAACTGGTAGTTAATGTCGTAGAATTGGACCTGCTTGGTGAAGAACCGCTCCGACACCACGCAGATACCGTCCCGGCACATCTCCTGGTAGGGGATGGTCTGCTGGGCAGTCCGGGGGATTTTGCCGTCTCGCTTGGCCTTCTGGACGGAAGCGGACAGCCGCCGCTTCTGGCGGCTGGTGAGCTTGGCGTCAGGGGTCAGGCGGAT
>VSOZ01000051.1 GCA_009775095.1 Muribaculum sp.
CTCCATTGACAGCGGCTTGACCTGGAACCCCTGCAACAAGCCCCTGGACGTGTCCAATCTGACCGGGCAGACCATCATCATCCGCAACCACGGGGATGAAAGCTCCTTCCCCAGCAGCGGCGTGAGCGTCCAGATTCCCACCCGCCGGGAGGCCCCCAAGGTGAAGGTGGACAGCAAGGCCCAGACCGTCAGCTCCGACAAGGGCGTGGAGTTCTCCGCTGACGGCGGCAAGACCTGGACCACCCTCTCCAAGTCGCTGAACACTGCCGATTACCTGGGCAAGACGGTCCTTTTCCGCTATCCTGCCACCAGAGAGGACTTTGCCAGCCGAACCGTCACTGTGGTGATCTCCAAGCACCCCGGCGCTCCTGTGCTGGTCTTTGACCCTGACAATGAGACGCTGAACACTACGCCGGATATGGAGTACAGCACGGACGGCGGCAAGACCTGGAAACCCTGCCCGAACCCGCTGGACGTGTCTGATCTGGCCGGGAAGGATGTTCTTATCCGCTACCCCGGCAAGGGTGACGGCCTGCCCGGTGAGACGGTTACGGTGAAGATTCCTGACCGCCGCAAGGCTCCCAGCGTGGGCCATACCGATGAAACCCGGCAGGGCCGGAATGACGGTACTTTCACCAAGACAGATAAGACCATGGAATACCGGCTCCTGCCCGACGGCAAGTGGACCGCTATCACAGGGAACACCGTGAGGGGACTGGCTCCCGGCACATACGAGGTGCGCTATGCGGCCACCGCCTCTGAAATGGCCTCCCAGGTCCAGAAGGTCACGATTGCCAAGGGCGGCAGCACGGGCGGCATTGGTGATCTGACCACTCCCGGCTCCAAGCTCTCCCTGCTGAACCGAAAGGACCATATCGCCTATATCGCCGGACGGACCAGCACCCAGGCCGCGCCCAACGCCGATATTACCCGCGCCGAGGTTGCCGCCATCCTCTACCGGCTGCTGACCCCGGAGGCAAAAGCCGCCTATGGCACCAACATCAACCGTTTCAAGGACGTTCCCGCCGGGGCGTGGTACGGCACCGCTGTCTCCACCCTCTGCAACATGGGCGTTATCACCGGCTACCAGGACGGCAGTTTTGGTCCCCAGCGGAATATCACCCGTGCGGAGCTGGCAACGATCCTTGCCCGGTTCTGTGACAGCAGCGGCAATAACACCGTTCTGGACCGCTTCACCGACATTTCCCATAGCTGGGCACGGAAGTACATCAATCTGGCGGCGGATGCCGGTCTGGTCTATGGCTACACAGACGGCACATTCCGCCCCGACCAGAACATCACCCGCGCGGAAACCATTGTGATGGTCAACCGTATCCTGGGCCGCTCCGCTTCTGCTGACACCGTGGCGAAGGGCTACAAAACCTTCTCGGACGTTGCCGCTGGCGCGTGGTACTATTGGGATATTGTTGAAGCATCCAATGGTCACAGCTTCAGCATGGACGGCTCCACGGAGAAGTGGACCGCCCTGGGATAACACCACAACACTTTTCAGCCCCGGAAGGACTTTTTCCTTCCGGGGCTTCTTTTTGCGTTTAAGGAGGTATGATTGACGAAAACAAGCGAAAATCAAAACAATTTCTGCTCAATCTCGCTGTCCGGTGGCAAGGATTCCAGTGCGCTCCTGTTGCTGATGATTGAGAAGGATATGCCGATTGACTGTGTACTCTATGCGGATACCACCATGGAATTTCCTGAGATGGAGGCCCATATCGCCAAGTTGGACGAACATCTCTACCGGGAACGCGGCATCCACATTACCACCCTGCGGCATCCCCACGGCTTTGAGTGGCTGATGTTTGATGTTCCCCAGCAGCAGAAACGGGCCATAGAGCGCCGAATTGCCAACGGCCAGCCGCTAAATGGCTACGGCTGGCCTGGAATAAAGTCTCGTTGGTGTACCGGCCAGTTAAAAACACATCTTTTGGATAAAGCGGTAGATCAGCTTAAAAAAGAGCGGAATGCCCTGCACCATATTGGCATCGCCGCCGATGAAGCCCACCGCTGTAAAGACAATCCGCAGAACCGCTATCCCCTGGTAGAGTGGAAGATCACCGAAGCCCAGGCGTTGCAGATTTGTTATAGCCGGGGCTTTGATTTTGGCGGGCTGTACGAGATTTACCGCCGCGCCTCCTGCTGGTGCTGCCCTCTGCAACGGATTGACGAACTGCGGAAGCTGCGAATCCATCACCCGGAGTTGTGGACGCGGCTGCGGGATATGGACAATCGGGCGCGGGCCATGTTCGGCCCCGGCCCTCTGGGGCAGTTCAAGAAGGATTGGAGCGTGGAACGGCTGGAGGAACGCTTTGCCAGAGAAGAAAAAGCTCTGCCTAAAGGAAAAGGGAACGCAAATGGGCTATGACCTGATTTACAGCGACCCTCCATGGCCACAGCAGAAAGGAAATGTTCGGAAGTCCCGCCCCAACCAAGGCAGGCGGCTTGACTATCCAACTATGTCCGTAGAGGACTGTTTTAAGATACAGGACCCATTTTTTGAACAGGCAAATGAGCAGCACAACATCTTCATTTGGACAATAGATAAATTTTTGCTGGAAACGTCGGCCCAAATGGAAATGCGTGGGTATAAGCTCCATGCCCGGTTTATTTGGGATAAAGGAAATGGGGTTGCTCCCGCGTTCACTGTCAGATTCAGCCATGAGTATCTGCTGTGGTTTTACAGGCCAAATAAAATCCTGATGCCAAGACGGGAGTGCTTCGGTAAGTACACAACGGTCATGCGGGAACCGGCCACATATCATAGCCGCAAGCCGGTATGTGCCTATGAGATGCTGGAGGATATGTTTCCAGATACCAATAAAATTGAATTATTTGCCCGCAATATAAGGCCCGGTTGGCTCGTATGGGGCAACGAAATTGAGGAAGGGTTCAGCGGCGGCGAGGCCCGCTGATCCCGCCCATAGGAAGGAGGCAGATCACCATGCAGGACGAAGTGCGGGATAAATCCGTTGCCCTGGCAATCAAGGTGGGCAAGACTGGCGGCAGACTGACCGCCGATCTGCTCAAATGGGCGATACGGAAGTATCTGGCGCAGTCCCAAAACCCGAAAATCCACCATGGCAAACAGAGCGTGAAGCAGCTTGTGGGCCAGGGGACGGGCGTGAAAAGTATTGATATTACCGCTAAAAATATCAAGTCATTTGAAAGTGTGGCGAAAAAATATGGCGTGGATTTTGCTCTGAAAAAGAACCCGGAGAAGGGTGAATACTACGTCTTTTTCAAGGCGCGGGATGATGACGCCATGAAAGCCGCCTTTGCCGAGTACACCGCCAAGACCATACGCCGCAAGGCCCCGGAGAAGCCCTCTGTCCGGCGGCAGCTTGCCCACTTCAAGGAGGTTGCCAGAAGCATGGCGCAGGATACCGTCAAGGACCGGGACAGAGGGGAGCGTGGACTGTGAAATTTGACTTAAAAAAGTTTCTGATTCTCAACTTCCCCTATGCGCTCATGTTCTGGTTCTTCAACCGCGTGGGCGAGGGCTACCGGCTGGCCGCCGGCGCAGATATGGTGGCAAAGGGCATGGGGGCGATCTCCGGCCTGGGTGAGATCATATCCCGCAACCCCCTCCCCAGCTTCCACCCCCAGGACCTTCTTGTGGGGCTGATCGGCGCGGCCTGCATCCGTGCGGTAGTCTACATCAAGGCCAAAAATGCCAAGAAATACCGCCACGGGGTCGAGTACGGGTCAGCTCGTTGGGGCACAGCGGACGATATACGCCCGTTCATAAATCCAAAATTTGACCAGAACATTCTCCTGACGCAGACAGAGCGCGTCATGGTGGGCCGGAACAAGATTCCTAAATACAATATCAACAAAAATGTTCTGGTTATTGGTGGTTCTGGCTCTGGAAAGACACGATTTCACATTAAACCAAACCTCATGCAGATGAACGCCAGCTATATTGTCACAGACCCGAAAGGCACCGTAGTCGAGGAATGTGGTAAGATGCTCCAACGTGGTGGATATGAGATAAAAATACTCAATACTATCAATTTTAAGCAATCCATGAGGTATAACCCCTTCAAATATATCTACTGCGAAAATGATATTTTGAAACTGGTAAATTGCATTATGGAAAATACCAAAGGCGAGGACAGCAAGGGCGGTGAGGACTTCTGGTCCAAAGCCGAGGCGTTGTACTATCAGGCGCTCATCGCCTATATCTGGTACGAGGCCCCGGAGGAAGAAAAGAACATGACCACCCTGCTGGAAATGCTGAACGCCTCAGAAGTGCGGGAAGATGATGAAAACTTCAAAAATGCCGTGGATTTGATGTTTGAACAGTTGCAACAGCGCGACCCTGAACACTTTGCCGTCCGGCAGTATGTCAAATACAAAATGGCGGCGGGCAAAACAGCTAAGTCCATCCTGATTTCCTGCGGCGCTCGTATGGCCCCCTTTGATATTAAAGAGGTCCGTCAGCTCATGGAGGGCGACGACCTGGAGCTGGACAAGATCGGGGACCGAAAAACGGCCCTGTTCTGTATCGTCTCCGATACGGATATGACCTTCAATTTCATCTCAGCCATGGTCTACACGCAGATGTTCAACGTCCTGTGCGACAAGGCTTTAGAGAACGGCGGCGCATTGAAAACCCACGTCACCTGCCTTCTGGACGAGTTCGCCAACCAGAAGATTCCCAACTTCCAGCACCTCATCAGCGTGATTCGCTCCCGCGAGATTTCCGCGCACATTGTTGTGCAGACGCAGAGCCA
>VSOZ01000052.1 GCA_009775095.1 Muribaculum sp.
TCGTACCACCGATCATACTTTACCTTCTGAACTGCCGCAAATGGTATATGTATCTCACATTATACGCCTTTGCGGCCACAGTCTACGTAATTTTCACACTCGTGCTGCATGTGCCGCTGCCCTGATCAAAAATCGCAAATCTATGAGAACAGAGGAATTATTATGTTGGTAGAAGCTGTCCGTCAGATATTCACAATACAGAATATCCTGATGATGAATGTCGGCCTGGCGGCAGGTGTTATGATCGGCGCAATGCCGGGGCTGAGCGTGACCTTTGCGATTACCGTATTGCTTACGATGACCTTTGGAATGGATACACTGTCCGGGATGTATCTGCTCCTGGGGGCATACTGCGGTGGTATGTACGGCGGGTCCATCACCGCGATCTTGATCAATACGCCCGGAACGCCCAACTCGATCTGCGCCATGTGGGACGGATATCCCCTGGCAAAGCAGGGCCGGGCCGGAGACGCGCTGAAAACTGCTCTGGTTGGTTCCGCGCTCGGCGGAATCATCAGCGCCTGTGCGCTGCTGTTTCTGGCGCCGCAGCTGGCCAAAATCGTATACCAAATTGCGTCTCCCGAGTATTTTGCTCTCTGCATTTTTGGGATCGCGGCTACCGTGAGTGTATCCCGGAAGAATATGTTGAAGGGGTTCCTGTCTGCGCTGCTGGGGCTCCTGCTGTCCTGCGTGGGACTCGATCCGTTGTACGGTACACGCCGCCTGATCTTCGGCCAGCCCAGTCTGGCGGCCGGATTCAGCGCCGTAACCTGTATGCTTGGCCTGTATGCGCTGGCACAGGTCCTGTCGGAATGCAACACTGCCCGAAGAGCGGGCGACCATGCCCCGCCTGCATTTGAATATACAAAATCGACCATCCGCCTGAGGGACTTGCTGAAGTACTGGAAAACGATCATTAAATCTTCTGTAATCGGGATTGTGATCGGCGCGATCCCCGGAACCGGAGGCGCCATTTCGTCCATGTTTTCCTACAACGAGGCCCAGCGGGCGTCTAAAGAGCCGGAGGAATTTGGAAAGGGCTCTTTGGAGGGAATCATGGCGTCGGAAACTGGAAATAACGCTGTTACCGGGGCGACGCTGATCCCAATGCTGACGCTGGGGATTCCCGGCGATTCCTGCATGGCTGTCCTCCTGGGTGCCCTTACCATGCAGGGAATTGTGCCCGGCGCGGCCCTATTTTCCGGGGACAGTGTATGGGTCTACGCGCTGATGATCGGCCTGATTTTCATCAACATTCTCATGTTCCTCCAGGGCTCCATCTTTATCCGGGGATTTGCGAATATCTCCAAGCTTCGTGAGAATATTATTCTGCCCTGCATCGTCATTCTCTGTACGGTGGGTGGCTTTGCCATCGGCAACAACACGTATCAGGTGTTCGTATTGATCGGATTTGGCCTGCTGGGATATGTGATGAAGAGCTTTGAGATTCCCATTGCGCCGATGACAATCGCACTGGTTCTGAGCAGTTTGTTTGAGACAAACCTGCGCCGTTCCATGGTAGTGTCCTACGGGGACGCGCTGGTATTTCTGAAACGCCCGGTCTGTCTCCTGATTTTCGCGGTCACCTTGGTCTTTTTGTTCCTGCCGCAGGTCTCCGCCCTGCTGAAGCGAATTCGAAAATCCGAGAGGTGAGAGGTACCATGAAATACAGCGTCAGTACCTGCAGCTTTGTAAAGCTGAAAGTAAAACGGCTCCTGGCGGTTCCGGAACATATCGGCGTTGAAATATTTTACGAATACGGTAGCACCGACTACTGGAACGAGTTCCTGACCCGGTTTCGGGAATCACACTCCGGAGGGATCAGCATCCATGCACCGTTTGCATTCTACGATTTTGCGGCGCCGGGGGACGACGGCATATTGTTTGAGAGGTTCCGCAGAGCCTTTGACCTGTACCACAGGTATGATAGTGAATTCTATGTGCTACACGCCTTCAATAATATTGAGGAAGCCGCAGGCCGGTCATCTGCGGAGGCATATCGAAGCCGCACAGTTGACCGCATTGCGCGGTTTGATGACATCTGCAGATCCGAGGGAGTCTGCCTCGCCGTTGAAAATACGTTTGGCAACCCCTACAACCTCTTTTCACAGGAGCAATGGCTGGAGATGTTTGGACAGATGCCAAACCTGCACACACTGATTGATACCGGGCACGCGCTGGTATCCGGCATGGATATTGCGGAGCTGCAGCGGGTCCTCGGTCCCAGAATAGTCGGATATCACCTTCACAACAACTACGGTACGAAAGATGCCCATAACCGCCTGCGTGAAGGCTGCCTGGATTGGAGAGCATTTGCCCAAAATGCAAAACACTATACTCCGGACGCCACGGGTGTGATTGAATACCTGGCAGAGGACCGGCCAGAGGCCTGTATGGAGGACATCCGGTATCTGGAGAGCCTGTGCGTTATCTGTGGCCAGGCCTGACAGAAAAAGCTGCACTTGCAGAGCCAGCAATCAAAAAGGAGGACTGGGTTATGGAAATGCCGGATAGACCGGAGCCGCTGCAGACCTATTTGAACAGACGGTTTGTCTGCAACTGCGGAAGGGAGCACTACGCCCCGCTGAGAGCCGTGAGCATCCGGAAAAACGCGCTTGAGGATCTGCCCCTCTATGCGCGGATTAGGGGGTTTCAGAGTCTGTTTTTGGTCAGCGATCCGATTACATATGAGATCGCCGGAAGAGCCGCTATGGGCGTGTTGAGGGACGCCGGAATCAACGCAAAAATTCAGGTTCTCTCCCATATTGCCTTTGAT
>VSOZ01000053.1 GCA_009775095.1 Muribaculum sp.
TTGCAGGAGATATTGAAATCGTTCTGGGGAGAAAGCGCAAAGCTGAAGCAGACCCTTTGCCGCGGCAGTTTCCGCCTGTTCCGGCAGCGGCCCGCCCTGGGGGATCCTCCGGAGGCACTCAAAGAGAACGTTTACATTGGAGATCATCCCCGTTTCCATCCAATGAAGCATGGTCTCACTGTCCACATGGAGCAGGATGACAACGATGTCCATCATGGACGGCTTTTCCCCTAAAATCCGCAGAAACTCTCCCTCGTCGCACGCGATTGCCTTTTTGCAGAGTTCCTCCAGCTTTGGAAATGGCGGATAGCCGCATCCTTGTTCCAATGCATCGACCGCCTGGTAGAACGTCCGCCAGTGGTCCTCCACCTGGCTGGCCTGCAAGTCTTTTGCGTAATTTTGATCTGTCCTGCGCCGTGAGGCCTCCGGAGTGGTGGTGCAATGTACGGAGCGCAGCGCTTTCCAGAGTTCATCCATGACAGCGTTCCTCCTCGCTATCCCAGATCTGACAGGAATCATCCTCCAGCGCCGCCCACAGTTCCTCAAAGTCGTCCAGGATGTACCGGGGGTTTGCGACCTGCTGGAGGATGTGGTGTTTCTTTCCGAAGCTGTTGACAGAGGTGCCCAGGGACCACACCCTGGGCGCCCCCTCCCGCGGAATCAGGATCAGGAAGCGGTCGTGGAAAGGAAAACCAAAGAGGCTGTGCTGGATCCGCCAGCGCAGATTGATCCCCAACTGGTTGCTTCCGCCGGCCAGCGTATCCCGCTGAGCCGCTTTCCAGCTCTCCAGCGTACCCTCCTTGATAACCACGTTGGATGTGATCGCCCGGAGCTCCTTGCCGCCGGTGTTGGTAAAGTACCACGTCTCCAAAAGGTCCTGGGCCGTCAGGTAGGGGTCCCACAGGCAGGCGCGGGCCAGCGGCTCCATGCGCATCAGCCTGCGCAGGTCCTCCAGGGCCTTGGCCCGTTCATCTCCGGCCCTGCCGTATCGGACGAACTCCAGCCGCTTGACCAGCTCCTCCATGCGCCGTTCATACTGCCTCTGCCGGGACGCCTCCTCCCAGGGAGGGGCAGGCTGGCCCGCGGAAATCGGGATTACGGAGTTGACCGTGATCTGTTCGGATGTTCCGTCTGGCAGTCTGACCGTCCGGACGCAGTCCGCATCGCCCTCGATTTCCAAAATCCCGCCGACCTGCCGGATCGTGGAGGTTGTCTGCCACAGGATGGGAATGCCGTTCTCCATATCCGTCAGAGCAATTACATAGGGGCCGCCTGTATTGGAGAGATACAGCGCCAGACTGCCGTCCTTTCCCATCGCGGCATGGTGGTCCATCAGCAGTTCGTCATGATCCGTGAACACGTTCAGGGCATACTTCTCTGTGGACTGGACCCGTTCATCAAAGCTGACGGAACAGGTAACGGCCGTCTCTGTGTGCGAGAGTTTGCAAAAAGCGATCTCCTGAGGAAATTGAAAGAGGACATTCCCAATATGGTCCGAGAGCGTGAAGAGGTCAATGGGCAGCAGTTCCCGGATTCGCAGAGCGGCTTTCTGAAGCTCTGCCGCTTTCAGCATTCGCAGGATCCTATCCTGTTCGCCGAACCACTCGGAGACCATGCTGCCACGAAAATTGTTTTTCAACACAGAATTTACCAGTATGGTCACAGTGCTGCATCTTGGTACAAAGTACGCGGGAACCGGCGTCATAAGGGCCGTCTCCAGAGGACCCAGCGGCGTGGCAATCTGCCCGTTTTGCGCCTGAATCTCACGGAGTATGTCAGCCGCCGCCACCAGTGAAAAGTGATATTGCACCCCCAGGATGCGAATTCCGTCTCACAACCGGCCGTTTTTTTCGTGAGAAAGACAGGCTCGCCAGAGGCCAGCTCCCGATCCTCGAAAACCAGTATCGTAAAGAGGTTGTGGGCCCTGCCGTCATGATCCAGCAGGCCGCAGACAGTGACCTCACAGGAGCGGTAAAAACCGAGTACGCCGGGCCTCAGCCACAGTTCAAATTGTTCCAGGTCCATAAATCCTCTCTCACTAAAATCTCTTTGTGTTCTTCCCCGGCGGGCTGTTCTTTTCGCCCATTTGGGTATACTGGCTCCAGCCAATGGGAAAGTTTCTCCAAAGGCAGCGCCTCGCCCAGACAGCGGTCCCACTGCCGCACTATACAAATGATCTGCACCAGTGTCTCCAAAGAGGTCAGCAAACATTTTTTAGACAATTTTGGGCGGCTTATAGCCGCTTTTGTTCCACTCTATTTGCTTTCTGGCACTCTTTGAAACCAGTGTTTCCATGTACTCCTTGTTTGTCTGTGGCTGTTTATGTGGTCAGGAGGATTGACGCTCCGGAAGAGGCACCCTACAAACACAACGAAGCACTGTATAATTCGCTTGCTTTTCACCTCTGTATTTCTACATTTTATTCCCGAAAATCGCTCGACTTACAGACTCCATTCCAGTATTGT
>VSOZ01000054.1 GCA_009775095.1 Muribaculum sp.
GCATGAGCAACAATGTTTTGCAGGCCCCTGATGGCGTTCCACTGTATTTTATCTCCGGTTGCTTTACGGTATTCCTCCGATAAGCCGTTACATAACTCTCCAATTTGAAGAACACAAAACGCGAGGGACTGCTGAAAAACCAAATCCGAACAGAATGTTTCAAATGATTTTCCAAATCGCAACTGAGAATCTCGGATATGCTCACAATATTTTTGAATGTGGGAGAGACGCTGCAGATCAGGCGACAACATAGATTTCCCTCCGTTCCCTGCTGACATTTTCGCGGAAGTAGATATCGCTTTTATGGCGGGCGGGTTGTTCCAGGGAATCTATGGTGACAAAACTGATTTCTTTTTCTAAAGCCTCTTCCAAATCATAGCACAGTCCGCCATAGGCCAGACCGCGCAATCCAGAGTCTGTGTCATCTATCAGCAAGTCCACATCACTGTCTTCCCGAGCCTCTCCCCGCGCATAGGAGCCGAACACATATACCGCTTTCAGATGATACTTCTCCGCCACAGGCCGCACACGGCGGCTGATCTCCTCCAGCGTATAAACCATAAGACCGGCCTCCTTTCAGCAGAGCAAAGAATTTCGAGCATTTACGCCGCACCCTCGGTTGAAACCGCGTGGTCATATAAGAATTTTGGAGAGATGTCAATGTCTCCATCATTCCAGACAGTCACACCATAATCAATATAGACTCCATTGAATACGGCTTTATCCGCCAGAAGCGCGAAAGCGGGCTTTTCCAGCAGAGGCTTAAAGTCAAAAATCTTTGCTTCTCCTGTGCTGAATCGCAGCCACAGCTTGTAGTCCTCCATTGGCCGGACACCGCTAATCTTGATAACCGGCTCTTTTTCCCCGGCATATGCGATACCATCTGCGATATACATTTCTGCCCTCCTTACCTCAGCGGTTCGATTTTGCCAAACGGTACATTCTGGACCGCCTTGTTCCATGCCACATACAGCTCTTCCTCATGTATGACTGCCCATGCCTGGACCAGCTTCAACTGCTTTACCGGGAGGCTTCCAGCCAGCAACTCCCCGTCCACGCCGACAGACGCCTCGTATTCGTTGTAATACACGTGAAAGTGCGGACGGTGGTGCTGTGCGTCATCACTGTAGAGCATTTTTATAACGATATTGTAGAACCTGCAAAGTTCCGGCATGGGACACACCTTCTTTTCATTTACTGCTCCCAATTTTATTATACGCATTTCCCCATCAAATTCAAGCAAGGGATGTGAATTTATGAGTACCCTTTTGAAAAAGAAGCCCGCAAAAGCCCCTCCGCCCAAGGCGAAGAATAAAAAGTCCGCCATCAAAAGAGAGGGCCAGGAGAAGCTTTCCCTCAAGCATCTGCTGTTTGGCGAGGAAAAGCCGGATCTGACGGAACTGGAATCCGGCTCCACCACCATCCTGGATGTCCTGTCCCCCACTACGGTAGACACCAAGAGCCGGGACTACATCATAGTGGACAGCGTGTACCACGCCTACCTCTATGTCACCGGCTACGGCTACGCCACCACTGTCGGTTCCTGCTGGCTGGCCCCGCTGGTGGAGGCCGGGGAGGGCGTGAATCTCAGCTTCATCTTCCGGCGTCAGCCCAAGGACAAGATCCTCTCCAAGATCGCTCAAACCACCATGGTCAACCGCTCCCGGATGCGGGATGTGGAGGATACCCGGTCGGACTTCGAGGAACTGGACAGCGCCATCAGTTCCGGCCTCTACCTGAAGGACGTGATGAACCGCCAGGGAGAGGATTTTTACTACATGCACACGCTGGTCGAGGTGGTGGCGGATGACCCGGAGACCCTGGAACAGCGGGTGACGGCGGTGGAAAAACTCTGTATCTCCATTGATATGATCGCCCGCCGCTGTGACTACAAGAATGAGCAGGCGTTCCTCTCCACCCTGCCCCTGCTGGCCCTGGACCCGGATGTGGAGCGGAAGTCCCGGCGGAACGCATTGACCTCCGGCGTGGCGGCGGCGTTTCCCTTCGCCTCCTACGAGCTGAGCGACCGAAACGGCGTATTCCTGGGACTGAACCTCTACAACCGTTCCCCAGTATTTCTGGACCCCTACGATGACTACAAGTACACCAACGGCAACTGCTGGATCGGCGGCTCCTCCGGCGCGGGCAAGACCTTCACCCTCCAGGTTCTGGGCGGACGGCTCCGGCAGCAGGGACGGCGGGTGATCTTCATTGTGCCTAAAAAGGGCCACGAGTTTCGGCCCCTCTGCGAACTGCTGGGCGGGCTGTATCTGCGGATGTCCCCGTCCTCCCGGGACTGCCCCAACATCATGGCCATCCGGCGCTGTTCCCTGGATTCCTATGCCGGCCTCCGGGATATGGCGGCACGGGACGATTCTGTTCTTGCCGATAAAATTTCCCGACTGATTATCTGG
>VSOZ01000055.1 GCA_009775095.1 Muribaculum sp.
CGCAGCAGGCCCGCAGATGAAAGGCTCCGTCCACGTCCAGCATCCCGGCGTATCTTCGCTCCTGAAAGACCGTCCGTCCGTTTTCCGTCGTGACCGTCCGTTCCAGGACGAACCGCTCTCCTATGGTACTCCCGCGGCGGGACGGTGGGCCTGTTCCGCCGGAAAATCAAACCTGGGCGCATTTTCCTCCGGCGTACCGGGAATGATTTTCAGCGTATAGCCAGAACTTCGCAGCAGCTTGAAGATGCTGACAACACGCTCCAGCTCTACATCCCTGGGGGCATCCGCCTTTCCGGCAGAAGGGTCCTCCTGCACCTGCCGGTACTCTGCGTCCAGCACTTCACCTTCAAAGAAAGGCCTGATTTTGGATACCCAGAGCGCCCGCAGGGCCGAGACCAGCAGCAGCCGGAACAGGCTTCGCTTCTTCGGCGTCAAGACAATGATCTCGTGGGCGTCAATCTTTCCCACCTCATGCAGGGCCACCGTCAGCCGGTCCGCCGCCACGTAGTCGGCGCAGAGATAGCAGGACACGGCGGCGCGCTCCGAGGCAAACACCTCTGCCGCCTGGACCCGCTTGGCAGCCAGCCGCAGGCAGTACACGGAAGCGGCTTCCACCTCTCGTACAGAGATATCGTCCGCCGAGACGGTCCCGGCGAGGATGAGGCCATCTCCGCTGATGGACCGGGCCTTGAGGCCGTGGGCCACGTTCAGGACACCGTTTACTACCAGGTGCTCCGCTTCCAGTGTGTCGTAGTTCAGGGCCTGGCCCTTGGAAATGTATAAAGTTTTCATAATATCCTCCTTGTGTTCTTTCTTTATCCACGCTCTACAGTCTCACCTTGAAAACAGTGGCCGCAATACTGCCAGACACCCTTGGAAATACGCCTGAATGTGGCGTAGGTCGGCCGGTATTTCCCTGTCAGAGGGTCCATGCGTTCTGAATAAGGTTCTCCCATTTGCCTGCATGCTCCGCTCATCCAGGCAGGCGGCACACAATCCATGGCATCATCCACCACAGCTTCCTCTACCAGATCGCCGGCACGGGAAGTTGAATAGTCAAACTCTTCTTGCGTCAATATTTTCTGATGACTTTGCATAGAGGCTCCTTTCACGCCGCCATAGTGCCATGCAGCTTACATGGCAGTATCAAAGCAAAATCGTTTCTCTCCTCCGCCTCAATGATGATAGGACTCACTCCGCCGGAGAGCTTCATCCTCACGCGGGGTTCCTCCCGGAACTGGCTGAGGGCGTCCTTCATGAACCGCTGGTCGAAGCCCACCGGGATCTCGCTTTCTCCTTCAAGCTCTACCGAGGTGGAACACCTGGATTCCGCCATGTCAAAATACAGCCGTCCGCCGCAGAAAACTGCCGTGAAGCGGGACCTCTTAGGCTGGAAGCTCTCCAGATACTCCAGTTCCCGCAGAAACGCTCTCGGAGAAACATAGAATTCCTCCTGAAATCGCTTGGGCACCGCATCACACAGGGGGAAGGTTTCCACGCCCTCACGTTTGCAGCAGATAATCACATTGTCTGAGGTCAGCCAGATGTTATGAACTCCTATTTGCACAGAAGCCTCGCTGTTACCCATCAGCTTCAGAAATGCCAGAGACTTTCCCCAGGCCAGGAAGGACTTGGGGAAGGCCAGGACTGTATCTGTATCGCAGGCGGCTCGGTAGCCATCCAGACAGAACACGTCGTTTCCGCTGAACTGTACGCAAGTATGGTATGCACGTTCGGAGAAGCCCTTGGGTTCACGCACAGCGTATTTCACCCGGTCAATCCGTTTCAGCAGGGCGGCGGCATTGACGGTGAAAGACACCCCATCCTCCGCCTCGGGCCGTGCGGGATAGTCTTCCTCCGGGAACGCGTTAAAGATCCCGGAGCGGCGGCCATTGGTAAGCGTCACAAAGAGATGCTCCGACTTCATGCCGTGCATTTCCAGCGTCAGCTCTCCCCGGTAGTGCCGGCAGGCTTTCACCACCTCCTGGGGCTTTTGGAGGACAAAGGCAAAGTCCTCT
This sequence comes from Muribaculum sp., assembly GCA_009775095.1. Classification (GTDB taxonomy): domain Bacteria; phylum Bacteroidota; class Bacteroidia; order Bacteroidales; family Muribaculaceae; genus Muribaculum. The sequence continues at coordinate 2,019 of VSOZ01000055.1, forward strand.
CCCTTGACAGGCAGCTCTACCGTCAGCCAGGTAGAGAAATCCGTACCCGTCAGAGAACAGCGCCCGTTTTCCATACGGATCAGAAGCCCCTCCAACAAGGGAATGGCGGCCTTCTGAATGACCTTGCTCAAATTTCTAAGGGCCTCCGAAAAGGCCTCCG
>VSOZ01000056.1 GCA_009775095.1 Muribaculum sp.
ATCCCATGCAGCGTCTCGGAAGACGGGGCCATCGTTCTGAATGCCCGCCTGGCCGCCTCCATGCTGGAAAAGCTGGCTGGAGACGTTGTGACGCTGGAACGGATTCCCGGAAAACTGCTGTTGTATCTTCGCGGCAGCGACGCGGAATACCTGATCCCCATCTGGGAGCGGAACAGCTATCCCAAGCTGGAGATCCCCTTCCCGGAGGACACTGTTCTGGTGGGTGGCATCCCTGGCATGGCAAGGCGGACTGTGTTCGCCGCCGCCCAGGACAACAATAAGCCGCTGATGAAGTGCGTCAATCTGAAATTCACCAAGGACGGCCTTCGGGCCGCGGTTGGCAACGGGAACTGCATTGTCGCCGCCAGAGGCGATGATAAAAGCACAGGAAATATCAGCCTGCTGCTTCCCGCCCACTCCTTGGAGAAGCTGGCCCGGATGTGCTGCGAGGAGGATGAATTCCATGTCGGCACCACCGGCAAGGCCATCGTATTTTTTCAAAAGGATTTTGCGTACAGCGCACGCCTTTTGGAGGGAGATTACATTGACGCGGACCGGATCATCGGCAGCATTCAAAACCAATTCACTGTCCTCACCGGCGTGCAGGAGCTGCGAAAAGCCCTGGATAGCGCCAGCTGCGTGGATACGGATGGAAAGGTCTGCCTCCGGTTTGAGGGCCAGCGGCTCACTTTCTGCTGCCGGAGCGAACGCGGAAACACCGCTGTTGCCCTGGACGTAGTTCCACTGACCGGGATGCCCCGGGGCGAATATTGGTACATTGCCAAACAGCTCATGCTCTGCCTGAAATCCCTGGCCGGCACGGTGAAGCTGGGTGTTGCCCAAGGCAGTATGCTGACACTGGAGACGGAGAACGCCTACTATATGCAGACCGGCGTTCGGCCTGAAGCAGCTGTGCAGAAGAAAGAAAAGAAGAAGCCCGCCAGAAAGGCGGCGTAGGAAGGAGGAGTGCCTTTGGAAACCCGAAAAAAGGGGTTCCCGCTGAAACCCAGCGAAGCGGGTCCGGTGGGAAGAGGAGGAACAAACGAAGCAGGAGGAGTCCTTGACGCAAAGCGGCGGGGACGGAGCAAAGCGGAATTTGTTCCAACGATGTGCCGTTACTGCGGCGGGATCATCCGTCTGGTTTCCGCCGAGTCCGTCTACGGTGCGTCCGCAGAGCGGCTGGGAAAGCAGAACGAGAAGATCTACCAGTGCCAGAACTGCGGGGCCAGAGTCGGCTGCCATAAGGGGACAGACCGTCCCCTGGGCAATGTCGCCAATGAGATCCTGCGGCTGAAACGGATCGAGGCCCATCAGGTTTTCGATGGTCTGTGGAAGCGGCGAAGGATGGACCGGACCGGCGCCTACCGCTGGCTGGCCAGGGAAATAGGCCTGTCCATGAAAACCGCTCACATCGGCGGTTTTGAGATGGACCAGTGTCAGAAGGTCATTGACCTGTGCAGAAAAGAGAAGGAGGCGTACTATGAGTGAAGGCCCGAGAAAACCGAACTGTTATGGATGCCCGGATGATTTTTGGTACACTCACCCGGTTCCCATGCGTAAACAGGGTGTCATGATGCACCTGGGCGAACGGTTCTGCCTTGGCAGTAAAAAGGCCCGCCGTTTTAAGCGAAACGATCCTCAAAACAGCGTGCCAGGCTGGTGCCCGCGGCGAAAGGACCCCTGTGAACTGCGGGTCTATGGATTTAAGAGTTCTTACGAGGAGCTGCTGCATTTTAGACTGTGCCAGAACCTGGGCGAGACACTGTCTCCATCGGAGTTCCGCTACGCCCTGATTTACGAGGGCCGCGCAAAGCTGTCTCCCCGGGAGTTCTGGGCGTGCTGTGAAACAACGTCTGATCCGACAAAGGAAATTCTTGAGTCCCCTATGGAGATCTATCAGGTTCTGGAGATCGATGATGGGCTGAAGCCGGTTTTCTTCTACAAAACGGAGCAGGGCTTTAAGATGCTCTATTCGTTCAATACCGAGATCGCCAGGAAAAATAAACTGGAGGAGGATCGGGATTGAGGGAAAACGAGAAGACCTGTGCTGCCTGCGCCTACTCTTATACAGAGCGGACAGGCTTTCGGC
>VSOZ01000057.1 GCA_009775095.1 Muribaculum sp.
CGTAAAAACCCTCTTTGTTAATCTTTTCATTTTGCGACCTCCTAAAAATTTGAAGTATCTGCCATATAAAACAATTTCCACTGATTAAAACATCATTGTATATATAACTACATCGTGATTCGCAAATTCTCCAAATTAGTTAATACCATTTTTCAAACGTACAACTTTTCGTTCTGATGTACACATTGGCAAGCTTAGGATTGCTTTATAGATTGCAATTTTCCAAAAATAGTCAAAAGTGTATCCATAGTCAGCCCAATTGTATACAATGCAATAAAATACTTAGCCCTTAATCCGAGTGTTGCAATATAGACTACAGAAAAAATCACTGATAATATTCTGAGCCTATGCCTAAAGCAGACTATATCCTCTGAATCCAAATTCCTGTTGCTGTTCTGTATCGGCGACAGCTTTAGCAATACGATTATGTCAATAATTGATATCGTTGCTGCCACCCACCAGCTAATGTTTAGTTCTGTTGCAAAAAGAGATAAAAAAACCATGGTACAAGAAAAGAAGAAACACCCAATTCTCGTTTGAGCGTGAAAACCTCCTGTATTGCGCCGAAACAGAATAAAAACAGCAAAAATAACGAAGAACTCAAAAGTTTTCTTCATATAAACTGCCATTATCAGATATGAAACAAAATGTATACTCTTTAATAATGTAACTTCTGTACCAAACCTGTACGCATCAGCATCTTCGGCACTAATAAGTTTACTTTCTATTATGCTGTACATAATTTTATCTACAATATGTTCATATAGTGTTTTCATTTCTTACCATTCTTTTTAAATTTTTTCGCAGATTCAGGCATTTTGGGCTGATATCCCCAGAAGGCACAAGCGGCCTCGGTTTCCGATTTAATATTTACATTTACTGCTTTTACAAATAATTTTGATAATAACTCTTTCATATAAATTCCTCCCTTTTTTGTTCCATTTTATTTAAAACAGACTATTTTAACAATAATTTTTTACTAATGTACAGTTTTTTGTCGTGACGTACAACGATATTATACTTGACAAAGCATTTTATTGCTATATCAACAACAAAAAAGGATTTCAATCATGAAATCCCTTTAATCATCTCTTTTATTCAGTAAAATATCGCATACTAACAAATCACTTATATTTTTGTATGTAATGCTTCCAAAATAATTGTCAATACAATGTTGTATATTCAATAGTCCTATTCCGTTGCTTTTCATCGCAATGTAATCAATTTTACCATTATCTATTGGGACTGGTTCACATACACTATTTTGAATTCTGATTGATAACATATCCTTGTACGCATTCGCATTTAACCCTATATATCTTTTATCTGCACACTTACTACTGGCTATTATTGCATTGTCAATCAAATTTCCAAATAGTGTGGTAATGTCAATGGGCTCCATAAAATTTACATCAATGGAGGCGACGTCTATTTGAAAGTCAATTCCCAGCTTTTTAGCGGACCTTAATTTTTCTGATAATAAACAATTTAACGTTGGATTATTCGTATATTCTAATGGAATCAGAGGACTAAGCATTTCATTGATTTTGCCTACATATTCAATGGCCTCTTTCTTAAGATCTTCTTGATATAGAGTCTCCATCATTTTTATATGTTTATCAACATCATGCAGAATTGAAACTGCCATAGCGTATTGCTCTTTCTGTATTTCATATCCTTCATATTGTATTCTCTGTTGCTGCTTCATCATTTCGACTTGCAATTTGTAATATTTTCGCTCATCATAAAATCTAATAAAATGTAATAAATACATATTAGCAAGGAGTGTGCAGCATATATTAAACATCAATATTAGAGGTTCCTCTCTATCAGATATCACCGCAATCGCCAAAATGTTTGCTACACTATATGCGAACAATACTATATATAAAATATATTGTGTTGTTGTTCTTATAAAATTCTTTTTCCATAATCTACTAAATATTGCATTATAAAGTATCAATAAAGTTATTTTAGAAAATACAGTTTCAATGCTCTGTAATATTTCTTGATTTCGTGGTAAAACATTCAATGATTCTAGAAGTGCATCTATTAAAAAAACTCCTAAACCTTCTAATATGACAATAATAATATATAATATTTCCGTTTCTAATACCCTTATAAATTTCTTGCCATTTTTTTCAAAGTAGAATATAAAACTTATAAGGCCAAATAATATAATATGCGCTCCCCCATTTAAAAATGGATTCATATACATATTTACGAACGTAAGTAAGCATGCGCTTACCAGATATACGATCACATATATATAACGCTTATTATAGCATTTTAAATAACGATCATTTAAAAACTGAAATAGAATGCCAACTATTATGACACATGATATAAAAGAACAAAATAATAAAATTGCTGCTGTCATAATTAATGAAATGAATCACGTATATGATCATTTATCCTTTCTTTAAATTCTTTGACTCTCCTTTGTGACAGTGGAACTTTTCCACCCGTATCTAGCAGAATATCATACATCTTAATCCTCATGACTCTATCAAGATTAACCAGTATTCCACGACAACACATCTCGAATCCCAAAGGGCGCATTCTCTCCTCCAGTTTGTTCATTGCTTCAGTATATATGTACTCACCTGAAGTTGTGACAATCTTTATTTCCTTCTGCATTTTTATATACTCGAAATACACGATTTCCTTCACTGGGATTGATAAAATAGATTTTACCACATCTTTCCCGGCAAGGCTATATTGAACATTATGGAAATCCACCAAAAGATCCTGCATTCCCTCGCTGTTCTCAAAAAACTCCTTAATCTGCTCCTCTACAACGGATACATCTAAAGGCTTTTCAAGAAAAGCAAATGCATGCGACTTATTGACAGCCTCCTTACAATATTGACCGAAATTTGTTTGGAAAATAATCTTTGTACCTTGACTTTTTCGACGCATTTGTCTGCCTATTTCCATACCGTCTTTTCCATTCATAACAATATCCAAAAATATCAGATGGAAAAGTGATGCTGCCTGCATCAAGCTCTCGCCTGATTCGTATTCCTGAATATCATAGTTCATGGAATATTTATCCATTACCTCTTGAAGTATGGATTTCAAATGTACAATATCCTTTTTCTCGTCATCGCAGATTGCTATGTTTATCATATTTATTCCCCTATCACAAACTAATGGCATTTTTTACTATTATACATTTTTAATCTACATATTTCTACATCTATTTCAAATTATACTAGCCATGTAATAATGCAAAGGGGAATACCACAAAAAGGCTCCCGGTTCCTAAAAACCGAGAGCCTTTCTTTTATACCCTTTTTCTTAAAGCAACGCAGGTAATGGTTCCGATTACGCCTACAGCCAGTGCCACTATTGCAATCTTCGCTTTTTTCTTCATTATTCCTCTTCTCCTTCCACAATAATAGTAACTTCTTTTGCAACCGTGCGTCCTTGTTCGTCTTCGTCCTGAACAAAGGAAACGGTCTGCCCTGCCTTGAGCCTCTTGAAACCTTCCATGTTGATACTGGAGAAATGAACAAAGCAGTCTACGCCGTCTTCATCGGAAATAAACCC
>VSOZ01000058.1 GCA_009775095.1 Muribaculum sp.
GAGTACCTCTTTCCTTATATTTTTGATTATATCTCATTAGCCACTCCCGTTACAACTTTATTATAGCACTTCAGTACAGGAATAAAGGAAATATACCAGAAACGGAAGGAAACCAGAGAGAGTATTTGCAGATGCAAAGGAGAAACATGGAATGAAATACACCCAATATAGAGGACTGGCAAAAGTAAAAATGGAGCTAAGCCTCTTAATTTAACCTGTTGTGCTAGTTAATATAGAAAAACTTCAACAAAATATGCAATCCTAATTATATACCAATAAAATAATGAAAGAAGGCATGTTTAGGTAGTGTAAAAAAGTTTGCGTCTATGGAAAAAAATACCTCTTTTTGGGTAAGAATTAGTATATGACAACTCTTATCGAAAAGGAGTATTTTTATGTCAGTAGCAAAGGAACAGATTCGACAGATTATTGCAGATAATAACTTAAACAGTGTAGCCGATGTCTACACCCTGCTCAGGGACAGTTTCAAAGACATACTTCAGGAACTTATGGAAGCGGAGCTGGATGCATCACTTGGTTATGAAAAAAATCACAAGGGTAATGTCAGAACTTCCAACAAGCGTAATGGTCATTCACCAAAAACACTCAAGAGCCAGTATGGTGAATTCCAGATTGATGTCCCAAGAGACCGTGAGGGGGAATTCGAGCTAAAACTTATTTCTAAATACAAGAAAGATATATCTGGCATTCAGGAAAAAGTAATCTCGCTTTACGCAAGGGGCATGAGCACAAGAGATATCCATAACCAGATACAAGAGCTTTATGGGATGGAACTGTCCGCTGAAATGGTCTGTAAGAGCACTGACAGGATTCTTCCAGAGATCAGGGAATGGCAGTCACGCCCGCTAAATCCGGTCTATCCGTTTGTATTTATGGACTGCATCCATTACAAAGTAAGGGAAGACGGACATATCCTTAGCCGTGCCGCCTACATTGTACTTGGCATCACTGCAGATGGTTACAAGGATATTTTGAGCATCACTGTAGGCACCAATGAGACCAGTAAATTCTGGCTGAGAATGTTAAATGACCTGAAAAACGGTGGCGTGCAGGATGTACTGTTTTTCTGTGTGGACGGACTTACAGGATTTAAGGAAGCAATAAGCGCGGTCTATTCGGATGCACAGATTCAGAGATGCGTCATCCATATGCTGCGCAATTCCTTCAAATATGTAAATTATAGTAACCTGAAACAGTTTTCTTCTGATTTCAAATCTGTATATAATGCTCCCAGTGAGACAGCTGCCCTGTCAGAACTGGAGAAAATCAGAGAAAAATGGGGAAAGAAATATCCCTATGCGGTCAGTAACTGGGAGAATAACTGGGAAGATGTCAGCTCCTTCTTTTAGTTTTCCGATGATATCAGGCGCATCATGTATACAACAAATATCATAGAAGGGTTAAATCGACAGTATCGAAAAGTAACAAAGACAAAGAGTGTATTTCCAAGTGACAGCGCATTGCAAAAGATGCTTTATCTTGCAAGTGGAAATGTAGTTAAAAAATGGACGCAGCGTTACAGGAACTGGGATCGGGTATTGAATCAGCTGACTGTACTTTATGGAGAGCGCCTCACCCAGTATCTGTAAACACTAAAGCTGGAACAGCCTGTTATAAACCAAAAACTGTTCCAGTCTTATTTTACGACATTAGCAGTATTGCTAGAAATCCCCAATCTTATTCCAGAGACTATGTGTGGACAGAGCCCACAAAAATTTCCCTTACTACTAATGTTTGATTGGTGTGCAAAAAAATCAAATAAGATGTATAAAAGTATAGGTTCTGGCAATACTATTATTAGAAAAGAAATTCGACAACATAAAATCATTCATATACGACAACATTTTTCTACATATCTAATTCATATCAAGAAAAGTTTTTTATTCATAGACACAAGAATTTTTATATCCTCCATGTTTATGTTGAAGTTCCAAGATGATTATACCACTCTTATCACTACTTTTGAAGATTTTATTTTACTTGTTTATACAATAATTGATGACTTATATCAACAGTTGGTCCCCTCGTCCGTTTCACAAAGGCGTAACGTCACTACTGCAAAAATGTCTGATTCTGAAATCATCACTTTGAGCATTTGCAGTGAACTTATTGGCATTGATTCTGAAAAAGCATAGTATTCCTTTATAAAACGTAATTACCAGCATATTTTTCCAAATTTATGTTACAGAACTCGTTTTAACCCAACCAGAAGGAATCTTTTACAGGTCACAGAACTGCTCCGGCAAAAAATCCCCCTTGTTTTTCCCATTCCTGACAGTCGCTATTTTGCGATTAACAGCTTTCCTCTTCCTGTCTGTAAGTTTAATCGCGCACGCTATTGCCGTTCTTTCCGTGAAGATGGGGCAAATTATGGAAAATGCCCCTCCAAAAAAGAAACCTACTTTGGATTCAAGGTTCATGCCTTGATCACACTGGAAGGATATATAACAGCATTTGAGATTACACCTGCATCTGTGGATGACAGAGAAGGTCTGCGTGATCTTGCCGAAAACCGTCTGGGACTGACGGTACTTGGGGATAAAGGTTATACCGAGGAGACACTTTTTGAGGATATGCGAGCAAAAGGCATATGCCTTATGTCATTAAAACCTTCCAATTACAAAACCACCTGGTCAAGAAAGCTCAGACAGCTGATTTTTCGTTTCCGGCGGAGGGTGGAGACAGTATTTTCCCAACTCAGCGAACAGATGAATGCAGAATAAGTGCTTGCCAAAAGTTATAGGGGGTTATGTACCCGGTTACAGAATAAAATATTGGAACATAATTTGTGCATGGCATTTAACAACATATTTTCAGAAATATGTGATATAGGAAAAATCAAATATCTGATTTTCTAAACATGCGATATTGAAAAAACCAAATATCTGATTTTCTAAAAAATCGTCTTAAAATTAACGGGGACTTTTTGGGCATTTTTAGATTTTTAAATGCTGAATATTAAACTAGCACAACGAGTTAATTTAACTGCATGAACTTTGAAACAACAGTGAATTGGAAATGGAAGAATAGCCAATTCATTATGTTCTATTTTAGAAAATATATGGCTTTTTCCAATTTGAACCAAAAAGTAAACAAAACTGCTTTATGGCATAAAATTTTAAAGCAATTTGTCTACATGTATCTTATACACATCT
>VSOZ01000059.1 GCA_009775095.1 Muribaculum sp.
GTCTTCATCGGTCAGTCATATTTTTAAGCCGGAGGCGCGTTGCTCGGCGAGGTTATCGTCACGGTCATGTTTGGTAGAGAGTATCTTGATTGAGGAGCGTTTACCTAACAGGCAGTCGTTCCAGTCCTTGAAGTCCTTAGGCGGCTGCCACTGCCCCATGCGGTAACGCACGGAGATATGCGGTTCAAACTGGGTGTAGACGGAGCGGTTGGGTGACACCGGAAAACTCTTGCCTTTGGCTTCCACCATCAAGCCCTCTGGCGTCTGGGTGATTTTCAGCGGAATATCCTCGACAAGAGCCATGAGGCGGAGTCCGTTGATGCGTCCGGCAAGGTCGTTGTCGAAGCAGTCGTAGGCACGGGCGTTTGGAAAACGCTCCATCACGCCCAGTACCTGACGGTCGGAGAACGTGCCGCCGAGGGAGACAAGGGCGAAGTCCTCGCCTAACCGTGGACGGTTCATCTGGAAGAAAGCCATAGCGTCAAAGGCGGATTCACAGAAGAACACATGACGCACGAGTCCGTTGTTGCCGTGCGATAGGTCGGCCACCCATGCCGCCGTGGAGGAATTGGTGCCGGCGGCCTTTGCTTTGTAACCGCCCATGCCGCGGATCTCATATCCCACAGTCTTGTCGCTCCCGGCTTCCGTGTAGGGGAAGCCGATGTTGTAGCCGTTGAAATTCTCGTTGCGCCTGTCAGACACAAGGGAAATGAACGGGGCGAGAGCCTTGACCGTATCTGCCGACAGTCCGCGCTGTGCGAACAGCCGGGGGATATTGGCCGCGTCCAGTTCCTTGACACGGTAGCGCGAAGGGTCGAACACCTGAGGCGCGGATGCCGAGCGTACATAATCCCGGTCGCGGTCATAATCCGGCTCCGGCATATTGGCGAACTGCGCCATCACTTTCGCTATCTTCTGCCATTCGGTAAGCCCGATGACATTGAACGATGAAAGGTTCTCGCGTATGAACGACACAACGTCACCCTTTGAGCCGTCCCGTCGGAAGAACGTCTGCGAAGCCTTGTCGCGGCGGTTGCTGACGATGATGGTGTCGCGCTTGTCGCGTCCCTCGCCCAGCACAAGCTCGATGTACCGGCCCACACCTGCCTTGCGGTCGAGGCGGTAGCCGAGCGAATAGGCGACATCATCAATACCCACACGCGATTTAAGTTCCTTGAACTTTACCTTATAGTCAGCCGGTGCCATAGCTTCAGACGATTGAGAGTGACTTGGAGGCGCGGCGGTCGATGCCTGCTATCTCCGATTCATAATTCTTGCGTATCGCGCTTCCGAGGAATATATCTTTCTCGCGTTGGTCGGTAAGCTGGAAATACATTCTCGCGGTTGAACGCTCGATAGGCTTCATGCCGAGATCGACGCCGTTGTATGAGGCACGCAGGGCGAAGTCGCCTGAGCGTGTCTTGATTATGGCGGCGTTTTTGAACGGGCATATCTCGTCCTCCAATGGAGCCATCAGAGGGTCGTTCTTCGCCAGATAAGGCTGTTCGCCGAGCGATATGCGCTGTGCGTCCACCCGGTCGAGTATCATTTCCGAAGCCTTGTTGACATCGGCCATCACGGACACGATGAACTTCGGCTCCTGCCGGAGCGCGCCTATCCATGAATCAAGGTAGGCCGCCGAGTTGTCGGTGACTCTGGAGTCGAAGCCCATAGAGTGGCTTATCATGGCCGCTGTAAGCTCGGCCACCAGTTCCTCTTTCGCATATTTCGGGTCGCCGAACTTTGCGCCCGCCTCACGGTTGAGCCTTTCGGGTGTCATGGTGGAGTGCGTCATTTCGTGAAGCATGGTCGAATAGAACTCCATGCCGTCGCGGTATATATCCTCCGGAGTCGCGCCCTTGTTGAACTGCTGCTTCATGGGAAGCACCACAATATCACGCGAGGGAGAATAGTACGCGCCTTTCTCCTTGCGGTCTGCCTGTATCGGACACAGCCATGTCTGCTCGGCAACCATGCGGTCGAGTGCGCCGTGGGCGTACATACCCTGAGTGTCGCGCATTTCAGGCAC
>VSOZ01000006.1 GCA_009775095.1 Muribaculum sp.
GTGTCAACGACTCAAAATTTTTCATCTTTCGGCTCTGCAATATCTACGCCTAAACACAGGTTTATTACCATGCGCCAGATTATCAAAACAATCGGTTCATAATCAGAATTAAAAACGTGAGCAACTATGCTACGTCTAAACTGAAGGTCGTAGGAAACCAATTGATGCAGATGTAACAGTAGTAGCCCACGCTATATGCGTGAGAACCACTATGCTATCTCTTGCATCTTTTTGAAAAGTCCTACGTTTTCAGTTTACAAGATGAGCATAACGCTTCTTATTATTCAATGTTGTGACTGAATTTTTACCAGTCAATTGCAAAGTTACTATTTTTTATACTGCATATCAATAAAAAGGTGAAAATAAGTTTAATATTGGATATTATAGTGCGATAGTTCGCTAACGGCAATGATTAAAATATATATAATTAAAAATAGATAATATGTGTGAATTAATTCTAAATGACTACTGCTTAAATGTACTTATATCTTATGACAGGATTGTAAGTAGTATAGTTTTTTGGGTATAAGTGACTATTTGATACTAAATTATGAATTATAATACCAAATGTATACGATTTTGTCGTGTGGAAAATGATGCTTAACTTTGCTTTAGTTAGGCTTATCTTGAAATTATTTTCACAAATTAAGTAATATATGAACCATTATTTTAAACCGATCATCATGTCAGCTTTACTTGTTGGCGCAGTGTCCTGCGCGGATAAAGTCGCCGATGAAAAAGTGATTGACAAGCCGGAATTCAAAAGTGCCGACGGTGTTTTTTCAATCGAGGCGCTTGAGGCTCTCGGACGCGTATCGTCGCCGGTCGTATCGCCCGACAAGAGCAAGGTACTGTATTCGGTATCTTATGAGAGTGTTGAGGAAAACCGTTCAAATGCCGATCTTTACGTCATGAACACCGATGGCAGCGACGCGGTGCGCATAACCCGCAGCGCCAAGTCTGAGAGCAATGCCGTGTGGATCAACGAAGGAAAACAGATAGCGTTTCTTTATCCCGACGGTGACAAGAATCAGGTGTGGGTCATGAATGCCGACGGCTCCGGCCGCACTTGTGTCAGCGCTGTCGACAACGGGGTCTACGGTTTCGTGGTGTCGCCCGACGAGTCCAAGATCGTTCTTATCTCCAATGTGAAATATTCGCGTACAGCCGAGGAGATATATCCCGACCTGCCCAAGGCTACCGGTCGTGTTATTGATGACCTTATGTATAAGCATTGGGATGAATGGGTGACCGAGATACCTCATCCGTTCCTCGCCGATTTTGACGGAAAGAAGGTTACAAATATCGTGGATATCATGGAGGGTGAGCCGTACGAGTCGCCCATGAAGCCTTTTGGCGGTGTGGAGTCGTTTTCATGGTCGCCCGACAGCAAGCAGCTCATATATGTGTCGCGCAAGAAGACCGGCATGGATTATGCTTTGTCGACCAACTCCGACCTGTATCTGTATGACATAGCCACAAAGTCAACCAAAAACATCACCGAGGGCATGATGGGCTACGACACAGCGCCCGTATACTCCCCGGACGGCAAATATGTGGCTTGGCTAAGCATGGAGCATGACGGCTACGAAAGCGACAAAAACCGCATATTCATCATGGACTGCGCTACCGGCGAGAAGACCGACCTTACCGCTGACTGGGATTACACCGCCGATGCCATAGCTTGGAATCCTTCCGGTAAGTCGATATATTTCCTCGCTCCCTATCAGGGCGTTACCCCGATATTCAGCGTGGATGTTGCTACAAAGGAGGTCACGAAGGTCATCGAGGGCGTGTGTGATTATGCCGCGCTTGCTCCCGTCGACGAGACCTCAATCATCACAATGAGCCATTCAATGCTTGCACCCAATGAGATATACTCGGTCAAGAACGGTGAGCTCGCTCAGCTGACTTCGGTCAACAAGGAGATATTTGACCAGCTCGACATGCCTACGGTGGAGAAGGTTATGGTACCCACTACTGACGGTAAGGAGATGACCACTTGGGTTGTGTATCCTCCGAAGTTTGACAAGACCAAGCGTTATCCGTCGATCCTGTATTGTCAGGGCGGCCCGCAGCAGGCTGTGAGCCAGTTCTGGAGCTACCGGTGGAATCTCGCTCTCATGGCTTCGCACGGATATATAGTCATAGCCCCCAACCGACGCGGACTCCCCGGCTTCGGTACGGAGTGGAACGAGCAGATATCGGGCGACTACGGCGGTCAGAACATGAAAGACTACCTGAGCGCTGTCGACTTCATGAAAGAGAAACCGTACATTGACAGTCGTTATATAGGAGCTACCGGAGCAAGCTACGGCGGATTTTCGGTATATTGGCTCGCCGGCAATCATGACAAGCGTTTTGCATGCCTTATAGCACATGCCGGTATATTCAATACCGAGTCGCAGTATCTTGAAACGGAGGAGATGTGGTTTGCCAACTGGGATCTCGGCGGTCCGTTCTGGGACAAGAGCAATCCTGTGGCACAGCGCACATTCTCGCAGTCGCCTCACAAGTATGTCGACAAATGGGATACTCCCATACTTATCACTCACGGAGAGTATGACTTCCGCATCCTTGCATCGCAGGGCATGATGGCGTTCAATGCCGCCAAATTGCGTGGCATACCTGCCGAGATGCTGATTTTCCCCGACGAGAACCACTGGATTCTGAAACCGCAGAATGCCGTGATGTGGCAGCGGGTATTTTTCCGTTGGCTCGACCGCTGGCTGATGCCCGAGGACTCGATGGAAGAGCAGCGCTGATAAGCCGTGAATACTTATGTCAAATGATAACGGGTCGAAAACCGCGATGGTTTTCGACCCGTTGCCGTTATTATCAGGTTAATCCGGATTGTTTATTCTGCGGGTTGCGACGAGGTTGTGTCTTTGGACTTGTTGTCGCCCTTCAGTTTAAATGATATAGGCAGGGTATACCATACCGATACAGGCTTGCCGTCCATCTTTCCCGGAATGAAGTTTGGCAGGTTCTTAACCACACGTATGGCCTCGGCGTCAAGATCGGGATCAACGCCGCGTAAAACACTTGCCTCGCCGATGCTTCCGTCTTTATTGATGACGAAGCGTACCACGACAGTGCCTTGTATGTCGTTTTTGAAAGCCGCTTCCGGATATTTCAGATTTTCCATCAGGTTCAGCATGAGGCCTGTCATGCCGCCCGGAAATTGAGGCATCTCCTCGACGGAAGTGAATACCTTATCGCCGGACTCGGGTTCACCCGCTACAGGGGCGGGGGCGGCTGCAGGCGACGGTTTGGTCTGTTTAAAGGCTATAGGAAGCGTGTACCATACATTGACCGGTTTTCCGTCTATCTCGCCGGGAGTCATTTTGAGCAGCTTCACGACACGTACGGCTTCGGCATCAAGTTCCGGCGACACGGCACGTACAACTTTTGTCTCGCCTACAGTTCCGTCGGTTTTTATTACAAATTGTACTACCACCCGGCCCTGTGCCTGTGAGTTGGCCGGATATTTTATATTATCCGAAAGAAACTTCAGCAAAGCCGCCTCGCCTCCGGGATACTGGGGCATTTTCTGCGCGGTCGTGTGGTTTTTACCGGCATCGGATTTAGCGGCGGTACGCGGCTGCGCGGTTGCGCCTGCATTTGTTGCGATAAACAGGGTGTCGCTTCCCGACTTATTGTTGGACACCCTTATGCTTTTAATCGCCTCTGAAGGTACTGATTCTAAATCGGTACCGGTTTTGCCGTCAACCACTATGACCGGGTTAGGCGATTTACCGTCAACGACGACTACTGAATTGGGCGCTTCATCGCCGGGCATTTGTGTGTCTGCCTGAATTTGCGTAACTTTGGTAGCGGAAACCTGCTCAAGGGCATTGATAACTGATGGCGAGAGAGCCACGAGCGCACACAGCGCTACTGCGGGCACGGCTGCTGTAGCAAGCCAGCGGCGCCCGGGGGAAGTTTTTTTACGTAACATCATTTTAATACGTTTAGATAAATTAGAGTGATCGAGGCTGTTGGCTATGGACGGGAATCTGGAGCCGACAGCCTTTTTTATTAGCAATATCTGGTATTCACGGGCGTTTATGCCGCTGTTGAGTACGGCTTCATCGGCCTCGTATTCATGTATGGTCTGAAGTTCATTGCGCATAAGCCATCCGACAGGATTGTACCACATGAGTATGGCCACTCCCTCGGCAAGTATAAGGTCGATCCAGTGACGGCACTGCAGATGCATCGTTTCATGAAGTATTATATTTTGACCGCTTGTCGTATAATCTTTTCGTGACATAACGATGTAGCGGCCCCAGCTGAAGGGCGCCACGCCGTCATTGTCGTGCATGCACAAAATCCATCCTGACGTGAGTGAGGTTTTGTCGCAATTCGCTATAAATCTTAGCATTTTGGTCCATATTACAGCTTCTCTCGCTATGAAGAAAACAAGACCTGCACCGTATAGAAGTACGATAAAAGCAAGTACACGGGTCATAATTGAATATTGCGGGGCGCCATCGTCGGCAATAGTCATGGACAACGGTCCGTCGACACTTACCTGCAAGGTCACTTCAGGAGCGGAGAATGATATTGTCGACACGAGGTGCAGCCATAAAGGCATGGACAGCGCCACAATGTAGCTGCACAATATCATTATGCGGTTGAACCTGAAAAACGTGCATCGCGACAGACACAGCCTTATTATAAGGTACAACGGTATTAGCGTTGCACCCGTGAGCAGAGAGTACGACAGAAGTGATCCCATGTCTTACTGTTGTTTGTTGTCGGTTTCGGCTTTCTCTACCTCGTCGAGCAGACGGCGCAGTTCATCGACCGATATGTTTTCTTCTTTGACAAGCGAAGACACCACTCCGAGATAAGAGTTCTTGAAATAGCGCGATATTATCGATTTCAACGATTTCACCCCCATGTCGGCGGCGCTTACGGTGGCGTAGTACTGATATGTCTTGCCGAATGATTTGTGGCCTATATAGCCTTTCTCTTCAAGACCCCGTACTATTGTCGACACAGTATTGAAGTGGGGACGGGGATCGTCGTAAAACTCGAGAATCTCCTTTACATACAGCGGACCGTGCTGCCAAAAGAAATTCATGATTTCCTCTTCTTTTGCTGTTAACTCTTTCATATAGCACTTTTTATTGGTACGGCACAAAAATAACTACATTTTATAGTTTAAACTAATATATTTAGTTAATAAACTATAAAATGTAGTTTAATCGTTGCGACACGTCAACGCATGTCAGCTGCCGGTGCTTAGACGTGTGCTTAATCGTACGAGATGTTGCGGAGCGAGGATATTGACGCGGAGGTTGACGGTTCGGTAAGCAGAGAGCGCAGGTCTTCGTAGTCGATGGCTGTGGCCGGGGCGAAGTCGGGAGTGTTCATGTAGTCGATAACCGATTTTATAAACTGTTGCCCTTCGGGTTTGGCTTCAAGTTCTTTTATGTCGGCCATGAGAAGCATGAGTTTGCCTTTGCCTACGGAGAACTCCATGAGCAGTCCGAGCCTATGGTTACGCTCCACATTATCAATGACCTGAACGGCGGGTCGATAGTCGATGTCGTTGAGGCGGTCAAGTATAAGTGGATAGCTGTTTTTTACTACAGTGTACCACTGCCAGTCGCTGTGCTCTTCGGTGGGGTATTGCGAAAGCGCTTTATGAGCGGGGTCGGTAAGTATACCGAGGGTGCCGGGCGACACTTTTTTACCTGCATTCTCGCTTATGGTCTTGAACATGCGGTAATTCCAATAGTCGGTCTGGAACAGTCCTCCTACCGTTACGCTGTCAACCAGCTCACGACTCGGAGCAAGCAGTACTTTGCCGCCTTTGTTCAGGTAGTCGGCCATTGCCTCGTCGGGAGTCACGGTCAGCATGACCTCGCCCTGTTCGTAGCTGCGGTCTTTAGGGTATATCCATAGAGGATAGCTGTTTACAATCCGCTTGTCGGGTATGGAAATCTGCAATTCAACCTTGCGTGCACGGTCGGTCACGGGCAACGCTACGTCAATTGAGTCTACCGTGATATATCCCTGACCTCCGGGCAGTGTCGTTTGTCCTTGAGCTATGGTCGTTTTGCCGTCGACAAGGCGCCAGTTCAATCGTGCTCCTTCAAGTGGGTGCCCGCTGTAATTGGCTACGGCAAGGCGGGTGGTGAAATTGTCGCCCTCAACCAAGCAGTAGGAGGGAAATTCGGCAAGCGCCACGATCTCGTCGCACGAACGCCGCCATTGTTCGGGCGTGATTAGACCCTTGCTGTCCATAAACGCGTCGAGTATACCTACAAGGGCAGTGCCCTGTCCGGGATAATCTTTTATGTCAAGCAACTGGAAGCCACCCATCGATGGTGTGCGTAGATTCATCTCCATGTCGGCGAGATAGAGCCGGGTAGCCCATTGCCCCGAGGCGTTGAAGAAGTCGCGTGCCTGCGAAGCCATGCCGGCATCTTCAAGTCGCTTTTTAAAGACTGTGAAATTTCGCGGTTCGAGTACGCCGGTGTATTTTTTCATCTCCGAATAGTCGGGGTATATCTGAAATTGACCGGTCTCGTGGCCTATGACCGGCACGGGTGAGCGAAGCACGGCTCCTTCAAAATTTCGTTCGGTCCCGGGGTATGTATTGTTGAGGTAGCCGCCCTCGTCGGCGTCGGCAAATGAGAATGAGGCACGCGCATGGGCCGAATAATCGTCACCGCCGCCTACACGGCATGTCACGAAAAAGTCCTGTCCGGGCAGATTGCCTTGCCAGCCGAGATATGCGTTGGTGCCGTAAGTGTACAGGTGCTGACGGTCCATTTCACGGAAGCGTTTGACAAAACGCTGCATGACGGGCACTTCTCCCCACAGCTCGTTGCCGAGCGCGAAGAGCACAAACGACGGGTGAGCGCTGTATTGACGCTGAATCTCCTCTCCGTCGGCAAGCAGGAAGTCCATCAGTACCTTCTCTTTTTCGTCGAAGCCGCCCCATACGGGTAGCTCCGGCTGCAGATATATACCCTCGATGTCGGCGGCTTCGAAGCATGCTTCGGGCGGACACCAAGAGTGAAAGCGTACATGGTTAAGACCGTATTCTTTTATGGTCCTGAAGTATTGCCGCCACGACTCCACGTCCATCGGGGCATATCCTGTCAGGGGGAAAACACAACCGTCATGGGTGCCGCGCAGAAATGTCAGAGTGTCGTTTACGTAAAAATGGCGCCCTTCGGTACGGAAATCGCGCAGACCCACTTTGACCGAGCGGCTGTCATGGCCCGGAATTGAGGCTGTTACAAGATACCGTGCCGGATTCCATTCGCTCCACAGTTGCGCCGTGTCGCCCATCTCTATGGAGGTGCTGTAGACGGCATTGCCTTTGGTCAGTTTCAATTCTTTACGGTGGTTTCCCGCAGTCAGAACAAGTGTCTGCCGGCCTTTTATGAGCGACGGGTCGGATATACATGCGGTTATATTGATTGTTCGCGCCTTTGCATCGGGCACGGTCTTGAGCGACGCTATGTTGAGCGGCGATGTAGCCTCAAGGTTGATATTGCCCAATATACCGTTCCAATTGGTCTGTGTTGACTCGGTGCATGCGTGGGAGTTTGATTTTATCTGCGACGGTATGCTATCGCCGTTGTCAACCATGACCGTGATTTTATGACGGCCCGGGGTGAGCGCTTTTGACAGGTCGTAGTGGTGAGCCGTCGACAGGTAGCTGCATGAGCCTACACGCTTTCCGTCGACCCACACTGTAGAGGGTCGTGTGCGCTCAAGGGTGAGAGTGATGGCTTTGTTGCGCCATGATTTCGGTATGTCTACCGTCTTGCTGTAGTAAGCCGGTCCGGAGTAAGTGAACTTGCGCGACAGTTGAGTCGTCTCGTCGTAATTGTCATTTACAACGCCTTTGCGGTTGGTATCCATCGTACCGGGCAAAACTACCGAGTCGTTTGTCGCTTTTTCAGTAAGGCCGAAGCCCCATTTCCCGGAAAGGTCCATGGTATCTCTTTGAGCAGCCACATGCGATAGCGAGCCCAAAATTGCGGCTAAGGCAATAAAGTGTCTTAATTTATGCATTTATATGATTGGTATTTGGTTGTTTAGTACAAAGTTACTAATAGACCGCGTATAATTGTGTCAGATGATGTTAATAAAATGGTACTAAAATGTTTTTGGGAGTATTACTGCTATACTAATTTACAAACAGAAATGTAAAGCCGTGTGAACATCATTTCTTACAGCAATGTATAAAGGAGCATTGACTATTAGCGTTCCCGCAGATAGTACCGACGTCTATCGTCTGGTATACAAAGGAAATAGCCCGACATACGGATTGTCGCGAAGCCGATGCTTCGGGCGCATGGGATTGAAGTTTGAAGAGCCTAATCCGGCAAATAGGCTTCAAACGTAATTCGGAATTGAGAAACAGCCGGAGATGTTATTCACCGGCTGTTTGTATTTTAGATTTTACCAATCATCGTTTTAACATATTCAGTTAACTTTTCTTCATTCTTTAAATGTTCGGGCAAATCTACTCCTAACCTTTCAAAAGCAGGCAGATATTCATTCATGACGTTCTTTATTCCGTCATACCAATAATATTGAGCAATTAGTTTTTCAACGTATTCAAGTTTTAGTGCTTCAATGCCTTTTTCTGTTTCCCCTGCAATAATAAATTTGGTTGATTTACGTTGCTTATTCAATTTGTTGTTTATTGACTTAATATCGTTACATGCGCTCCATATCTTAAAGAAAAGGATAATTGTCAAGATACTACACAAAAGCGATACAATTGCAATTAAAGTTGCCATAATGATTAAATTTATTAGGTGATATATTATTTTTTGTCGTAATATGAAATGGTGGCACGAAGTTGTTCGGTATAGTCGTATATGTCATCCAGTGACTTTATTTCGTGCCGAGTTTCCTTTTTATTCTCGTCGAACGTAGAAATGTACTTCACTGATTGTGCATTGAAATACATCCTGCATATCGGCTTACGGTTATTGTCATCCAACAGTATTCCGAAATAAGATAGGGTATCTCGGTAATAAACCCGACTAATGTCTACTACAGGACGAAGTATTGCTTTTACAATAAGGAAGCTATCAAGCTCATCCTCTGTTGTTACAATCCCGGTCTCTTTGTCAAAGAACACAACACCTTCCGGCAATTCATCTTCCACAGCGTTTGGTGTGGTCGAATCCGCGACAACCTCATCATTGGTCTTTATGGCAAGGTTGAGCCGATCGGAAATAGTGTCATTTACAATTGAGGTTATGGACTTCTTAATTAACGGAGTGAATTGGTCGATGATTTTCTGATTGACAACTCCGTCATATACTTGTTTGGTAAAGAACTTTACGAAATCCGGTGACGGGCTGTCAAATTCCTTACATAAAAGATTGCGAAGCTCGGTGGTATATTTAAGTTCCTGTGCAGTACTCAATATGTTCTCGACATTGTAATACGACTTGTGGAACTTCTTCAGTTGTTCAATATCGTTATCCGACATATCGAGCATGTTGATTACTAAAAATGGCTTATCGTCCATTATGTTGACCTTTTCGAGGTCTGTGTAAAACCGGTATTCCACACCATTTGTCAGTACTCCAAAACGGGCATTGGATGCGACGAAATATTTCTTTAGCTGTGTGTCATGTAGATTAAGGTCTTGACCGCAATGTTTACATTCTATAAGAAGAATTGTTTCATCATCCTTTTTAATTGCGTAGTCGATCTTCTCTCCTTTCTTCTTTACAAGGTCACAATCAAGTTCCGGCACAACCTCAAACGGGTTGAACACATCATAGCCAAGTGCTGCTATCATCGGCATGATAAAAGCGTTTTTGGTCGCTTCTTCCGTGGCGATGCTGCCTTTCTGTTTTTCAATTCGCTCCGCAAGTTGGAGCAAGGTGTCTTTGAAGTCCATGTTATTGTGGTATTATTGGGTTATTTATTCTCCATTAAAAAGTTGTTCATTTTCTGTAGCTCCGCAATCAAGGCATCTTTCTCCGCAAGTTGCGATTTAAGCCCATTGTTTTCGATTCTTAACTGTATTAACTCATCATGCTCTTTTTTATCCATACCTATACTCGGATTACCAAATATGGCGGTTGTGGCATTCCCGTTTCTCTCTGTATTGTGGCTAAATTTATGTGATATAATCTCTTCTTCATCAAATAAAAATCCCACACTTACACCAAGCCCTTTGGCAAGAGCTTCGATTGTGCTGACATTAGTTACCCCTCCTTTTAAAATTTTGTCAAGAGTTACACGTGTAAATCCTGCTTTTTTAAGAAGTTCGGCTTTTGTCATTTTAAGGTCAGCCATCCGTTTATTTATCTTATATATGTTTACCATATAAATAGGGTAATAATGATGGTTAAATTACAAGCGTTTGCATGGAGAGGCTAAACGGTTATAATTCGGTTTATAGTATCTTGGTTGATTAACAATGATAACTATTACGAAACAAAAGCAAATATATGAAGAATATGTGATAATTGCAATATTTAAATTAGATAAAGCTAAAATTAGTTAATTAGTAAAGCGGGTTCGTAGACTTTGTCCCATCACAAATTTTAACGGACCAATGTAAAAATGGTTGTTAAAAACGACTGTGTTTGTGAGGCTGTGTTAAAATAGGCTTAGCCTCCAAAATATCCGTGGGAATGACATAACAATGCATATTTCCGGATATGATTTTTTATGACGTTTCTTTCAGAAACAATAATATATCATTCTTTACCTATGGCCCGGTGGAGTCGCTCCGCCCCGCCACCGGCTATTTGTTGGATGTGTCCTCCGGACACCGCCGGTGCTATCTCCGACTCCAGACATACCGTCGCCGTCGGACACATGCGGCATATCCCCCGGCGCGATGCCTTGCCGTTACGGATATGCGGTCCATTCCCCGAAGAGGATTGATATGGCAAGTCCGAAGGACTCTTCCGTCAATTAGCCGGTGGCGGAGCGAAGCGACACCACCGGAAAAAGGGTAAGATAAGAAAAGGTTTCTGTAAGAAACTTCAAAATGAGGAGGCTGTGTCAAAATAGACACAGCATATATGGCCATCGGGATTTGCGGGCGCCGTACTACTGGCGACCCTACCTTTCGGCAGGATATTGATGCTTCAATCGGATTTGCGTCTGATTTATTTTGACAATTATATGGCTTGTGCGGATTAAATTAGTATAAAAAAGCAGTTCCCTGCATACTTTTGCGCAGGGAACTATTAAACAGTTTTTGAAATTGTTTTGAGGGGTTATTTTGCTACTTCGTCGAGGAGGGTTTTCTTGAATGCGGAGTGGTCGCGCAGGTCGGGGCGTCCGGTGGCTTTGCCGTTGCGGTCCACGAGGATGTAGTAGGGTATGCCGTCGACCTCAAAGCGGTCGCGCAGTGTGTTGATCTGCTCTTCGGTCAGTCGGTAGTGGATGCCGCGTATGTCCTTTATCATCAATATGTATTTGGGCATGGGCGATGACTCGTCGGCTATGTATATCCATACGATATCGTCAGATGACAATTCTTCGTTTTTGGCAGGTTCGTTCTGGGCGATGGCCGCGCGGCACGGACCGCACCAAGTATTCCACAGGTCAACCATTATGACCTTGCCTTTGTGGGGAGCGATTATGGCATCGAAAATTTTTGACGGAGCCACTTCGGGGGTCGGAGTTATCATAGACAGGTCGAGTGACTCGAGAAGTGCTTTGCGGGCCTTGTTGTAGGCTACCGCTTCGTCGGCCATTGCCGGATATGTTTTACGCAGTTCGGTAAGCATATCGTCAGTGAGTTCGGCTTTATCAGCGGCGGCATATGCTATGTTATAGTCGTTCAGAGCTTTTAATATGCCCGAATCTATACCCGCTTCCTTCCAGAAACTGTAATCGTGGCCCAATTGCATACCTTCATCGGCGAGGATGAGATTAGGGTTGTTAAAATCGATCAGTTCCGCTATCTTCGTTATATTTTCTGCCGACAATTTGATATTCAGTGTGTCGGACGGTATTTTGTCGCCCCAGTTCTTTTGCCCTGTGCTATAATAATTTCGGGCAAGTACGGTGAAGGCGTTTGCTGCTACATAAGCCAACTCGGCTTGGAGCGAAAGGTCATTTAGCTCTTTGGCCGCCTGTCCGAAATCCGATTTGTCGACGGAGTCTTTTAAGGCCTTGTACTGATTTATTATATAATCGGTGTATTGGTCGCCGTTCATCCGATAGTCGCCGAAATGGCCTGAATAAATCTGCATGCGGTAATGTTTTGTCAATAAGTTGCCGTAGCGTCCTGTAGAATAGCTGCTTTGATAACCGTCAGGATAGAAGCTGTCGTTGTTATCGCGATCAGCCATGTTATACACTCCCGATATGTGGGTGTCGCAGTACAGGTCTATCGTCTCACCGGGAGATAACATGGCACTTCCTGAAACCAACATGTCGCCGGAGTTGAAAAGAAATATTTTTGCAGGAGCCGATAGCGCTATTTTGAGCTGCGCATTGCCGAGAGTGTCGAGGGTCAGGGGAGTATCGGTGCCTGACTGTCCGTGTATGCTGTTTATGGCATAACCGATTTTGTTGCCCATTTCCGGACGATAGCCTAACATATGTATGTTTACGGTAGTCGTGTCGAAAGCGAACATCGGCTCGGGCAGAGGGCCGTCGGCCATCGGCTTGCGGGCCTCTGACGGTACAAGTGACCGGTTTATGTTGTGGTCGGCCTTTCCGGTAAGGTCTATGCCCCAGAGCTGCCATCCGTTGTCGGTGCCTTCCGAGAAGTCGATAGACTTGGCGCCGGCGGGTATGGCGGGAAATGTCATGGTGAAGTGTATCACGCCGGAGTCAGGCATCCATACCTCCTCGTCAAACGGTATGCCTTCAATACCTGTTACTGGATAATCTTTGCCGTCGGCATTTATTACGCTGGTTTTTGCTATGCGTACCCAATAGTTGGGACGGAAGTGTATGACTGCGTGTAGTTTTGTCATCGAGTCGGTCAACTCGATCTTTTCAAAACTTAGGTTCGTGGCGTTTGCCGCTGTTATAAACGGACGTTCGACGGTGCCTCGGTTGTTGGTACATGCGCCGGCAAGCAGCAGTATTGCGGCTATGGCCATCGCGGCAGTTTTAGATAAAAAATTACTCATGGAATTTGGCTATTTGTCAGTGATAATGACGGTTACGTAACATATTGTTGTAATAATCGCAAAAATAGCAAATATATTGTAAAGACTGTAATTTTTCTGAATCTAATTAAATATATTTAATAGGGTATTAGGCGATAAGAACGCTTTGAATGGAAAAGTTTTTCGGTATGTCAACTTTTATAGCTAACTTTGCTTTGTTAAAGTAACTGTTACAGCTATGTTGGAAAAGATAAATGCTCTGAAAGCTGCCGTTGAGCAACTTACGGCCGCGAATGCAGCCGAGGTGGAGGCTTTAAGAATAAAATACCTCAGCAAGAAAGGCGAGATATCGGACCTCATGAACGACTTCCGTTCGTTATCGCCTGAGGATAAGCGTACTTACGGGGCTCCTTTAAATGAATTAAAGACATTTGCCACCGATAAGATAAATTCATTGCGCGAAGCTCTTGACGAACAGG
Source organism: Muribaculum sp. (assembly GCA_009775095.1). Lineage (GTDB taxonomy): Bacteria > Bacteroidota > Bacteroidia > Bacteroidales > Muribaculaceae > Muribaculum. Next base: position 13,574 of record VSOZ01000006.1, read on the forward strand.
TGACCGAGGGTGGCAAACTGGACTTCAGCCGTACGGCCTCGCCCATACCTCTCGGCACACGCCATCCGTTGTCAATCGTGCGTAATGAGATTGTATCCATATTCTCGCGCCTCGGTTTTACCGTAGCAGAAGGACCCGAGATAGAGGATGACTGGCATGTATTCTCGTCATTGAACTTCGCCGCCGACCATCCCGCCCGCGACATGCAGGATACATTCTTTATCCAGCGCAATCCCGATGTGCTTCTCCGTACCCATACTTCGAGCGTTCAGTCGCGCGTGATGGAGAAGACGCAGCCGCCTATCCGCATAATCTGCCCGGGACGTGTGTATCGCAATGAGGCCATATCGGCCCGCGCCCACTGCTTCTTCCATCAGGTCGAGGCTTTGTATGTTGACGAGCATGTATCGTTTGCCGACCTTAAACAGACATTGCTGTATTTTGCGCAGGAGATGTTTGGTCCGGAGACCAAGATACGTCTGCGTCCGAGCTACTTCCCGTTTACCGAACCGTCGGCCGAGATGGATATATCCTGCAATCTGTGTGGCGGAAAGGGCTGCTCGTTCTGTAAGCATACAGGATGGGTCGAAATCCTCGGATGCGGTATGGTTGACCCCAATGTCCTTGAGGCCTGTGGCATAGACTCGAAGAAATACTCCGGATTCGCTCTCGGCATGGGTGTCGAGCGCATCACCAACCTGAAATATCAGGTTAAAGACCTGCGTATGTTCTCGGAAAACGATACTCGTTTCCTTGAAGAGTTTACCGCAGCACATTGATTATGACTGTAAAAGAGCGATATCGTCGTGCCATAGAGTGGTTTAAGGTCGCTATACCTGAAGCTGAGACGGAGCTGCATTACGGCTCGCCATTTCAGTTGCTCGTAGCTGTTATACTTTCGGCTCAATGTACAGACAAGCGGGTCAATATCGTGACTCCGCCTCTTTTTGAGGCTTATCCTACCGCCGAGACCATGTCGAAGGCTTCGCTCGACGATATATACGCTTACATAAAGTCGGTAAGTTATCCCAACAATAAGGCCAAGTCGCTTCTCGGTGCTGCCAAGATGCTTGTGGATGAGTATGGCGGCGAAGTTCCGTCGGATATCGATGATCTTATGCGTTTGCCGGGAGTAGGACGCAAGACGGCCAACGTCATGCTCTCCGTCGTGTGGAATAAAGCGGCCATGGCTGTGGACACCCATGTATTTAGAGTAAGTGAGCGTATAGGCCTGACCACCGGCAGCAAGACGCCGCTGCAGACTGAAAAGGAGTTGTGCAGTCATATTCCCGAAGAGCTTATACCCCGCGCTCATCACTGGCTTATACTTCACGGCCGATATGTGTGCAAGGCCCGTCGTCCCGACTGTCTTAACTGCGGCCTTACCCACGTGTGTCGTTATTATATTCAGGAGAGCAAAAAGAGCTGACGGTCATGAATGTTGAGTTGACATTTCTGTTTATAATCGAGGTCATCGGCACCATAGCTTTTGCGATAAGCGGCATACGCATGGCAGCCGCCAAACACTTCGACTGGTTCGGAGCCTATACAGTGGGCCTTGTGACTGCCATAGGCGGCGGTACTCTTCGTGACATACTTCTTGACATACCGGTATTCTGGATGCAGACATGGTGGTATCTTGCCGTCACCGGGCTTTCGCTTTTTGTCGTGATCGCATTCAAGAAAATACTGGTGAAGACGCAGATATTGTTTATATTTGATACTATCGGTCTGGGGCTTTTTGTGGTCATAGGCATACAGAAGACCATCGCGGCCGATTATCCTTTTTGGGTCGCGGTTATAATGGGTGTTATAACCGGAGCTCTCGGAGGAGTCATACGCGACATATTGGTTAACAATGAGCCGCTGCTGTTTCAGAAAGACATATATGCCACGGCATGTTTTGCCGGCGGACTGGTGTACTGGATTATGTCATTGGTCGGTGCTTCAGAGCTTGCGCAAGGGCTTGCATGTGCGGCTGTTGTCATACTTATACGTATATTGGCGGTGCGGTTCAGCTGGTCGCTGCCTGTACTTAATCAGACCGAATAACCATAAAAACATGAAATTATGACACAATCCATCAATTCGCGCGAGTCGGTCATGCAGTTTGTGAAATATGCATGTGTGGGTGTGCTTAATACACTTGTCACTCTCTGTGTGATATATGTATGCAAATCGCTGCTCGGTGTCAATCCTTTGGTGTCAAATGCCATAGGCTATGTGTGCGGTGTCATAAATTCATTTTTGTGGAACAAGAACTGGGTCTTCAAGACTTCGGGCCATTATTGCCGCGAGGCGGTGAGGTTTCTTGTGGGATTCTTCGTATGCTACGGTTTGCAGTTGCTTGTGGTATGGCTGCTCAGCTATAAGACTCCGCTTAAGGACTTCCGGCTTGAAATAGCCGCGTTTACTTTATCGGGTTACGGACTTGCAACTCTCATAGGCAATGTCGTATATACTGTAGTCAATTACATATATAATAAGATTATAACCTTCAGAGGTTAAAGCGCCTGACCTCACTTTTGCATTAATTAACATCTTTCCCGAAAAAATACCCGATAGTAGCTTAAATTCGGGTATAATCACGTATAAATACACCGCTCATCTATTTGATTTGTAAATGAGGTGCCGGCAATATAATTTTGCTGCGTAACAAAACATTATGCAATGAAGCGGATAAATGTAAAATTGGCGGTTGTGCTTGTTGACGCACTTATGGGTTGTGCGATGCTTCAGTCACAGGAATTATGGTCTTTTGACCGCTGTGTCGAGTGGGCGCAGGCACATAATATATCACTTCAGCAGTCGCGGCTTAGCGAGGATATGTCGGCCGCCGAGCTTGAAGCGGCCCAAGCGCGTTGGCAACCCTCGCTTGACTTTGCGACCACTCACGGTTACACCAACGCTCCGTGGGGCAATAATAACAAAAACAGCTACACGGGCAATTACGGATTAAATGCCGCGTGGACCGTATGGGACGGAGGAGTACGTGAAAACAATATCAAGCACGGAAAAATACAGACACAGATCGACCGCTTGTCGACCGACGACCTGCTCCGTACGATAGAGACCGACCTGCTTGCGGCCTACATGAACATACTGTATGCCCGCGAGAGTATGGCTATTTATGAGGAGGCCGTAAAACTAAGCGAGGCGCAGGCCGACCGTGCCCGTCAGCTTATGGAGGCCGGCCGATTGTCAAAGGTCGATTACGCTCAACTTCAGTCACAGTATGAGCAGGACCGATACTCTCTTGTAAATGCACGGGGCACTTATGACAGTCGTGTGATGGAGCTGAAAAAACTTCTTGAAATGGGAATAGACGATAACATCGAGTTACAATCGGTAGAGTGGGATACGGCCGATGTTGTCGCACCGTTGCCTGACATAGCCGAAAGTTACCGTCTTGCCGTCCTGACCGATGTCAAACTCAAGGCGTTGGAGCTGGCTGAAGACAACGCTGCCATTGATGTTGACATAGCCAATGCCGGACGTATGCCCGACATATCGCTTACAGCCGGAGTCGGTACGGGGTATTTTGCTCCGGGACAGAGCTTCGGTACACAGATGAAGCAGTCGTTCAACGAGTCTGTAGGGTTGACATTCTCTATACCTATACTTGACAATAAAAAGACAAAGACTGCTGTGGCCAAGGCTAATGCACAGCGGCTTAACGCGCAGCTTGACATTCAGGCCCGATATAATGACCTGTCGCGTTCGGTCGAGACATGGTATATCGACACACGTGCCGCGCAGTCGCGTTACACAGCCGGTCTCGAGCAGGAAAAAGCCGCGGCGCTAAGCGACGAGCTTGTAAACGAACAGTTCAGGCTCGGATTGGTCAATACGGTTGAATTGCTTACGGCGCATAACGCTCTTCTCGAGGCCCGTCATGCGTTGCTACAGGCCAAGTATATGGCTATGCTCGGCCATAAGATGATCGGATTTTACCGTACAGCCCAAATTAATATGCCGTAATTAATTATTCATCATTATGAAGTTAAAATACATTGTTATTGCAGCAGGTATGTGTATGCTGTCATATGCCTGTTCTAAAAAGACGGAGATATCGCTGGAGACGTGTCGTGTGGAGCGCGGAAACATAAGCGAGACCGTCACCGCGACCGGTACCGTGGAGTCGGTGACGCAGGTTGATGTCGGTACTCAGGTGACCGGTATTATAGACAAGCTATACGCTGACTACAATTCGGTCGTCACCAAAGGCCAGTTGATAGCCGAGATTGAAAAAACTCTTCTTGAAAGCGATCTGAAGAGCGCTGATGCCAATATGGAGTCGGCCCGGTTGTCATACGAGTACAACAAGACCAATTATGAGCGTGACAAAGTGCTTCATGACAAGCAGCTTATAAGCGACTATGAATATCAGACATCGCTGAAAGAGTACGAAGTATCGCGCACGGCATATGACAAAGCACGGGCCGACAGGGTGCGTGCCGCCAAAAACCTTAATTATGCCGAGATATATTCTCCTATTGACGGAGTGGTCATATCACGCGAAGTAGAGGTGGGACAGACGGTCGTGTCCAATATGAACGTAGCCAATCTGTATACTATCGCCGACCTTGACAACATGCAGGTTGTGGGCAATGTGGACGAAGCCGACATAGGACGGGTGAAAGTGGGGCAGAATGTGGTTTTTACTGTAGATGCCTATCCTGACGACCGTTTCGAGGGGAAGGTGACGCAGGTGCGACTTAATCCAACAACGGAAAGCAATGTCGTTACTTATGAGGTAATTGTAGGTGCACCTAACCCGGAACATAAACTTATACCCGGATTGACCGCCAACCTTACCATATATGTCACTCAGGAAAATGATGTGCTGATATTACCTAACCAAGCGTTTAAGTTTACTCCGCGCGACTATCCCGACACTAAGAATCTGCCCGCAATTCCGGAGTGGGAACCGCTCGGCAATCTCAAGCCGGATGAAAAAGCGGTATATACCGTTACTGAAAATATGTTTGACAGAGTAATCGTTACTGTCGGTGCTACCGACGGAGTCAATACGGCTATAGTAAGCGGACTTGATGAGAATGAAGTCGTGGCACTCGATTATAATGTGCTCGGCGGTATGATGTCCGGAGGTCCTGACGGAGAGCGGAGTCCTTTTGCTCCACAGCCACCGGGCCGTAAGAAAAAATAAGAGGGTGTTAAAAGACAAGAGTTAAAACAGAGTGATGAAAGATAATGACGCGATAATAAAAGTCGAGAACCTGCGTCGCGACTTTCAGGTAGGCGGTGAAACCGTTCATGCACTGCGCGGAGTGTCGTTTACTATACGCAAAGGCGAGTTTGTCACTATAATGGGCACATCCGGGTCTGGTAAGTCCACGCTGCTGAATCTGCTCGGATGTCTTGATACTCCTACAAAGGGGGAGTATGTACTCGACGGTGTGCCTGTTCAGGCCATGAGCAAAAACGAGCGCGCGGTGACACGTAATCGCAAAATCGGTTTTGTATTTCAGAACTACAATCTTCTGCCGAAAACTACGGCTATAGAGAATGTCGAATTGCCGTTGCTTTACAATTCAGGAGTGTCGGCGCATGAGCGTAGACAAAAGGCTATAAAAGCGCTCGAAGCTGTAGGGTTGCATGACAGATTGTATCATAAGAGCAATCAGATGTCGGGCGGACAGCAGCAACGTGTGGCCATAGCACGCGCTCTTGTCAATGATCCTGTAATAATACTTGCCGATGAGGCTACGGGTAATCTTGATACACGTACATCATTCAGCATACTTGTATTGTTTCAGGAACTGCATGCACGCGGACGTACCATAATTTTCGTGACTCATAATCCCGACTTGGCCGCCTACTCGTCGCGCAACATAGTGCTGCGTGACGGAAAGGTCATCACCGACACATACAATCCGTCGCCGGCTTCGGCACGTGAAGTATACGAATCTTTGCCAACCGATAACGATTGAACCGATGAAAATTGTCAATTTAATGAAGATAGCGTTGAAGGCTCTTAACAACAATAAGTTAAGATGCTTTCTGACGATGCTGGGCATTATTATAGGTGTGGCGTCGGTCATAACCATGCTTGCCATAGGACAGGGCTCGAAAAACAGTATCAAAGCGCAGATATCGGAGATGGGCTCCAATATGATAATGATACACCCGGGCAATATGCAGCGAGGAGGCGTAAGACAAAGCGCCGACGACATGCAGACACTTGAAGTGGCCGATTATGAAGCCATACGCGACAACGCATCGTACATATCGGCGGTGTCGCCGTCGGTAAATTCCGGCGGACAGTTTATAAACGGAAACAATAACTATCCGTCGACCATTTACGGAATAACCCCCGATTATCTTGACATACGTAAAGTCAAGGTGAAGGAGGGCAACATATTTACCGATCATGACATAAAGGCTGCGGCCAAAGTGTGTCTGCTTGGGCAGACGGTGGTGGAGAATCTGTTTCCCGGCGGCGAGAATCCCATAGGACGTGTGGTGCGTTTCAACAAGATACCGTTTACGGTCATAGGTGTGCTTGAGGAAAAGGGTACAAACTCCATGGGCATGGATCAGGATGACGTCGTGCTCGCTCCTTACACCACGGTTATGAAACGTGTGCTTGCCATCGATTATATTCAGGGCCTTTTCGCAAGCGCTCTTGACGAGAACCTGACCGATGAGGCTATCGATGAGATAACCGCAATATTGCGCGAACGTCATCGTCTTAAAGAGGATGCTGACGACGACTTCGAGATACGCTCCCAACAGGAGTTAAGCGAGATGATGAACTCGACGAGCGACATGATGACGGTGCTTTTGGCGTGTATAGCCGGAATATCGCTACTTGTAGGGGGGATCGGTATCATGAATATAATGTATGTGTCGGTTACTGAACGTACACGGGAGATAGGTCTGCGCATGTCGATCGGCGCCCGCGGTATAGACATACTCTCGCAATTTCTTATCGAGGCGGTTATAATAAGCGTGACAGGCGGCATAATAGGTGTGATTATCGGTGCCCTTTCGTCATGGCTGGTAAATTTAATAGCCCATTGGCCTGTATATATCCAGTTATATTCCGTAATTTTGTCTTTTGCGGTGTGTACTCTTACCGGAGTCTTTTTCGGATGGTATCCGGCAAAGAAAGCGGCCGATCTTGATCCTATAGAAGCAATACGATATGAATGACCGACATATATTGCAGCCGTCGCCTGTGGCACAGAAGTGGATGAAAATTTTCACCCACTTGCTGTGTCTCGGTATAATTTTCATACTTCCCGAGGTTATAGTCAGCAAGAGTATTCCTGACGGCATGGTGCATTGGCGCGGTTATGTCAAGTCGGTTATATTTGTCGGTGTGTTTTATCTGAACTACTACTATGTCATAGACCGTTGTCTGGGCAAGCCTCGATGGGCTTTGAGGCTTATCGGATGGAATCTGCTGGTCATACTGATAAACATGACGTTGGTATACATACTGTTTTTTCATGTTTCTACCGATATTCCGGGGAATGTCAGACATACGCCTCATGATGTCATGATGCACAGGCTTGGTTTTATCGTGAGAGACGGGGTGATGGTGCTTCTTACGGCGGCTTTGAGTGTGGCTATGAAACTCAGTGACTACTGGATGAGCCTTAATAACCGCAGTAAGGAATTGACCGCCATGCAGCAGCGTGAGGAGCTTGAGAGCCTGAAAAAACAGCTTAATCCTCACTTTCTGTTCAACACGCTCAATACGATCTATGCGCTGATTTCGATTGACCCGGAAAAGGCATGTGCGGCCGTACATGAACTGAGCCGCCTGCTTCGTTATGTTCTCTATGAGAATACCCCTACAGTGCGACTCGGTGATGAAATAGAATTTGTCAATAACTATATAAAGCTGATGAAATTGAGGCTTGGTGACAGTATGGCTGTGCACGTTACGCTTGACGCGGGTGATTGCGGAGAGTGCCGTATAGCTCCGCTACTGTTCATATCGCCGGTGGAAAACGCATTCAAGTACGGCAATACCGGACGGCCGGGCGACGACATTGCGATATCGATCAAGTGTCATGACGGGCTTGTGGATTGTGTTATAAAAAATCATTTTCTGCCGATAGACGGTGACAGCCATTGCGGTATAGGCATCGTGAATCTGCGCCGCCGTCTTGAGCTTATATACGGCGACAATGCCGAAATGCATACTGATATAGACGGTGACATGTATATATTTAAACTGAAAATAAAGTTGTGACATATGATTACATTAAGATGCTGTGTGGTAGACGATGAGCCTATAGCGCGTGACCTGATTGCCGGGTATATTGAAAAAACTCCGTTCATGGAGCTTGCAGGTAAGTTCGGCTCGGCTCAGGAGGCCGTGAAAACCATCATGGAAGGGCCGGTAGATGTCGTTTATCTTGATATACATATGCCGCAGCTTAACGGTATGGAGTTTGCCCGTATCGTGCCTGCTAATTGCCGTATTGTATTTATAACCGCTTATGAACGTTATGCTCTCGAAGGGTTTAAGGTCGATGCACTTGACTATCTGATGAAGCCCGTGAGCTACGGAGAGTTTGTCGAGTCGGCAAACAAAGCTCTGAAGTGGGCCGATCTGTGTCGTCGTGCCGATGAAAACGACAATCGCCGTAAGTATATGATCGTCAAGAGTGAGTATAAACTCGTGCAGATACCTGTGGAAAATATCATATATGTGGAGGGCCTGAAAGATTACATAAAGATATATCTGGACAATGAGCCTTCGCCGGTGATGACGCTGATGAACATGAAGACGGTTGAGAGTTATCTTCCTGCAGCCGATTTTATGCGTGTCCATCGGTCTTATATCGTAAATATCAAGAAGATAAAGGTCATAGAACGTAATCATATAATAATCAATGGCCAAAGTATTCCGGTAAGCGAGAGCTACAGAAAGACATTCGGGGAGTATATAGAGGCTTATATGCTAAATATGTGATTCATTGAAAATATTAGCTAATTTTGCAGTATGAAAAATGAATCTACATATCAAGCACTTCGTGTAAGTGCGGGGAAGAGTATATTCCTGTTTATCTGCTGGTGGATACTGTCAACGGTTCTTGCTTCGGTTATAATCGGTTATATCGGCACCGAGAGTGTGGCGAGAATGCGATGGGCCACTCTCGTTCAGGATATATTTATGTTCATCATGCCTGTTGTGTTGACAATGCTGATTGTAGCGCGACAACCTATGTCATTCACAGGATTGGGCCGTGGCGTGACATCGCGTCAGGTATTATGGATGATATTGATCTCCATATTGGCCATACCGGCCATGAACTGCCTTGTGGCGTGGAATGAAAACATACATTTTCCGCAGTCGATGGCGGGATTGGAGTCTGTATTGAGAGGCAGCGAAGAGCGGGCGAGGGGATTTGTCGATATGCTGATGGGCGGAGACACAGTAACCGATCTGCTGCTCGGTATACTTATCATGGGGTGCCTGACAGGACTTGCCGAGGAGTTGTTTTTCCGCGGCGGCCTGCAACCGCTGTTATGCAAATTCATGCATGACAACCACCATGCTGCGATATGGGCCACTGCCGTCATATTCAGCGCCGTACATTTACAGTTTTTCGGATTTTTCCCGCGAGTGCTTATGGGCGCGTTTTTCGGCTATCTGTTTTATTGGAGCGGTTCGTTAAGGCTGTCGGTGCTTGCTCATGCGTTAAACAACAGTCTTGTGGTGCTTAACTTCTGGTTAATGAACAAAGGCATCATAAACGGCGATATAAATATTTGGGGGAGCGACGGCGGTCCGCTGCACATCGGTTTGGCAGTGGCAAGCGCTGTTGCCACCGGCGCTGCGTTATATTACTTCGCCTCGAGAATCAGTCGAACTTCTTACGGTGAAAAATAAAGCCGCGGCCGAGATACTTTTCACGTACGGTCGGGTTTTCGGCCAATTCTTCGGATGTTCCCTGAAATAATATTTTGCCTTCAAAAAGCAGATAGGCACGGTCGGTAATCGACAGGGTCTCGGGGGCGTTGTGGTCGGTTATAAGTATGCCTATATTTTTTTCTTTAAGCTTGTAGACGATATATTGTATGTCCTCTACGGCTATAGGGTCGACTCCGGCAAACGGCTCATCAAGCATTATGAATTTCGGGTTGATGGCAAGACAACGTGCTATCTCCGTGCGTCGACGCTCACCACCCGACAACTGGTCGCCAAGATTTTTACGTACTTTCTGAAGACGAAATTCCGAAATCAGGCTTTCGAGCTTCTCGCGTTGATATTCACGCGACGTATTGGTCATTTCCAACACGGCCTTGATATTGTTTTCCACACTCAGTTTGCGGAATACCGACGGCTCCTGTGCAAGGTAGCCTATGCCGTTCTGGGCACGTTTGTATACCGGATATTTTGTTATGTTGAGGTCGTTGAGAAATATTTCGCCTTCATTGGGGGTGATAAGTCCTACGGTCATATAGAATGTAGTTGTCTTGCCGGCTCCGTTGGGGCCGAGAAGACCTACAATCTCACCTTGTTTTACATTGATGGACACATGATTGGCCACAGTACGCTTGCCATATTTCTTGACTAGATTCTCTGTACGCAATACCATGCATCCTTCCTGATACTGCGGGTCGGAGTCTGAAGCGTTATCATCCTTTACGTCAGACGGCTCCGGGGGCATCTGCTCCGCGTTATCCTCTTCGGTTATGCGCAATTTAGGCATGTCTTCGTCTTCAAATTCCTTATTGTCCATTTTTATACTTATACCCATGAGTGTTTATTGTTTCGCTTTACGAAGCCGAGCTTCGATATAATCTGTAAGCAGATTGATGGCTACGGTGTTGTTGCCGCCTTGAGGCACAATCAGGTCGGCATAACGCTTTGAGGGGGCGATATACTGTTCGTGCATAGGCTTGAGCACTTCTTCGTAGCGGTCTATCACCATCTGCGGTGTACGTCCGCGTTCTATGCAGTCGCGCGCTATGACCCGTATGAGTCGTTCATCGTCGTCAGCATCCACAAATACCTTAACATCCATAGCATCGCGAAGTTCAGGTTGTGTAAGCACAAGTATGCCCTCTACAATGACTACGTCGCGCGGCTCGATGCGCACGGTTTCGGGTTGTCTTGTGCAAGTAAGGTAGCTGTAAGTCGGCATTTCGATTGATCGGCCGCTTTTAAGCTCGTCGAGGTGCTTGCGCAGAAGAGTCCATTCTATTGATGCCGGTTCGTCGAAATTGATTTTACAGCGTTCTTCAGGCGGTATGTGGCTCGAGTCCTTGTAGTAAGAATCCTGAGGCAACACAGCCACTTCCCCTTCGGGAAGGCTTCTTATAATTTTGTTGACCACGGTCGTTTTACCCGAGCCGGTGCCTCCGGCTATACCTATTACCAGCATTTTCTGCGATTGTTTAAGATGTTTAAGACACACAAAGTAAATAAAAAATCCCTTACAAGCCAAGAAAAATGGTTAACTTTGCCCTTAATAAATATGTTAGATAATATCATTAGCTTTCAAGATTTACTGATAAAGGCATGATTATAGAATCGTCACTGGAAACTTTCGGTACATACTGCATTTTCATGCGGAGGGTGTTTGGCCTGCCGCAGAAATGGCGTGTGTTCGGGCGCAAGTTTCTTCTTGAATTGGGAAAACTTGGTATAGACTCGATACCTCTTACCATCGTTATATCTATATTTATCGGCGCGGTTATATGTATACAAATGCAGCTGAATATGACTTCGCCAGTGATGCCGGCTTACTCGACCGGCCTGGCCACACGCGATATATTGCTGCTTGAGTTCAGCTCGGCGGTGCTGTGTCTGATACTATCGGGTAAGGTGGGATCAAACATAGCTTCGGAGATCGGTACCATGAGGGTGACCGAGCAGATAGACGCCCTTGAGATAATGGGTATAAACTCGGCCCAGTTTCTTGTACTTCCCAAGATATTGGCGTTTATGACTTTCATACCGGTATTGGTCATATTTTCTATTGCGACGGGACTTTTCGGAGGCTGGCTGATAGCGGCGTTTACCGACATGATACCCGTATCGCGCTATATATACGGTATACAGACCATGTTTGTGGAGTGGTATGTGTGGTATACGATAATAAAGGCTCTCGTATTCTCCGTCATTATAACTTCCGTGGCTTCGTTTTACGGCTATTATGTGAAGGGTGGTGCGCTCGAAGTCGGCAAGGCGTCGACCAATGCGGTTGTGTCAAGCTCGATACTCATACTCCTTTTTGATGTAATACTTACAAAACTCCTGATGCAATGATAGAGATAAAGGATATAGAGAAGTCATTTGACGGAGTGAAGGTGCTGAAAGGCGTAAGTGCCGTATTCGAGACCGGAAAGACCAACCTTATAATTGGACAGAGCGGTTCGGGCAAGACTGTGCTTATGAAGTCGCTTGTGGGACTTGTAAGGCCGGAGCACGGCGAGATATTGTATGACGGCCGTGATTTACTGAAACTCGACCGTGAGCAACTGCGCCACCTGCGTACGGAGATAGGCATGCTGTTTCAGGGCTCGGCTCTTTTTGATTCAGAGACGGTGCTCGGCAATGTCGAGTTTCCTATTATGATGTATACAAAGATGACCGATGCCGAACGTCGTGAGCGTGCTCAGTTCTGCCTCGAACGTGTGGGCCTGAAGGGGGCGGATGACAAATATCCCAGCGAGATTTCGGGCGGTATGCAGAAGCGTGTGGCCATAGCCCGTGCCATAGCTCTTAATCCGAAATATCTGTTTTGCGACGAGCCTAATTCAGGCCTTGATCCCAAAACTTCAATACTTATCGACGAGTTGTTGAGCGATATCACTCACGAATATGGAATAACGACGGTGATAAACACCCATGATATGAACTCTGTGCTCGGCATAGGTGAAAATATTATCTTTATCAATAAGGGCTACCGCGAATGGGTGGGAAACAAAGATATTATTTACGAGACAACCAATGAGGCGTTGAGCAACTTTGTATTTGCCACCGACCTCTTCCAGAAAGTCAAGGAATACATATTACACAACGCTCACCGATAAAACAGGGCGGGGAATCAGATGACCTCCATGTCGGCTTCCAGACGTTGCCGCACTACTTCATACATTATCACTCCGGCAGCTACCGATACATTTAGTGAGCCGATATTGCCGAACTGAGGGATGGATACAAACGTATCGCAGAGTTTAAGCGCTTCGGGGGATATGCCGGTGTCTTCGGCTCCCATGACTATGGCTACAGGCACCGTATAGTCGGCTTTTGTGTAGTTTATGTCGGCTTTTTCCGAAGCGGCGACTATCATGTAGCCGTTATCCTTGAGGAAATGAAGCGCTCCGGTCACACTACGTTCGCGACATACTGGAAGGTGCAGCAATGCTCCTGCCGAGGTCTTTACCGCATCGGCGCCCACCGATACGCTTCCACGCTGCGGTATGACAATGGCGTCAACTCCGGCACACTCGCATGTACGTGCTATGGCACCGAAATTTCTTACATCGGTTATACCGTCAAGTACGACAATAAACGGCAGCATGCCGTCTTCATACAGTTGAGGTACTATATGGTCAAGTCGATGATAGGTTACTGCCGACAATATGGCTATGACTCCCTGATGATTTTTGCGGGTTATTTTATTTAGCTTTTCTACAGGTACGCGCTGAATCAAAATGTCGTTGGCGCGGGCCATGTCGAAAAATTCGGCGGCAAGGTCGCCGTGCATGTCTTTTTTTACAAATATCTTGTCAATCTCTTTTCCGGCCTCGATGGCCTCCATTACGGCCCGCAGACCGAAGATATAATCGCTTGATTCCATGAATTCAACTATTAGTGTTTAATAATGAGCGTGCATTGGCTTTTGCCGCATCGTCGACCTTAGAGCCGCTCAACATAACGGCCAGTTCATCAATGCGTTCTTCATGCGACAGACGTCTTATACGCGTATGTGTGGCATGCTCGTCATCTTCTTTATATACCTTGAAGTGGACGTCGCCTTTTGCCGCCACCTGTGGCAGGTGGGTGATGGCTGTCACCTGAATGTTTTGTGCTATATCCTTCATCATGAGGCCCATGCGGTTGGCCACATCGCCGGAAACTCCGGTGTCCACCTCGTCAAATATTATTGACGGCAACTGCATTTTGGCTGCAATTATGGCTTTTATCGATAGCATGAGTCGTGATATCTCGCCGCCGGAAGCCGTTCCGCCTACAGGCATGAGCGGCTGGTTTTTATTGAAGGAGAAGAGAAACTCTACTGTATCGCACCCGTCGGAAGTAAGCTCGCCGCGTGCTATTTTTACTTTTGTGCTCAGGTTTTTCATGCCGAGCGGCATGGCACGCTCACGGAGCAACGCTTCGAAGCGCCGGGCTTCTTCCTCTCGCCGTTCTGACAGTTCAAGCGCCAGTTCTTTAGCCGCATTTTTTGCCCTGCGGGCTTCCTTTTCAAGTTCCTCGACTGTAAACGAGCTGTTTTCGAGCTCGTCAAGTTTTGTACGCAGGCTCTCGCGGAGTTCGATAAGTTCGGCTACCGTGTTTACGTGATGTTTCTGCTGGAGTGAGTATATGTCGTTTAACCGTTGTTCTATGGCTTCAAGTTCGTCGTGGTCGGCGTGTAACTCCTGATCATAAGAAGATAGGGTTTCGGCGATATCCTGTATTTCAATACGTGCGGACTCAAGACGCTCGCCGAGAGAGTCGGCATCTTCAAGCACACGTCCTAGCTCTTCGCAGTACTCCGATGCGTCGCGCAACAGCGACAGCGCGTTTTCGCGACCTTCAGACAGCGCCTCAAGAGCGCCGCTTAACGTCGATTTTATCTCAGTCATGTTTGACAGCACGTCGCGGTCCTGTTCAAGGCGTTCCTGCTCGCCCTCTTTCAGCTTCATCGCGTCGAGCTGTTCAAGCTGAAAGCGCGTGAAGTCTTCGTCGGTGCGGTTGCGTTCGATCAGTTTTTTTGTTTCGTGCAAGCGCTTGAGCGCGTTGCGATATACCCCGTAGCGTGACGAGTATTCGGCAAGAAGCTCGGTGTTGCCCGCGAGATTGTCGATTATCTTCAGTTGGAATTCAGGCGACGTTATAAGCCGGTTCTGATGCTGAGAATGTATGTCGACGAGTTGCTGCGCCACATGCGAAAGTAAGTCGAGTGTGACGGGTGAGTCGTTTATGAACGCACGCGACCGTCCGTTAGGCGATATCTCTCTGCGCAATATGCAGGTCGTGTCGTCCCATTCGATGTCATTTATAAGACAGTAATTTTTGAGCGTATCGTAACCTGCCACGTCAAATACAGCTTCAATAACCGATTTTTTGCCGGAGTCGCGCACCGCTTTCAGGTCGGCGCGTTCGCCGAGAATAAGCGACAGGGCCCCGAGCATGATCGATTTTCCGGCTCCTGTCTCACCGGTTATGATGTTGAAGCCGTCGTGAAATTCTATGTCGACGGAGTCTATGAGTGCGTAGTTTGATATGTGGAGCGTTTTTAACATGTGATTTCGTGATTTTTATTTGTTTACTCCTTGTTTTATCATTGTTGTCCGTTGTGTCTCCGACGGATACACCTGTTCAAGCACTTTTACGGCTCTGTTACGCTCTTCAGTGTTGGACCGGGTATACAGGTTTACAAGTTCATCAAGTTTGGCATCTCTGAATATCTCCAGTCCTACCGACATAGGCCGTGCTTCATGAATTTGTTGTAGATATTTAAGCGATGATGTTATGGCGTGGCGTCCTTTGTCGGGGCTTAACACCATTATGTCAAGTCCTTTACGATGGTACTCGTATAGCATGTCGCGCAATGCCGATGCCGGACTGTCGGTATAGGCTGACAACAGCGCGCTGCGGTTGCGAGTATCCTCAAAAGCTCTCCATCCGCTTTCGCCCGAAGACTGTGCCCGGTATACGATGCTCTCCGCCGCTTTATAATATGGCTCTCCGCCACGGGGTGAAAAGCTGTCGAAGTCTAAGGCGATTATCAGATAAGCGTAAAAATCGAGTATCGATGTGAGATTGTTCTCAAACGTGTTTTCGGAAAATACAAGCGGGTCACCCTCATTGTACTCAAAGTCTATTTTGTTGTCCTTGAAGTTTAAAAGGGTGGTCGTATATACGCTGTTGTATATAGGCCTTGATGACTGTACCTGAAGAGTACCGCTCATCTCGGGTGGCTCGTAGCGTGTTATGGTGAAGAAAAACATGCAGTCTATCCTTTCGTTTGTCGATATTTCAGCATCAGTGCGTTTACGGGTGTTCAGATAGTCTGATATGGCATCTTCAAGTGTAGCGAATACCGAAATTCCGGTGCTCTGCACCTGCGAACGGTCCACGGTGACACGACAATTCAGCTCCTGCGCTTCCACGTAAGGTATCGCCGAGAGCATAAACAATAATGCCGTGACTGTGTGTGCTGTCATTATAAAGAAATGATGGCGTTTATTATATCAGCCGCCACATCGCGCTTGCTTTTGGTGGCATAATGCTTTGTCTGACCGTCGGATGTGAATATCGTGACCTTATTTGTGTCGGTCCTGAAACCGGCGCCTTTGTCGCGTAATGAGTTGAGCACTATCATGTCGAGATTTTTGGAAGCAAGTTTTGTCTGTGCGTTAATCTCTTCATGGTCAGTCTCAAGAGCAAACCCTACAAGTACCTGTCCCGGCTTTTTCCTTGCGCCGAGGGTCTTTGCTATATCAGGATTTTTTTTCAGTTCGATTACCGGCACTTCATGTCCCTCACGTTTGATTTTGCTGTCGGCACAATGTACAGGAGCATAATCGGCTACGGCCGCACACATTATGGCTATATCGCATGAACCGAAGTCTTTTTCACAAGCTTCGAGCATTTCGCGGGCCGACTCCACCGATACGGTCGTGATGGCCGGATGCTTGGCCTGAATGTCCACCGGACCGCTTACCAAAACCACTTCCGCACCTCTTGATGCCGCTTCTTCGGCAATGGCATAACCCATTTTGCCGGAGCTGTAGTTGCCTATGAAGCGCACCGGGTCGATACGTTCGTATGTAGGTCCGGCGGTGATCAGTACTTTCCGTCCTTTAAGGTCAGCTTCTTTCGCGAAGTGCTCTTCAAGCACTTTCAGTATATTCTCCGGCTCTTCCATGCGGCCTTTGCCTACAAGATGGCTTGCGAGCTCACCGGAAGCCGGCTCGATTATCGTGTTGCCGTAAGAGCGTAGCAGATCAAGATTATGACAAGTGGTGGGATGGGCAAACATGTCGAGGTCCATAGCCGGTGCAACGAATACCGGAGCTTTGGCTGACAGATATGTGGTGACGAGCATATTGTCGGCGACGCCGGTAGCCATTTTGGCAATGGTCGAAGCCGTGGCGGGTGCTATGACCATTGCATCGGCCCACAGTCCGAGATCGACATGGCTGTGCCATTCACCCGTATTGGCAGTGAAGAACTCGCTTACAACCGGTTTACCGCTTAATGCCGACAAAGTCACGGGTGTGATAAACTCTTTTGCCGACGGGGTCATGACCACCTGTACTTCGGCTCCGGCTTTTATAATAAGACGCAGGAGCATGGCCGATTTGTATGCGGCTATCCCGCCTGTTATGCCGAGTACTATATGTTTGCCTTTCAACATGATTCGTTATGTTATTTCATGCGCATTCTTATGCGTGTTATGACTTGTTTGGTGTTTTCGGCAAATTCGCCTTGCATCATCCAACTGTAATACCCGGGATCGCGACGAAATACTTTTTCTACCTCCTCACCCTTGTATTTACCGAAGTTAAACACCTCTTTGTCTTCATTGTTGAAGATGATGCGTCCCATAAGGTCGGCATTTTTGTTATGACATGAAAATTCCGAGAGGTAGGCTATGTCGTTTTTGAGCGAGGGATAGCGGTCGAGTTGTGCCTTCAGCACTTCATACGTGGCCCTTGTGTCAGCGTTGGCCGAGTGGGCTTCCTCAAGGTCTTTTCCGCAATAAAACTTGTATGCGGCCACAAGGGTACGCTGCTCCATCTTATGAAATATGTTCTGCACGTCAACAAACTTGTGGCGTGCGAGATCTATGTCCACTCCGGCAAGCGAGAATTCTTGCATAAGCAGGGGCACGTCGAAACGGTTGGAGTTAAAGCCGGCAATGTCGCAACCGAGAAATACCTTGGCGAGGTCTTGCGCCACTTGCTTGAACGTGGGGCAGTCCTTCACATCATCATCGGTGATATGATGCACGGCCGTAGCTTCAGCCGGAATGGGTATACCGGGATTGATGCGAAGCGTGCGCTCGGTCTCGGCTCCTGACGGCATGACCTTTATATATGATATCTCTACTATTTTATCGCGTAATATATTGGTGCCTGTAGTTTCGAGGTCAAAGAATACTATAGGGTTTCTCAGATTGAGTTCCATTCAATATCTATAATTAGAGTTTGTTTTTAACACCCTCTTAGAAGTCGGTGACGGTCATGGGCATGAGCAGCATGAGCAGGTCGTCGCCCTCTTTTTCATCGGAGGGGACAAATACTCCGGGACGGCTCGGGTCGGAAAGTTTGATGATGAGTTCGTCGGTTGATATTGTGCTTGAAATCTCGATAAGATAAGGAGCGCTGAAGCCGATTATCATTTCGTTGCCGGTGAAGTCGCAAGCCACTTCCTCGCGTGCAGATGTGCAGAAGTTGTTGTCGGTGGCGCGTAGTATCATCTTGTCCTTCTCGATCTTGAATTTCACGAGACCATGGCCTTGGTCAACAAATACGCCTACGCGACGCACAGCATTGAGGAACGAGTGACGGTCAACCGTGACCACATACGGATTGTTGGTCGGTATAACGCGGTTGTAGTCGGGGAAAGAGCCTTTTATGAAACGGCAGTTGAACTTGAACGAGGCACTCTCGAATGTAGCGCTTTTAGGCGATACGGTAACCTTGATTTCGGCTTCTTTTGCAAATACGTTTTTGATGACGGTTGCCGGTTTTACAGGAAGTATGAACGAGCCTTCATAACCCGGGGCCTTGGCATTGTTGCAGTAGCGTACAAGCTTGCGGGTGTCGGTAGCCACAAATGTTATGGCATCCTCTTTTATGTCCCACAGTATACCCATCATCTGCGGACGCAGGTCATCGTTGCCGACGGCAAACAAGGTGTTGTCGATGCCTTTTATCAGCTGGTCGGTAGGATATGTGAACGAGAACGCGCTTTCGTCATCAATATTCTCATTTGACGGATATTCATTGCCGTTAAGGGCTATGAAACTGTAGTTGCCGTTGTTGTACTTTATTTCTACCGACAGATTGTTGTCGTCGATTATAAACTCAATGCCTTGATCGGGCATCTCCTTGAGCAGATCCACGATGCGGCGTGCGTCGATACAGAATTTTCCCGAGCCCTCTCCGTCCATCACGGTAAGACTTGCCACAAGTGTGTTTTCAAGGTCGGAAGCCGTGATAGTCAGAAGATTGTCATTAAGCTCAAACAGGAAGTTGTTGAGCACGGTAAGGGCGTTTTTGGAGTTAATAACTTTGCTGACAGCCGAAACGTAGCTGTATAGCGTCTTACTTGAGACATTGAACTTCATAACTATATTGGTTTTATTGTTGTCATTTAACCTACAAAAATAGTACTTTTACCTCACATAGTCCTAATTTTTAAGAGGGAAATATCGGACACTTTTTTAAAAACATACGTGTCGGGCGGGTTAAGCCCTATATAACAGTAAGATAAGATGTAGGAGTTGCCGTTTTTACTGCGTCGGCATGCGTTATATGACCTGCAATTTGTGAAAAAGTTGTGTCGGTCGTCCTATATTATAGGGAAAATGTCTTAATTTTGTGTTATAAATAAAAAGCTCTTTTAATATTGGCTAAAAAGAAACCATATAAGATAGGGTTGGCCCTCAGCGGTGGCGGTGCTCGCGGCTTCGCTCATCTTGGCGCTTTGTATGCGTTTGATGAGCTTGGCATCAAGCCTGATATCATAGCCGGAGTCAGTGCCGGGTCCATAGCTGCGGCCATGTACGGGTCGGGGCTTGCTCCAATTGACATAATGAAGCTGTTTTACAATAATAAGTTTTCCGACTTCTGCGAGATAAGTGTTCCGAAAGACGGATTCTTTAAAATGAACGGCTTCAAGGCATTTCTGCGCAAGAGCCTTGCTGTCGAGCGTCTTGAGGACTGCAAAATACCTACCGTAATATGTGCTACCGACCTTGACCATTGTATTCCGGTACAATGGCGTGAAGGCGCCATCGCCGACAGGGTTATGGCCTCATGCGCCATGCCTATCGTTTTCAAGCCTGTGAGGATTGACGGTGCGAATTATGTTGACGGAGGTGTCCTTCATAACCTTCCGTCATGGGCTATCAGGGATGAATGTGAATATCTGATCGGAGTTAATGTGAGCCCGTTGGTAAAAGGCAAGGCCTATAACGGCACTATAATTGATGTGGCTCAGCGTACTTATCACCTTATGGCACGCACAAATGCCGTAGGCGATATGGAATTGTGCGATCTTGTGGTGTCAACCGAGGCTATTGCCGATCTGAAAGTCTTCAATCTCCATGAAAAGGAGCGAGTATTTAAAAGTGGATATAAATGTGCGAAAGAGGCCTTGTTGAAATCGGGGCTCGTTAATGTTTGAATGACAAATTGATATGAACAATGGGAAACCGGTAATTTACCAGATGCTGCCGAGGCTGTTTGCCAACAGAAATCAGAATTGTGTGCCTAACGGCACGATTGAGCAGAACGGTTCGGGAAAAATGAACGATATAACCACAAAGGTGCTTCGAAAGATAAAGGACCTCGGGGTAACACATGTGTGGTATACGGGTATAATAGAACATTCGGTGCAGACCGATTATTCACGTTACGGAATAGCTCGCGACAATGTACATGTGGTAAAAGGGAAAGCGGGCTCGCCTTATGCGATAAAGGACTATTATGATGTCGATCCCGACATTGCGGTTGATGTCAATCGACGTATGGAGGAGTTCGAGTCGCTTCTTGTAAGGACACATGACACCGGCATGAGGGTGATAGTCGACTTTGTGCCCAACCATGTGTCGCGACAATATATATCTGATGCCAAACCGCGTGGTGTGGTTGATTTCGGAGTGGGTGACAATCGAAACCGCTTCTTTGACCGAGACAATAATTTCTATTATATACCTCACCAGCTTTTCGCTCCGTCGATTGATCTCGGGCAGGGCAAGGATGCTTATGTGGAATTTCCGGCAAAGGCATCGGGCAACGATTGTTTCACGGCTTTTCCGTCGCCTTACGACTGGTATGAGACTGTCAAACTGAATTACGGAGTGGATTACGGTGACGGTTCTCGACACTTTTATCCGATACCCAAGACATGGTTTCAGATGCTCGATATTTTACGTTATTGGGCCGAGAAGGGTGTCGACGGTTTCCGTTGCGATATGGCGCATATGGTGCCTCTTGAGTTCTGGCAGTGGGCTATCCCCAATATAAAAGAACGTTATCCTCATGTTATATTTATTGCTGAAATATATGATGTGGCATTGTATCGCGATTTTATAAATCTCGGTGGGTTTGATTACCTTTATGACAAGGTGAATCTTTATGACACTCTGCGAGGCATACAGTGTCATAATGTCTCGGCCGCCCAGATTACGCACTGCTGGCAGACTGTCGACGGGATAGGTGAGCACATGCTTAACTTCCTTGAGAATCATGACGAACAGCGTTTCGGCTCAAAATTTTATGCCGGCGATCCGAGTCTTGTCATACCGTCACTTGTTGTAAGCTCATTTATCAGCACCGGCCCGATGATGATATATGCCGGTCAGGAATTGGGCGAACAGGCTCTTGACGCCGAGGGTTACAGCGGTTATGACGGCCGCACTACTATATTTGACTATTGGAGTGTGCCTACTTTAAGACGGTGGTTTAATGAGGGCAAGTGTGATGACGAATTGCTTGACGGGCGAGAGGTATGGCTGCGTGACAAGTATCGTGTCATATTGCGTTTGTGCAATAGTGAGAAAGCGATTGCACGCGGGCGTTTCTTTGATTTAATGTATGTAAACTACGATAACTCCACTTTCAATCCTCATCGTCAGTATGTTTTTCTTAGAAGTTGTGATGACGAGACTCTTCTTATTGCCGTTAATTTCAGTTCTGAGGCGTGCAGTTTGAAAATAAATATACCGAAGCATGCATTTGATGTTCTCAGTATTCCGGAAGGCGATTGTGTGGCTACAGAGTTGTTGTCCAAAGACATGATGAGAAAAAATATTTCGTCGGAAAAGACTTTTGACACCGAAATCGGCCCTAATGATGCTGTCGTATGGAAGATAAAGCATAAAAATGTCATCGATGATGATAAAAAATCCTCAGGCAATAGGGGAAATAACGGTAAAAAGCGATAAATTTGCAGCAAAATTCCAATCTAAAAATTTTCTTGTGTAATGTTACCTCCATTTAAGATCTTTGCCGGCACAAAGTCAGAATACATGGCAAAAGAGATTTGCAAGGATCTCGGCGTTGAACTCGGTAAAATGAATATTCTGCATTTTGCCGACGGCGAGTTTGAAGTGTCGTTTGAAGAATCAATCCGTGGATGTGAAGTATTTCTTGTACAATCCACTTTTCCCAACAGCGACAATCTCATGGAGTTGCTGCTTATGATTGATGCGGCCAAGCGTGCTTCGGCGGCTTCTATCATTGCGGTGATGCCATATTTCGGCTGGGCCCGTCAGGACCGTAAGGACAAACCGCGTGTGTCTATAGCCGCAAAGCTTGTGGCCGACCTGCTTAGCACTGCGGGAGTTGACCGTGTGATATGCATGGATCTGCATGCCGACCAGATACAGGGTTTCTTCAATGTTCCTGTTGACCATCTTTATGCTTCGTCGGTATTTATCCCTTACATAGAGTCGCTTCATCTGCAGGATATGGTTATCGCCACTCCCGATGTGGGCGGAGCCAAGAGAGCAAATAATTACGCCAAATACTTTGATGTGCCGTTGGTACTCTGTCACAAGCAGCGGGCCAAAGCCAATGTCGTGGCCTCCATGACTGTGATCGGTGATGTAAAGGATAAAAACGTGATACTTATCGATGACATGGTCGATACAGCCGGTACGATTACCAAGGCTGCCGATCTTATGATGTCGGAGGGCGCCAAGAGTGTCAGGGCACTATGTTCCCACGCCATAATGAGTGATCCGGCAAGTGATCGCGTAAACGACTGCTCGATAGAGGAAATGATATTTACCAACAGTATTCCCTATACCGGTTCTTGTCGTAAGTGCACCATATTGTCAGTAGCGCGTTTGTTTGCCGACACTATACGTCGTGTACATGAAAATCAGTCTATATCTTCGCAATATTTGATTTAACGATAGATTCTGCTTAAGAACAAAAAGAGCATGGAAGTCCGGCATCCATGCTCTTTTTTGTTTCTGTCGATGTCTTTATATTACGGCTCCATGAGCCAACGCTTTACGTTTGGAGCTACAAAGCTTATGGCGATAAAAAATCCTGCGGTTGTAAGTGCCACGTATGATACCACGTCCTGCATCGTTATGGTTGCCGCTTCTTTAAGGTCACGGCAGAATATTGCCCAATAGATGACAAGCCCTACTATGGCAATGGCGTAGGATAGGTATTCTATCCATGAAAATACCTTTGGCTCCTTTTCCGGCAGTCGGTTCATGACTTTACGTGTAAACCACGGATTTTCCGGAGCCTTCGGAAGTTCTCTCTGAAACAATTCTTTCAGACCGTTGTCGTCTATATTATTTATCATAATCTACGGTTTTAATTTTCTAATACTTTAGCCATTTTTACTTTAGCCCTTGCTATGTGAGATTTTATCGTGCCTATCGGCATGCCGGTTATTTGTGCTATCTCTTTGATAGGACGATCCTCCATATAAAACAATAAAACTACGGAGCGTTCGTTGTCGTTAAGAGCCGCTATGCACCGCTCGACATCCATTCGTGCATCGTCGCCGAGGTGAGGACTGATATCGCGTGTATCGGCCATATTGTCATCAAGGCGAAACTCACGGGTCTTGCGTATGTAGGTATAATATTCATTGTAAGCGATGCGGTAGAGCCAAGTCTTGAATCGTGCTAATCCTTGATAAGAACGTAGTGACAGGTAGGCCTTTATAAATGTTTCTTGGGCCAAGTCATCGGTCAATGATGCGTCGCCAAGAGTGAGATTGAGCAGGAAGCGACGCAGTCCGTCGTTATATTCTTCAACCAACCGCTCAAATGCGTGTCGGTTGTCACCGGCCACGCATTGAGCTATCAGTTTAAGTTCTTCCCATTTACTCAACATTGTTCTGACAAGAATTATCATTGTCGTTTATATTGCGCTTACGGCTTTTATGCTCGTAAAGGAAATATGCTGTCAGTTTGCCTAAGCCGATTATCATCGGTATGAAGCACAGATATGCGATAGCATCTAAACCGACAATCATAAAGAAGAGGAATAGTCCAACCGACCATGCGATGTATTTTACCGCCGACTGCAGTCGCTCACGGGGTATTTGGGTAATGAAAAATTCTTTGGGTAACGGATATCCCGAAGCTATGGCCTCGCGTATCAGGTTGTTGCGGTCGCGTTTGCTGCGGAATATGAAGTAGCAGATGAAATAACCGATTAATATCGGAGTAAGGAAAGCGCCGGCAATTGCAAGTCCCCCGCATATGATCGCTACCCAGAATTCACCTCCCATACTGTCATCTTCGACATCGACCTGTACTGTCATAAGTACATTGCCCTTGCCGTCGGAAGTCAGGGGCGATTTGTCAACGTTTATCGAGGCATCGCCGCTCTCTTCCGCCAAGATTACGATGTCGTTGAATGACGAGTCGTTGAGTTCGTTTACAATCGAGCTGAGTTCGTCGATAATTTCGTCGCGTAACTGCCGGCTGTCGCTGCGATGATGGCATGCTGAACACACCGATAAAAACAAAATCGATAAAATAGGTAAAATTATACGTTTCATAATTGAGTGATAATTGTTTAAAATTTCGTTGTTTTACCCTTAGATGCAGCGACTCGTCATAAAGGTTGCATATGGATGGAAATTTTTTACAAATTTACTCTTTTATTTTCCATACAGATAGTCAACCGGTATATATAATTATGTGTTATTTTGCCAAGTGGCTTAAATTGGCTAATTTTGCAGTGAAAATCATTCTGTTTAATATGAATTTTTTGATACATTTGAGAAAATTATGTGTGGTAGCGGTTGTTGCCTGTGCTCTTTCTGCGTCAGCGATTGACGGTATCCGCTATAACGTAGAGGGGGAGGTTAGTTTCAGCAAAGGACAGAACACACCTTTTTGGCTTGTGAATAACAAGCAGGGATTGTCATCGATAAAGAAAGACAACGGTTATCTACGCGCGGGAATATTTCGCGATATTGAGGCGGACAGGCGCTTTTCATGGGGTGCCGGGGTTGATATAGCGGGTGCTTATAATTACACTTCGTCATTTATCATACAGCAACTTTATGCCGAGATAAAATATCGTTGTCTCGGAGCAATGATAGGCAGCAAGGAGATTAACGGAGAGTTTAACAATCCTCGTCTGAGCAGTGGAAATCTCTTATATTCCGGCAATGCCCGTCCCGTGCCTCAGGTTAGGGTAGGTATTCCAGATTATACAATAGTACCTTATACTAAAAATTGGCTTTCCGTCAAAGGATATGTGGCATACGGTATGTTTACCGACGATGACTGGCAGTATGATTTTGCCGCGCCTGACTCCAAACGCACCAAGCATGTCTTGTATCATTCCAAAGGCTTGTTTCTTAAAGTGCAGAATCTCGACAAGTTTCCCGCATGGTTTGAAGGCGGACTGGAGATGGCGGCGCAATTTGGCGGTAAGGCCTTCGACGGTAAAAAGTGGATTGACATGCCCAACCACATAAAGGATTTTCTGAAGGCATTGATCCCGTCAAGCGGTGGCGGCGATACTCCTATGGGAGAGCAGACCAATTGCTATGGCAATCATGTGGGCAGTTGGAACGCTCGTATAAGCTGGAACGTAACGCCGCAATGGAACGTAGGTCTTTATTACGAACACTTCTTTGAAGATCATTCACAGATGTTCTTTGACTACGACTGGCGCGACGGCCTATGGGGTGTTGAGGTGTCTTTCCCTGAAAATCCGGTTATCGCCACTTTAGTGTACGAGTTTCTATATACCAAGGATCAGAGTGGTCCGGTGTATTGGGATCATACCCCGGAGATACCTGAACAAGTCAGCGGACGCGACAATTATTACAACCACTACATATACACCGGTTGGCAGCATTGGGGTATGGGTATCGGCAATCCGCTGATAATATCACCCATATATAACCGCAATGGACAGATTGTGTTCCGAAGCAATCGTGTCATAGGACATCACATCGGTTTCATGGGGCGACCGACTAAAGAGCTGGAGTATCGTGTGCTGTTGTCATATACCCGCAACTGGGGTACATATGAGAAGCCGCTTAAAGAGGTATTGTCCAATGCCAACGGATTGTTTGAGATCACTTATCGCCCCAAATGGCTGGACGGTATGTCGGGCACTTTGTCGTTCGGTGCCGACCGTGGCAGCATGCTCGGACATAGCTACGGGGCAATGTTAACATTAAGAAAAACAGGATGGTTATGAGATATTTAAACAGATATTCGGTTTTTGCCGTTTTGTTGACGGTAATTATACTTATGACGGGTTGCCGAAAACGCTCTATTAACGGGGATCTTGACGGTCAATGGCAGATAATGAAAATTACGTTGGCCGACGGCACGGTAGAAAATCCCGAACAATATTATTATTGTCTGTATCTGCATACTGTAAATCTTACGAATGTAAGCGGTACAATGATAACCGGCAATATGGAGTACGGAGGCAAAACGCTTACGTTAAAGTTTCCCATTGACGAAGCTTCTTCCATGCTTCGTTGGGGTATTGACGCGAAGGAAACCACGTTTGAGGTAAAACACCTTTCACACAGTGGCATGACGTTGCACTCCGACTATGCCACGATCGAGTTTAGAAAATTTTAGACGTCAATGTAAAAATCTAAACGACAGTTTTTAAAAGACGTTCGTTTACACTAACTTTGCATTACTTAAAGATATTACATTTAAAATTGAAATGAAAGTTCTTAAATTTGGCGGTACATCGGTAGGCACAGTCGAAAGCCTGCGCAATGTCAAAGCCATTGTGGAGAGCCGTACCGAACCTGTGATTGTCGTGGTATCGGCACTTGGCGGCATAACCGACCAGCTTATAAATACGGCCCGGCTTGCCGCTAAAGGTGACATCGGCTATCTCGAGAGTTATGCCCGTATAGTCGAGCGGCATCAGCAGGTGATAGAGGGCATAGTCCCGGCTTCGTCTCGGCTTGATGTGTTGTCGATAGTAAATCCGCTTCTTGAGGAACTCGGCAACATCTATCGCGGAGTCAATCTGATTAAAGATCTTAGCGACCGGACTCTTGACATAATAGTCAGCTATGGTGAGCGCCTTTCGTCAGTTATCATATCGCGCGTCATAGACGGAGCCATACATCTTGACAGCCGTAACTTTATAAAAACCGAAAAGAAATGGGACAAGCACGTGCTTGATAATGAGGCCACACAGGTGCTCATCCATGACGTTTTTGACCGTCTTGACTATAAGGTGGCTCTGGTGCCGGGATTCATTGCAAGCGATGCCGACGGGAATATCACCAATCTCGGCCGGGGAGGATCCGACTATACGGCGGCCATACTTGCCGCGGCACTTGATGCTGATGTACTTGAGATATGGACCGATGTCGACGGATTCATGACCGCCGACCCGAGGGTCATAAACGGAGCTCTTGTCATAGATCACCTGTCATTTACCGAGGCTATGGAGTTGTGCAACTTCGGTGCCAAGGTTATTTATCCTCCTACGATCTATCCGGTATTTCACAAGAACATACCCATACTTATAAAAAATACTTTCAATCCGTCGGCCCCTGGTACCTGTATAAGTGAACAGCATCCGTCGCCTGAAGGTAAGGCTATAAAAGGTATTTCGTCAATCAACGACACTTGTCTTATCACGGTTGAGAGTTTGAGCATGGTGGGTGTGATCGGTGTCAATGCGCGAATATTCACCGCACTTACCAAGCATGGCATTTCTGTATTCTTGGTTAGTCAGGCTGCGAGTGAGCATACTACATCTTTTGCAGTACGTAATGCCGATGCCGACCATGCGATTAATGTGTTGCGTGAGGAGTTTGCCGCCGAACTTGCCGCCGGCACATTCAATAACATCAGCGCGGAGCCCAATCTTGCCACTGTGGCTATAGTGGGTGAGAACATGAAGCATACCACCGGTATTGCCGGTAAGCTGTTCAATACACTCGGCCGCAACGGCATCAGCGTTATAGCTTGCGCTCAGGGAGCTTCGGAGACCAACATATCGTTTGTCATCGAACATAAAAACCTCCGTAAGGCGCTTAATGTAATTCATGACAGTTTTTTCTTATCTGACACTCAGGTCTTAAACCTGTTTGTTGTCGGAGTGGGAAATGTGGGGCGCCATCTTTTGGCGCAGATCCATGCACAGCAGGAAAATCTGTTGGAGAAAAAAGCGCTGCGTCTCAGACTGGTGGGCCTTGCCAACTCGCGTAAATATGTGTTTACACGCGACGGTATCGATACTGAGAACTATCACGAATTGCTCGAAAATTCCGATATAAAGGCAACACCTGAAAATATCAGAAACGGAGTGATAGGGATGAATATATTCAACTCCGTGTTTGTCGACTGTACATCAAGCCGCGAAATCGCCGCACTGTATGCCGACTTGTTAAGTCATAATATCAATGTGGTGGCCGCCAATAAAATTGCCGCTTCCGATCGTTATGACGAGTATGCGAAGTTGAAAAACATTGCCCGTAAAAAGGATGTAAAATTTCTTTTCGAAACCAATGTCGGTGCCGGTCTTCCTATCATCAATACGATAAATAATCTAATTAATTCCGGTGACCGTATACTTAAGATCGAAGCTGTGGTAAGCGGTACGCTCAATTATATATTTAATGTATTGAGCACCGATGTGCCTATGAGCCGAGCCATAATGATGGCCAAAGAGGCGGGATACAGTGAACCTGATCCCCGCACCGATCTTAGCGGTAAGGATGTGATAAGGAAACTTGTCATACTTGCCCGCGAGGCTGGCTACAAAGTGGAGCAGGAAGATGTCGTGGCCGATCTGTTTATTCCCGACCGATATTTCAGCGGTGAATTGGACACCTTTTTCAATGACATAAAAGAGCTTGACGGTGAGTTTGAAAAAAAACGGGCCGAGGCCGAGAAAGCCGGACTCCACTTCCGTTTCGTAGCCCGGCTTGATGACGGTAAAGTGAGTGTGGGACTTCATACCGTGCCGTCGTCACATCCGTTTTACCACCTTGAAGGGAGCAATAATGTTATACTGATAACCACTGAACGCTATAATGAATATCCGATGGTAATAAAAGGATATGGTGCGGGAGCTGAAGTGACTGCCGCGGGTGTGTTCTCAGATATAATCGGTATAGCCAATATAAGATGACAAAGTCGTTCAATACAATAATAAAACCGGAAATAAGATGAAGTATCTGATAGTATTGGGCGATGGTATGGCTGATGAACCCATAGAAGCTCTTGGTAACAGGACTCCGCTTGAAGCGGCCAATACTCCTGTCATGGATATGTTGGCTTCCAAAGGTCGAACAGGCCTTTTCCATACGGTGCCCGAGGGCTTTCATCCCGGCAGCGAGGTGGCTAACATGACCGTGCTCGGTTATGACGTGAACAGGGCGTTTGAGGGGCGTGGTGTACTTGAGGCCGCAAGCATGGGAGTTGATATTCCGGAGGGATATATGGCCATGCGATGCAATCTTATAACCGTCAGCGACGGAAAAATAAAAAATCATTCCGGAGGTCATATCTCGACCGAAGAGGCGCGTGAACTTATACAAGCGTTGCAGGACAGTCTCGGCAATGATAATATAAGGTTTTATCCCGGAGTATCTTATCGTCATCTTCTTCTTATAAAAGATGGCGACAAGCGCATTGACTGTACGCCACCTCATGATATGCCCGGTGCTGTTGCATCTGACGTCATGGTAAAACCGCTGTGCGTTGAGGCTGAGCCTACTGCACGTATGCTTAATGACCTTATCGTTGAATCGCAGCGTATATTGTCAGAGCATCCCGTCAATCGGCGTCGTGTTGCTGAAGGGAAAGACCCGGCCAACAGCATATGGCCGTGGTCGCCGGGCTATCGCCCGTTTATGCGCCCATTGAGCGAGACCTATCCCATACGTAGGGGAGTCGTTATATCGGCCGTAGATCTAATTTTTGGCATAGGACGCTATGCGGGGCTTGATGCCGTGCATGTCGATGGAGTTACCGGTCTGTATGACACCAATTACGAGGGAAAGGCGCAGGCGGCTATCGATGCCTTGCGCGCAGGCAATGATTTTGTCTTTCTTCATGTAGAAGCAAGCGATGAAGCCGGCCATGAAGGTGATGTCGATCTGAAAGTACGTACAATAGAATATCTTGACAGTCGCATACTCGCGCCAATTGTGGAGGCTGCGGAGACTATGGACGAGCCGCTTACGATAGCCGTGTTGCCTGATCACCCGACGCCATGCCGGTTGCGTACTCATACTTCCGACGCCGTACCGTTTCTTATATATCGACCCGGAGATGAACCTGATGACACTGAAGTCTTTTCGGAGGCGGCAGCTGCGCGTGGTATATACGGAACTGTCGCCGGCGATATGTTTATGAATTTACTGATAAAATAAACACAACTATATAATGAGATATTACAGCACCAACAAGACTTCGCCGACCGCCTCGCTTAAAGAGGCCGTAGTGCGTGGGCTTGCTCCTGACAGAGGGCTTTACATGCCTGAACGTATAACGACTATTCCCGCGGCGTTTTTCAAGCACATAGGAGAGATGTCGCTTGGCGATATTGCCTACGTTGTCGCTAATACGCTTTTCGGTGAGGATATTGATTCTTCGATGCTGAAGAACATTGTCAACGACACTCTTAACTTCGAAATACCGTTGGTAAAAGTAGACAATGACCGTTATGCCCTTGAATTGTTTCACGGGCCTACGCTTGCATTCAAGGATGTCGGCGCGCGTTTTATGGCGCGTCTGTTAGGTTACTTCAATGCGCAGGAAGGATGTGAGACGGTAAACGTGCTTGTCGCCACATCGGGCGATACCGGAAGTGCCGTGGCCAACGGCTTCCTTAATGTGGATGGAGTTAAAGTTCATGTGCTTTATCCCAAAGGCAAGGTAAGCAAAATTCAGGAAGCGCAGTTTACCACACTTGGTGCCAATATTACCGCACTGGAGGTTGACGGTACGTTTGACGACTGTCAGGCGCTCGTTAAGTCGGCTTTCATGGATAAGGAGCTGAATGAAGCTATGAAACTGACCTCAGCCAATTCGATAAATGTGGCTCGTTTCTTGCCTCAGATGTTTTACTATTTCCATGCTTACGCACAGTTGGCGCGTGCCGGAGTGAATCTTGACAATATAGTTGTGGCTGTGCCGAGCGGTAATTTCGGCAATATATGTGCAGGTCTTATTGCGAAACGCATGGGGCTGCCGATAAAACGTTTTATTGCCGCTAATAACAGCAATGACGTTTTTCTCGAATATCTGCAGACCGGCAAATACAATCCGCGTAAGTCAGTGGCTACAATAGCCAATGCTATGGATGTCGGCGATCCATCCAATTTTGCCCGTATACTTGACCTGTATGGAAACTCTCATGAAGCGATAACCGCCGATATATCGGGATGCAGTTACGATGACGAAAAGATCAAGTCTACACTTCGTGAGGTCTATGATATTGACGGATATCTTCTTGACCCGCATGGTGCTGTCGCTTACAGGGCGCTGGCCGAGTATATGCAACCGGGTGAAATCGGTGTCTTCCTTGAAACCGCTCATCCCGCCAAGTTCAAGGATACTGTTGAGGGTATTATAGACCGACCGATTGAAGTGCCTGCAAAACTGGCGGCATTCATGAAAGGTGAGAAGTCTACTGTTAAGATGTCGGCTCAATTTCCGGCTTTCAAGAAGTATTTAATGCATTGTTAATAGATGAACAACGGAACAGATAAAGATAATCCGCGCATAATATCGTTGGGGCAGATTGAAATCAATCCTGACAAATTTAACAATGAGCCTGACCCGGATGCATTGCCGGTGCTGGCCACACAGAATCTTGTGCTTTTTCCGGGAGTCACTACTCCTTTGGCTTTGGTAAGAGAACAATCCAAACAGATTGCTCAGATGGCTTACGAGACGTGTACACCCATAGGTGTCGTATGTCAGCTTGATCCGGAGGTTGAGAATCCCGGTATCGACCAGTTGCAGCAGTTTGGTGTTGTAGCCGATGTGCTTAAAATATTTGACCTGCCTGACGGACAGCGTACGGCTCTTGTAAGAGCACGCAACAAGTTTCAGGTCATAGGTTATTCCGACAACTATTCTTTTGACGGACGCATACATCTGAAAGTCATGATGCTCAAGGAGCAGAAACCTCGTAAAAACGACATGACTTTCCCGGCCATAGTAAAGGCGGTAAAAGAACTTATGCTTAAATTGCTGCGCAACATGGAGGGTGCGCAGGATTTTGTACACAATATACAGAATTATCCCGACTCCGTAGGGCTTATCAATATGATATGCAGTCAGTCGCCCTTCCCGTCAAATGTCAAGGGCGCGTTGCTTGCGGAGAATAATATAAAAGAACGGGCCCGAACTTTGTTGGTTGAACTTACCGAGCAGGAACATATGCATGAGGTGGCTCAGAAGATTCAGTCACAGGCTCGTGAGAACTTCGAGCAGAACCAGCGTCAGGCATTTCTCCAGCAGCAGATGGAGGCTATACGTCAGGAACTGTACGGTGACACGGAAGATGAACTTGATTCGCTTCGGAAAAGAGGTCTGGAAGTCAACTTTACCGCTGCGGCGGAAAAAGTGTTTGCCAAAGAGCTTGACAAATTGGCGCGCTTGAATCCCCAGAGTCCCGATTACTCTGTACAATACACATACCTTGAGACATTGCTCGATCTGCCGTGGCAGAAGTATTCTGAATTGAACACAGATTTGCAGCTCGCCCGTGAAGTCCTCGACAAAGAACATTACGGTTTGCCTAAAGTGAAGCAGCGTATTCTTGAACAGATTGCCGTGTTGATGAATAATCCCGGCGGCAAGTCGCCTATTATATGCCTTGTAGGACCTCCCGGAGTAGGTAAGACTTCTTTGGGACAGTCTATAGCCAATGCATTGGGGCGCTCTTATCAGCGTGTTTCGCTTGGCGGTCTGCATGACGAGGCTGAGATACGCGGTCATCGCCGTACTTACATAGGGGCTATGCCCGGACGTATAATAGATGCTATAAAACGCGCCGGCGACTCCAACCCTGTGCTTCTGCTTGACGAAATTGACAAAATAGGCAGTGATTTCAAGGGCGATCCGTCGGCAGCGCTTCTTGAAGTTCTTGATCCGGAGCAGAACTGCCGTTTCCATGACAATTATGTTGACGTGGATTACGATTTGTCAAAAGTGTTGTTTATCGCTACGGCCAATACTCTGTCCACTCTGTCGCAGCCGCTTCTTGACCGCATGGAGATCATAGACCTTGCAGGATATCTGCTTGAAGAAAAAGTGGAGATTGCCGTACGTCATATAATACCGCGCATTATATCGGAGAACAATCTCAATTCTAAGGATGTGAAGATAGCCCCGGAAACAATCGCCGTCATAATTGAGAAGTATACGTCGGAGAGCGGTGTGCGTCAACTTGAAAAGGAGATTTCGAAAATCGTGCGGAAAGTGATTTTGGAAAAGATGCTTGGCAACAAGGTCCCGTCCAAAATACTGCCGAAGCATCTCAACGCATTTCTCGGCGTGGAGAAGTTTAACAAAGACCGTTATGAAGGCAATGAATTTGCCGGAGTTGTCACGGGGCTTGCTTGGACTGCCGTGGGTGGTGAGATACTGTTTATCGAATCATCACTGTCAAAGACTAAAGGCGATAAACTTACTCTGACCGGCAACCTCGGAAACGTGATGAAGGAGTCGGCAGCTATAGCGTTGCAGTATGTACGCAGTCATGCCCCCGAGATCGGCATCGATGACGAGTTGTTTGAAAAGTATCAGTTGCACCTGCATGTTCCCGAAGGCGCTATCCCGAAGGACGGACCGTCGGCCGGTATTACGATGGCCACTTCTATCGCATCGGCCTTCACTCAGCGTCGTATAAAATCCAAGCTTGCCATGACCGGCGAGATTACGTTACGCGGCAAAGTGCTGCCTGTCGGCGGTATAAAGGAAAAGATACTCGCCGCCAAGCGTGCCGGCATAACAGACATAGTGCTGTCGAGTGAAAACCGTAAAGATATAGCTGACATTGACGGGGTTTATGTGGACGGACTTACGTTTCATTATGTCAATACCGTCATGGAGGTACTTGACATAGCCCTGCTCCCTGAAAAGGTGGATAACGCCATGGCTCTATAAAACAGGAAAGCTGCATCGGGCACTATGCACCGATGCAGCTTTCCCTGCTTTCTCATGAATATAAGTTTTATTCTCCTGCCTTTTCTTCGGCGGGAGTTTCTTCTTTTTCAGCAAAGTCGGTTATACCGGCGGCTATAAGCAGGTTGTACCAGTTAAAAACCTTCTTTATATCGTTGGTGTATACGCGGTCCTCGTCGAAGCCGGGCAGTATCTCTTTGAAGTATTTGCGGAGTTCATGATCGTCGCTGAATGACTTCACATCAACTTCCTTTCCTTCGTTTTTGGTTTTTATCGTTTCCAATACATCGCCGAGGGGCACGTCATCTTCTGTTGTATAGATGGCGATATCACCGAGCGATATCACTTTGTCATGGGCGTAAGCGGGTGTGCGCTTGCCGGTTGCGAGAGCTTCTACAATAAGCATGTTTTTGCCTTGGCTCACCAGCTTGAAAAGTCCGGGCTTTCCGGCAATTGCTAAAATTGTCTTTAACATATGGTATTTTATTAAAAAAATTTCGTAAATACAAAATTACTGTTTTTTTGAGATATATTGCTAACTTTGCGGTATCAAATTGCTTCTGATGTTAAAGTTTTTAGGACTTCTTATACAACTTATTATATCTCCTGCCAAAGGATGGGAGGACATTGCCGCTAAAGGCGATGATCCGCGAAAGATATGTGCCGACGGGTTTTATCCGCTCCTCGGCGTGACGGCTTGTACGGTGTTCATCCGCCATTTTTATGACATAGACGCCGGTCTTATCGAGCTTGTACAGAGGGCTATAATAACTTTCATAGCATATTTCGCATCTTACTTTTTCGCGTCATTCATGTTCTCGGTATTCGGCAGGTCGATGGTCGACGGTGAATTGAATGAAAAGAAGTATCACACATATATTATATATAATCTGTCGTTATTGGCTGTCATATCGATAATAAGCAACTGTATACCGATGGAACTGTCAGTAGTGCAGTTTTTGCCCGTTTTTGTATTGTTGGTGATGTGGATGGGCGCGCGATATATGTGCATAAAAGAGAATAGCGGTGTGAAATATATATTTTTGAGCACAATCGCCATTCTGCTTCCACCTTATGTGCTTGAATTTTTGTTTAGAAGATTATTACTGCACGCTTGATTATGAATGCCAAGGATATTAATATAAAAAACCGCAGGGCCAACTTTGACTATGCGATAACCGATACTTTCACCGCCGGCATAGTGTTGACCGGCACCGAGATTAAATCCATACGTCAGGGCAAAGCGAGCCTTGTCGACACGTTCTGCTTCGTCAACAACGGTGAGGTATGGGTGAAAAACATGTACATAGCCGAGTATTTTTACGGCACCTACAACAACCACGCCGAGCGGCGCGACCGCAAATTGCTGCTCAACAAAAAAGAGATTGCAAAACTAGAAAAAAGCGGCAAGGAAGCCGGCTTTACAATCGTGCCCCTACGCTTGTTTATAAACGAGCGGGGCCTTGCCAAACTCGTGATAGGCATAGGCCGAGGTAAAAAAGAGTATGATAAACGCCAGTCCATCAAAGAGCGTGAGGACAAGCGCTCCATGGCACGCCTCTTCGAAAAATAACAGGAATCCGGATCTAATAATGAACATAGTCCTACGTCTGACCTTGACAATCGCTGTTGCGCTGTCTGCATTTCCCATGTCGGGAGATAATCTGTTTTCGACACTTCTCGGTAAGGATAGGGAAGAGGTGGATAAACGTATAGATGACTTGTGGCGTCATTTTTTCACTCCGGGTGATTTGAACCGTTATGATTGTGATGGCGAGAAGAGCGTATATTATCTATCTGATGACGGTATGGCCTTTATAATGGATACCGGAAACAATGATGTGCGCACCGAGGGTATGTCGTATGGAATGATGATAAGCGTTCAGCTTGGCAGGCGCGATGAGTTTGATCGGCTTTGGTCGTGGAGTAAGGCCAATATGGCCTATGATGAAGCCACGCCGTGGGACGGATATTTCTGCTGGCAGTGCGACGTGAAAGGCAATAAGATAGGCAACAGCAACGCTTCCGACGGCGAATTGTATTACGTCACATCATTATTGCTTGCGGGGCAGAGGTGGAATGAACCCATTTATACCGACGAAGCCAACACTATACTTTATAAGATAATGAACAAGAACGGAGAGGCTACAGGAGTCTACAACCTGTTTAACTCCGACAATCATATGATAACGTTTGTGCCCGATAGGGGCGGCTACTATTTTACCGACCCGTCATATCATCTGCCGGCATTTCTGCAGATGTGGTCTACGACTGCGGCCGATAATCGTGATTTTTGGACTAAGGCCGCATCAGCATCTCGCTCTCATCTTATAGACGCGGCTCATCCCGAAACCGGCCTTTACCCCGATTACAGCAATTATGACGGTTCTCCGTTCCGCTGGAAATATTCGGGTTATGACACGTCGATGTATATGTACGATGCTATCCGTTGTGCCATGAACATAGGGATGGATTATTACTTGACCGGTGAAGATAAACAACGGCAGACCGACGTTATGCGCCGCTTGCTTCGCTTCTTTAAAAATGACGGCTTCAGGCATTCTCGTTTTACCCTCGACGGTAAGTATTCAGAAGGTGACTACAGCGTAGGTATGGCGGGAGCAAATGCCGTGGCCGCTTTTGCGCTGGCTTCGTCAGATGACGAGGTTGATCGTGAGCTTGCTAAGGAGTACGTTCAACGCCTTTGGGATGTCGAACCGCCTACCGGAAAATACCGTTATTATGAGGGGATGGTCTATTTCCTTTCTATGCTTCATGTCTCCGGACATTTCTCTTTGGATTTCCGCAATAAATAGACCGACTCCGCATCGGTCGGTCTCGGTCGCTAATGTAAAAAGGCGGTTGTTTAAATATAACTGTGTTTGTAGGGCCGCCAGTAATATGGCGGCCGCGTTTCGGTCTGCATAGCCATTCGGGTCGCGACCGGACGCCGTGGTACTGGCGTCCCTACCTTCCGGCAGAATACTAACTCCTCAATCTGGTCTTCATCTGATCCTATAAAAAATGCAAATCTCTTTCTTAGAGATACTTAATCGTATGCAAATTTAGCAATTATTTGTGAAACAGCGGTAATTTGAGCTTGAAAAGTTACCGATGACCGGCTCCGGTATATGTCTGTTTGTCGAACCACAATATTTAATAACCGTAATCCCTTGAAAAGCATGGCATTCGTTATTATCACCATCTCTAAGAAAGAGATTGTGACCATATATGGATGTTAATTCCATAAATAACAAGGCTGAATCACACACTGTTACGCCGGTATCGTCTGATGTCGGCAGCGCCGTAGGCGTGGACAGAAGGTATTGGTATGTCGCTGTAGTAAAAAACAATACCGAGAAGTCTTCGGCGCAAAAACTCGCTAAAGAGGGCTATGACTGCTTTGTCGCCACACAAAAAGATGTCAGGGTGTGGCGCACCGGTCGACGCGTATCGGTCGATAGGGTGGTCATCACCTCAGCCGTATTCATATACTGTACGGAGCGGGAGCGCAGGATTGTTGTCAACCGGCCTTACATTTCCCGTTTTCTTACCAACAAAGCCGCCGCATCGACTGTCGGCGGACGGCCCGTTGCCACTATTCCCGAGGTACAGATTAAAAATCTGCGCTTCATGTTGGGCCATTCCGACACTCCCGTCGGACTTGTCGACCGCACCTATGGCCGGGGCGATAGGGTGAGGGTGATACGCGGCAGCCTCTGCGGACTGGAGGGCGACGTCCTTGTGTCCAACGACGGGCAGAGTGAGCTGTTGGTCAGTCTTGACATACTCGGGTATGCCAAGTGCAGCATTGACCCTGTTGATGTTGAGCCTATACGCTGAATGATAACCGACGTTTTAACCGATTACAATATCCCCGACTGCTCCGTCATCGATTATACCGATGGCGATAAAGTGTTCGGCGCCGGCCACTTGCTGCTTTCACTGATGCAGCGCACCGATCCGTATCGTAACCGCGACGTGGCGCCGGCGCCTGCATCAGCGGTTATCAAAGCCGCCCGGCAGTGGATAGCCGGAGTGGAGCGATGTGTCGATGCACTGCCTGCCCGGCAGATTATCACCGCCTTGTCGCCCTTTGACCTGCTGCACCGTATGGCGTACGGCCGCCCGGCGTCGACCGAGTTTCTTAACCGCTGGTACATTCATGTATTTAATGCTAAAATACACGGAGACAATCACATATCCGACGTGGAGCTGATGAGCGTGATTTCTGACCGACTGTCGCGCCGCGATCCACTGTATTCTGATCGTCCGTTGTTGTGGTACTCCGCCACGCTCGACCGGTGGATGCAGCTCTGTGGCACCGCGGCGAAGTTTGACGGCATCCCCCTCGACGAAGCCCTAAGCATAGCCGCATCGCTTCTCGACAACGACCTGTTTGTCTACGTCCCCGATCAGGAGGCGTTCAAACGACGACTCGCCACCTGTTGCGTCCGGCGCCTCGCTGACACCGTTGTCGGCTGCACTCCGCACGTAGACGACACCGTTGTTAGCAATAGCCCGCAACTCACTGACAGAGCTGCCGCCGATATACTGTGCTTCGCTGACGCCAATGCTGCTGATAATCTGCACCTTGCTGACGCTGCAGTCAGCGACCCTGCCACTTTCCGCGCTGCGCTGAACTTCGTGCGCACCGCCCGTCATCGCTACATGACCGACGCCCTCGCTGCCCGACTCGAACAGCATCTCCTCCGCCACCTCTCCCGCACCTCCACCCTCGACCCCAATGACCGCGAAGCCTACCGCCTCGACCTCGGCTACCTCCTCGCTCCTTTCCTCGATTAGCATTTATCATGTCTTCAATTGCGGAAAACAACAAACGCATAGCTAAAAACACTCTGTTTTTATATTTCAGAATGTTTTTAATTATGGGAGTGACATTGTACACCTCACGAATCGTGTTGAATGCTCTTGGAGTAGAAGATTATGGCATATATAATGTTGTTGGTGGAATTGTAGTTATGTTTTCATTTCTTAATGGAGCGATGTCACAATCTACACAAAGGTTTCTATCATATGAAATTGGTCGTAAAAATATAAATAAACTGCAGGAGACATTCAGTGCTTCTATGACATTACATATTATTATTGTCGGGATTTTAGTGTTATTGGCTGAAACATTGGGATTGTGGTTCTTAAATACACAAATGATAATACCGGTTGATCGAATAATACCAGCAAATATTGTATATCAGTGTTCTATATTGGCGTTTGCTTTTTCTATTTCACAAGTCCCATATAACGCATCCATTGTGGCTCATGAAAGGATGCAGGCATATGCTTATATAAGTATTATTGAAGTAATTCTGAAATTAGGAGTAGCATTTATATTAGTATTGCTCGACGAAAGTAAACTAATCATATACTCAGTTATGATCCTTTGTATAGTCATAGCTATAAATATTACGTATAAAATTTATTGTAAACGTAATTTTCCTGAATGTCGATATCGCTGGAAATATGATAAAGAATTGATTCATTCAATGTCTGGTTATGCAACATGGAGTACTTTGGGTGCTTTTGCATGGGTTGGAAAATCACAAGGGTTTAATTTGATTTTGAATGTATTTCTTGGCCCTGTTGTTAATGCTGCTTATGGTATAACGAATCAGGTAAACACTGCATTAAATAGTTTTGTACAGAATTTTACTACTGCGATTAATCCTCAGATAGTTAAAAGTTATGCAATGAAAGACTTCAATCGTTGTTACTCATTGGTATATTATGGCTGTAAAATGTCTTTCTTTTTAATGTTAATATTATCGGTGCCAGTATTATTAACTGCAGGTAAGCTGTTAGAGTTATGGTTAAAAACCGTGCCGGAATATACAATTGTATTTACAAGATTAATCATTTTGAATTCTTTGTTGGAGTCCATTACATTTTGTATGAGCATGGCAATTCAAGCATCTGGTAAGATCAAGGTTTATCAGATTGTAGTAGGATTGAGTACATTGCTTAATCTGCCGGTAGCATGGATATTGTTATATAATGGATTTAAGCCTGAGTTTATATTTATAGCTTCAATTATAATAACTGTAATTACATTATTTGAACGGCTTATTATAATGCGTTATGTTCTTGTAAATTTTTCCACAAGAACTTTCTTTAAAACTGTACTTTCCCAATGTTTTATAATTTCAACGCTAATATCCTTGATATTTATAATGGCTCGTTCATTTATTGACATAAACAATTGTGATTTTATATTGGTAATATTGGTTTCAATGATTACTACTGGAATGATTATATTCTTTGTCGGACTTAGTAATATTGAACGTAAGGCAATTTTGAATATTGTAATGGCAAAATTAAGACAATAGATTATTTTAAAAATTATAAAAAAGGCTTACAATCAGATAATTTATTAATAAATGGATAAGATAAAACGCTATATTGAATGTTTTGTTCCTATAACGACATGCACATTAAG
The DNA here is from genome assembly GCA_009775095.1 of Muribaculum sp. Lineage (GTDB taxonomy): Bacteria > Bacteroidota > Bacteroidia > Bacteroidales > Muribaculaceae > Muribaculum. The sequence continues at coordinate 54,569 of VSOZ01000006.1, forward strand.
ATGTCATTATTGCTATATTGTACAAAACAATTTGTTTAATAGTAAAATTCATAAATTTAAGTATTCTCCGGATACTTTAAAAAAAGCGTTGTCTAAAGAACGTTTAGGAGGAACTTGTCTTGTTAATTTTTGTGCTGCAGGTGAGACATTACTCAGTAATCAAATTTTGGATTATATAAAGGCTGTCTTAGAGGAAGGCCATTATGTAATGGTAGTGACCAATGCAACAATATCTGCGCGCTTTGATGAAATTATATCATTTTCTCCTGAATTATTAAACAGATTGTTTTTTAAGTTCTCTTATCATTATATTGAGCTTACGAAAAAGAATCTATTAGAGCGTTTTTTTGAAAATATAAAAAAGGTTCGTGATGCAGGATGTTCGTTTACTTTAGAGGTTACGCCATGTGATGAATTAATTCCATTGATTGACGAAATGAACCAGCGAGCATTTATAGAATTGGGAGGATTGCCTCATTTTACTATAGCTCGCGATGAGAGGGATCCTGAACGGCTTCCTATTTTGACCAGCATGTCAAGAGAAAAATATATAGAGACGTGGGGGCGATTCGAATCGCCAATTTTCGACTATAAGCTAAAAATATTTGAGGTTAAAAGAAATGAATTTTGTTATGCTGGTGATTGGTCTTTTTGGCTTAATATAGGAACTGGTATGATGAGGCAATGTTATGCCTCCATTGAACAGCATAATATACTTGATGATGTGTCTAAACCAATACCTTTTCATGCTATAGGAAATAATTGTCAGGAACATCATTGTTATAATGGGCATTCTTTTATCGTTTTAGGTGATATACCGGAACTAAAATCACCTGTGTATGCCGATTTGCGAAATCGAATATGTGCTGATGGTTCAGAATGGCTAAAACCTGACATGAAGATATTCATGAGTTCAAAACTTTATGAATCAAATGATGAGTATACGTATAAGAAAAAAGTAAAAGTAAATAAGAGAGCTCAAAGAATTATTTTGAAAAGAGAGATTGCTATTAAGGTTAAACTTATTTTAGGTAGGTTCTTAAGAAAATAATGTATAATATAATAGCGACATTACGTGATTGTATAAATCGGCAATTGAAGCCTCTTATTGGTTCCGACTACGTATTGTGGGATTTACCGTATTATGCTAATTTGGGTGATATATTTATATGGCAAGGTGAATTGGATTTTTTGAGAACGCTACCATATAAATGTGTTAATTATGCGTCTAAAGATACTTGTTCATTTCCGAATTTGTCAGCCTCAACAATAATATTACTTCAAGGAGGTGGTAATTTCGGAGATTTATATTTGGCTCATCAAAAATTTCGTAATAAAGTTATTGAAACCTATCCTCATAACCGCATTATAATGTTTCCTCAATCAGTCTGGTATGAAGATGAATGCCGAATTGAAGAAGATGTAAGAGTATTTGCCACTCATAAGAATCTTTATCTTTGTGCTAGAGACCAATGGAGCTATAAGCATATGAAAAAACATTTTAGTGATAACAATATTCTATTAGTTCCGGACATGGCTTTTTTTATTGACGAAGCTCGTCTTATTAAATATCGTAATAAAAGTACTGCTAAAAAGTTATATTTTAAGCGATTGGATAAAGAATACTCAATCTATGCTCCATTGGAGTTAGGTGTTGGGGTTGACGTTCATGATTGGCCTACAATTGAAAAGGAGTCAGAAGTATTTTCTGTTGTATATAAAATATATAGTGTGGCGAAAAAATTGAAAAAGCTTCCAATTACTTCTAAAATATTATATTCACTATCTGACAGATTGGCTATAATAATTAAAGATAAACTTGTGAGACAAGGATGCGAGTTCTTGTCACCTTATAGTATGGTAGTAACAACGCGTTTGCATGCAATGATATTATCTATTTTGCTACATAAACCCATTGAATACATTGATAATACTACAGGAAAATTATCAGCTTTTGTTGATACATGGCTTTCAGAACTTGAAACGATAAAAAAGTATGAATGACATTAAAGTTTCGATAATAATTCCGGTCTATAATGTCCAGAATTATATTGAAGAATGCCTTAAATCGGTTATTAGACAAACTTATAAAGGTGCGATAGAGTGTATCCTTATAGACGATTGCGGCAATGATGAAAGCATGGAGATTGTAGAGCAATTCCTTGGTCGATACAACGGGAAGATTGACTTCAAAATATTACATCATGATAAGAACCGTGGACTTTCGGCAGCGCGTAACACGGGGATTGATAATTCAACTGGAGATTATCTTTATTTTTTAGATAGTGACGATGAAATAACGCCCGATTGCATCGAAAATATCACAAGCCCGTTGAGGCAGAATTACAATCCTGATTTTATCATCGGAGGATACGATATTGTTGGGAAAAAAGATGATGTGCCCAGACTTACTTTAGCTTCCGGAATAGTTGTACGTGGTAATGATATTTTTGAGACTTTTATAGCCGGTAAATGGTATATGATGGCATGGAATAAACTGTGCAATCGCAGATTTCTGATTGATTACAATCTTTATTTTAAAGAAGGTATAATCCATGAGGATGACTTATGGAGCTTTCAGCTCGCCTATCATGCTAAAAATATGATAGTTTCAACCGGCATCGGATACATTTATAAAATCAGGGAAGGCAGTATTACTGGAAACTACCGAATGGATAAAAGTATTAGGAATTACATAGAAGTTTTGTACTGCATATTGGAATTTATCAAGTCGGAAGGTATTAAACTGACACCACAACTCAATCAATTTATTCAAGGTCAGATGTATTTCATTCTATTTTCTGCATATAGTATATTCGAGAAAAATGAATTTTTAAAGGCTTACTATAGATTACGGACACATAGCTCATTTTCTCCGTTGGATATGATAAAATGTAATAAATTTAACCTAAAAAAATATATCCGAGACTTACATCTTATTTTACCAGATAATATCGGTGTGAAATTTGAACAATTATTAATATCTCGTATGAGACCCCATTTATAAAATTTAATGATGTCAAGTATAATTTATTCTCCAAAATTATCAATAATTATACCGGTATATAATGCTGAAAAATATTTGAATAAGTGTATTGACAGCATTCTACTTCAATCATTTAATGATTTTGAATTAATTCTAATTAATGATGGCAGTAAGGATAATAGCTTGGCAATTTTAAAAGAATATGAGCAAAGGGATAAAAGAATAACGGTATATGACAAAATAAATTCAGGAGTCAGTGCTACGCGTAATTTTGGTATTGATGCGGCAAATGGAGAATGGATTTGTTTTATCGATAGTGACGATTGGGTTGAGAATGATTATTTATCGGAATTTTTTAAAATACCTATAGATGCCGATGCTATGGTCTCGCAAGGTATATTGTTTGATTATGAAAATACTTCAGATAACAGTCCATTTTTTCAATATGATAATATCACAGTTGATAAAAATACGCCGGAATTGATTGCTCAGTATAATGTATTGCATAATGGCTGTCCTGTCTGTAAATTGTTTAATCGAGATGTTCTTAATAAGAACTCTATCCGTTTTAATACCTGCCTATCCATCCATGAGGATCATTGTTTTGTCTTCGATTATCTGCAATATATTGACAAAATTGTATTGAGGAAATGTCTATCTTACCACTATATGATCCGTGACACTCCGTCGTTAACAAGAACTAGGCATAGTTCAGAAGAATGGTTATATGCGTCAGATGCTCTTTTAGTCCGATTATCTGAGTTAATACTTCAATGGAAAATTACTGCTGAATATGAAAAGAATGTCAAAAGTGAATATGGAATAAGGCAACTTTATTCTGCGGCATTATATAGCACATCGATAAATTATAAAAAAGTATATACTGCTCTACGGGAGAAGTTAAAGTTACTACAATCATATCGGGAAAAGCCTTATTTACTTAAACTATTACTTACCTTTATGTTGCAATTTAGATGTGATACATTGCTTTATAAATTAATCTCTAAGAGATGACTAAATCCTCAATTGTCCTTTTTTTAAGGAAGAAAATCCCGGGAGAAAACAGCATTGAAGAATTGGCATATTCTTTGACAAAAGAAATTCCAGATATAGAAATAAAAATATTTCCTGAATATGGGATATCTCTAAAAGGAATTTTAAAGAATATAAAATATGCAATTAAAAATCAAGGAGATATAAATCATCTTTTTTCTCCGTCAGATCCATATATTGTACCATTTCTTAAAGGGAAAAAAATTATTACATGGCATGATGTCGGAACGCTGTTACAATCAAAATCATGGATTAAACGATTATTTCGTAAAATACTATATATATATCCTACGATATTTTATGATTCAATAACATGTATATCTGATTATACGAAAGGTGAATTGTTATCATATATTCCTTTTGTAGAAAAAAAAATACGGGTAATTTATAATCCGGTGAATGAAAAGATTGTGTTTTCAAGAAAAGAATTTAATATATCACAACCGAATATATTGCATATAGGGACCGGTATTAGGAAAAATTTGGAAAATACAATTAAAGCCTTGGACGGAATTAGATGTATCTTACATATAATTGGAAAACTAACTGAATATCAGAAAAATTTATTAATTGAACATCGAATCACATATTATAACGAAAGCAATGTGGACTTCGATACAGTTATAAAACGATATCAAGAATGTGATATTATTAGTTTCCCAAGTTTTTATGAAGGTTTTGGGATGCCTATTATAGAAGGCAATATGACAGGTCGCCCCATAATTTCTACAAGAAGAGGAGCCATTCCTGAAATTGCAAAGGATTGTGTATATTATGTTGACCCTGAAGATGTAGAGGGTATAAGATATGGCTTTTTACAATTAATCAATAATATCGGATTAAGAGAGAATTTGATAGATAAAGGGTTGGAAAACGCAAAAAGATTTCGTATAACAAGAATTGTATCAGAATATATGAGTATATACCGTTTATGAATATTGAACAACCAATATTAACGGATGCAAAATTTAAATACTTATTGTTGGCAACAATATTGTATTGTATTATTGGCATATGGGTCATTATCTTCTCTCCGAATCCAAGTCCATATGTAATTGGTTGGCAAATATCCTCGATATTGTTCTTTTGGGGAAGTTTGGTTATTGGATTAAAATTAAATTTGCCCAATTGTTTTGGGCTAATATTTGTGTATCAAATCATTATGTCCATAATATTACATGTGTATTTTGTATATATTGAACAAAATATAATGGGCTATAATGTTGATACGGACCTTTATTTCAGGCTGGCAGCAAAAACACAAAACCTTTCTATGCAACAGTCTATGGCTATAATCAAAGACGCATTGGAGGATCCTTCAGACCATGGATATCCGCTTTTCTTAAAATTTGTATATGCTATTGGAGGAAATGATCTTAGGACATTTCGTGTATTGTTGTTTATAAATTGTGTTTTTCAAACGTTGACATGTATAGTTATTGCAAAACTTAGCACACTTCTTGGAATAAACAATAGAAATATAAAATGGATTGTTTTGCTATGGGGACTCAATAGTGCGTCAATATACTTGAATGTATCTGGACTTAAAGAACCGCTGTTTGTGCTTTTATGTACAGTATGCATGTACTCACTTTATAGAATTAGATGTAGCTATCCTATAATAGGCCATATTTGCTTCTTCTTATTCGTTACCTTAATATGGTTTTTTAGGTATTATATATCTTTATTTTTTATAATAATATACTTGGGGTATATTGTGTTGCCAAAATTGTGGAATAAATTATTTGCGATAATGTGTATTGTTGCATTGATTATATGTATCGGATTGACCGATTTTCTTGTAAACTATTTCCCCGAGATATATTATGCAATAATGGAATCAGAACAATTGTTGCCGGGGTCTAAAATTGCCCGATTGGTTTATTATCTACTCGCATTTTTAAGCCCTATACCAAAATTTTATTCCGAAATAACATTACAAGAACCATTAATCGTAATGTTCTCAATTGAGAAATTTTCGTTCTCAATATTTGCATTGATAGGTGCTTTTGCTATGATTAAAAAACATTCTACAAAATACTATCCTATCATAGCCATAGTACTTTTTAATACATTATTGTTGATCGTTTCAGCTCATTTAATAGAGTATAGATATTCGTATATTATACTACCAATGTATTTCATTCTGATGATAAAATCATTCTCGTATAAAACGAAATTGTTGACTAAACTTTATTTAGTTTTTTCCTGCTTGATTGTCTTTTTCTTCAATATGAAATTTTATTAATAAAATGGATCAATCGTATGATTATAAAAATTCGCAGTTTATTGCGCTTAGTAGCAATAAAATGTCAGTATTATGTATATAAATATATATATATATGATGGATTTATCGAAAAGTGCAAGAATCTCCTTCGGTGCAAAATTGGATAAAACTAATCCCTCTGGAATTCATATTTCTGACGAAACTTATATCGCGAGTGGGACTATTATTTTTGCACATGACTTTAGCCGATCATTGTATGCAGACACGTTTATTGGGAAACAATGTTTTATTGGCGCAAATGTAATAATTATGCCGGGAATAGTAATCGGCAATAATACCATTATAGGTGCGGGTAGTGTCGTTACAAAAAACATTCCTGATAATTGTATTGCTGTAGGTAATCCGGCAAAGATTATAAAAGAAGGTATAAAGACTAAGTGTTACGGAGAGTTGATTTAGATATTTATCATGAGAGTCTTGGTCATATCCAATATGTATCCGTCAAAAAAAGATCCTTACTATGGGACTTTTGTTAAGATGTTTTTTGAGGATTTAAATAAATTAGATAATACTGATACTAAATTAATTGCTATTAAAGGTCGTCGATTGGCAATTATGTCTAAGATAAGAGCTTATATCTCGTTTTATTCGCAAATAATTTTAAAATTAGTATTATATAAATATGATTTGATTTATGTTCACACTATTTCACATACATCATTGCCACTGAGATTTATCTCAATTTTTAGACGACTGAATTTGATATTTAATATTCATGGTGATGATTTACTAACAACTACAAAGTTAGCAGGGATCTTAAAGAATATTTCGCTCCCATTATTACAAAAATCTAATAAAATTGTTGTCCCGACTGAATATTTCAAAGATGTTTTATTAAACGAAATGCCATTTATTTCAATGGAAAAAATAATAATTTCTCCCTCAGGTGGGATTTCAAAAAAATTTTTCTTGAAGCATAGCTTGATATCGTCTTCACATATCCCCAAAATAGGTTATGTTTCAAGAATTGATGCTGGAAAAGGTTGGGATATTTTATTGAGAGCTTTATCCCTCTTAAAAGATGATGGAATTGAGTTTGTTGCTGAATTCTATGGACGTGGTGATGATGTAAGAAATTTTAAATCTAAGATTAACGAATTTAATTTGTCTGATATGGTTAAATATTATGGCCCAAAGTCTCATGAAGAACTCCCGCAAATATATAGCTCGTTTGACATATTTGTTTTTCCTACAATCCGCAAGGGAGAGAGTTTGGGACTCGTCGGATTGGAAGCAATGGCATCCGGTACTCCGGTAATAGGTAGCGATATTGGTGGATTGAGGTCTTATATAAAGGATAATGTTAATGGGATGATGTTTCCGCCGGGTGATCATGTAGAATTGTATAAGCGGTTGAAGTCGTTTCTTTCGCGTGATGATACCGAGAGATTAATCATGTCTATTAATGCAAAGAAAACAGCGGAAATGTATGAATCGTCCAAAGTAAATAGAGCGTTATTTGAAAAGGTTGGGCTTATTAAGAGTTAGAATGAGACACGACGGTTTTGTATGTCATAATTTATTATGATAGATATTATTTACCATCTTCAATCTATTTTATATTAAGAATATTGTGCATGGAAAAACTTAAATTTTGCGGATTGAACTTTTCGGGTTTATCTAAAAATGCTATTTTAAATAGTAACGCATCATTTCAACAAATCGTAACAGTTGGTGCTGAATTTATTATTGAGGCTCATAAGAATGATCTATTAAAAAATATCATAAACGAGAATATTTCGACGTTTGATGGACAAGTTCCATATTTTTTTGCTAAACTGAAAAATAGGAACTTTAAATTTGAAAAGATTTCGGGTGCAGACTTCATATACGATATATGTAAACGAGCAAAAGAAGAAAAAGGAAGAGTATATTTTTTAGGCGGATATGAAGAAAGTAATCGAGGGTCTGTTATGAGGCTTCGTGATGCGGGGGTGGAGGCTGATGGTTTTGTAACTGGTTTTATTCCGTATCCTTTTCCGATAGACCGTCTTAATGAAATACGTCTTAAAATATCTCAATTTAATCCGACATATCTATTTGTTGGATTAGGTATGGGAAAACAGGAATATTTTATATCTGAAAACCGAGCGTTTCTTGAATCTTGTGGAGTCCGAATTGCAATTGGATGTGGTGGAACAATGGATGTATTCTCTGGAAGGATTAAACGAGCTCCAAGATGGATGCAAAAATCTGGCCTTGAAAGTTTATATCGAGTAATTAAAGAGCCAAATATGGCTCGATTCAAACGGGTACTTTCCACTTTTAAATTTTTAAAATATATAAATGAATGAAAGTCCATTAATATTATCATATATATAATAAACATGAAAAAAATCATGCTTGTGTTCGGGACCCGTCCCGAAGCGATAAAAATGGCTCCACTTGTTAAGGAGTTTCAGAAAAATCCTGATAGATTTGATACGATCGTATGTGTGACAGGACAGCACCGACAAATGCTTGATCAGGTACTGGAGATATTCAACATTAAGCCCGATTATGATCTCGATATCATGAAGCAGGGGCAGGATCTCTATGATATCACTGCAAGAGTGTTGATCGGCATGCGCGATGTGTTAAAAGAAGTTCATCCCGATGTTGTGCTCGTACATGGCGATACCACAACCTCTACGGCTGCTGCCCTTGCTGCATTTTATCAACAGATCCCTGTGGGGCATGTCGAGGCCGGACTTAGAACGCATAATATTTATTCACCTTGGCCCGAGGAGATGAATCGTCAGATAACGGGACGTATCGCAGCCTATAATTTTTCGCCGACTCAGCTTAGTAGACAAAATTTGCTTGATGAAGGAGTGTCTGGAGATAGAATAACAGTGACAGGCAATACTGTTATTGACGCACTCCATTACGTAGTGGATAAAATACATGGAAGTATAGCTCTTGAAGGTGATTTGATTAGCCAGTTACGTAAGTCTGGATACGATGTGGCAAGACTGCTGAACGGAAGAAGACTTATCTTGATAACAGGTCATCGCCGTGAGAATTTCGGCGATGGATTTATTTCGATATGCCGTGCAATCAAAGCTTTAACTGAAAAATATTCCGATGTCGATTTTGTGTATCCCATGCATCTTAATCCCAATGTTCGTATACCTATACATGACGTATTTGGAGAAAATTTACAGGGACTTGGTAATATGTTTTTTATAGAACCGCTTGAATACCTATCGTTTACCTATTTGATGAAGAAGTCACATATTGTGTTGACTGACAGCGGTGGCATACAAGAGGAGGCTCCTGGACTCGGAAAACCTGTGCTTGTGATGCGCGATACCACTGAACGACCTGAAGCACTTGAAGCCGGCACAGTCAAACTTGTAGGTACAGATTATGATGTGATTGTAAACGAAGTTTCCTTCTTACTCGACGATACAACCCACTATGAAACGATGTCTAAAGCTGTCAATCCGTATGGTGACGGAAAATCCTGCGAAAGGATTGTAAAAACGTTTGTATAAAATAATCAATTACTCTCCGTTTAGGAGTTGGCTTGTTTGTTGGCAAGGTATTTTTTCAGCGCGGTACTGGCTTTTATTGTGTATATCTTGCCGTTAGGTCGTGCATAGATGACTTTTTCACCACGTGCCTTTTTGGCCCGCAGCATATTTTCGTTGGCTAATTGAAGCCCTTTGGTTATTTTCTCAAGAAGATCATTGCACTCTTTTTCTGACATAATATTTCGGTCCATTATTGTAATTTTAAAGGGGGTTGGGGCGGGGAGAGTAGGAGGATGGCTTTGCGGTTGTCGTGCAGGGTGGTGGCTATGAGGCGGTGGGTGCCGCCGTCTTTTACAATTGAAGGCTCAGGAGTAAATTGGGTATCATTAGATGGCAAAACAGGAATTGAAGTTTGTAATAGCAACGCTACTCTATTTTCCGCTGCTATTGATGAATTGCTTTCGAATCCATAGAAAAGATCAATCTTGGTTAAAAATGCCCATGATCGTGTCAGAAATAATTTTACAAAATCAGTTGTAATACCTAAATACAAAGAGCTATATAGAAAGTTGATTATCTTGCAACCCAATTCTGTAATTCTACAGGTAGACGGTCAAAATGTTTAGTATTGTCAGAAACAAGGATATAATCGTTCGCAATTGCCCCACAAGCAATAAGCAAGTCAAAATCATCAATAAGCAATCCTCGTCTGCGTAATGATGCCTTTTGCATCGCATAATATGCCAGACTTCCCGTAATCGGTATTACTTCGAGTGTAGAACAAAATTCGGATACCAATTGCCTGTTATAATCCGGATTGCTGCTACATTCTGCTCCATACATTAACTCGGCAACAGTTATTTCAGATATACAGCAATTTTCTTTTCCAACAGAAACTATATGACGGTCAATATCGTATTTTCCGCGCATTAGAAATACGCATATATTCGTGTCAAGAAGATAATGAGTTGGTATCATCAATCAAAAGATACAGGATTTTTACTATTTCTACCGTCATTTATGACCGATATTATTTCTTCGGCCGAGTCAGAGCCTTTCCATGCTCCCGAAAATTTAGACAAGAATATCTTAGTGTCGTCAGAAGTGTCGGTAGATGTTTCAACTTCGGTTATGGATTGCGACAGTAATGTAATCAAACGTATTTTGACTTCATTACGCACATTCTTCAACATATTCCAATATATATTGGTCTCTGCTATATAGGGATTTATTGTCTGCATTGTAGATGTATTTTATACAAAAATAGGATTATCTATAGTAACTACCAAATAATCATTGCAAAAGTTTAATAACTAGCACAAAAATAATATCCGCGTTTCAACTGCCGTGAGTATGTATAGGGGGGTGGGGCGGGGAGAGTAGGAGGAGGGCTTTGCGGTTGTCGTGCAGGGTGGTGGCTATGAGGCGATGGGTGCCGCCGTCTTTTACTTTGAGTTTTTTGCGCAGGGTGTCGGCCGACATGTCGAAGTTGCGGGTAGCTATGTTGAGGCGGTCATGTTGTTGGGCTATGGCTTTTATTTCGTGTGACGAGAAGTCGGCTACGCGGTCTATGTGCCATACGTCGCCGGGAAAGTCGTTGATGCGGTGAGGGGAATGGTAGAGATGTGTGTTGGGGTGGAGTTTGCTGACGCCGTAGCGTTGCGACAGTAGCTTGAACGGGGCGGCCTTCATGACGGCGGTGCCGGGTTCGTAAAGATACTCTCCGGCAGCGGGCGAGCCGAAATCGGGCAGGGCTACCGCTTCTTCGCTCTGCGTGAAAGCGAAGTTGTGCAGCGGGGTTGTGACATGGATGACCGGCTCGGTGGTGTGACTGTCGGCAAACGTGATGTCGGCCACAAGTTCCTTGCACTCGGTTGAAGTGCCGGTGACATACAGGTCGGTGGTGTCGGGGAGTTCGCGCAACAGTTGTGTTATGTCGAGCATGGGCGACGCTTTGACTATAAGGCGGGGGCTGACGGCAGCTATGTCGGTGAGCATTGAAGTGACGTCAGGCGAGCAGTCGGCCAGCCGGTATATGCGCTCGCCGTTTGCGCCTCGGCGTGCGGGGTCTATAAACACGACGTCGTAGCGCCTGTCGGTGTTTTTTACAAACTCACGGCAGTCGGCGGTGACGGCAGTTACGTTGTCGAGAGCCAATGCCGTGGAGTTGTGTCGTATGGCATCGGTGATTTCCTGATTTATGTCTACAGCCGTGACCTCCGATGCGCGGCGTGCAGCGTGGTATACGTCTATTCCTAGGCCGCAGGTCAGGTCGAGAACAGTGCTTCCGGGTGCTATAAGCGAGGCGTGAAAGTCGGCAAGAAGGTCGCTTGTTGACTGCTCGGCTGATAGTGCCGTCGGGAAGAAGAAGGTGGGACAGGCGAGTTCTTCGGCCAGTTTCTTGCGTGACTTGCGCCGACATTCTATCTGGAGAATGGCCGTATCAAGCCATGGCATCTTTCCATGCCATTTAAGACGTAATTTTACGGGATCGTCATCTATATGACGGTCGACCCATTGCCAGAATTCAGCTGTGTCAACGTATGAAGTCATTGGTCCTATAATAAAACAGGGGCCGCACTTGGTGTGTAGCCCCTGATGTTTATGATATGTAGTTTTTAGCCTTTGATAGCTGCCACACCGGGGAGTACTTTGCCTTCGATGGCTTCGAGAAGAGCGCCACCACCGGTTGATACGTAAGATACCTGATCGGCAAGACCGAACTTGTTTACGCAAGCTACAGAGTCGCCGCCGCCTACGAGCGAGAACGCGCCGTTGTCGGTAGCTTCTACGATGGCCTCAGCTATGGCACGCGAGCCGGCGGTGAAGTTGTCAAACTCAAATACGCCTGCGGGGCCGTTCCAAAGGATGGTCTTTGAGGGACGGATTGCATCGGCAAACGCCTTGCGGGTTTCGGGACCTGCATCAAGGCCTTCCCAACCGTCGGGTATGTCGTTGCAGGGGCATATCATTGTCTTGGCATCGTTGCTGAAGCTGTCGGCGGCCACGCAGTCGGTGCCGAGTATGAGATTGACGCCTTTCTCTTTGGCTTTCTTGATGATGTCAAGGGCAAGGTCGAGTTTGTCATCTTCAACAATAGACTGGCCGATCTTACCGCCCTGAGCTTTGGCAAACGTGTAGGTCATACCGCCGCAGAGGATGAGGTTGTCAACCTTGTCCATGAGGTTTTCGATAATGCCTATTTTGGTTGAAACCTTTGAGCCGCCCATGATGGCAGTGAACGGACGTTTGATATTGCTGAGGATGTTGTCAACGGCCTGTACTTCTTTCTCCATGAGGTAACCGAGCATCTTGCTGTCGGGCTGGAAGTAGTCGGCTATCACGGCTGTGGAAGCGTGCTTGCGGTGAGCTGTTCCGAATGCGTCGTTTACATATACGTCGGCATAGCTTGCGAGTGTCTTGGCAAATGCTTTCTGGCGCTCTTTCATCTCTTTCTTGGCTGCGTCGTAGCCGGGGTCTTCTTTGTCAATGCCTACGGGCTTGCCCTCTTCTTCGGGATAGAAGCGGAGGTTTTCAAGAAGAAGAACTTCGCCGGGCTTGAGGTTGGCTGCTGCTTCGGCTGCGTTGGCGCAGTCGGGTGCGAATTTCACGTCACGACCGAGAGCCTTGGCTACATCGTCCTTGATCTGTGCGAGCGAGAACTTGGGATTAACTTTACCTTTGGGCTTACCCATGTGCGACATGATGATGAGGCTGCCGCCGTCCTCAAGTATTTTCTTAAGGGTGGGAAGAGCACCGCGGATACGGGTGTCATCGGTTATTTTACCGTTTTCATCCAAGGGTACGTTGAAGTCCACTCTGACAATTGCCTTTTTGCCGGCAAAGTTGTAGTTGTCTATCTTTTGCATTTTGGTTAAATTATAAAGTTGACAATATTTATAGGAGCAAATATACTACATATTTGTGAGAAATAATGCTAAAAAATCATATTATTCCGGCCTCTGACAGGATAGTGTGCATCTGCTTCTGGAGTTTTTCGGCTTCTCGGGCTGCAGCTTCGGCATAGTCGGTTCCCGACGAGGCAAAGATAATGCCGCGCGAAGAGTTGACAAGCAGTCCGCAGTCGGTGGTCATGCCGTAGCGCGCCACATCCTCAAGGCTGCCGCCCTGTGCGCCGACACCGGGTACGAGGAGGAAGCTGTCAGGCGCCACCCGACGTATGTCCTTGAACATTTCGCCTTGTGTGGCTCCTACCACATACATCATCTCTTCAGATGATGCCCATTTGCGTGACGTCGTTATGACGTGCTCAAACAGGTGTGTGCCGTCTTTGTCTTCGATAAACTGGAAGTCATGGGAGCCTTTGTTGGAAGTCAGTGCGAGAAGTATGACCCACTTGCCCTCGTAGCCGAGAAACGGAGTCACGCTGTCTTCGCCCATATAAGGCGCTACGGTTATGGCATCGACGTCAAGGTGCTCGAAGAAGCTACGGGCGTAGAGCTTTGAGGTATTTCCTATGTCGCCGCGCTTGGCATCGGCTATTATAAATTGGTCGGGATGCTTCTCTTTCAGATATTTCAGTGTTTTCTCGAGTGTAATCCAGCCTTGTGCGCCTGTAGCCTCGTAAAAAGCGAGGTTGGGTTTGTAGGCCACACAGAAAGGTGCTGTGGCATCGATGATGGCTTTGTTGAATTCATATACCGGGTCATCAGAGTCAAGAAGGTGAGAGGGGATTTTCTTGATGTCGGTGTCAAGCCCTACGCAGAGGAACGAGCCTTTACGTTTGATGTTCTGTATTAATTCGTTGCGTTTCATTATTTTGAATTTAAATTATATTTGAATATATAACCGTCTATACGGGCCGATACTGAGTACCGGTCGCCGCTGCTTATAGAGTCATTGAGTTGGCGCGTCGTGGCTGTAATGCCGGTGAGCAACAGCTTTTTATCGGGATAACCGGGCACTTTAAGCAGAACGGGGGCGAATGCAGTTGAGTCGCTTGTGCGTATTAAGCTATCAATGTTGAGCTTACCGCGTGCTTCTGCAGTGCCTACCGATATTCGGCCTGATGCATCGGGCACTACATTTTGTATCGGACACATAAAAGGTTTCATGCCGGTGACGCCGAAAGGAATGGCAATCATTTCCGATGGTTCTACTTCAAATCGATATGTTGTCAGCCGGTTGTCTTTTTTTAAGTTGCTGTGTACTGCTGCGGCCTCATCATAATCTGGAGTTTCTTCTATGACTTCCACCAATTGGGCTTCTTCCTGCTTTGGCTCTTCACGTTGAATCATAGTGCCGAGTGTGGCAAAATTAAGCCCGGGTATAATTGACGTAGCCAGCATGACCGCCGTGAATGACAACGGTATCGGGTTTATATGGCGGCATCTGTCAATGAAAAGATATCCCATCACCGCATAGCACCAGATATTAAATGTCAGCACATACAATCGGTAGGTGGTAAATCCGTACTGATTGATACGGTAACCTATGGCTACGCTCATAAGAATAAGAAGCGGCAACGTCAACGCCGGGAGTAATGTTTTTATCACACCGCCGAGCGGACGCAGGTTTTTCTCCGATAGCGGAAACAGGAAAAATTCCACTACAAGCACTTCGGCCATAAGTGCTGTGACCGACCATGTGACATACCCTTCGGGCAGTTGCCATGTAACAAGTATCTTTATGCCGTATATGTACAGCACAAGCATGTAGGCACCGAGAAGCGGCAGGAAAAGATATTTTGTAAGCGCTACTATAATGCGTGGCTCTTCGTGTTGGTCAAGATCAGCGTCGTCAGGATACGGTATGCGCGATATGAAGATCATCAACGGAAGTGCCACAGCAAGCACTACGGCCGATGTCGCCATCATTTGCGCCATACTGTCGCCGTATTTCAACAGAAGCAGAAGGGCGAGCATTATTATAAGTATGGCTACTTCGACCGCCGACGATATCAGTGCAGCAATAACCGCTGATACGGTCTGTTGGTAACTGAAGCACCATGCTCTTATGGAGCTGCCGCGTGAGGGTCTGAAAAATATGGCTATAACCGATGCCGCCACCGCCACGACATGTCCCGCTATCTCCGCTTCGCCAAAATTGCGTTCGGTCATAAGTATGTACACCAAGTCGCCGATTATCGCTATGTTAACTATAAACTGCACGGCTATTTTCAGGCCTTCTTTACGCTCGGCATATGGTTCACACCACAGGTATGCCGCAAGTGTAAGCAGCGGACCGAGTACGGCCGTGTATTGATAAGCCGCGTCTACTTTAAAATTCCATATTGACATCTCGGCGATAATGACCGCATAGATTATATAGCAGATCGTTACCGGAAACCTGCGGCAGCTTTGCTCGGCCATCAATATTATGTCATGCAGCGAAAACCGTTTGTCGGGTTCTCGCTGCGGTATGGTCGGGGGCAGGGGAGGAGGTGTCATAGCGGTTGTAGTTTTACAATTCGGATTCTTTCAGCTTTTCAGCATTTTCAGCAACGATAAGGTGGTCGATACAGTCCTGAATGTCGCCATCCATAAATGCCGACAGGTTGTATATCGTGTAGTTGATACGGTGATCGGTTATTCGTCCCTGCGGATAATTGTAAGTACGTATCTTGGCAGAGCGGTCGCCTGTTGACACCATGGTTTTGCGGCGCGACGCTATGTCGTCGATATACTTCTGGTGCTCTTTGTCGTAGATGAACGTACGCAGACGGCTAAGCGCGCGCTCCTTGTTTTTGGGCTGGTCGCGGGTCTCGGTACATTCAATCAATATCTCCTCCGTTTCACCGGTATTGGGATTTTTCCACATGTAGCGCAGACGCACACCTGACTCTACTTTGTTTACATTCTGGCCGCCGGCACCGCCGCTTCGGAAAGTATCCCACTTTATTTCACCTTCGTTTATCTCTACGTCAAACTCCTCCGCTTCGGGGAGTACGGCCACCGTAGCCGCCGATGTATGTACACGACCCTGTGTTTCCGTAGCAGGCACACGTTGCACTCGATGCACGCCGCTCTCATATTTCAATATGCCGTAAACTCCTTCGCCGGTGACGGAAAATACGACTTCCTTAAAGCCTCCCGCGGTGCCTTCGTTGAAACTTGTCACGGCTACGCTCCATCCTTTGGTTTCGCAATATTTGGTGTACATCTTGAACAGGTCGCCGGCAAATATAGCCGCTTCGTCACCTCCTGTGCCTCCGCGTATTTCCACAATAGCGTTTTTGCCGTCTTCAGGATCGGCCGGGATAAGCAACAGCTTTATCTCCTCTTCAAGTTGTGGTATTTTCGCATTGGCCTCTTCAAGTTCTTCTTTAGCCATAGCGCGCAACTCGTCATCATTCTCTGTGTCGAGTACCTCGCGGGCTTCTTTTATGTTATTGATAAGTGTACGGTAAGCGCGGGTGGTCTTTGTCAGTTTCTCAAGATCCTTGTACTCCTTTGTGAGTTTTACGTAGCGCTTCATGTCGGCGATGACAGCCGGGTCGGTTATGAGTGTGCTCACTTCTTCAAATCGGCTTTCTATGCCGTCGAGACGAGCGAGTAGGGAATTTTCTGCCATGTCGTGAATATTTTCCGCGAAGATACGAAATATTCCCCATATTATAATGTACGGCGGTCAACTAAATTGACCGGTCCGATAGCCCGTTTGTCATAATTCAACGGCTCTTACTTCATCTCATTCTTTTGTGGAAACCAATAATGCCGTTTTTGAGCGGAGATGATGGCAAATACTATCAACCCGATTGAGTGGATGGCGTTAAGAACAAGGAGATAGAACCACCATGTAAATCCGGTTCCGCCACAGCTGTTGAAAATAAGATTATACCCAAGTATGGCATTGTAGAGTAGCATAACCAAAAGATTGCTCAAAGCCGCCTTTGGTCTGATTCGGTGGCAAAGCCATGTCGATAGCAGCGACAACGCAAAGGCTATGCCGAGAATCGCCGTGTCTTCATTCCAACTGCAATAAGCTATGACAATCATCATCAGCCCCGCCAATGCCGTCCAGACTATCCGGAATCGTTTATCAATAGGTTTCATGGTCGAAGATATAACTGGTTCAAATTTATAATTTCCGTAACTTGGAGTTTTGGTATAACCGTATGAATATACATATAATAATCGTAGCCAAACTTGACGAGAAAATTATGCGCCATATTAGAGAATATCGCCCAACAACATTCTCGCAGACATAGGAGAAGATAGTCCGGACAGTCATTTAGTGGAATTCTTATCCCTTGACGTATTGTCTTTGCTCTTTCAATTAGACCATGATTCAGTTTGAGACTATTGACTGAATTTACAATATCCGTCGAATCACCTTCAATGTAACTCACTGTAAGATACGAACAACCGGCCCGCTTTGCCAACTCGATAGCAGTATTAATATATCTGTTCTCTATTTCTATATACTCTTCGGATGTAAGGATTCCGTCTGCAAACGATTTGCCGATATCGGAGATTGAAGTCCATTCATTATGAATGTAGGCGGCTTTGGAATCATAAAACTGCGGACTATATTTTGAAATAGAATAATCCCAGTTGGTATCGCCAATAATCATATCTAACCATTTCAGATGTGCATTAACTTGCTTGACGGAGAAATCGCTATATAGCCCCTGCCTTCTTATAGACTTATGAGTTTGAAATAAATCTCGTGCCTCAAGATTATTACCTTTCTGCTGATAAATAAGTGCCCTCATGTACCGGCTGTCATTCAGTAGCGATTCTGCCAACATTTTTCCTTCTCCATGTTCATAATAAGCAAGATAATCCACTTCGCAAGCTATGATTGAATCAAATATTTCAGCCGCCTCATCCAACTTATCATTCGCACATAATGCACTTCCGTAAAAATACCTTACCCAATAATCTTCAGGGGCTAAGTTATATGCCTCATGCGCATGGGCCAATGCTTCATCGTATTTCCCTAATTGATAACATGCACCTGACAACTCAGTCATAAAATAATACTCATCAGGGTAATCCGATAACAATCTAAGAAGGTATGTCCGCAGACACCTGAAATCACCGGTTTGCTTCAACCGATTGATTTTAGATTGTATTTTTGTCGTATTCATAATTCAGTCCTCCAAGTTAATATTAATCAAAAATTTCGTTTCTCTGTGGTACTCTCATTATATCACATTATAACTATCTGGGGTGAGAATATCTATGATATGCTCGGTTGTCTTTATGGCAAAATGCCGGACTTTGAAGGAATCGCCATATAGCACTTTCATACCGGATTGCATTAGCCGGTTATAATATTCGGAGTTTTCAACCTCGTATAACGGTGCTATACCTGCACCCTCCGGTATATCGTTGAGTCTGAAATGTTCCAAAGTTACGCGATACGCGAACACTTCTTTGAACTCAATCCTTACTATCCCATTGTTGTCGAACCGTTCCAGCTCGACAATAAGATCCGTCGCATTATAGTCTATTGAATTGACCGAACACTCGCAGTCAATTATCCGGATAGGATTCCATATTTCGTGATTTGCCATATTGTTATGCGCCTTTGTAAATCAAAATTTTATAATCTTTCTTTATCAGATATGTTGCCAATTCTCCTTTGAGGTATAATTTCGTGGCAGCATACACAGTCAGTTGATTATTGCCTCGCAGTGCGGCGCAATACACGATAATGTTTGCGATTGGAATCATTATCAAAGCCGAGTATATGACATTGACCCGATATTGTAGCAATTCATATTGCGTGTATCTAAATCTTATAAAATACAAGTTAAGAAGATACACATTGAAGTATCCTAAACTCAGGAAAATCCAAAACCGTATTCTTTTATTCCATACAATAGATATGAGTTGATTATATATGTTCAGAGAGTACATAATCTGCCACAATGCCATATGCGATAAAATCACAAGGACAATGGCGTAAGCACTTAGAATCTTAATTACCAGTAATAATGTCGTACTATAATCAAATAGCATAACTATTGCAGAAATGAGAAGAATCCATAAATCAACTGCAAGAAGAATGGCAAATGCAATAAATAGCCATAAAAACAGCCGATTGATTGCACTACCACATTTATGCCATAATTGTTTATTCATATTTCCTATGTTTCATTCGGTTTAAATCGATTCTTTCAGCTGTCAATACGCTATCTCTCTGATAAGCTGTTAACGGCCCTAAATAAATATCTCCGGCTTCCAGTTCACGGTTCTCTGATGCTATAATCCAATATACGTCACCCGATTGTTTGAGTACGATATATTTTCGATTCCACCAAGCCTGTTCGATATGAGGGATAAAATTAGGATTACCTTTATATCCAAGTTTCTCAGCAAATATCGGATAATCCGTTTCTTTTTCTCCATATAACCCCTCACCGTATGTAAACACTGAATAATTGTCGGTTATGTCTTGCCTGTCACTGCACGCCATCAAGACATACACTAAAATAATCACTATCCCAAATCGCTTATCGGTCAGTTTCATTGTTGTTGAGGCGTTTTCGAGTTGATGTTATGTTCGATGTTGATAGACCACGTTCACTACGATATGCAATATTGGAGTTTATGTCTTGTAACATATCCACGAATGAATCCTCATTCTCCGGCGATACATAGATATAACTGCTTCTATCATAAATGATACGAAGTTTGATGTAAGATGCTGAATAATTTCGGCCACTTTCAACCCAAAATTTTCCTCTTTGGATTTTCTTGATACTGTCAATGTTGATGACCAATGATTTCAATGGTGTCGAAACACGTAAATTTTTGTCATCTATCGTATATGTAATGTTTTTCCATATATATCGGGCTAAAAGTACAATTATCAAAAATGGGATAGCCCCCCAAAGCACGGCAAATAAGCCCCATAAGATAGTAGGAGCCACGACAAGTATGATGGCATCAAATATGCACCACATTATAATCGGCCATGTGAACATTCGTTTATCTACATTGCATCGAAACACAGCATAGTGTTTGTGTTTGGGGATATATGAGGGAATAGCGGTCGATCTGTTATCCACGATTATAATATTTTTGTCATTTTACTAAAATACCTTCAAGCTGATATGGTTGTATCACATAATGCATCATCAACCAATTCATGAGAACGAACCAAATAAAGACGGCAGGAAGCAACGAAAACAAAAGCCATTTCGGAAATGTGTATTTACTGCGCTGATTAACTTGTACGGTTTTTAATTGTTGGATTCTTTTTTTATTGAATCTGCCAAATGTCCATATCAAGATTGACATGGCATATAATAACAGTATTATGGCATCAATATTCTTTTCTTCCATACGGAATAATTCCGCGCAGAAGATAGGAATAGGGGAAAAGAGCAATCCTATCAACAAACCAACATACAGACATGCCGTAAAGCGGGCAGGGTCTTTCTTTTTCAAATATGTATCATAGATACGCATATATAAATGATTTATTATTCCCAGTGGTTTATCGGTCAGTTTCATGAATCATCCTTTCGTACATTTGATTATTATCACACAAAGAACTATTCCGAGTATAATAGGAAGAATCGTAGTCCAGAAGCAGAGGCCAAAGCGTTTTTTACTATTTATAGCTGTGGTTTCATAATCAAAAGAGCATTTGCAGCCGCTGAAATGGTTGATTGATTCAGCCATACGATTCTGATTATAGGAAATACCGGATATCCAAACAGTGCTTAAGTTAACATTACCGACAATCAGACAATAACTGCCATAATTCATAATAGTCCACAGGCTGTCTGTATCAGCAATACGCTTGATGGAATACTTGTAGCGCATTTCTGCGGATCGGGCAAGTAGTGTAGATATTTCTTTATCGTTCGGTTTCATCTTCCATTCCAAGTCGGTTGCCCATTTTATCAATCCAATACCAGCTATTGCTTACCCAATAGTGGTATTCTCCATCACTTCCGATTACAGTTTCAAGATGACCGCTGTTCGTAACTCTTGCACGGCCATTATGAAAAGGGAAACCAAATGCAAAGCGAGGAGGTATTATCACCGCATTGTTTGCTGTGGCATATCCTATTCTTCCATCACTATCCACAATTCGATACCGTCCATCAGAGACATAATCATCGCCATTGTCATATTGATATGGCAGAAAACCAGACTCAGCCACAGAGGGGTAATGGTGATCCGTAGTCACGACCAACATTTTCTCAGCTTTTTTATAATACTCGGTGGGTATAAGTAAAAGTTTCTTGGTGTCAATGGCTACGGCATCTACTACACTGTCTATCCTCAGGATATTCGAGACATATTTTATGGCTCCGGTTTCTCCGACCAATCGACCGGGACGCTCCATTATAATGCCGCAGTTTTCACCGTCAACAATCACCTGCACGGTTGTCGGTTTCGTAGTTACCCTGCACAATCCATTGTATAGAATGTTGCCGTAGCAAATAGTTGAGTCTATTAAATCAACTTTTTTTATATCATATTCCCGCAACACCGGCATCGCTTCACAGACCAATGATTCCAATGAGATATCACCAAATGGTGACTGATACCATATATCCGGATAATTCACATCAGCTATTAAACTGTCAACAATCCACAATGGATTTTTCCACTCTCCGCCATCCTCCATTTCAATCAGCAGGTTTGACTTTGCGAGAGCAAATGTATCCTTGTAACCCATATATTGAAATCGAAATAACTGATTCTCCGGGACTGACACCGTAAACAATCCCGAAATATCCGTTACCACCAGAGCACTGTCTTTTTTATCGGCACAAGTGGCATATACACAAGCCCCTATCAGCGGCTCGCCATTATATTTGTCAACCACACGTCCGCTGACACTGACATTGCGTGCATAAACACTTATGCAAACCGACAGCAGTAACCCGCATATAATCATATATTTTGTATCAGTCAGCTTCATATATCAATTTCCCGTTTTCTTTATAATTCCAGAACTTACGATAGCAGTTGCCATGTTCGTCATAATATTCCCATTCTCCGAATTCTTTCACATAATGAAGGCGGCTGTTAGCGCGATATGCGACCCATCCCTCCATATTTAATGTGTCGGCTGTGTAACCTCTTACATAGGCTATCGAATCGGGTGTGTCCTCGGTATCATAATCCAGTATTGAAGTGACGTTATCATTGATTCCTAAACTATCAAACTCCAACTGCATGTTTTCACGTGGCGCATAATACACCTTATTAATGCCTCGTATGGTATCAATATTTATTGGTGGCTCAAACTCCCAGCAAGCATAATCATACCATTTTTTATCTTCTGACACATACTGCCATAGTTTCCTATCCTTATTCCAATACTCAAGCACATAGTCCAAGTCTGCGCATTTAATCAAATCCACCGAATGCCCATAATACTTATACAGTCCCGGCAGTTGCTCAAAGCCTATTTCCGATAACGACTCCGGAAGCCGATTATACTGTGCTATGTAGTTATTTATCCTTTTAACAATTTCATTCCGATTAATTTCATTATGTCCATTTTCGGGCGGATAGCCCATAAACAACTGCGGATAAAATGCCAACAGACAACAAACAGTCAAGATCAATACAATTACTGTTCCAACAGTAATACCTGTTATCTTATGACTACGTTTCATATTTATCGAAGTAGATTTATATTTTCGATAATGCTAAACGGATAAGGCTTTTGGTCCTTTGAATACCGAACCCTTTTGGGATCATAAAACTTAATAGTTATCTCTATAAGTTCATTTTCTGATGGAGGTTCTTTCATGTCAGTATTACAAGATATAGGGACATAATATTCGATACCACGATATAAAAAATCAAGTGATGTAGTGGGTTCGCAGCCAATATTTTCTTTAACAAAGGTTGAATCTTTGCTGTCGAATCCTACCGATTTTTCCAACGAATTATAAATTACAGAAATAATCAGAGTCGCTATGCCGTTGTAGTCATAGGATATTTTCTTGAAGGCTTCAGTGCCATATTTGTTTAATCCCGGTATGTCTTTCCTTATGTGATTTCGCCATTCATTGCCGAATTTTACTGTCAGATAATCCATAATGACGATGTTGTATTCTTCCATTTGTCTCTCCGAACAATGTGCGATACATCCGAAATCATCATAATCAACGCCAAATTTTTCCTTGAACTGTTCCTGTCCTATATACGCTACAGGAGCTATGCCGCCCTGCAACAATAACTTTGCTTCACCTGATTGCCATTTCTCTTTGGCAATCTTGGCAGAATAGGCATCATCATTTAACTCTAAAACCCTTAAAACGTCAACAACGATAGAGTCATGTTCTACTTGCTTTTCGCAATAAGTCAACTGACTTTGCGCCCATAGGTTGTTGGAGAGAGCAAAGCCAATACATAGAGTCAGGATCTTATAGAGTGTTGTCATACTCAAAGTTACAACAAAAATTCGTAACTCGGTGATAATCGGGCAAGAAAAAATCCGCATCTTCATGGAATACCACGAAAATGCGGATGTCTGGCTTAATCATCTTGTTTCCCTCAGCTTTCATAGCTCAGTTTGGTTGGGGCAATATATATGTATCCTTTCAGAGAGAAGATTATGTACGCCACTTAATATACTGTTTTAAATAAAACTTGTCAACATGCTTCTCCCTTATGAATCCTATTTATGGCGAGCGTGCCGTGCGCGTTCATTGGATTAAGCCCATATTGGAAAATGCGTCCGACAAACGCATCACCCGATTCCGGTATATTGAAAACTCCGGTCGAGAACGTGAATATTTCTGGTATCGGGAAAAAGGTTATATGGTCGTGGTAGAGTATATCAACCCTAATTTTGCGTTAATTACCGGTTTCTGTGTTGACCAATCTAATCACGCATATTATATGCGTAAACTTCAGAACAAGGCATAAAAAAACCGCATTTGCGGTAATGCGGCCAACCAAGTCTTTCGTTCTTCGATCGATGACGATGCAAAGTTAGCGATTTTTTTTTTCTAACTCTGCAAAATATTAACAATAAACGACATAAAAAAGTTTTCCAAGAAAAAACTTCATTCTCGCCAAGGCTCGAATGTCATTATAGCTCCATAAGAGGGTTGGCTGTTAAATGCCTCTTCTGCCGTTAGGCCGTTATAAAGCATCATGGCCTGTATAAGAATGCCCTCGTGGGTGAAAAGGGCAATTTCATCATTTTCATTTGACGAGGCTGTTATTTCTTCAATAAAAGACATGAAACGTGCGCGTTGGTCCATGAATGACTCTCCGTCAGTGGCCTTGACATTTATATAGTCGTCATACCATTCCTGCAAACGTGGGTCGCTTATGGAGTCGAAGCGTTGCATTTCCCAAGCCCCGAAGTTCATCTCCAAAAGTCGGTTATCAATGATGGCGTCAGGGTATCCGCAATACTCGGCAAGTCGTCTACATCTTGACAGCGGGCTTGTGAATACTTTGTTAAACAGTCGTCCTTCAAGACGCTTTTTTACCGACTCGGCTTCGAACGTGAATGTCGGTGCAAGCGGCACGTCAGTCCGGCCATAACATGTGCTCGGAACTACATCTACCGATGTATGTCTTATAAGTGTTATTTTCATAATATATGATTCAAGAGCAGATCGGCGGCAATGTAAAAAGACAGCTCACACAGCAGAAACAGGGCCCCGCAGCAGTCGCCGGTGTATCCGCCGAGCCGTCGGCGCAGATACAGGATTATAATACAGGATACTAATGCAGGAGCGACTGCCGCCGGTAACAGAGTCACCGGGAGCAATAGCAACGGTATGGCACCGGTGATAATCGCTATTATAAAGTCGGTCGCTGACATGCGGTTATACACCGTCTTGTTTTTGGCTTCTTCTTCAGTACGTGCATATGGCAGAAAATTTATAATCTGTCCAGCACATAGTTTGCTCCATACATCGCCTGCAAACAGAACGGCTATGATATATCTGCCGCTTATATGATCCATGTCCGCGATAAGAAGCGTGGCAAGCAAGAAATACAATATAAGGCCGATTACTCCATATGTGCCTATATGGCTGTCTTTCATTATGGCAAGTGTGCGCGAGCGCGTAGTGCCTCCGCCCATGCCGTCGAAGAAGTCGGCGAGGCCGTCCTCATGCAGTGCGCCCGTCACAAGCAGTCGTGATGCTATGGCAAACACAGCGGCTATGATCGGATTAAACAGTTGAGTCGTAATCCAGAATACGGCACACATGACGCCGCCTGTAAGCCATCCGGTAAGGGGCCAGAACGTAACGACCCGTTTGTAGGACTCTTTGGGGATTTCGGTAATTTTCCAAAACGGCAACCGGGTGAAGAATGTCAGGGCGGCAAGAAGGCTATACATCGTTTAGAAGTATTTGGTCACGTTCACGCTTTGAAACGAGTCCATATTGTTGATCATATTGACCGCCGACTGTATTATGGGATAAGCACATACCGCACCGGAGCCTTCGCCGAGCCTTAAATCAAGGTGAAGCACGGCTTTTACTCCAAGATATTCGAGCATAAGTTTATGGCCCGATTCGTCGCCTTGATGACAGAATATGGCATAATCCATGACTTCAGGATATAGTCGGCTCGCCGCAAGTATGCAAGCAGTCATTATGAACCCGTCCACAAGTATAACCATGCCGAGTTCTGCGGCTTTCAGCATGCCTCCTACGGCCATGGCGAGTTCGTAGCCGCCAAACCAAGCCATCTTCTCTTTCACACTATTGCCGCCTTTGTAGTTGGCGAGTGCACGTGACAATACATCGTATTTATGACTGATGCCGTTGTTGTTAAGTCCTGCGCCGGCACCGATGCATCGGTCAAGAGGTATGCCCGTGAAAAGGTGCATCCACATTGATGACGGCGACGTATTACCGCTTCCCATTTCGCCGAAACTAACCACATTGCACCCTTGTGCATGCACGTCGACCACTACGTCGGCACCATGTTGCAGACATAGCTCCAGCTCGTCGGCTGTCATGGCTGCCTCATACAGAAAGTTGCGCGTGGATTTTCGCACCTTGAGATTTATTATGCCGTGGCCGGCGGGAATGTCGTAGTCAACGCCCGCATCGACAAGCACAAGTTTAAATCCATGCTGGTCACAGAGAAAATTTATGCCTGCGCCCCCTTTGGAGAAGTGGCTGAGCTGTTGCCATGTCACCTCTTTGGGCGATACAGTCACGCCCTCTTCAATTATACCGTGGTCGGCTGCAAACAGAATATTGCACGGATTTTTCAATGAAGGAGTCAGAGTCTGCTGTATAAGACCTATTTTCAAGGCCAAACGTTCGAGCATTCCGAGCGAGCCTTTGGGTTTTGTAAGATTGTCGATTTTATCGATGAGTTTCTGTTCTATGGCTCTGTCGGGACGCGATATATTAAATGTAGTCATGATATAGTTAACCTTTTATTTTTACATCTATGCCTGATATGAGCAGATACACTTCGTCTGATTTTTCAGCCACATACCGGTTTACGAGACCCTGAAGGTCAGTGAATCGGCGCTGCATGGGATTGTCGCTTGTGCCTCCCATGCCTATCTCGTTGGTTACAAGTATATAGTCGGCATCTTCGGCAATAAAAGCATCAAACTCGTTTCGGAATGCGGAATATGCTTTATTGACATCTTCACCGTATTCGAAAAACATATTGGTAGCCCACAGAGTGACACAATCCAAAAGCACGGTAGCGTCTTTATAACAGTATCGGCTTGGATAAAGCGGCTCTTCTATCGATTTCCAGCATGCTCCTCTACGGGCTTTATGTGCTTCTACCCGCAGGCGAAACTCGTCATCATATATGCGTGCAGTCGCTATATATACCGGATGGTCACTCATAGACATAGCCAGACGCTCGGCAAATTCACTTTTGCCGGAACGTTGGCCACCCGTTATGAGTATCGTTTTTCCCATTGCGAAATGTATTGCGGCACAAATTTACAAAGAAATTCACTACGATACCGCATGCGAGGGCATTAATTGCGTAGTGTCAGGCTACGGCCTGTTTCATCACGCGGCGTATGCGGAATCCTATCCATGCGGTAGCAATTGAAACCAACGGGCTCGCTATGTTGAATATGCAGTAAGGAAGGTAGGTGAGTGTGGCTACTCCGAGTACGGCCGATTGTGTAAGCCCGCATGAATTCCACGGAATAAGCACAGATGTTACTGAGGTGGAGTCTTCGATAGACCGGCTTAGCAGTCTGGACTCAAGCCCGTTACGTCTATATAGGTTGCGGTAAAGGTTGCCGTTCAGTATAATAGACAGATATTGATCTCCGGTACAACCGTTGAGCATCAAACCTGTAGCCACAGTGGTAGTTACTGTCGTTCTTGATGAATTTATATGCTTTGTGATTGAGTGCGTGATGCGTGACAGCATGCCGGAGCCCATGAGAACTCCTCCGAATATCATTGCGCTTAGTATCAGGTATATGGTAGGTAACATGCCTTTCATCCCTCCTGTCGATACGAGCGAATCAAGCATGGGGTCGCCTGTTGCCGGTGATGTCTCTGTCACGAGCAGTTTAACTATGGCCGTGGCGACATCGGTAATGTCGGCCGACGCGGATAAAGAGGCCAATATATTTGGTTGCCACAAGAATATTCCGACAATTCCGAGTATACTGCTTAGACCGAGAGTTACGGCCGTATTGAGTCTTAGAATAATTAAGCCTATGGTGGCAAGAGGTATGAGCATACACCATGGTGTGATATTAAATACTTCATGCAGGTGTGCGAGCATCATTGTCGACTGTTGATCGGCATCATGATTTCCGGTTGTTCCTGCAATGGCAAAAACGGCTAATGCAATTCCCATGGCAGGTATGGATGTCCACATCAAATATCGTATGTGTGTGAACAGATTTACGTCGCACGTCGATGATGCAAGTACCGTGGTGTCGGAAAGAGGCGACACCTTGTCGCCGAAATAGGCTCCTGAAATTATTGCTCCCGCTATCCATGCCGGATTATATCCCCATACCGAACCTATGCCCATAAAAGCGACCCCGATGGTAGCTATGGTAGTCCATGAACTCCCGCTCAACACCGATATCAGGGCGCATACGGCGCATGCTGTCACAAGAAAGGCCGATGGATTGAGAATTTCAAGTCCATATGTTATAAGTGTAGGTACTACTCCTGATAACATCCAAGTGGCAGCTACCGTCGCTATCATAAGTAAGATCGGTATGGTAGGCAGTACTTGTGCCGCACTTTTCAACATGCCAATGCGCAGGGCTCTTATCGGACGGCGATAGAAAACCAATGATATTGTGGCGGCAATGCCTGCAGCCGAGAGCAATATATAATGGCTCATATCCTGTACGGCGCCGGCACCGTAAGTCATTATGATTGTGATAAGTCCGATTATCAATACAACAACAGGTATGAGTGACGCCACAAGAGAGGGTGGCCTATGGGCATGTGAAATTTTCATCAGATACAAATATGCGTTTTTTGCGGATGCAAAGTTATCAATAAAACTCTATAACCAATAAGATTATTGCAATAAGCAACGATTTTTAATATTTAATGAATAGATATACGATTTTAGTCGGAATACCGTTGGTAAATAATCGATAGAATTAACTTAAATTTTGCAATGTTAAAAATAATGATTACATTTGCATGGAAAATAAATTTAATCCTATGAAGCCAAACCTAACATTACCCCATTTAAGGGAAATGTCGCCTGCTACTATTATAAGGCTTATTTATTGAGCCGGACAGCCTTGATCGAAGCATCAGGGCTTTTTTATTTATATGATGTCGAAAATATAAAATATGTAATGCAAAACGATTGAAATATTATTGAAATGCAATAATGTAAATGGTAACTTTATTTTTTAATGTACTTTGGATTTGCTCCGCGTGACGATATAAACACCAATAAATACCAAAACTATAGCCAAGCCTTTTTGCCAATTGAAGACTCCTATTCCCATTATTATTGCAGCAATGGTTGCTACAATTGGTTGCATGTAGTTGTACATACTTACAATTGTAGGACGTAATAATTTTTGTGCGGCAAGTATGCATATGTATGCAAGAAAACTGCCTCCAAGCACAACATACATTACTTCCCAAATAGCGATAGAAGGAACAATATGCCAATTTATTAATGATATACCGGTATAAGAAAACGGTATGTAGCAGATGGATGCATAGGTAAACATCCATTTGTTGACAGTAACTGCCGAATATTTTTGTGTAAGATCTTTGAATACCGTTAAATAAACGGCAAAACTGATTTGACCGGTAAAACAGATGAGATCGCCGATAATGCTGCCGGTGTCGTTTCCACCTGAGCGACCGCTAAAAATGAGAGTAAGCGCTCCGGCGGCTCCGATAAAAATACCGATGATCTTCTTTGATGTGATCGGCTCTTTCAAGTATATGGCAGCCACAATCATCGTGACAATGGGTAGAGTGGTTGTAACTATTGAGGCATCAATTGGAGAAGTGAGGGAAAGACCGAAAATATATACACCCTGATTAAATACAAGGGCGAATAATGATGCAAATGCAATACGCATCATGTCATGATGATTGACATGTTCATGCTTGCAGAAAAGCGATAATATCCAAAATGCTGCGGCACCACCGACCATACGAAAAGTTGTAACGGATAATGCCGAAAATTCTTCAAGGACCGATTTCCCTATAGGCGACATCAGACCCCACATTACGTTGGCCATAAGGGCAAAAAGATGTCCCTGTATCCTTTTTGATTGCAAGTCTGTTGATTTCATTGACATCTTAACTGGATGTATTTATCGGCGATTGCGCGGATCGCGGTAAGCGGGGTACAGGCGCCGAATGAGATCGGGACGATGCAGACGATTCAATGCATTTATTATGTCGCTTCGATAAGTCTTGTCGTACCAGAAAAAGTAACGGCGTTGGGCAAGTTTCTCTTCCGGCTTGACTGCGCAGTATACGCGTTCTCCCGTATAAGGGTGATACCCCGAGTAGTAGATTTCGGTAGCGACAGTCATCGGCGTGGGAGTAAAGTCCTGCACTTGTTCGAGGTGCATGTTCAGGTCTTTTGTCTCTGCGGCAAGTTGAGCCATATCCACTTCCCGACATCCGGGATGTGATGATATAAAGTAGGGTATCAGCTGCTGATTTAGGCCGGCTACTCGATTGATACGGTCAAATATCTTTTTGAACTCGTAAAACAGGTCAAACGAAGGTTTGCGCATGACGTCCAGTACATGTGGGCATGTATGCTCCGGCGCTACCTTCAGACGTCCCGATACATGTCGCTCGATGAGTTCTTCGTTGTACTGCCTGTTGGTGCGGTCGGTTTTTTCGTTGCCTGACCGGTGCATCGACAGGTCATAGCGTACACCGCTGCCGATAAATGACTTCTTGATAGACGGCATCGAATCGACGGCATGATATATGTCAAGAAGTGGCCCGTGGTCATTGTTAAGATTCGGGCACGGTTTGGGATGCAGGCACGAGGGCTTGAGGCATTTCTCGCATATTGACAGGTCCTTGCCTCCCATGCGGTACATGTTGGCTGACGGGCCACCCAAGTCGCTGATGTATCCTTTGAAGTCGTCCATTGCGGCTATTTGTCGCACTTCGCGCAGTATCGACTCTTTGCTGCGTGATGCGATGAACTTGCCTTGATGGGCCGATATGGTGCAGAATGCGCACCCGCCGAAGCACCCACGGTGCATGTTGACAGAGTGCTTTATCATGTCCCATGCCGGAATGGTCTTCCCACGATAGCGCGGGTGGGGCAGGCGGGTATATGGCAGGTCAAACGAGGCGTCTATCTCACCCGTGGTCATCGGTGGCAGCATGGGCGTGATTTTTACAGCTTTGTCACCGTGACGTTGCCATATGACTGCGCCGTGCATGCGGTTGGATTGTTGTTCGACATGCTTGAAATTGGCCGATTGCTTTTTCTTGTCGCGTCGACATTCCTCGAAGGAGCTTAATATTATATTGCTCACGTCGGGAGCGGGAAGCTTTGATGCCGGAACGAGAACAGCTGTCTGCGGCACGTCGGTAAGGCTTTGTACAGGCTCTCCGTCCGATAAACGGTCGGCAATTTCTATAACAGGCTTTTCGCCCATTCCGTAGATGACGATATCCACCGGGGCGTCGAGCAGTATTGAAGGCCTTAGCCGGTCCTGCCAATAGTCATAGTGCGACACCCGCCTCAATGAGGCTTCAATACCTCCTGCCACGATGGGGGTATCGGGATATAGTTTGCGCAATATCTCGGAATATACTATTGTCGGATAGTCGGGACGCATGCCGTGGCGGCCGCCGGGAGTATAGGCGTCGTCGCTACGACGGCGTCGAGCGGCGGTATAGTGGTTGACCATCGAATCCATGGCTCCTGCCGATACTCCGAAGAATAGGCGCGGGCGACCGAGTTTGCGGAAATCGCGCAGGTCATCACGCCAGTTGGGTTGCGGTACAATAGCCACTCTTAACCCGTGGGCCTGAAGTGTACGGCCTATTACCGCCGCTCCGAATGACGGGTGATCCACATACGCGTCGCCCGAAAAAATGATGACATCTATATAATCCCATCCGAGCGCTTCCACTTCTTTTGCCGAAGTAGGGAGCCATAATGATTGTTCGGGTCTCATGCCAAAGTGTTTAAATGGTCCTCCATTTTCATTATCTCGTCACGCATGCGCGCGGCCTCCATAAACTCCATTCGTTTTGCGGCGTCCACCATTTCTCCGCGCAGTCGGGTTATGGCCCGTTGCAGCTCGGCTTTGTTCATGTAGGGTATAACGGGGTCGGCGGCAATGTTGACGGTATGCGTATATTCGTTGAGATAGGGCACTTTCTTGTTGCCTGACTTGCCCTTCTCGTGCTTGCCCGATGTTTTCGACGGATGTACGGCTACGGTGTCTTCGTCGTCGATGCCGATAATGGCCTGACGTGCTTTTACGATAGCCTGAGGTGTTATTCCGTGCTCCTCGTTATATGCGAGTTGGAGTGAGCGTCGGCGCTCCGTTTCCTCTATGGTAAGTCTCATGGAGTCGGTGATTTTGTCGGCATACATGATGACGGTGCCGTTAAGGTTTCGGGCAGCACGACCTACGGTCTGTGTGAGCGAACGGTGGCTGCGCAGGAAGCCCTCTTTGTCGGCGTCAAGAATGGCTACGAGCGACACTTCCGGCAGGTCGAGCCCTTCGCGAAGCAGGTTTACGCCGATAAGTACGTCATACGTTCCGGCCCGCAGGTCATCCAGTATCTTTATGCGGTCGAGGGTGTCAACGTCGCTGTGGATGTAGGCGGCTTTGACACGCAGTTTCAGCATATACTCGTTTAACTCCTCCGCCATGCGTTTGGTCAGTGTGGTCACGAGCACGCGTTCGTCGCGTTCTACACGCTGTTGTATCTCTTCGAGCAGGTCGTCGATCTGATTTAGCGACGGCCTTACGCATATAAGCGGGTCGAGCAGGCCGGTGGGGCGTATTATCTGTTCGACAATGACTCCCTCGCTCTTCTCAAGCTCGTAATCGGCAGGCGTGGCGCTTACATATATAGTCTGTTGAGTCATTGACTCAAATTCGTTAAACTTCAACGGTCGGTTGTCGAGTGCCGCAGGGAGTCGGAAGCCATACTCCACAAGGTTCATTTTGCGCGATACGTCGCCTCCGTACATAGCCCTTATCTGCGGTATCGTGACATGACTTTCGTCTATTATGGTAAGAAAATCTTTAGGGAAATAGTCAAGCAGGCAGAACGGGCGCATGCCCGGTTGGCGCCCGTCGAAGTAGCGGCTGTAGTTTTCTATGCCGGAGCAGTGGCCTATCTCGCGTATCATCTCTATATCGTAAGTCGTACGTTCATACAGGCGGCTCGCTTCAAGCTCCTTGGCCTCACGACGGAAAAACTCCACTTGTTCGCCCAGATCGATCTCCATACGGGCGATGGCCTGACCTGTGCGTTCGCGCGACGTTACAAAAAGGTTTGCAGGGTATATATTGAAGCGGTCATGGCTGCCGAGCGATGTCCCGTCCTCTGAGTGTATCGTTGATATTGACTCGATTTCGTCGCCCCAGAATATCACGCGCAGAGTTATCTCCTCGTAAGCGAGGCGTATATCGACTGTGTCTCCTTTTACGCGGAATGTACCACGTGCAAGTTCTATCTCGTTGCGGCTGTAAAGGGCGTCGACGAGCTTGCGCAGAAAAGCATTGCGGGCTATCTTCTGACCCACTTTGATTTCAACTACGCCGGCATTGAAGTCCTCCGGATTACCCATACCGTAAAGACACGACACCGACGACACCACCACTACGTCGCGCCGCCCCGATAGCAACGCCGAGACAGTAGCGAGGCGCAGTTTATCGATCTCGTCATTGATCATAAGGTCTTTTTCGATATATTTGTCTGACGACGGTATGTAGGCTTCGGGCTGATAGTAATCGTAGTAGCTCACGAAATACTCCACCGCATTGTGAGGGAAAAATTGCTTGAACTCACCGTACAGCTGCGCGGCGAGAGTCTTGTTGTGGCTTAAGATAAGGGTCGGTCGGTTTATTTGTGCGATGACATTGGCCATGGTAAACGTCTTACCCGAGCCGGTCACGCCAAGCAGTGTCTGGGCTGCGGCACCGTCGTTAAGTCCGGTCACAAGCTCCTTGATGGCTTGCGGCTGGTCGCCGGTGGGGCTGTACTGCGATTCAAGTTGAAAATTCATAGCATCTCATTGTCTGATTAACTTACAAAGATAATGATAAGTGGAGGGCAAAACCAAATTTATTTGCAGTTTGCCGAGCGAAAGCTTCTAAAATAAAGCCAAATATACACTAAATAATGAACATGCGGCGAAAAACAACCGAAATCACCGCAAAAATGCGGTGAAAAAAGCCGAGTTACAAATTTTTGTCATAAACATATATTTACAATCGTTTATAGATTAGTGAATTTGCATTGAATAATAGTCATCAAGCGTTATTAAAATTTGTGTGTTTTATATTTGGTCTTATTATTTTGACTGATGTTTATCAATATTTTAGTATGATATTTTGGTATATTTGGAAGTATATTGTTGTATTCTGTAACACATATGGTTGCTATATCAAAATTTTTATTTAAATTTGTGCCGATTTCCACGCCTTGTGTCGTTTAGAGAAATGACGGCTGGGAGGTCTTTATTAGAAAGCGTTTATTGACGTTTGTTCTTGGCTATCTGGAACTACCACTTTCAAATCACAGTCAAGGATACGACAATGTAAGCGCCACGGGTATGCCCATTACCATATCTGAGCAGATACAATTATCTTGAATGCTCAGCGGTATATGCATATTTGGCGTGGAGGCTACGTTGTCCGTCCTATTGTGATGGGCTGTGGTAGGCCTCAGATAGCGGGATGGGCAACAATGTAGGCTCCCGCTTTTCTTTTATATTAATTAGCTGCCATATGGAGCTTGTGGCATATTTCAATCGATGAATTTCCAAATGCCATTATCTTCATGGATTTGCCTCGTTATTATTGGCGTTGCGACAATCGTATTTTTTGTAAAAGTAATATTTTATAAGAAAAAGGATCGACTCATTTCGAAACGTCGCATTGTAGAGTACTTTCCAACCGTGATTTCAACTCTTGGAGTTCTAGGGACATTTTATGGTATTACTATAGGATTAATTTCATTTGATACATCCAATTTAGACGAATCGATTCCCTGCCTTCTTGACGGACTAAAAACTGCTTTCTTCACATCGCTTGCAGGAATGTTTTGCTCTATGGTTTTATCATCTTATATCAATATAAAACAAGATGAAAAAGATAAAGGTGTTTCAGATATAAATCAAGCAGCAGGTATTATCTGTCAAGCAGTAGGGCAAATGGGTGAGCTAAACAGAGAAATGCTCACTAAACTTTCTGAACAGATGGCTGAATCTGAGAGAGACCGTAAGGCTTTCTGCCTTACTATTGGAGATATTATGGATAAGGTTAATCAATCGCAGTCTGCTATAACCGAAACTCTCGGTAATATGAACACTATTGAAACCGAAATTGCTTCGAATATGGATTCTTTAATTATAATACAACGAAGCCAAGAGGGCGCATTGGCAAATATTTCAGAAATATCTTCGGCTACTCTCAATTCAATAGGAAACCTTGAAGAATCTAATATTAAGCAAATAGAAGCCATTGTGGCTACTCAAAAATATTCCGAAGAAATCTCAGAATTTACGCATCATTTACCTGAAATTCTTGATGTTCTTTCTGGTATGGGAGGTACCCAAGACGATATTAACGAGCAAGTTCAGAAACTCAAAGATATTCTAGATGCTGAAGTCCTTTCTATTGAGGAGGGTATGAATAAAACAAATAAACTTTTGGAATATAAATTCGATGAATTTACTGAGCTTCTCAAAAAGAGCAATACGGAAGCTCTCGTTGAGGTAATGAAGAAAGTAACTGAGGAGTTTCAAAAGCAGATGAATATGCTTATCAATAAGCTCATTCAAGAGAACTTCGACCAACTGAATAAATCAGTTGAACGCCTCAATCAGTGGCAACAGGAAAACAAGGAAATGATTACCTCCCTAACTCGGCAGTATAAGGAGATGGCCACGAACTTTGAGGCTACCTCTACTTCTCTTGATAAGGTTAAAGACGACACCGCTACGCTCGTCGGTGAGGGAGGCAAACTACGGCAACTCATCGACGCCCTCAATGAAGTTATCGTCAATGATCAGAAGTTTCTTGAAATCTCTACCAAACTTCAACAGACAGCTGAGCTCTCTCATTCTAATATGGAATCTTTCGATGTTTCTACTAAAGCCCTTAACGATTGGGTGCGCAAACAGCGTAACTTTGTTGATACTGTACAGCTACTTCTCGATAAACTTGATGAAATTAGTAAAATCAAGGACTACAATGAGCAGTTTTGGCATGGTACAAAGCGCAGCTTAGAAGAAGGTCTTGATATAATTAGAGCTGGTTCTCAGACGCTTAACTCGCAACTCACAAACTTAGATCGTCAGTTCTATGCTCGATTGGGTACTACCCTCGCTGAACTTGATTCGTGTATTCAGTCAATGGTTAAAGGCAAATAATTATGTCACGTCCCAATGTTTGGCTTTCAGTTTCCGACCTTATGACAGGTCTTATGGTGATATTTCTTTTTATAGCTATTGCTTATATTAGCCGTGTCCAACAAAACCAATCGGTGCTTACTGATTATGTTGAAACTAAAAATGAACTTCATCAAAAACTTGTTAAAGAATTTGAGGGAGATACGTTAAAGTGGCAGATGGCAA
This sequence comes from Muribaculum sp., assembly GCA_009775095.1. Classification (GTDB taxonomy): domain Bacteria; phylum Bacteroidota; class Bacteroidia; order Bacteroidales; family Muribaculaceae; genus Muribaculum. The sequence goes on from VSOZ01000006.1 coordinate 91,530, forward strand.
TAGGGAAAGACCTCTCTATGAAATTCAAAGAACCTACTGTTCTTTTTGCCACAGGCTCGTATGAATTAACTCCTCGTTTTCGCACTATTCTCAATGAATTTCTTCCGCGCTATTTCAATATTCTGTTAAACGACAGCTTAAAAAATCGCATTCAAGAAATACGCATAGAAGGCCACACAGACGATGTGCCTATTCCTAAGTACGATTTTGATCCATATATAGCTAATGTTGTTCTTTCTCAACAACGCGCTCTTAGTGTCTTACGTTATCTACGCTCTATGCCGTCATATCAAAATTATACGCTTGAACAGCGTAATCTACTTGAATATTGGTTTACCGCCAATGGCCTTTCTTACGGTAAAGCCGTTGACAATAACGGAGAATACATCCTCCGTTCAGGTAAACCTATAGACAAAGACATGTCACGCCGTGTTGAGTTCCGTATCGTCACCAGTGGCGATGATGTACTTGAAAACTTCGTTAACAAAAATTCCGATAAATGAATTTAGAAATTGAATTAAATGCTGATCCGGAATGTTCTAAGCCGTCAATTGATGAAACACCAATCTATTCTTTTGGTGGACTTAAAGTTTTGCTTGCTAACATGGGCTATAATGTGGATAAAGCTCAAGCTTATAAACCTATTGATGTCGCTGATGTTACTCTTGAAGAAATCAAGAATGGTATTATTGAGTTTAATAATGACGGAATATTTGTTAATTCTGAAGGAACACGTAGGCAAATTTTTCTATATAAACGAAGTTATCATCTTGAACGGTATGGGAAGCCACGTTTTCATATTCGTAAATGTCCAATCATTGAAGCATTTATGAGTTCTGATAATTCTATCCCTGAATATCGGCGAGCTAATACTATTTCCGTTTGGGTACATGATATGGACGATAATATGATAGATAAAGAAGTTAAAGATATCCCATTATGTAAATATTGTCTTAAGATGGCTTCAGAAGCGTTTAAGAATATGACTACAGACCAGTTTGTTAAAATTCTCAAAAATGCAGATAAGACAAGTACTGAAGAAAATATCGAAGTCGATATTTTCGGCTACACAAAAGATTGGGAACAAATAAGTCGTGCATACCGTGCAACCCACAAATATACTTGTGAAATATGTGGTTGCCGTATTACTAATCCATTCGATCAACAATATATTCATACTCACCATCGTAATGCTATAAAAATAGACAATAGGATATCCAATCTCCAATGTTTATGCATACGTTGTCATGCCTCGGTTGATGAATTTCATAAAACTCGTTTCTCTTCAGGTGCGAATAAAATCCTCCTTGACGAATTCAACTCAAAATATTAGAATTATCACTAATCGTTTCATTTATACGAATATATAATTGTGTTTTACAATTAAAAGTGTGTGAGATTGGAAAAAATTTGTATTTTTGTTATGTGCATTCCGGATGCCTCGGCATAAATCGGCTTGGCATTCTACGATTATCTAAGACGAAATAGAGTTATTAATAAACGGTTATATTTTATGTTAGGAGCGATAGTAGGCGATATAGTGGGCTCATTCTATGAGAATAGCCGACTTAAATTTTACGACGTTCAGTTAATTTGCACTCGAAGTAAATTCACTGATGACACTGTTATGACTCTTGCCGTAGCGGAGTGGTTGATGTCGAGCGGTGATAAATCAAAGGAGGATTTAGTCCGCATTATGCAGGAATTCGGGCGTAAATATCCTAAGGCAGGATATGGCGGTCGATTTATTAGTTGGCTTGAGAGTGAGACGCCGCAACCTTACAACAGTTGGGGCAATGGTTCGGCTATGCGTGTCAGTCCGGTGGGATTATATGCTCATACGCTTGATGAAGCATTGCGGTTGGCGAAGCTCACGGCTGAAGTATCGCATAATCATCCTGCCGGGATTGCCGGAGCACAAGCCATGGCGGCAGCAGTGTGGATGGCTCGTAACGGCTATTCTAAAGATGATATCAGGGAGTATATCATGGGTCGGTTTGATTACGACCTTACACGTACAATAGAGGAGATCCGGCCGGATTATCAATGGGATGTGTCGTGTCAAGGCTCTGTGCCTGAAGCTATAATAGCCTTTCTTGACGGAAAAGATTTTGAAGATGTTATGCGGCTTACAGTGTCGCTTGGCGGTGATGCCGACACGCAGGGGGCAATAGCCGGCTCAATCGCGGCTTGTGTTTATCCTATACCTCAATGGATGGCCGATGAGTGCGCTAAACGCCTGCCGATGCATTTGCTCGACTGCATGGAACGCTTTGAAAATTTCATAGCTTCAAGCCGTTAAGTACAACCGGGAGCTGTCGAAAATATCGTCGCTTCCCGGTTGTTAAAATAGTATGTGCGTTTTTCAGCCTTTTATGACGGCGATAGGGGTGAGGCGTGTGCGTATGCGCACGAGGTCGGATTGGGCGGCCATAACTTCGTCGATGTCTTTGTAGGCACCGGTTGATTCGTCGAGGTCGGCGCGGCTGCGTACGGCGTGTACTATGCCCATGCTTTCGAGGCGGGTTATCTCTTCTTGGAGCGAAAGAGTGTTGCGGGCTTCCGTGCGCGACAATCGCCGGCCCGCTCCGTGTGAGCATGACATGAACGACTCCGGATTGCCAAGTCCCTCGGTTATGTAGGAGCATGTACCTTGCGAGCCGGGTATTATGCCTATGGTGCCGGCGGTGGCGAGTGTTGCTCCCTTGCGGTGTACTATGCAGTTCTCGCCGAAGTGATTTTCCCACGCCGCATAATTGTGGGCTATATTGATCATGGGTTCAAATCGGGTGTCGGGCATGACATCGCCGATCACTTCCTGAATTCGGTGCATGATGAGTCGGCGGTTGCACAGCGCAAAGGCCACACAGTACTCCATCTCGGCCCAATATTGGCTGAACTCTTCGCTTTTTACGGGCAGGATGGGGAGTGCTATCTCCGACGGTACTGACGAGAACCACCTGCGGTTCAGCATGTCGGCTTTCTGGTTGTAAAATTCGCCTACCTGCTTACCGAGATTGCGTGAGCCGGAGTGGATCATTATCCAGAGATAGCCCTCGTCATCGCGCTGCAACTCGATGAAGTGATTGCCGCCGCCGAGAGTGCCTAATTGTTTTCGGGCGGCATTTATCTGGCGCGCCACGACAGTTGTTGTGGATTCAATATCGAATCCTTGCGGCATAAATTCTTCGGACTGTGCGGTCTTGTGTCGGTCGCGTCCGAGGGGTATCTGTTTGCGTATTCCGCGGAGTATGCCTTTGCGCAGTACCTCCTGTGTCAGTTCATCCACTCTTACGCTTGTCTTGACGGCACACATGCCGCAACCGATGTCGACACCTACGGCGTTGGGTATTACGACGTTCTTTGTGGCGAGTACTCCGCCGATGGGCATGCCTTTGCCTCCATGGGCGTCGGGCATAAGGGCTATGTGCCGGTATACAAAGGGGAGCTGACAGAGGTTTATTACCTCCTGACGTCCGTGTTCGTCGAGTTCTGTGACCCAGCTTTTTACCGTTACGTTGTTGATGATTGTTTCGTTCATGACATATTGTATTTAATTGTTTATGCCACAAAGTTGAGGCTTATCTACGCAATGTTTTTGCGTAGTTGAGAAAAAATGATATTTTTGCAAAAAATACATGTAAATGGCTCAAAATAAAAACGCTCTGCTTCGTTATCGCACGATAGACCGGTGCCTGCGCAACACGGGACGCCGATGGACTCTTCAGGATCTTGTCGATGCTTGTAGCGACGCTTTGTATGAATATGAAGGTAAGCAGGACTTGGTAAGCACACGCACCGTTCAGCTCGACCTGCAGATGATGCGCTCCGACCGGCTCGGCTATGAAGCACCTATAGAGGTATATGACCGTAAGTATTATCGCTACTCCGACCCTGAGTACAGTATAAACAACCGGCCTTTGTCGCAACACGACATAGAAGTGCTCAACCGCACTATCGATTTGCTGCGACAGTTTGATGAGTTTGACCGTTTTCATGAGATGGCCGATGTCGTCAATCGCCTTCAGGACAAGGTGGCGTCCGCGTCCATGCGCCGCCCGATAGTGGACTTCGAGCGAAATCCCAATCTTAAAGGACTCGAATACCTAAATCCGTTGTATGATGTCATATCGGCGCGACGGACGGTGACTGTATATTATCAGTCATTCAGTGCACGCCGTGAATCGGAGTTCATATTATATCCTTATCTTCTTAAGGAATACCGCAATCGCTGGTTTCTGTTTGGATCGCGGGTGGACGACATGGCGCTCTTTAATCTCGCACTTGACCGTATATCCGGTTTTAAGATAAGGCATGATATTGATTACCGTGAAAATCCGGATTTCGACGCTGATTATTTCAATGACATGGTAGGCGTGACCAAGCATTCCCGACTGAAAAAAGAGCGGGTTACGCTTCTTGTCGACCGCATTCAGTCAGGCTATATACAAACAAAGCCTATACACTATTCGCAGCGCGTTGTCGAGCGTAACTCCACTGACGGCTCAATGATTATCGAGATGGACGTTATCGTGAATCCGGAACTTGTATCGGAACTTCTCGGCTTTGGTAGGGGAGTGCTGGTGTTGTCGCCGCGGTCGCTTGCCGACAAGATGCGTGACATCCATCGAAGTTGCTCGGTGCAGTACAACGCTCCTAAGCCGACATGATAGGACTGAAAAACAGAAGAGCCACCGCTGAAAAGCGATGACTCTTTTGTTATAGGACCACACCAAAGGATGCGATGAAACTCCGAATGACAGGATTTGAGTGCTCGCCGACCTTTGTAATCCGCCTTGGGCATAAATGCCATCACTCCGAAGAGTAATTGGGGCCCGCCATCAGTCAACTAAGCTTGTCTCGGTATTTCATAAGTAATTGATGAGTTTCCCAATCAACTTTGATGTGGTAATACTTTCAATCCGGCTCTCTTGCCGTTTGTCTTATAACACAAAGGTAGCGATTATTGTTGAGATTTCCAAACAATCGTCCATGATTTTTCATCCTATATGTTTTCTCTTAAATATAATTTAGATCTAAATTAGTCTGAAGTTTGCAATGTGTTGTTTCGGGGTGTGGACGTAGTGGCGATATGATGCGGAATTGGTGAAAATTATAGCTAAATGTTGTGTTCTTGGTGTATTGGATGGATATTTGTCGCTGTTATTAATATTTTTGAAGAAAAATTTTAAAAAATAGTTGGTATTTATATCAAAATGTATAACTTTGCAATCGGAAATTAATGTTTCATAAAATCGCACGCCGATGGAAAGTATAAGATTCACTAAAATGCACGGCATCAGCAATGATTACATATATATAAATTGTATGGATCATGAACCTGAACGCCTTGCTGAGCTGTCGGTGGAAATGAGCGATCGACACACGGGAGTAGGGGGAGACGGCATTATTCTTATATGCCCCTCTGATAAAGCTGATTTTAAAATGCGTATTTTCAATGCCGACGGCTCGGAAGCCAAAATGTGTGGCAACGGCAGCCGTTGTGTGGGTAAATATGTGTATGACAACGGGCTGACCGACAAAAAGACTGTAACTCTCGAAACACTTTCCGGAATCAAAATTTTAAATCTGCATTTAGGCTGCGACGGTAAGGTTGACAAAGTGACTGTAGACATGGGTTCGCCTGAGTTAAATGCCGCAGAAGTGCCTGTGACGTGTGAGGTGTTGCAGATGATCGATGCACCGGTATCGACATCTGCTGGCACTGTACATCTTACTGCCGTGTCGATGGGAAATCCTCACGGCATTGTTTTTGTTGATGACCTGCGGCAGGTTGATGTACATGGACTGGGCCGTGAACTTGAACTGCACGATATGTGGCCTGACAGGGCAAATATTGAGTTCGCTCAGGTATTATCGCCCGATGAAATAGACATGAGGGTATGGGAGCGTGGTAGCGGCGAGACTATGGCCTGCGGTACAGGTGCCTGTGCGGTGGCTGTGGCGGCTGCGGCGACATCGCGTGCCGCCCGTAGAGTGACCATACATCTGCTTGGGGGCGATCTTGACATCGAGTGGAGTCCTTGCGACGGTCATGTATATATGACTGGTGGTGCTACTACTGTATTTGACGGAGTATATGACCGTGTGAGTTGAAGGTAAAAAAGATTGAAGGTACAATGATAAAGGTAAACGACAATTTCTGCAAGCTTCCTGCAAGCTATCTGTTTTCAGAAGTAGCGAAGCGTATCGAGGCATTTCGTCGGCAGAATCCCGGGACGGAGATAATCAGGATGGGTATAGGCGATGTCACCTCACCTATATGCGCCGCTGCGGTGAGGGCTATGAAACAGGCTGCTGACGACCAGTCGCGAAAGGAGACGTTTCACGGTTATGGCCCGGAGCAAGGTTATGAATTTTTGCGGGCCAAAATCGCCGAGTATGATTACAAAGCCCGCGGTATAGATATTGCGGTCGATGAGATATTTATAAGTGACGGTGCGAAAAGTGACACCGGAAATATAGGAGATATATTATCGCACGGGTGCAAGATTGCGGTGACAGACCCCGTGTATCCCGTATACGTCGACACCAATGTTATGGCCGGACGTGCCGGCAGCTATGACGGTAATCGCTGGAGCAATATCGAGTACTTGCCGTGTACTGCCGAAAATGGTTTTATTCCGCCGATGCCCGTAGACAATCCGGATGTGATATATCTGTGCTATCCGAATAATCCTACCGGAACAACCCTCAGTCGTGATATATTGGCTCAATGGGTCGATTATGCCCGTAGCCACAATGCGCTGATCCTTTTCGACTCCGCTTATGAAGCTTATATACGACATGAAGATATACCACACAGTATATATGAGATACCCGGAGCCAAGGAGGTGGCTATCGAGTTTCGCAGTTACTCGAAAACGGCCGGTTTTACAGGACTGCGATGCGGCTATACGGTAGTGCCCAAGCAGCTGCATGGAGTTGACGCTAACGGTCACTCTGTATCGCTCAACGCTTTGTGGAACCGTCGTCAATGTACCAAATTCAACGGGGCCAGTTATATAATACAGCGCGCCGCCGAGGCTTTGTATACCGACGAAGGTCGCCGTGAAGTAAAAGAGACGATAGACTACTATATGCGTAATGCCGCCGTTTTACGTGCCGGGGTGCGTGCTGCCGGACTTGATGTATATGGCGGAGAGGATGCTCCTTATATATGGATAAAGACTCCCGACGGAGTATCGTCATGGGAGTTTTTCGACATATTGCTCAAAGAGTGTAATGTGGCCGGAACTCCGGGCTCCGGATTCGGGCCTGCCGGTGAGGGGTATTTTCGTCTTACGGCATTTGGCCGTTATGAAGATACGATGAAAGCCGTTGAGCGTCTGAAACGATTTAATGTGAAATAATCACTGTTATATTAATATATTATGTCAAAGTTGAGATTTAAAGTTGTGGAAGAGGCTTTTGACCGAAAAGCCATGCCTGTTGATATTCCTGCCGAGCGCCCGGAGCAATATTACGGCAAGTATGTGTTCAACCGTCAGAAGATGTTTGAATATCTTCCCAAAAACACCTATGATGCGCTTGTCGATGCCATCGACAACAAAAAAGCCCTTTCCCGTGAAGTGGCCGACAGTGTGGCTGCGGGCATGAAGCAATGGGCTATCGACAATGGTGCCCGCCATTACACCCATTGGTTCCATCCTCTTACCGACGGTACTGCCGAGAAGCACGATGCTTTTATCGAGCATGACGGCAAGGGAGGTGTGGTTGAACAGTTTACAGGAAAATTGCTCGTGCAGCAGGAGCCTGATGCATCGAGTTTCCCTAACGGCGGTATACGTAACACCTTTGAGGCACGAGGTTATTCCGCATGGGATATATCGTCGCCCGCGTTTATAATGGACAAGACTCTGTGTATACCTACGATATTTATATCATATACCGGCGAATCGCTTGATTACAAGACTCCGCTTCTGCGTGCACTGAACAGTGTTGATAAAGCCGCCACGGCAGTCGCACAGTATTTTGATCCGGAGGTGAAGCATGTAAATTCATATCTCGGATGGGAGCAGGAGTATTTCCTTGTAGATAAAGCTCTTTATTCGGCACGTCCTGATTTGGTCATGACCGGACGTACTCTTATGGGACACGAAAGTGCGAAAAACCAGCAGCTTGAAGACCATTATTTCGGCGCAATACCGTCACGTGTTGAAGCATTTATGCTTGACCTTGAAATTGAATGTCATAAGCTCGGTATCCCTGCAAAGACCCGCCATAATGAAGTGGCTCCCAACCAGTTTGAACTTGCTCCCATATATGAGGAGACCAATCTTGCAAATGACCATAACCTGCTGTTGATGTCGCTTATGGCCGAGGTGGCGCGTCGTCACAACTTCCGTGTACTGCTTCATGAAAAGCCTTTCTCCGGTATTAACGGTTCGGGCAAGCATAACAACTGGAGCCTCGGCACCGATAAGGGTGTGTTGCTATTTGCCCCGGGCAAAACCCCTATGGCCAATTTGCAGTTTATAACTTTTGTCGCCAACGTCATGGCTGCCGTGTATCGTCATAACGGAGTACTTAAAGCCTCTATACAATCGGCTACAAACGCCCACCGTCTTGGCGCCAACGAAGCACCGCCTGCAATTATATCAATATTTGTAGGAAGTCAGCTTGCCGAAATACTTGACCGTCTTGAAAACAGCGACAGCGACGAACTGATAAGTCTTGCGGGTAAAAAGGGTATGAAACTCGATCTTGACCAGATACCCGAAATTGTCGTGGACAATACCGACCGTAACCGTACATCGCCGTTTGCCTTCACCGGTAACCGTTTTGAATTCCGTGCCGTTGGCTCATCGGCCAACTGTGCGTCGGCCATGATAGCTCTGAATGCTGCAGTGGCTGAACAGTTGTATGACTTCAAAAAGAAAATCGACGCACGTCTTGAGCGCGGAGAGGACCTCAATCATGCTTTATTGAGTGAGATAAAGGAGATAATAAAATACTCCAAGGCCATACACTTTGACGGCAACGGCTACAGTGACGAGTGGAAGGAAGAAGCGGCACGCCGCGGACTCGACTGCGAGACTTCGGTGCCCAAGATTTTTGACGCTTATCTAAGTAAGTCATCTGTCGATATGTTTACATCAACCGGAGTATTCTCGGAAGTCGAGCTTAAGGCTCGCAATGAGGTGAAGTGGGAGATGTATACTAAAAAGATCCAGATTGAGGCACGTGTACTCGGTGACCTTGCCGTAAATCATGTGATACCGGTGGCTATACGTTACCAGTCTGTACTTACTGATAACGTATTTAAACTGAAGTCTCTGTTCCCCAATGAAAAGGGCGACAAACTTGCTCAGCTTGACCTCGATACCATTGAGCGTATGTCAACTCACATGGCCATAATCATGGAAGAGGTGAAGAAGATGGTAAACGCCCGCAAGGCAGCCAATCGTATTGAGGATGAGCGTGAAAAAGCTATCGCATATCATGATAATGTGGTTCCCTGCATGGATGTCATCCGTTATCATATCGACAAACTTGAGCTTATGGTTGATGACGAGATGTGGCCGCTTCCCAAATATCGCGAACTCTTGTTTATTCGCTAATATAACAATAAACGACTTTTTATCTTAAGGCGTGTGCCGTCATTGTCAGACAAGGCACTGAGGCACACGCTATTTTTTATAATTAAATAGGGCTTATATATGCATTATCCTATTACGCATGTCCCTGACGGCCTCTATGATCCACGCTATGAACATGATGCCTGCGGCGTGGGGTTGCTTGTAAATATCAGGGGGATTAAATCGCATCAGCTTGTTGAAAAAGGACTACAGGTACTTGAACACATGGTGCACCGCGGTGCCGAAGGCGCTGATCCGAAAACGGGCGACGGTGCCGGTATCATGGTTCAGATACCGCATGAATTTATATTATTGCAAGGTATCGCCGTGCCTGAAAAGAGCCGATATGGTACCGGATTGATTTTTCTGCCTCACGATGATGACACACGCCAGATAATACTTGACATAATCCAGCGTGAGGCTATGGAAGCCGGACTTTCACTCATTGCTGTAAGGGATGTGCCTGTCAACAATGAGCAACTCGGTGTTGTGGCCCGGGAGGCCGAGCCTGTAATAAAACAGATATTTATAGCCGATGAGAGGACTAATGATGATCTTGAACCGCGTTTATACATGTTGCGCCGCCGCATAGAGAAGAAGATTGCCGCTTCGACGCTTGAAGGTAAGGAGGCGTTTTATATCGTTTCATTGTCCTCGCGTATTATCGTGTATAAAGGTATGCTGTCGAGCCTGCAGTTGCGCTATTATTTCCCCGATCTGATGAATCCACACTTCACTACGGGTATGGCGCTTGTGCATTCGCGCTTCAGTACCAATACATTTCCTACATGGTCTCTTGCCCAGCCGTTCCGTATGCTCGGACACAACGGTGAGATCAATACCATTCAGGGCAACCGCATGTGGATGAAAGCTCGTGAGTGTGTATTGCATCCGTCGGTGTTCGGTGATGTGGATGTGACTCCCATCATTCAGCCCGGGATGAGTGACTCGGCCTCACTTGATAATGTACTTGAATATTTTGTCATGGCGGGAATGAGTCTGCCTCATGCGCTTGCCATGCTCGTGCCCGAATCGTTTAATGATAAAAACCCGATATCGCCGGAGCTGAAAGCCTTTTACGAGTTTCACTCCATACTTATGGAAGCATGGGACGGCCCGGCTACACTTTTGTTCAGCGACGGACGTTATGCAGGAGGTATGCTTGACCGTAACGGATTGCGTCCCGCGCGTTACCTTGTGACAAACAACGATACCATGGTGATAGCCTCGGAGATGGGTGTATTGCCGTTTGATGCCTCGGAAGTAAAAGAGAAAGGACGTCTGCGCCCCGGCAAGATGCTCATGATCGATATGGAGAAAGGGGAGGTATATCATGATGCCGAGTTAAAAGAGAAACTTGCGTCTGAGTTCCCTTATCGTGACTGGCTGTCGCGAAATCGCATTATACTCGATAAAATAAGCAGTGGACGAAAAGTCGACAACAAGGTCGATGATTTCGCCCGATTGCTCCATGCGTTTTTCTATCATAGAGAAGAGGTCGAAAAAATCATAACTCCTATGGTAGTTGACGGGAAGGAGCCTGTTAACTCTATGGGTAATGATACTCCGCTGGCAGTGTTGTCAAAAGAACCACAACTGCTGTTCAACTATTTCCGTCAGCATTTCGCACAAGTTACCAACCCGCCTATAGACCCGCTTCGCGAGGAGCTTGTTATGAGCCTTGATTCATATATAGGAGCCATTGACATGAACCTTCTTGAACCGAGTCCCGAACTATGCAAGATGGTGTTGCTCAAGCGGCCTATAATAACCAATCGTGAACTTGATCTTTTATGCAATCTAAGATACAAGGGCTTCAATACGCGCAAACTGTCGATGACATTTCCCGTTGTCGACGGAGCTGCCGGTATGGAGGCGGCCATAGCCCGGTTGTGCGACGAAGCGGAGCGTGCGGTTGACGAGGGTTGCAATTATATTGTCCTTAGCGATAGAGATGTAAATGCCGATAACGCTCCTATACCGTCATTGCTTGCCACATCGGCTGTGCATCATCATCTTATCGACAAGAAAAAGCGATTGCAGACAGCTCTTGTCATCGAGACAGCCGATGCACGCGAGGTTATGCATTTCGCGCTGTTGTCAGGTTACGGAGCAAGTGCTATAAATCCTTATCTTGCATTTGCCGTTATCAATGACTTGGTAGAGCGCAGAGAGATTCAGTTGGATTTCCATACGGCCGAGAAAAATTACATCAAGGCAGTCGACAAGGGGTTGCTTAAAGTAATGTCGAAGATGGGCATATCTACGATTACAAGCTATAAGGGCGCACAGCTCTTTGAAGCTATAGGTATATCGGATGATATGTCGGCCAAGTATTTCGGCAATACTGTAAGCAAGATTTCAGGCGTCACTATCGACGAGTTATGCAATGACATCCTAAAGAGTCATAGCGAAGCTTATTCGTCTGATTTTGATGATGACCGTCCGTTGCGTCATTTAGGGCAATACTCATTCCGCAAGGATGGCGAGTCACATGCTTGGACACCCGAAGCTATAGCCACATTGCAGCTGGCAACCCGCTTAGGTAGCTACAAGAAATTCAAGGAGTTCACATCTATTGTCGACAATAAGCCCGAACCTATATTTATCCGCGATTTTCTCGATTTTCGAAAAGGCAATCCGGTGCCTGTAGATGAAGTGGAGCCGGTAGAGGATATAATGAAGCGTTTTGTTACGGGTGCCATGTCGTTTGGGTCTATAAGCCGTGAGGCTCACGAAGCGCTTGGTATAGCTATGAATGCCATAGGAGCGAGGAGCAATACCGGAGAGGGCGGTGAAGACCCTGAACGCTTCAAGGTGCGTGATGACGGTTCGTCGGCGCGTTCGGCCATAAAGCAGGTGGCATCGGGACGTTTTGGTGTAACGGCCGAATATCTTGTAAATGCCGATGAAATACAGATTAAGATAGCGCAGGGAGCCAAGCCCGGCGAAGGCGGTCAGTTGCCCGGTTTTAAGGTCGATAAGATAATCGCCAAAACCCGACATTCGATACCCGGTATCTCGTTGATATCGCCACCGCCACATCATGATATATATTCTATCGAGGACCTTGCCCAGCTTATTTTTGATCTTAAGAACGTGAATCCGGCAGCAAAAGTCAGTGTGAAGCTGGTGTCGGAAAGTGGGGTAGGTACTATTGCCGCAGGTGTGGCGAAAGCCAAAAGCGATCTTATCACGATAAGCGGAAGCGACGGCGGAACCGGTGCATCACCTGCAAGTTCGATAAGATATGCCGGACTTCCTGTCGAGATTGGTCTTGCCGAAACACAGCAGACTCTTGTGCTCAATAATTTGCGTGGTCAAGTCAAACTTCAGGCCGACGGACAGCTGAAAACAGCTCGTGATGTCGTGATTATGGCTATGCTCGGTGCCGAGGAATATGGTTTTGCCACAAGTGCGCTTATAGTACTCGGTTGTGTCATGATGCGTAAATGTCATTTGAACACTTGCCCTGTAGGTGTTGCTACCCAGAACGAGGAATTGCGCAAGCGATTCGTCGGTCGTTCGGAGTATGTGGTTAATTTCTTCCGTTTTCTTGCACAGGAGATCCGCGAGACGCTTGCTGAAATAGGTGTACGGAGTCTTGACGAGATAATCGGACGTGCCGACATGCTGTATGTTAAGCCTGTTCACGCGTCTCACAAAACTTCGCATCTTGATTTCTCGAAAATCATACATATGCCTGAGGAGTCAAAGACTAATGCTATTGTCAATGTCGTGTCGCAGAAGCATGACATCGAAAATGTGCTTGACCGTAAGCTTATAAGCCGCGCGTTTCCGGCAATAGAATCAAAGATGCCTGTTGAGCTCGATTTTCCGATTGCCAATACCGACCGTTCTGTAGGAGCGATGCTTTCCGGAGTGGTAGCAAAAAAATACGGCGATGCCGGACTTCCTGACGATACTATATTATGTACATTCCGCGGCTCTGCCGGACAGAGTTTCGGCGCGTTTCTTGCTCACGGTATCTCTTTCCGTCTTGAAGGCGATGCCAACGACTATGTCGGCAAGGGGCTTTCCGGCGGTAAAATAGTTATTGTTCCGCCTGTAGGATCATCATTTGAACCTCAGGACAATATTATAGCCGGCAATACACTGTTATATGGTGCTACTTCGGGCGAGATATACATAAACGGTCGAGTAGGAGAACGCTTCTGCGTGCGCAATTCCGGCGCTATTGCCGTCGTGGAGGGAGTAGGCGACCACTGCTGTGAATATATGACAGGAGGCCGTACTGTAGTACTCGGTTCTACCGGAAGAAACTTTGCCGCCGGTATGAGCGGCGGTGTTGCCTATGTCTGGAATCCTAATGGTGATTTCGACTATTTCTGCAATATGGAGATGGTGGAGCTGTCGCTGATCGAGGATATGGCCGACAATAGAGAGCTATATCGTCTGATCGGAAACCACTACAAGTATACAAGGAGCCCGTTGGCGGGACGTATGCTTGATAACTGGCAGGAGTATGTCGACAAGTTCATAAAGGTGGTGCCCATTGAGTACAAAAAAGTGCTTCATGACGAAAAGATGGCGAAACTGCAACAGAAGATCGCCAGTGTCGAGCGTGATTGATAAAAGATATAAAACGGCTTAATACAATAATAAGTATGGGAAATCCCAAAGCGTTTTTGACAATACACAGAAAAGAGGCCGGTTATCGTCCGGTAAGTGACCGCGTGAGAGATTACGGTGAAGTTGAGCAGACGCTTAACCCGGAGGACCGTCGTCTGCAGGCCTCGCGGTGTATGGAGTGCGGAGTGCCTTTTTGCCATTGGAGCTGTCCGCTCGGAAATCGACAGCCCGAATGGCAGGACAGGTTGTACCGTAATGATATAAAAGGAGCATATGAATTGCTTACGGAGACTGATGACTTTCCTGAATTTACAGGGCGCGTGTGTCCGGCATTATGCGAGAAAGGATGTGTGCTCAACAAGCAACATGATGCTGTGACAATAAGAGAGAACGAAGCGGCTATTGCCGAACGGGCTTTTCTTGAAGGATATGTTAAACCGCGTGTGCCGCGTAGTCGTACCGGTAAAAAGGTGGCTGTAATCGGTTCGGGTCCTGCCGGACTGGCATGTGCCAATCAACTTAACCGTCGCGGACACAGTGTCACGGTTTATGAGAAAAACGAGGCGATTGGTGGTCTGTTGCGTCTCGGTATTCCTGATTTTAAACTTAATAAAAGTGTAATAGACCGACGCATCGACTTGATGAAGGAAGAGGGCGTTGAGTTCAAGACAGGTATAAATGTAGGCGTTGACATTGATGCCCGAAAACTCCTTGAAGACTACGATGCAGTATGCGTAGCTATTGGTGCCGAGGTTCCGAGAGACTTGAAAGTCGAAGGACGCGATCTGAAAGGCGTACATTTCGCTCTTGAGCTACTTAAACAACAGAACCGTGTAAACGCCGGTGTCGAGATACCGGCCGACGAGCGTATATCGGCCCGTGGTAAGCATGTACTTGTCATCGGTGGCGGTGATACCGGCAGCGATTGTGTAGGTACGGCTAACCGTCAGGGTGCATTGTCTGTCACGCAGATAGAGATAATGCCGATGCCTCCTGAAGGAGAAAACCCCGATACTCCGTGGCCCTACTTCCCGATCGTGCTTAAGACGTCAAGCTCGCATATGGAAGGTTGTGAACGCAGATGGCTTCTTGATACACGTAGGTTTATAGGCAAAGACGGTGCGGTAGACAAGGTGGAAGTCGAGGAGGTCACTTGGGAAAAAGATCCCTCGGGTGGACGTCCGCTACTTGTCCGTAGCGGTAAGACCGAGTTTATACCGGCCCAGCTCGTACTTCTTGCGATGGGTTTTACCAATCCCGTGGCCGAAGGCCTTCTTGAACAGCTTGGAGTTGATAAAGACAACAGAGGCAACGTTAAGGTCAACGATGCCGGCCGGTCAAGCATCGATAAAGTATTTGCCGCCGGCGACGCATCGACCGGAGCTTCATTAGTGGTAAGATGTATCGCTTCAGGTCGAAAAGCCGCTCAAGGTATTCATGAATATTTAAAAACGCTATAGTTGATATGTCAGGCTGAAATCAAATTGGTTTCAGCCTGTTTTTATTTTTAATATGGAACAGTTGAAACACGAGTGCGGTGTGGCCATGGTGCGCCTGTTGAAACCGCTTGACTATTATAAACGTAAATACGGTACTTGCCTTTATGGACTTAACAAGCTGTATCTGCTTATGGAGAAGCAGCACAACCGTGGGCAAGAGGGAGCCGGAGTCGGTGTTATAAAGATGAATTCCACTCCGGGACATGAATATGTATTTCGCGAGCGCGCACTTGGTCCCAATGCCATACAGGAGATATTCTCTACGATCAACCGACAGATTGAACTTGATGGAATAGCCGATAAACCGGCCGATCTTGTAGATGCATATACGCCTTTTATCGGTGAGGTTTATATGGGGCACTTGCGTTACTCTACTACCGGACGCAGCGGAATAAATTATGTACATCCGTTTCTTCGGCGAAACAACTGGTGCTCGCGTTCACTCATGTTGTGTGGCAACTTTAATATGACCAATGTCGACGATATTTTCAAGTCGGTGGTTGAGAAAGGGCAACATCCGCGCATTTATTCCGATACGGTTATAATACTTGAACAGCTTGGTTATGCTCTTGATAAGGAGAATAACAGGTTGTACCATAAGTATACTGAAGAAGGGCTTGAAGGTATAGCGCGTGCCGTAGCTATAGAAGACAACCTTGACCTTATTCCCGTATTGCAGTCTACTGCTCCGGGTTGGGATGGCGGCTATGTAATATGTGGTGCGGTAGGTTCCGGTGACATGTGGGCTTTGAGAGACCCACACGGTATAAGGCCGGCGTTTTACTATTATGATGACGAGATTGTTGTCATAGCATCGGAGCGTCCTGTAATACAGACCGTACTTAATGTAAGACGTCGTGATGTCAAAGAACTTACACCCGGAAGTGCCGTTATTGTCAGCAAGAACGGCAATGTGTGGGTCGGCGATGTACTCGGGGAGAAAGAGAACAGGCGATGCTCGTTTGAACGTATATATTTTTCCCGGGGAAGCGACGCCGACATATATAAGGAACGTAAGGCTCTCGGGCGTAACCTTGTTGACAAGATACTTTGTGCTGTGGACTATGATTTGCGTCATGCGGTATTTTCGTTCATTCCCAATACGGCTGAAGTTGCGTTTATAGGTATGATCGAAGGGCTTGAGAAGTATCTTGATGCATCAAAAGCGGCTCGTATAGAGGAAATATCGGCAGAGGGTGCTTTGACTCATGACGCTTTGATCGAGATTATGAGCCATAAATTGCGCATAGAAAAGGTCGCGATCAAAGATATAAAACTGCGTACATTTATAGCCGAGGGAGAATCACGCAATGATCTTGCCGCTCATGTCTATGACGTGACCTATGGTATAGTCGAAAATAACCGCGATACTCTTGTGGTGATAGATGACTCGATTGTAAGAGGCACGACACTGCGTCAATCTATTATACGGATGCTTGACCGTCTGCATCCTAAGAAGATAGTGGTGGTCAGCTCTTCGCCACAGGTACGCTATCCCGATTATTACGGTATCGACATGTCGCGAATGGGCGAGTTCTGCGCTTTCCGTGCGGCGGTGTCGTTGTTGAAAAAACGTGGCATGGAGCACGTGCTTGAACAAGTATATCGAGAGTGTCTGATGATGGAAAAAGCATCTGATGATGAACTACGTAACTGTGTAAAAGCCATATATGCTCCGTTCACCGATGAAGAGATATCCGATGAGATAGCCCGTATGCTTACTCCTGATGATACAAACGCCGATGTCTGCATAATATATCAATCGATCGAAGGGCTTCGTAAAGCTGTACCCGACTGTCCCGGAGACTGGTATTTTTCCGGCGATTATCCTACATCCGGGGGGACTCGGTTGGTTAATCGTGCTTTTGTAAACTATTATGAGGGTAATGTGGACAAACGATAAAAGTTTTAATATAATTATTACGTGTTATTGAATTATATTTATTATTTTCGCATAGATTTAATAACCAATCAAAAATCTTATAAAATGAACGAAACAAACAATTGTCCTCAACCTGACAACGTATTTACTGCAGGACCCTCAGGCAAAAGCCGTGGTGTAGCCGCTCTGCTTGCTATTTTTATCGGTTCTCTTGGCATACAGTATTTCTATCTCGGCAAGACTACTGCCGGTATTATCGCTATAATTGTAAGCCTTGTGACTTGTGGCCTTTTCGGAATCATATGGCTTATACAAGGTATACTTATGTTCACCATGTCGCAGGCCGATTTCGAGCGTAAATACGTATACAGCACGTCCACATTCCCGTTGTTCTGATAAACTGTTCGATTAATTCGATTCATAGGTCCCGGCCCTGCATTTCTCGGTCGGGATTTTTTGTAACAGACCATATTCATGTGTATGAATAGAAAACGCATTCTGGTTGTCGAAGACGAAGAAACCCTTTGCGAAGCCCTACGTTTTAATCTTGAAGAGGAGGGTTATGAGGTAGATGTGGCTTGTAGTGCGGAAGAGGCGCTTACTATGGAGCTTGAAAGCTATTCGCTTGTGTTGCTTGACATAATGATGGGTGAGCTTAGCGGCACCGGATTTGCGCGTATTATGAAGTCAAAGCCGTCGACAGCTGAAATTCCTATTATATTCTGTACGGCCAAGGATGCGGAAGATGATGTTCTAAAAGGATTCGAACTCGGTGCCGATGATTATATAACCAAGCCTTACTCCATACGTACATTGCTTGCCCGTGTGGCGGCGGTTTTGCGTCGCAGCGGTAGGGCTGGAGAGTCACAAAGTGCCGACATGCTTTGCTATAAAACTTTGGCGTTGGATATCGGTCGTAAAAAATGTATGGTCGACGGTTGTGAAGTCAAGCTACCCCGTAAGGAATTTGAGATATTGGCCACACTTTTGAGCAAGCAAGGGCGTATCTTTTCGCGTGAAGAGCTGATAAGAAAAATATGGCCCGATGAAGTTGTGGTGCTTGACCGGGTTGTTGATGTCAACATAACTCGTTTGCGCCAGAAATTAGGAGCATATGGCAAGAATATAGTTACACGTTCGGGTTACGGTTATGGCTTCATGGAGTAAACTTAAGTATTCGCAACGGCTTTTTTTATGGCTTGTAGGTTATTCTCTGTTGCTTGTAGGCTGTTTTGTCGTGTTTCAATACAACAGAGAGAAAGCGTTTAAAGCCGAGGAGCTGAATGCACGATTGCAATTGGTCAACGCTCGTCTGCTTTATGAAATATCGCGTAACGGGGGAAATGTGGACTCCTTGCGCTATGAAGAATTTCCGTTTGATTACCTTAGAGTAAGTGTTATCGATTATAATGGAAATGTCGTATTTGACAACACTCTTGATTCGCTTCCCGGTTACAGCCATCTTAATCGTGAAGAGATAGCGGATGCATTGAGTGACGGAACAGGCTATACACTACGTCGTCATAGCGAGAGTTCTGACAATTATTATTTTTATTCGGCGCGTAAAGGCGACGGCATTATAGTACGTTCCGCAATTCCGTATTCGGTATCGTTACATGAGTTGTTGAGCGCCGACTATGGATTTCTTTGGTTTATGGCTTTTGTGACGCTTCTGATGTGTACCATAGGCTACATGGCAACCCGTAAACTCGGGCGTAATATACAACGTCTCAATCGATTTGCGGAAAGAGCGGAGAGGGGTGAACGCATATATGATACGGAGCCGTTCTCGCATGACGAACTTGGCGATATATCCAATCATATAGTACGTCTTTATGCACGTCTGCAAAAAGCCATGGCTGACATAGCTCGTGAGCATAAAGCCACACTGCATGAGGAGCGTGAGAAGATCCGTATCAAGAAGCAGCTTACCAATAATATAAACCATGAACTTAAAACTCCGGTGGCATCAATTGTGGTGTGCCTCGAAACGATAATCTCACGTCCCGATATGTCTGATGATAAGCGTGATGAGTTTGTTGCAAGGTGTTACAGCAATGCACTGCGGCTGCGCAAGTTGCTCGATGACGTATCGATTGTCACGCGCATGGACGATGGTGGCGCTACCGTTACTAAGGAAAACATAGATCTGAGCGTCATATTATGTGAAACTTTACATGATTTTGAGGTAAGAGCCGCCGCTGCAGGCATACGTATAAATCTTAATCAGCCTGAAAGTGTTATGATGACAGGCAATGCGGGATTGTTGTTGTCAGTCTTCCACAATCTGCTTGACAATGCGCTTGCTTATTCAGGGTGTTCGTCAGTTGACATAAATGTAGATGGCAGCGATGATAACTACGTTACTGTGTCATTTTCTGATGACGGTTGCGGCATACCTCAGGAACATATTCCACATATATTTGAACGTTTTTATCGTGTGGATAAAGGCCGGTCCCGAAAAGCGGGAGGAACCGGCCTTGGTCTTGCTATTGTAAAAAATGCCGTAGCGCTGCACGGAGGCAGTATCTCTGTCGAAAATCGTACTCCTCACGGACTGGAGTTTGTGTTGACTCTTCGTAAAACATGAGGTCATACGGTCTGTACCCGTCGTCTTTTGGTACGATAACCGGTATTCAGCAACTTGGCATAGGCACGAAGATATTTACGTAGTCCCGACACGAGTTCCTGCGTTTCCTGAAGCATATTGAGGTATACATACATCACGGTCATTGCCGAGGTGTCGCCATCATGCAGATGGTCATACAAGCGATGGTATATCTCTGCTATGCGATCTTTTATGTCATCACAGCGGTTGCGCAATGTCGGTACCATGTCAGTATCCGATATTTCAAGGGTCGATATCGTATCGTTAAAGAGCTCGGCAGTCTGAGCGACAATTGCTTCATAGTCCGTGGTATATTGTTTCGGAAGCGGTAGAAAGTTGTTTTCTACATGTTCTTTGCACATCTCGGTTATACGGCGCAGATTATACAGCATCGACATACAGCAGTTGTTGGACAGATGAAACCATGCGTTTTTTTCGAGAGCTTTCTCTTTTGACAGCTTGCGCAGACATAAAGTCTCTTTTCTTCGAGCGCTTTTCAATATGTCCTTTTCTTTTTCAAGATTGCGGTCGTAGCGTGACAGCACTCCGGAATTCTCTTTTATAAAAGCTTCGGTAATCGAAGTGTAGCTTTGTGACACATATATCATAAACTGCTTTTGTTGGTCTACAACATATGTTTTGAATAAATCCCATACGTCGGTATTTTCCGGAGTACTCAATATAGTCTGGAAGAGAATATCTTCTTTTTCTTCAGCTTTTTTCTTGCGAAAACGTCGGTTGCTCCTTATTAATATGGCTACAGCCGCAGCCGCTAAGGCTATCATGGCCCAATGTCCGCCGAGATGCATAAGGAAGACAAGGATGCCGGCTCCTATGAATGCGGCTCCTGCCGTAATAAACCATCCGCCTATTACCGAAATTACTCCGGTTATGCGGAATACCGCGCTTTCCCGGCTCCAAGCCCTGTCGGAGAGTGATGTTCCCATTGCTACCATGAAGGTTACGAATGTGGTTGATAGCGGTAATTTCAATGAAGTACCGAGTGCTATGAGCATTCCCGCGAGCATAAGATTTACCGATGCTCTTATAAGGTCAAAAGCTGCGCCCTGTTCGGTAACGGATTCCGCACTGTTGAAACGTCGGTTTAACCATATTCTGACTTTGACCGGAGTAACTCTTTTTACCCAATTGATTATTGCCAGCGACCACTTTACCAGACGTCGTGCTATGCGTGACGAACCGAACATCTCATCGCCGGTACCGTGACTGCTGAGCCCGATCTCCGTTTTCGACACATTGCGAGCTTTCTTGGATGTGGCAAGCGATACGACCATTATCAGGCCGGCACCGATCAGAAAATATACCGGAGTATTGGCCGGAAGGTTCAATGACCCCATCATGAATGTTCTTGGGTCACCGGCGCCATTGGCCACATAATCCTGATAGGAGGAAAGGCCGCTCAGGGGCACACCGATAAAGTTTACTAAGTCATTTCCGGCAAATGCCATTGCTAAAGAGAATGTTCCCATAAGTACTATGACTTTAAGTACATTTATTTTGCAGGCATGGAGCAATTGCATAAGCAGTGTGAAAAATACAAGACAAGATATCAGTATGAGCGGGGTGTTGTCGTTTATCCAGTTTTTAAGATCCGGGGTCATAAACGACAGGTCTTTGATGCCTTTTATAAGCATAAAATAGATGAGTGCGGTTGAAGCCACACCACCGAATATGCCTATTTTCCATTTTAGACCTTTCCGGTAGTTGAATGAAAAGATTATGCGTGATATGAATTGTACTATCGTGCCGAAGACAAATGCGATCGCTACCGATAAAAATATACCCAATATTACAGACAGAGCTTTTTCCGTATTCAGAAGGTCACTAAGCCCGAGACCCGTAGTGTCGCCGGCCATTTTTAGCAACGACACTACAAATGTGGCGCCCAGAAGCTCAAAGACCATTGACACAGTGGTCGATGTAGGCATACCTAATGTATTGAATACGTCAAGTAGTATTATGTCTGTCACGATTACGGCCATGAATATACAAAGCAGGTCGTAAAACGAAAAGTGCTCCGGTCGGAAAATCCCGTGTCGGGCTATGTCCATCATGCCGTTGCTCATGGCCGCACCGATGAATATACCGATAGAAGCTATTATGATTATGTGTTTCAAAGGGGCGGCTTTTGACCCCATTGCAGAATTTAAGAAGTTGACGGCATCATTGCTTACACCTACAGATAAGTCAAAAACCGCCAATAAAAACAGAAATACAATAAGACATAGAAACAAAATATCCATAACTTTCTTTTTTGTGCAAAGAAACGCCTATTTTGTTTCAAAAACATTTCAAAATTCTTAACCTTTAATTAAAAGGAGACCAATGTAAAAAGGCGACCATATGGGGCCGCCTTGTATTCCCGTGGGGAGTCGAACCCCAATCGATGGAACCGGAATCCATTATTCTATCCATTGAACTACGGGAACAGATTCTCATGATTTCTGTATGCAAAAGTACAAAAGTTTTTGTAGTTTTGCAAATGAAGAATAAACAGAATCACGCCCGATGAATGTAAGAATAGACCCTACTTGGAAGTCGGAACTTGCCCAAGAATGGGAGAAGCCTTATTTTGAAGAACTTACTGAATATGTAAGAGGCGAGTACCGTAACCCTGCCGTTACCGTGTATCCGCCTGCCGCAAAAATATTTTCTGCATTTGACGAATGCCCGTTCGATAAAGTTAAAGTTGTTATTTTAGGTCAGGATCCTTATCACGGTCCCGGACAGGCCAACGGCCTTTGCTTTTCCGTAGGACCGGGTGTTCAGTTGCCGCCGTCGTTGGTAAACATATTTAAGGAGGTGCAGGATGATTTCGCATTGCCGGAGGCCCCGACCGACGGCGACTTGTCGCGGTGGGCCCGTCAGGGTGTTCTGTTGCTTAACTCTACTCTTACCGTAGAAGCGCATAGACCTACGTCGCATCAGGGTCGCGGATGGGAAACATTTACCGATGAAGTTATTATGCGGCTTAACAATGACCGTGAAAACCTCGTGTTTATACTTTGGGGTTCATATGCTATTAAAAAAGGTGCTTTCATAGATCGAAACCGTCACTGCGTTATAACATCGCCTCATCCTTCGCCATTGTCGGCTTACCGGGGATTTTTCGGTTCTCGGCCTTTTAGCAAAGCAAATGATTATCTTATTCAACACAATCAGACACCAATAGACTGGAAATGAACAATTCTATAACACTTGACGAACGTATAGAAGCGGCTCGTGCTCTGCGTAAACAGGGCTACAACTGCTCTCAATGTGTATTTATGGTTTTCAATGACGTACACGGACTATCGCCTGAGGATGCTTTTCGTATTATCGGCGGTCTGGGTGGCGGAGTAGGCGGTCAGCATCATGTGTGCGGTACCGTATCGGCCATGTCAACTGTTTTGAGCAGTGTATATTATGATGTCCCGGCGAAAAAAATCGCTGCTTATGGCGCGATAAAAGATTGTTGCGGCCGGTTCAGCGACATGAACGGTTCGGTAATATGTGCCGAATTACTTGCCGATACCCCCCGCCGTAAACCATGTATGGCTTATATAGAAGATTCGATAACTATACTACATAAGTATCTGACAGAATGTGGCGGTTGCTGACATTGACATTGTTGTATGTCATGCCGACGATAACCGCTTGGGCCGCAGATACGAAGACCGGTATATTCGACTCCCGATTTCGCACGTTGCAAATAGAACTTGAAGGGCGCGACATGTTGCCAGCCGTAATGACTCTCGGAGGCAACGATACGCTTGTCATCAGTTTTGATGAATTGGCTGAAGATCACAGTTACTTGCGTTATTCACTGACTCACTGCGATGCATCTTGGCATCCTTCGGCGTTGGTCTACAGCGAGTATATTGATGGATTCAACGAGGGCGCGATAACTGACTTCGAGTTATCTGAAGCTACAACGATGCACTATGTGCACTATCGTATCGTTATACCTGATGACGATATACGAATCAAATTGTCAGGTAACTATCTTTTGAAAGTGTATCGGGAAGAAGATCCGGACAAAACCCTGCTGCAAGCGCGATTTTCTGTCAGCGAGAATAGCGTCGGCATAGCGGCCGAGGTCACATCAAGGACCGATATTGATACTAACGACCGTCACCAACAGTTGATGCTGGCCGTAGATGTGGGGCGGGCACGCGTCAATGACATTTATTCTGATCTAAAAATTGAAATAAGCCAAAACGGACGTCTTGACAATACGGTTATGCTGACAGCGCCGCAACGTGTTTCCGGCGGCAAAGCATATTATGAACATATACGTCAACTGATTTTTCCGGCGGGCAATGAGTACAGACGCTTTGAGATATCGTCAGTCACTTATCCCGGCATGAATGTTGCCGGTATCACATACTCGGATCCGTATTATCATGCCGATCTGTACACCGATGCCGTACGTGCCGGTCGGCCTTATGCTTATGACATGACGCAGCACGGACGTTATAAGATAAGGGAATACAATTCTTCGGAAAGCGACATTCAGGCTGATTACATGCTTACTCACTTCTCTCTTGACAGTCAGCGAATGACCGGGTATGATATATATATTGACGGAGACCTCGGGTACCGACGCTTTTCCCCGGAGACAAAAATGCATTACAATGATGAGCTGTCAAGATATAAAGCTGTCATGCTTTTGAAGCAGGGAGCTTATAACTACAGTTACATTGCCGTGCCGTCAGGCTCTGACCGAGGATTCACATCGGTCGTGGAGGGCGACTTTTATCAGACAGTTAATGAATATACAATAAAAGTATACTATCGTGCGCCGGGTTCGCGTTATGACCGTCTGCTCGGTGTCACTACAATATTTTCCGGTAAATAATGGAAGAAAAAGAAGAAATCATGCTACAGATACAGGATAAACTCGTAAGTCTTGATCTTGCCGAACGCTATTTCTGCTGCGATCTTGACAAGTGTCTCGGCGAATGCTGCATAGAGGGCGACGCCGGTGCTCCCATAACCCGGGAGGAGTACGAAAAGTTGAAAGAGATACTGCCTATAGTTTATGATGACCTTACACCTGCGGCCCGCAGGGAGATTGAGGAAAATGGAGTAGGGTACATTGATGAAGAGGGCGATCTCGTGACATCTATAGTTGATGGAAAGAATTGTGTGTTCACATGCTATGGCGAAGGTGGCATGTGCTATTGCGCTATTGAGAAGGCTTATCGCGAAGGACGCATACCCGATTTTCGTAAACCCGTATCCTGTTATCTATATCCTGTAAGGGTTACAAAATATCCCTCGTTCACTGCCGTTAACTATCATCGGTGGAAAATCTGTAAGGCGGCCGAATTGCTGGGGCGCAAAGAGGGCATACGTTTATATCGGTTCTTAAAAGAACCACTCTCCGCCTGTTTCGGCAGAGAGTGGTATGATGAGCTTGCACTTGCTTGCGAGGCCTATCTCGAACAATACGGCGATCAATGAGGCTGACTGTAGAACGTCAGTATACGGGTGCGCAGTATTAGTTCATAACGAGCCTGTATGCGCTCGGCGGTTGTGCGCATGGCTTTTGCTTTTGCCTGCTCGTACTCTGTCGGTGTCGCGCGACCGATATTGTACTTTTCTCTCATGGCTTCAAAAGCTTTGTTTGCGGTATCTTCAGCGATGATGCTCGCTTTCAGCTTCTTATCGGCTCCATCGGCGCGATAGTAGGCCTGCTGTATTGATTTGAACAGGGTCTGCTCGGCTTGATCATATTGCAATTGTGCATTTATGCGCTGTACTTTGGCTCTTCTTACAGAATTTCTGGTTGACAGAGCGTCAAATATGGGTATGTTGAGTGAAAAACCGAAATAAGTGCTGTAGTTATTTTTCATCTGTCGGGCAAAACCGTCATTTTCATATCCGGTGACTTTATAGTAGCTGCTACCTATACCGGCATTGAACGACAGAGTCGGTAGATATCCGCTTTTGGCAAGCGAGATGTTTTTATCCGAAGCGTCTATATTCAGACGTGCCGCACGCAATGAATGGTTATATTGCAGAGCTGACGCATAGGCATCGGCCGGCGATATGATCATTTCGTTGTCCTCGTCAAGCGGCTCCACGTCAAAATCCTCTATGTCATCAAGTTCGAGTAGCTGTGTGAGGTCTACTATGGCAAGGCGTATGTCGTTGGCTGTCTGCGATAGATTCAGTTCGTCCTGAGCAAGCTGCGCTTTAGCTTCGAGCATATCCACTTCCGGTATTTTTCCGGCTTCGAGCAACGCTTCCTGACGTGTCAACTCATATCGTGAAAGCTCCACTTGATTTTTTGCGACATCATTCAGCTCCTTCGTATACAAGACTTGAAGGTATGCTGCTATAACATTAAGCGTTATCTCCTCTTTGGCCGCCTCATATTGTTCCATTACAGTAGCGAGATTGGCTTTGGCCAGTGCCACCTGACGTGTTGTCGACATACCGGAAAATAGAGACAGGCTCAATGATGCGCCCCACTGGAAGTTTGACGTATTACGGTCGGCATAGGTGTTTTCAGCTGTAAGACCGCGTCCTATGTTCCATGACTGTCCGGCATTGGCCGAGACAGAAGGGAGGTATCGCGACTTTGCATCGGTAACTGATTGCCGCGATGACAGGCGGTCGGCGTCGCGCATTTTGACCGTTATATTATTTTCGACCGCGTAGTCTATGCAGCGTTCAAGGCTCCAGTTCTCGGCTGCAGCCATCATGGATACCGACATGAACGCAGCTGTGAGTATATGTAAATTCATAATTGTCTAAACTTATCTACCTTGCGTTTATCAATCTTTTATCTCGTTTCCGCGTAGACGTACGTCCTTGTCTATACCTGACTTGACTTCGATTTTTATACCGTCGGAAAGTCCGGTGGCAATAACGCGGCGTTCAAACTTCTGTGCCGGAACGGAGTCAGTAAGGCAGTAAACAAAAGTGCTGTCGCCGACCCATTCTATGACGCTTTCAGGTATTGTCAGCACACCTTTTGCACTGTTAAGCTCTATCGCGGCGTTGGCGCTGTAGCCGGCGCGTAGCTGTACCGAGTCAGGGACTTGTATGGCGGCTTTTATTTCAAATGTATTTGAACCGTTCTCTTCGGTACTTTTTGGTGCGATATATTCGATAACTGCCGTAGGCGCTATGTCGGGAAGTGCTCCTATCGACACGGTTGTATTCATACCCTGACTTAGAAGTCCTACTTCGGTCTCGTCAACTTTACCTTTAAATATAAGATTGTTCATGTCGGCAATCTTTGCGACTGTTGTTCCGTCATTCATCGTGTTGGCCTGTATGACCGAAGTACCGACTTTTACGGGCACTTCAAGTATGAGCCCGTCGATAGTAGCGCGTACGAGCGTGTTGCTCTGCTGAGCGTTAAGGCTCGATATACCGTCGCGCACGATTGAAAGAGCATCGACGGCTGCATCATACTCTGCCTGAGCTTTTTTGTATGTCGACTGTGACTGCTCGTACTCTTCACGGCTCACAAACTTTTTGCCGTAAAGCGATTTGGTCCTGTCATACTCTGATCGGCTCTGGTCAAGCGATATACGAGCTACCTCAACGCGGTTTTGTGCCGATGACAGCTGCGACTCTTCGGGTATGACTTTTATCTTTGCTATGATGTCGCCCTCTTTTACCAAGTCGCCGGGTTCTACGTTGATCTCCGAAATTATACCGGATATTTGCGGTTTGATCTCGATTTCATCACGCGGTTCTATTTTACCCGTCAGTACGGTGCTGCGTGTTATGTCGCCTGTCTCGGGAGTTACGAGTTCATAGACGGTCTCTTTTGATTTTGAATTGTAGAACAGGTAGACGAACGTGCCCACAAAAATCAGTGCTATCACCGTCCACATCAAGATTTTAAATACTTTTTTCATCGTGGTTATGTAATTTTATTGTTTATTTATCATTAAGAGCTTCGATCGGTTTTATACGCATGGCTTTGATGGCCGGTATGATGCCCGCAGCCGTACCGAGTGAGAGGAAGAGAACAAGTATATATATGGCGTTCATGAACGTAAGCTGGAAACGTGCCATCTCTCCGGTTTCGTCAGCTGACCCGTAGGCTACCGCCGACAGTATGAGTACGGCAAAACATATGCCGGCTGTTCCTGCAACAAGGGTAAGCACCACACTCTCCGAGAGTATCTGCATGATTATATCACGCGGCTTGGCACCGATGGCACGTCGTATGCCTATCTCCTGAGTACGTTCTTTTACTATTATCCACATTATGTTGCCTACGCCGATTATACCGGCCATAAGCGAGCCGAGACCTACAAACAGCACGAGTATGTCAACACCGGTAAACATATTGTCGACCATCTCGAATTCTTTGGAGATGTCCATGAATCTTATGGCTTGAGTGTCTTCGGGATGAATAGGGTGTGCCGCACGCAGTATACGCTCTATTCTCGGTTGTAGGTCGCTTGGCTTGATGCCCTGCTTGGCTGTGAACAGCATGAAGTCTATATTGTTGCCGAGATTGTAGGCTCTGCGCATCATGGATATCGGTACGACGACCATGTCATCAAGCCGTCCGTTGATGTTAAGCTCCGATTTCTGTCCGGCTACGCCGACCACCCTGTAGTATATATTGTCCATCGATATGAATTTTCCTATAGGATCATCACCTCTGAAAAGCTCGTCGGCAATCCTTTTGCCTATCACACATACTTTGCGGTCATTGTATTCGTCGGCTTCATTGATGAAGCGTCCGTTATAGATTATGGGTTCGTTTATTTTCGGATATTCGCTTGACACGCCTTGAATGTAGCTTGATACAGTCTTGGAACCGAAAGCGGCATTGGTATTCCGCGTGGCTATCGGCGTTAACGCGTCTATTCCCGATACGGAGCGGCGTATGTTGTCTACATCTGATTGGGTAACAGTCCACCACATGCCCTTGCTGTAACCTCGATAGGGCATAGTTATAGGCCGGGAATGCACAAGCGCCGTATTGGTGGCGAAGCCTGAAAATTGTCGCCGAAGTAAATCCTGCAGACCTTGTGCTCCGCCCCACAGCATGGCAAGCATGGCTGTGCCCCAGAATATACCGAATGCAGTCAGGAAAGTGCGGGTTTTGTTGCGTGCAAGGGTTGCGGTTATCTCTTTCCAGTTGTCTATGTCAAAAATAGGATTTTTCATCGAAAATATTTTTTATTCGGTACGTAATGCTTCTACCGGACGCACTTTCAACGCCCTCATCGCCGGAAATATGCCGGCCAATGCGCCCGATACTATAAGTACACAGGTTACCTGCATGGCGAGTGACAGGTTTACTGTCGGGTCTTTAATGAAGTCGGAGTCGGCAAACATATGGGCGAGTATCTCGGTGCCGACAGTCCCGAGCAGTATGCCTATGTATCCGAATATTGTTGTCAGCGATACACTTTCCACTATGACCTGCGCGAGGATGCTGCGTGGCTTGGCTCCGATGGCCCGTCGTATGCCTATCTCATGAGTGCGTTCACGTACCGATACAAACATGATGTTGCTGACGCCGACAATACCGGTTATCAAAGTCAGCAGACCGATGACCCACATGACTATGTTGAGTA
Organism: Muribaculum sp.; assembly: GCA_009775095.1. Classification (GTDB taxonomy): domain Bacteria; phylum Bacteroidota; class Bacteroidia; order Bacteroidales; family Muribaculaceae; genus Muribaculum. The sequence continues at coordinate 121,283 of VSOZ01000006.1, forward strand.
TGTTCATTACTTTCTGATTGGCCAGATAGCTTTCAAAGCGGTTCCATACCCATACGGCGCTGTTGTCATCGGCGGCATGGCTGTTGCTGCGTCCGAGTGTGGCGCGTATGTTGTTTTCAAGCGCCTCGGCATCCTCTTCCGAATTGAGATCTTTGGTAATCACTCTTATCATGCCCAGTTCATCATCAAAACCGGCAAGGGCGCGTGCGGTGGTGTAGGGGATGAATATGTCGTTTTTCCATTCATGTTTATATACTCCTACCACATTAAAGGCCACTCCGCCGACGTTAAGGCTCTTGCCGACAGCTTTTGTCGGGTCGGCATAAAGTTGTTCGGCGGTTTTGTAATCGATGACAATTGATTTACGCTGTTCGGCAAGATCCTTGTCATTTATGAATCGTCCGTAGTCAATTGTCATTTGTTCGCGGGCCTCGGGATATACTCCCGTATAGCTTCGCGATACGTAGTCGCGCTCGGTCGACATATTTACCGTTGTGCCGTCAAAACTCGGTGCGGCCATCGCTACATTTCCGGGATTGTCGTGCTCTATCTCTTTGAGATTTCGTTCTTTAAGCGGTACCCATCGTCCCTCTTTTAGGCCTTTATAGGGCTTTGACGCTCTTCCCGGCCACAGCATTATAACGTTGGATGACTTGGCAAATTCACCGGAGGAGAATGAATTGGAAACACCTTTTGCCATCCCCACAAGCATGATGAGCATAAATATACCCCAAGCCACTGCCATTCCGGTCAGTGCCGTACGGAGCTTGTTTGTGCACATCGTCTGCCATATTTCATTTATAAGGTCAAGCATGGTGTCATTGTGTTATTATGCCGTCGGATATGCGTATAATACGATTGGTCTGTGCACCTACGTTGGGGTCGTGAGTGACTATAACCGTAGTCATGCCTTCGTCATTTAATTGACGAAATATTTTCATAACCTCCACCGAGGTCTTGCTGTCAAGTGCTCCTGTCGGTTCGTCGGCAAGTATTATAGCCGGATTGGTTATAAGTGATCGTGCAATGGCTACACGTTGTTTCTGGCCGCCCGACAATTCGCTCGGCAGATGATGTGACCATTCGCGCAATCCCATGCGGTCAAGTTGTTCAAGTGCGAGTTTATTGCGCTTTTTGCGTGACACGCCCTGATAAAACAGAGGTAAAGCCACGTTCTCCACAGCGTCTTTGTAATTTATAAGATTAAATGATTGAAATACGAAGCCGATGAGTTTGTTGCGCAATTCGGCGGCGCGGTTCTCACTGAGGTTTTTTATCATAGTACCGTCAAGTACATATTCTCCTGTGTCGTAGCTGTCAAGTATGCCCAGAATGTTAAGTAGGGTCGATTTGCCCGAACCTGAGGCACCCATTATGGATACGAGTTCCCCTTTGGCTATGTCAAGGTTTATGCCCTTGAGTACATGAAGCGGCACGGCTCCGGGGTAGGTCTTGTTGATGTCGGATAGATGTATCATTATATTTACTTTTTCCGTTTTTTATACATTAGATGCGATAATACGTCTGAAGGTTGCATCCGGTGATTATTTTTTATTTTTGTACATCTCCTAATATTAATTTGGATGGAGAATATTTAACCGTATCGGGTATGGCTTCGTTTACTCCGGATGATAGACTGCCTTTACGTGTAAAAGATATGTTTCTTGTCTTAAAGGCCGGTATCCATTCAAAGTCCTTTATGCCGGTAGTGTTGAATGTCATTGAAGCAAAATTTCTTTCATCCGCTGAATGCCCGTCATGCCATACGAGTGAATTTATCTCATTGTCCGACCCGTTTATGGTTATGTCGGTAGTATGAGTTGATGTAAGGTTTATATAGTCGATCGTACAGTTAGTAAATGCCGTGGATAGATCTGTATAGTTACCTGTCATATTCAACGTGTCAAACTTGCAGTCATAGAACAGTACTTTACCGAAATCGACGTTAAACGTTTGTCCATCCATTTGCCGCAGGCATGTATATGCCGATTCATTTGTAACGATATCCGTAAGCATCCCTTGTGGTACTCTTATGATGATCGGGCCGCCTTTGAATACAAGATTTCTGCGCTCTTCTTTCATCTTTTCCATGACATGTTTTAACCCATGAAAGTCCATGTTTATGTACATTGCACCTGACTCGGAAGTGACTGTAACGTATTCGTTCCATTCCGGATCGGCTGCTATGATCGGTGAGGCTATGTCATCGCACTGCATTATTGTAAGAGGATAAGAGAGATCATTAAAGAAGCCGGGGGTATTGTCGGGAATGGAGTCATTGACTGTAAATATCAATCGGGAGAATGTTGGCAGGTTCTTCTCGACCAAGGCTCCGTCAAATGACAAATGTGCACTTTCATTACCATTGTTAGAACATGTGATTACGGCTGAAGTTGTGGCAACGGCAAGTGCGCCGGCTGCCACCAGACCTATAAATGCTATTGATGATTTTTTCATTGTTTTTCTGTTTGAGATTGTGAATTACAATAATTCTCATACATTGACTTTAATTCGTCGTGAGCTATGTCAAGCATTTTTAGCTCCTTGAAGAAGTCTATTATGTCATCATTAAGAAATGTGTCACGTCGCATCCTGACAATGGCATTACGTGCATCTGATGACACAAAGAAACCTATGCCGCGACGGTTGTATATGATATCTCTTGCCGACAGGTATTCGTATGACCTCATGACTGTATTGGCGTTTACTTCAACCGATGCCGCGTACTCTCTTACCGAAGGCATGCGGTCATCCGGATTGTATGTTCCGCTCATGATGTCGTAACATATGCGGTCGGCAATCTGTAGATATATCGGTCGGTTATTTTCTTTAAATATCATTTTAAATAGAGTTTTATTACCATCGTTGTATGATCTCGCTTTCACGGAAACGCCAATATGCAAGTGCATAGTTGATGGCGCAGCCGCAAATGGTCAGACACCAATATGGAGTAAAATGCACCTCGTTGTTAACAATATGGGCATACCAATATCCGGAATCAAAGATTTTATAGACGCCATAACCTATGAAATAATATATTGTAGCAGTTATCGAAAACATTATAAATGTTTTTACAAACGTCTGTTTAGGCCAGAAACTGCTGCCGAGAACAAACAGCGACTGGACAAAAAAGAATAACATGAAAAAAATATTTACCGCTTTCCACTCTTCGATATAGTTGACATACTCCGAGATGCCGAACGGAACGAGTAGCTTTAATGTTATTTCTTTGTCGGTAACAAACGGTATGCAGATAACATATCGCAACAGATCGGCAATAAAACACGATATTGCAAATACCACGAGAAACAACGGAACATATATAAGCCATCGTACGAAGTATTTTTCAAACTGTGAAGCCGGGTACATGAGAGTTGAGATACGCTTTTGCCGACTGCTCATATTTTTCATGGTGTTGGCCGCACTGAGAGACCCGAATATCATCAGTGACCAAGCGAAAAGCGCGAACATGTTGTTCCATAACGGATCTACACCGTTTGTATAGAATCGATCGCTATAGTCATCGTAATTATTAAATACAATAAACAGGGTTAAAAAGCACATGGCACCGACCATTACAAGTATCTGCATAGCTATCGTGCGTCGGGTTTCGCGTAACTCTTTTGCGAATGTTGTATAAAAACGAGATAATGAAGTCATATCGGTCAGTTATCTGTATGGTTGATAAATTGTCGGTTAAGCATCTCGGGTGACTCGAGCGCGAAATTAAACAGTACTTCAAGGTCAAGTCGTGAGTCTTCATTGTTATTGTTGGGAAGCATTACGGTAGCCCCTCCGGGAGTATTCTGGGCGTAAAGGGCGCTTTTGATGATATCCCTATCCTGAGTAGATACAAATTTCAGAGCGCTGACAATATCAAATGCTGGCTTGTTGAACAACACATTATGGTTGTCCATGATTATCACATGATCAAGTATCGAGTCTATATCACGTGCTTGATGTGTGGAAATAAGTATCGTCTGGTCATCGCGCAACGACGAACATATAAAGCGTCGGAATGCGCTTTTGCCCGGTATATCCAGACCGTTGGTCGGCTCGTCCATGAGGAGCATCGAAGTATTGCATGCTAGTGCGAAACTCATGTATACTTTTTTCTTTTGTCCCATGGACAGCGCGTTAAGTTTTACGTCTGCGTCTAAGTCGAATGTCGAGAGATGACGCTTCATGTCATCCATTGAAAATTTAGGATAGAACGGTGCGTTTACCTTGACATACTGCATGAGTGACACGGGAGGGAGAGAGAACTCTTCCGGCACAATAAATATGTCAGTCAATGTTTTGGTAAGACGTCGGCGAGTATTGATACCGTTATATAACACACGCCCTTTTTGAGGAAACAATAAGCCGCATATCAGATATAGCAATGTTGATTTGCCGGCGCCGTTTCGTCCGAGCAATCCATAGATTCCTCCGGGCTCCAATTGCAACGAAAAGTCTTCAAGCACATTTTCGCGTTGCTTTGGATAATTGAACGTGAGATTTTCAATTTCAAGCATAATGAGTGTATTAGTTTATTAGTACACCGCGAAGGCAGTATTAATTGTTGAATTGACAAAATATATTTTCATATTTTTGAAAATAATATGGTCCTGTTTTGTAAAACCATGACAGGTTTCTTATATTTGTGATATAAATAATAAAATTGTAAACGATTATGGATAAATATAATGCCGCTATTGACGGCCTGATGCGGTTTATTGATAAAAGTGTGTGCAACTTTTATGCTGTCGATACTCTCAGACAGATGCTTGATAGTGCAGGATTTGAGGCTATCGAGCAAAGCGCTGCTTGGAACCTGCAAAGGGGAGGCAAGTATTATGTCACTAAAAACGGTTCGGCTATATTTGCATTTATCGTTGGTAACGGTTCCGCAAACGACGGTTTTAAAATAATCTCCGCCCACAGCGACTCTCCGGGCTTCAGAATCAAGCCGCATCCCGAGATGCTTACCGACGGAAACATTATAAAATTGAATACCGAAGTCTACGGCGGACCGATATTGTATACTTGGTTTGACCGTCCGTTGTCGATTGCCGGACGGGTGTTGCTGAAAGGTACTGATGCCTTGCATCCTGTCACCCGACTTGTCAGATTCGATCGTCCGTTGCTTACCATACCGCATCTGGCAATTCACTTTAACAGAGCGGTTAATGAGGGAAATCCGCTGTCAAAGCAAAAAGATATGCTTCCTGTCATAGGGGCCGTAAAAAATGTCGTCGAAAAAGACGGACTTGTCATACGCATGGTAGCCGAGCATCTCGGTATTGATGTCGCTGACATACTTGACATGGATCTGTCGCTGTACGATACGACCAAGTCCTGCCGTGTCGGATTAAACGACGAGTTTATTACTTCAGGCCGACTTGACGATCTGTCTATGGTACATGCCGCGGTGTCGGCTCTGCTTGATGTGTCGGGAGAGCAGCCTATGACGCGAGTAATGGCCATTTTTGACAATGAGGAGACCGGATCCGGGACAAAACAAGGTGCTGCATCGCCGGTGCTGATGAATATAATGAGGCGTATAACCGACAGTCTCGGAGGTAATGAAGAGGATTATCTGAGGGCTGTTGCAAAGTCGTTTATGATTTCGGCTGATAATGCTCATGGCGTGCATCCCAATTATGTGGAGAAACAAGACCCGACCAATCATCCTGTACTCGGCGGAGGACCTGTGATAAAGATAAATGCCAATTGTAAATATATGACCGACGCCGACTCTGCCGCAGTGTTCAAAACGATATGTGGCGATGCCGGAGTGCCGTGTCAGTATTTTGTCAACCACTCCGACGTGGCAGGAGGTTCAACGCTCGGCAACATTCTGACTTCGCAGATTGACTTGAGTGGCGTTGACATGGGAGCGGCTTTATGGGCCATGCACTCGGTTCGCGAAACCGCATCATGTGCCGACCACATATATACAATAAAGGCTTTTACTCGTTTTTATGAGCTATAGTTTTTGAGCTTCGGCCGTTATAGCTTTCCATAGATTGTCATCGGGCAGCGGTGCGGTGATGTCTATCTGTTTTCCGCTTACGGGGTGGGTGAACTCTATGCGGTGTGACAGCAGCGATATGCTGCCGTCGGGATTGTTGCGTTTGTCGCCATACTTAAGGTCACCTTTGATAGGGCATCCTATTGCTGAAAGTTGCACCCTTATCTGATGTTTGCGCCCTGTAAGCAGATTTATTTCAAGCAGGTGATAACGGTCTGATGACGCGATATGCTTATACATGAGCACGGCACGTTGCGAACCCTTTTTCTCGATGTCAGACGCATATGACTTGTTGTTTCGCTCGGTCGAAGTTATGTAGTGGGTGAGTGTATCGGCCGGTTGCGGGGGGCGGTTGCGGGTTATGGCCCAATATGTCTTTTTGACCTCCCCGTTGCGAAACATCTCGTTCATCCTCGACAGCGCTTTTGAGGTCTTGGCAAAGACTACAAGTCCTCCTACGGGACGGTCAAGACGGTGGACTACTCCGCAGAATACATTGCCGGGTTTGGCATATTTTTCCTTAAGCCACAGTTTGAGCTCGTCGACAAGAGGGCGGTCGCCGGTTTTGTCACCTTGCACTATCTCGCCGGGAGCTTTGTTTACTATAATAAGGTGGTTGTCTTCGTAGACTACTTCCATGTCGTAATGAATATAGTTGCGGGCGACTTTTACGAGCCGCCCGCAAGCTTTTAATATATTGATTTCCTTATCAGTCGATGCCGAGATCCTTCTTGATCGCTTCGATTTTTGCTTCGGCTTCGTTGTTGGCCTTCGCATAATCGGCGTTGGTCTTCATAACACCCTTGACTTCGACGTAGAATTTGATCTTGGGCTCGGTTCCCGAAGGACGTATCGATACTTTTGTACCGTCGACGGTGAAGAATTGCAGTACGTTGCTGGTTGTAGGCATGTCCATCTTTGTGACTTCGCCTGTCTTGAGATTCTTCAGGTTAAGATCGGCATAATCTTTTACAATCACCACATCGCTTCCCGCAAGTTGCTTGGGCGGGTTCTCGCGGAATGACTTCATTATGGCCACGATCTCTTCGGCACCGGTCTTGCCTTTGCGCACGAGCGATATTCCGGCTTCATGTGAGTATCCGTACTTTATGTAGATATCCTGAAGCATCTGTAGGAAGTTCATGTTCTTGGTCTTGGCCCATGCAAGAGCTTCGGCCATAAGCGATATTGCCGATACGGCATCTTTGTCACGGCAGAAGTCTTCAGCCAAGAAGCCGTAGCTCTCCTCGCCACCGCCAAGATAACGGCCCACGCCTTCATTGTCGCGTATTACGGCTGCAATCCATTTGAAGCCGGTGTAGCAGTCATACATCTTGAAGCCGTTCTGGTCGGCGATAGACTTGATGGTCTCGGTCGTAACGATAGTCTTTACGATATACTCTTTGCCCGTGATGCGGCCGAGTTCTTTATTGCGGGTCATGATGTAGTTGAGAAGTATCATGACTATCTGATTGCCGTTGATGAGCACGTACTCGCCGTTGTCATCACGAAGTACGCAGCCTATGCGGTCGGCATCGGGATCCGATGCAAGGATAAGGTCAGCCTCGACTTTCTTTGCTTTTTCTATGGCCATAGCCATTGCCGACGGAACTTCGGGATTGGGCGACTCAACGGTGGGGAAGTCACCGCTGGGTATATCCTGCTCGGGTACATTGATGATATTGGTGAAGCCGTAATTGTGCAGCGAAGCGGGTATCAGTTTCACGCCGGTGCCGTGGATAGGAGTATAGATGATTTTGAGGTCATGGTACTGCTTCACAGCATCGGGACTGAGCTGCAGGCCCTTGATGGCGGCAAGGAACTTGTTGTCGATTTCCTCGCCGATAATCTGTATTTTGGATTTGTCACCGTCAAACTTTATTTCGCCGACACCGTTTATGCGGTTTACATAGTCTATGATGTTTACATCATGGGGAGCGATAATCTGTGCTCCGTCTGACCAATATGCCTTGTAACCGTTATATTCTTTAGGGTTGTGTGATGCGGTGATATTGACTCCGCTCTGACATCCGAGTTCGCGTATGGCGTAGGATAGTTCCGGAGTGGGGCGGAAACTGTCGAAAAGATATACTTTGATACCGTTGGCCGAAAATATGTCAGCTACTATTTCGGCAAAAAGGCGGCTGTTATTGCGCACGTCATGTCCGACTACTACTGAAATTTCGGGCAGATCCTTGAACGCGACCTTAAGATAGTTGGCAAGCCCTTGTGTGGCGGCTCCTACGGTGTATTTGTTCATGCGGTTGCTGCCGGCACCCATGATGCCGCGAAGACCGCCGGTTCCAAATTCAAGGTCACGGTAAAATGAGTCGATCAACTCAGTTTTGTCTTCCGCCTCAAGCATACGTTTTACTTCTGCTTTTGTAGCGTCATCGTAACCGTCGCCCAACCACATGTTGGCTTTTTCGGTCACTACTTTCATCAAATCTTCATTTTCCATGTATGACAGTTGTTTTTATGTGTTATATTATATAGGCAAAGATAGCATATTGAAGTTATAAAACCAAGCCGGTTGTTAATATATTTAGTCGGTTTAGTGAAATTTTTCAAGTTGTTAACTCAACGTTGTGTCTTTTACCATGTGAATTTGCTCTCATGACGCGCGGTATTGCCGCAGGCGTCGGAGACAGTGATGACAAGGTCGTGTTTTGTCCCGCGTGTCCAACGCGAAGCATCCATCTTGAAGCTCAGTCGTCCTGTCTTTCCGTCAAGTTCAAACAGTGCGAATTTACCGTCTATCTCTCCGCGATAGGTATTTATGCCGCTTAGATTATCACTGATTTTTACTTTTATCACGCCGGTTTTGCTCCAGCGGGCCGGAGTCTCCGGGAGTATTTTGGGCGCTTTTGTATCGGTAGTGACCGCGAAATTTCCGAGAGCGCTCGGTGTGCCTGTTATGCATCCGTCCTCATAGCGGCTGTCGACGCGGCTTACCCGCTTGCCGTTTGTGCGCACCATAAGATATTTCGACTTGTCCTCTATAGTATCGTCGGGGATGTCTATTGTCAGTTTATAACTGCCGGATATGGGCACGGCGCGGTCGCCTACACGATATATCGGTGTCATATATTCCGTGGACGGATTTTTGCTTACCGAAAAGTCGATGTCGGAATAGAATGTTCCTGCGGGGAAATCGACTTTAATGCCGTCGATAGAGTAGGTATTGCGTCCCTTGTAATCCAACCGGTCGCCGTAGGGACTGACTTCTGCGATATCACATTTACGTCCTTGTATGACAAACGGCACCCGGCGTGTGTTGCCGTATTCGTCGGTAAGTATCCACTCACATTTATAATCGCGTTCTTCGTCTATATCTATCACACCGCCGTCTGATGCGTTAACCATGCCGGACAATGGGGCCGATTGGGGAATAAGTGTCCACATCATCCAAGAACCGTGGTTGACAACCGCATCATTGTCGACAAGAGTATGTATGGCTCGTGTATTGTCGAAGCTGAAGCGGTCTATTGTACGATTATATACCTCTTTGCCGTCTACTTTGAGCGTCATGTACTTCACTCCATATATATTATGTGTGCCCGACATACGGTCATACGCTTTTATAGCCGGTATTACTTGCCCCCATGCGTAGTATGGCTTTGTTATTTCGGCCGGTGCATGTACCGAAGGCCTGTCAGTGCCTTCTACCGCTCCCGCACCTTTTACCGGATAAAGAGCCAAGGCTCTGACTTCGGGAGCGACATTGTCGGTTATATGACGACGGAAGTAGGGAAGCGGGTCGAGTGCTTCGCCGGTGTCGGTATCGCGTACGTCAAGGTGCAGATGCGGACCTCCCGATGAGCCTGCATTACCGCTCTTGCCTATTTGCTCGCCGCGTTTAACGGGCAGTTCGTCGGGTTTGAATTCTGTGTCTATACTGAACTGCTCGCGTTCATACTGCATTTTTCGTACGATTTTGTCGATTTTGGGTGAGAAAGATTCAAGATGTCCGTATACGGTTGTAAGGCCCGATGTCGGGTGAGTCACGTAGACGGCCCGCCCGAAGCCCCACGGCGATACCACTATGCGTGACACATAACCGTCATCCATACTGAATACCGGGAGCCCTGTACGTCCTTGAGTCTTTAAATCTATGCCCGAATGGAAATGGTTGTTGCGCAATTCGCCAAAGTTTCCGCTCAAAAACAGCGGTATATTAAGAGGTTTGGCTAACTCGGGCAACTTCTCGTTGCAGAACGCCGAGGATGCCGTGAGTATAGCTGCAGTAAAGATGTATCTGTATTGTTTCATTAGTCATTCAGTTATTTTCCGGATTCAAAGTTACGGCTTTCGTCTAAATAAAAATAGCCTCTGACGCCATAAAAATGCTGTCAGAGGCTTAAGATTCGGTTATAAAATGTTATATCCGCTTTTTAGCGGGCGGCATAGAATTTATCGGTAGCCATCTGCTGGTATGCGTACACTCCGGCTTGCGACAGTTCTACAACCTGCATGCTTCCGTCGGGAGTGATCATTTTGACGTGAGTGTCGTCAACAAAAGTCATGAGTTTATAGCTTTCGCCTTCGTCAACCGACACACTCCATGAACGGTCAGCTTCATCAAAGTCAAGACGAACCACGCTCTGGTCGTTCTCACTTGTTATTGTATATCCGGTCTTGTCGCACTCTACAAGATAGCGGCCGTCCTGACCTTCAATAACCTTTTTGCCCTGAGCCACGGGATTGTTTCCGCTCCAGAACTCGATGCTGTTGCAGACAAGTACGTCGGCCAATGCCGATATTTCATATACGGGTATTATCCAGAAAGCGAAGAATACGAGTTCGTTTACAAACTTGTTGCCGACGGTCTGGTTCCATGCGAGCAGTTTGTTGGTAAGGGCAAAGCTTCCTATACATGATGTTGAAAGCATTGAGGTGCACAATGCCAGAACTACAGCTACACTAAGATACTTTTTCTTCATAATCGTAATATATTTATGTTAATAAGGAATTGATGTCAACGTGGTATCTGCCTGCGGCAGCGTTCATAGAAATCCATTACTTTTGTTACATAGGCGGTTGTCTGTTTACCGCGGAAATACCCGTATTTACATACCGGGTCATTGTAATATTCGGGATTGGCTTTCATAAGGATGGCATCGGCCACGTTACTGTTCCATACCCGGGCGTCTTTACCGTATTTACCGGCAAGAGCTATAGCGTCATACACATGGGCTATGCCTGAATTATATGCCGCTATTACAAACTTTCGGCGTTCGACAGAATCGGGAACGTACTTTTTCAGCGATTTGTCAAGATCTCCGATTATGTCTACTGCGGCCTTAATATTAGCTTCAGGATTGGTTATGCGGTCGGCCGACAAACCGTAGGCCCTCGCCGTACGCGGCATGATCTGCATAAGTCCGCGTGCGCCGGCCCATGATACGACGGTAGTGTCGAAGTGGCTTTCGGCATAACCTTGCGATGCTATAAGACGCCAGTCCCAACCGATTTTTTTTGCATATTTTTTAAACAGTTCGTCGTAGGGCGATATGCGGCCTTTTGACAGATCTATGTTGAATTGCGGACTCTCTTTGCTTAGCTCGAAATAGCGCTTTAACAATCGTGCCTGTATTTGCGCCGGTTCGCTTTTAATAAACCACTCGTTTATCGTATCAGCCAGCCAAGGCATGTTGTGACGGACACCCCAAGATGATCGCTGCTCGAAGCTGATTTCAAGTCCGATATCAAGAGTGTTGTAATAGGTGCGGTTGAGACGTGCCACATCGCTGTCCACTATCGTAAGAGGTATTTCACCGGTCGATACCATCTCTATAAGGTCCTCCGTGATAAGTGTATCCTTATCGACTGTATGTATTATGATACCGCCGCCTATTTCATCATTAAGATTGTTCAGCCGGTGCTGATATTTGGACCCTTCTTCGACATAGACCTCTTTGCCGATAAGTTGGGTTACATCGGTTATACGGTCTTTACCTTTGGGCTGCACAAGTACCTGATGGGTTATGTTTTCAAGACCGCACGGTATGATGTGCTTGCGAAATTCAGCCGTGACCGGTATTTCGTAAGCGGCCAAGTCTATCTCTCCGGAGTCAAGCATCTCTATGAGAGCCGGAAGGCTCGGTGCCACGTGCAAGTCTATTACAACGCCTTTGTCGGCGCCGAAAGACATCATCAGATCATAATCGTAGCCCATCTTCTCCTCTCTATATATAAAATAAGAGGTAGGGCTGTATAGAGTACCTACACGCAACGTGTCGGGAAGCTCGCCTGAAGCATGATCATCCTGCGGTTTTCCCGTTTTCCCGTTGCATGATACGACTATAGCCGTAAGTATTGCGACGGCTGCAATGGCAAGCAGTCCTCTCATATACCTGCGTGGGTGGAATCAATATTCAAATGTTCCTTTTGCGGAGATAATTGTCAGTTTGTTGTTGTCGCTGTCTTCGACACGGCCGACTATGCGGGCCGGAATGCCCATAGACTCGGATATGGCTATTACTTCGGCGGCATGCTCCGGCGACAGATATATCTCCATTCTATGGCCCATATTAAAGACTTTGTACATCTCTTTCCAGTCGGTGCCTGATTCTCGTTGTATCATGTCAAACAACGGCGGTACCGGAAACAGATTGTCTTTTATGACATGCTTGCGGTCGACAAAGTGCATGACTTTGGTTTGTGCACCTCCCGAGCAGTGTACCATGCCGTGTATGTCGCTGCGCATGGTGTCAAGAAGTTTCTTGATGACAGGAGCGTAAGTACGGGTAGGAGAAAGAACCAGTTTACCGGCATCCAGAGGTGTGCCTTCCACTTTATCAAGAAGATTCATTGTGCCGGAGTATACGAGCTCTGACGGGACGGCCGCATCGAAACTTTCGGGATATTTCTCGGCAAGTATCTTGCAGAATACGTCGTGACGGGCCGACGTAAGTCCGTTGGAACCCATGCCCCCGTTATACTCTTTCTCATATGAGGCCTGTCCGTAACTTGCGAGTCCCACGATGACATCGCCGCCTTTGATGTTGGCGTTGTTGATTACGTCGGCTCGTTTCATGCGGCAGGTTACCGTGCTGTCAACTATTATAGTGCGCACAAGATCGCCTACGTCGGCAGTCTCGCCTCCGGTGCTGTAAATTGCCACACCCATATCGCGCAGTTCGGCAAGAAGTTCTTCTGTGCCGTTTATGATAGCTGCTATAACCTCGCCGGGTATGAGCATTTTGTTGCGTCCTATTGTCGAGCTTACGAGTATATTATCTGTAGCCCCGACACACAGCAGATCGTCGATATTCATTATAAGCGCATCCTGTGCTATGCCTTTCCACACACTGATGTCGCCCGTCTCACGCCAGTAAATGTAAGCCAATGATGATTTTGTGCCGGCTCCGTCGGCATGCATGATGTTGCACCATTCGGCATCGCCGCCGAGATAATCGGGGATTATCTTGCAAAAGGCCTTGGGAAACAATCCTTTGTCAACATTCTTTATGGCGTTGTGTACGTCTTCTTTTGATGCCGACACTCCGCGCAGGTCATATCTTTGATCGCTCATAGTGATGAATATTTTATCAATACAATTTTTACATAAACAATAAATAACAGGCCACTGCCGGTATGACACACAGCAATGAGTCGATGCGGTCGAGTATTCCTCCGTGCCCCGGTATTATTTTGCCTGAATCCTTTACATTAAGCGATCGCTTGAACATAGATTCGACAAGATCGCCCCATGTGGCGAATACCGAGACCACTGCTGCGAATCCCACCATCTGACCGGTAGTAAGCGTATAAGCATCTGGCCAGAACGATTTAATAACAAATGCAGCAGCTATACAAAATACAAGACCTCCCCAAAAACCTTCCCATGACTTTTTTGGTGACAGACGTGGAAACAGTTTGTGACGTCCTATAGAACATCCAACAATGAAAGCGCCCGTATCGTTCAGCCATATGAAAATAAACATGGCCAATACAAGATAAGGCGATGTGGCGTATATAAACATAATCACGGATAGCGGCAAGGCTATATAAAGTTGTCCCAGAAAAGACTTCGACAACGACTCTACCGGATTGACTCCTTTTATATATAATTGAGTTATAAGCCTTGCAAGCAGGTATATCAGATATGCGGTCATGCCGTATATGCAAAAATCGGTAACAAACAACCATGTTCCGCCAACCATAATTATACCTCCGATGACATCAAGGATGCATGTCAGATAATTGTGACGCGAAGCGGTAGCATGCAGCTCGAGCGAAAAATACTCGATAAGCGACAATATGGTAAACAGCAGGCATAAAGCGAGAAAAGTCCAATTGTTTATAAGGACTCCCGCCACTATAAGAGCAACATAGATTGCGCCCGAAATGCTGCGCAACAATATATTTTTCATTTGTACAAATGCATATTAATTCGGGTTCAAAAGTACACAAAAAAAGTGATACACGGAAATTTCGGCTTATCAACTTTCCGAAACACTTATAAATAAACAGATGTGTAAATTATATTGATAATATATCCCGGATTTTTTTTGGATTTTCCGCGAATTATGTTAATTTTGCATTTAAATGTTAAAATACGCAGGTCTATTTCGATGCTGCGGGAAAACATTTAACGCTATTATTTGTTAACGTTATATAATATAAAAGAAGTTTCACGCAAGTGTTACATCATTGATTAAGATGAAAAAAACGACTATTTGGTTCCTCACGATAATAATGGCACTGACTTTCTGCGGTTTGCTGTACATTCAGATCATGTATATGAAAAACATGATCAAGATGCGCGACGACCAGTTTGCCGAAGGTGTGCGTCGAAGCCTTTACGGAGTCGCCACGACACTTGAGCAGGATGAGACACGTCATTTCCTTGAAGAAGATGCCGCCGTGATAGAGCAATCGATATACTCTCAATTTGACAACAAAAGGGGCAACAATCGTTTTAACCTCTCATATACCACTCCCGACGGCATCGAGCTGACAATAAAAGGCGACCCGAAATCATTGCCCAAAATCGACTCGCCCACAGCCGATAAGTACCGTGATATGCAGGAGGCAATAAAGGGCCAGTATTTGTATCAGCGAGGACTTCTCAATGAAGTCATACTTAATATATTAAGTCAGTCGAGCAACCGTCCTATACAGGAGCGTGCCGACTCTGCGGCCGTAGACGGCTATCTTCGTTCCGAGTTTGAAAACAACGGCCTTAATCTGCCTTTTGAATATGCCGTGGTTAATCGCGGCGGACGTGTGGCATATCAGTCAAGCGGTTATGACCCGGCGCAGGCGGGACGCAACAATATGTTCATTCAGACTCTTTTCCCTAATGATCCCGCCAGCCGCACCAACTACCTGAAAGTATATTTTCCGACTAAAAAGGATTATATAATGTCGTCGGTCAAGTTCATGATACCGTCGTTTATATTCACGTTTATTCTGCTGATAGTATTCCTGTATACTATCATTATTGCGTTTAAACAGAAGCGTCTTACCGAGATGAAAAACGACTTCATCAACAACATGACTCATGAGTTTAAGACTCCGATATCGTCCATATCGCTTGCGGCACAGATGCTTAACGATGACTCGGTAAGAAAGTCTCCGACTATGATGCAGCATATAGCCACGGTGATAAACGACGAGACAAAACGATTGCGCTTTCAGGTAGAGAAAGTGTTGCAAATGTCAATGTTTGACCGTCAGAAAGCCACTTTGCGTCTGCAGGAGATAGATGCCAACAAGGCTATTTCCAATATTGTGTCTACATTCAAGCTGAAAGTCGAGAGCTACGGAGGCAAGATCGTAAGCGATCTTACTGCCACCGACGCTATCGTTGAAGTGGATGAGATGCATTTCACCAACGTTATCTTCAATCTGCTTGATAATGCGGTCAAGTATCGTAGGGAAGATGAGCCGCTGATGCTTAAAGTCACTACAGCCGATATATCCGGCTCGCGTCTTGAAATACGCATTTCCGACAACGGTATAGGTATAAAGCGTGACGACTTGAAAAAGATATTTGAGAAGTTTTATCGCGTTTCCACGGGCAATCGCCATGACGTAAAAGGTTTCGGCCTCGGATTGGCTTATGTGCACAAGATGGTGCATGAGCTCAAAGGCGATATACGTGTGGAAAGCGAATTAGGGATAGGAACAACATTTATAATTATATTACCACTTACTTAAACTTAAACTATTATGGAAGAACGTTTGCGTATATTACTATGCGAAGATGACGAAAATCTTGGCATGTTGCTGCGAGAATATCTTCAGGCAAAGGGCTTCAACGCCGACCTGTTTCCTGACGGAGAGGCCGGTTACAAAGCGTTCCTCAAAGGGAAATACGACCTCTGCGTGCTTGATGTTATGATGCCGAAAAAAGACGGCTTCGCTTTGGCTCAGGAGATCCGCACCGTAAACTCTGAAGTCCCCATCATTTTCCTTACGGCCAAGTCACTCAAAGAAGATATACTCGAAGGCTTCAAGATAGGAGCCGACGATTATATCACCAAGCCTTTCTCTATGGAGGAGCTGGTATTCCGTATTGAAGCGATACTTCGCCGTGTAAAGGGCAAGAAAGGCAAGGAGATAACCATGTATCAGATCGGCCGGTTTACTTTTGACACACAGAAACAGGTACTTATGATCGATGACAAAGTCACCAAACTGACCACCAAAGAGTCGGAACTGTTAAGCCTCTTGTGTGCTCACGTCAATGAGATACTTGAACGTAATTTCGCGCTCAAGACTATCTGGATCGATGACAACTATTTCAACGCCCGTTCAATGGATGTGTACATAACAAAATTGCGTAAACATCTTAAGGATGATCCGTCGATCGAGATCATCAACATACACGGAAAAGGCTATAAGCTTATTGCTCCGGAGGTTGAAGGTAAAAACTGATACTTGCTTGACATACTATAAGAGCGTCCTGATGTCATATGATGTCAGGACGTCTTTTTATCTGCTGCGCCATTGTGCAAACGGTCTGCGCCGTTTAAGATAATCGGGATCACTTTGATGGACGTAGGCTTCGCGCTCCATTGACAAAGAACAATAGCTGCCGAAAAGATCGCCGCCTGACAAAATCGCTCTTATCAGCCACTCTGAAACGTAGATTATGTAGAACGGAATAATAAGCAGTTCCATCATCTGCCGCGTATGTATGCGTTCATGGTTCAGCAATTCCGGAGTGAACTCGGTGTTTGGCTTGACAAAAAGCAGTCCGCATATGTTTATGGCGCTGAAGCGTCGGCCTATGGGAAGCAGTCTGTTGCGTATTATTATCATATGGTTGCGTAGATTACCAATAAGAATTGGTCTGTTGTATGCGGAGTACTTTCCCGTTCTGGAAGGTCACATAACGATTATTGGGATAATACCAGTAATTAAACGTTTTGCCTTTCGCTTCAGCTTGTTCAACCCGGTAGGGGCGTCCCCATGCCGTAACCACCATCTCTTCCGTCATAGCTATGTCTATGTCGCCTCTTGCTATCTGTGGGCCGAATTTGTCTCCGAAACGTTTTGTCATTTCATTTATAAGGCTTTTACTGACGAAGCCGGTGACAGTGCGCCCGAACGGTGTCGATTTCACCTTCTCGCCCGAGCTGTTTTCAAGTATAAGAAAAGCACCGTCGCTTTTATTCATCTCCAAACCGATGTCGATACATCGGTACTCTTCGCCTTTTTCAGGGCGGATGATGCCGCCTTCAAGTCGTTTTACGTTATATCCAAGCGCTTCGAAAGTGCTACCTACATGCATCTCTTTCATCTTGTCGTAAAAGCCTACGCACGTGAAAGCCTGTGTAGCCGTGCCCGGCTTGAAGTAAATATCTTCGCCCGTCTTGTTGTCACGTAATAACAGGCAGTAATTAAAATATTTTCCCGCCGGTTGGGTCCATACTTTTATCACGTCATAGTACCTTCCGGTTACAGCCTCCGGATCGGTATAACCGGTGCGTCCCTCCATTTGTTTGTAAACGTCGTGCTTCCCTTTAAGAATATTTCCGGTAAAGAATGCATCATGATATCCGATCTTGTATTCGTCAGATCCGTGCATGAAAAGGGTCTGTCCCGGAAATTTTGTGAAATGCGGGGCGTAAAACGGTATAAGGCTGTCATAAGGCTCGACATTATTTACAGTATATTCTTTCACCCCGTCTTCCGGGGCAATAATATTGAGTTGGGCGTTTAACGTACATGGCATTAATACCATAATGGCATATGTCATGTCTTTTATATGGGCGAATTTCATATGATTGATATTTTGTGCAAAAATAATGCTATCCTTTAATAATCGCGCATGTTTTGATAGGTAAATTTCGGCAAAAGGGGATTTATGGCTGGAAATATTGTGATATTTGACAAAAAATCATTACCTTTGCACCGCTTTTTAGCATCCCCGTGTGATGGGAAATTAAGGAGCATTATAAAATCACTTAATTTTGAGTAACACAATTAATTATTTCAACAAAATGAAAACTTATCAATTGACAGCCGAACCGCGTACCGATCTCGGCAAGAAAGCAGCAAAGGCTCTTCGTGAGGAAAACAAAATCCCCGTAGTACTTAACGGTGGCGAAATCGTGGAACTCCCGTATGCCGGTACTCTCAAGGCAGGAGAGAAACTCGTTGAAATCGACGCTAAGCGTGGTATCATAACTACTGACCTTACCGTATCAAACGAGGACGTGCGCAAACTTATATACACCCCTGACATCTTCGCTATTGAACTTGACATCAACGGTGAGAAGAGAAACGCCGTGCTTCGTGAAGTGCAGTTCCACCCCGTAAAAGACACCATACTTCACATCGATCTTCTTGAAGTGAACGACAAGAAGCCCGTGGTAGTTGAAGTACCCGTTAAGCTCGAAGGCCACGCCGAAGGTGTGAAGGCCGGTGGTAAGCTTACACTCTCCATGAAGAAGATCAAGGTTAAAGCTCCTTATACCGCCATTCCCGAGCGCGTAGTCATCAACATCGACCACC
The DNA here is from genome assembly GCA_009775095.1 of Muribaculum sp. Lineage (GTDB taxonomy): Bacteria > Bacteroidota > Bacteroidia > Bacteroidales > Muribaculaceae > Muribaculum. The sequence goes on from VSOZ01000006.1 coordinate 140,274, forward strand.
TCGGCCTTGGCAAGACTCTTCAGATCGGTGACCTGCACTTCGAAGGTCTTGAATTGATGAACGCCAAGAATGCTGTTGTATGTGCCGTTCAGCTCACTCGTGCTGCCCGCGGTGCCGCAGCTAAGGCATAATCGGTTGACGGATGAAATACTTGATTGTCGGTTTGGGTAATATCGGTGATGAATACCGTGGTACCCGCCACAACATAGGTTTTAGAATATTGGATGCCTTTGCAGAGGCATCCAATATTGCTTTTAGTACCGAACGATACGGTGATGTGGCACGTATGAGGCTGAAAAACAAACAGCTGATACTGCTTAAACCGTCGACATACATGAACCTCAGCGGTAATGCCGTAAGATACTGGAAGGAGAAGGAGAACATCGACCTCAGTCACATACTTGTGGTTGTGGATGACATAGCGCTACCTTTCGGAGCCATAAGAATCAAGCCGTCAGGAAGCGACGCCGGTCACAACGGTCTTAAAAACATTGCAGCCATGCTCAATACACAGGCTTATGCCCGTCTGCGCTTCGGAGTAGGAAACGACTTCCCGAAAGGGTGTCAGATCGATTATGTGCTCGGACACTTTTCGCTTGAACAGCGCCAACAGATGCCTGTGCGTGTAGATATAGCGTGCGATGCTATAAAAGCATTCTGCCTATCGGGAATTGATTTCGCCATGTGTAATTTCAACAACAAATAGGGTTATGGCAAAAAACGAAGAACGTATAGACAAATGGTTGTGGGCGATGCGTATATTCAAAACGCGCACCATATCGACAGAGGCTTGTAAAAAAGGTCGCGTAATGATCGATGGGGTGGCGGTGAAGCCTTCACGTATGATAAAACCCGGCGATACGGTCAATGTAAGAAAACCTCCGGTCACGTACTCGTTTTTAGTGAAAGCTCTTGCAGAGAATCGTCTCGGTGCAAAGCTCGTGCCTGAATATATGGAGAACACCACGCCGCAGTCAGAACTTGATTTGCTTGAAGTGGTTAAGATCAGCGGCTTTGTAGATCGTCGTAAAGGACTTGGTCGTCCTACCAAAAGGGAAGGGCGAGAATTGTCACGCTTCAAAGAGGATACATATGATGACGGCTGGGATTTTGATTTTGACCTCGACGATGACGATGATGATGAATAAATGATCTATTTTTGCTGTAGATATAAAATAAATGACTATCTTTGCAGCGCAAATGAGCTATGGAGTGGTGCTCGAGTGGCTGAAGAGGCACGCCTGGAAAGCGTGTATACCCCAAAAGGGTATCCCGAGTTCGAATCTCGGTCACTCCGCTTGGTAAGTCTTTAATTATTAGCTTTTATATCGACAGGCTAACAATTAAAGGCTTTTCTTATTTTTATAATTGTAAAATATCGCGTTATCTTTGTGATAAAAAAGACTATGTAAAAGTCTAATATCCTTTTAGTTCTATTTTATCATTTAAAAAGGGCGCGGTTTGAGTAAATTATGTAACTTTGCGATAATATGAATAAAACCGTTGTTATCGTAGGCTTGACGGCAATGATGGCATTGTCCGTGCAGGCACAGAACAGAACTGAAGATAAGCCCCAGCAGAAAGGGCCGGATATACAGCAGGTGGCTTCGGCATGGAAGATAATACCGCCTCTCGGACTGCGTGAACCCGCTCCTGTCGACACACTTCCGCTAAACTATGGGCAGCGGTCGGTGCCTTCGGCGCAAAGCATTGCTTATGCTACAACTGGCAATCCGGGTGGAGCGGGGGAAACATTGCTGTTTTTTGACAGGGAACCATACAGCTCGTTCTTCTTTAACGATGCGTTGTATGACCGGTTGCCTTCACTGCGTACACAGCGGTTCTACAACACGCGAATACCGATGACGTTATTGTCATACAATACCGGTGGCGATCGTGAGACTACACAGGACCGTCTTAATGCTGTTTTTTCCGGCAATATAAATCAGCGGGCCCAAGTGGGAGCTTTGTGCGACTATATATACTCCAAAGGAAGCTACGATTATCAGGCCGTAAAAGGGCTTACTTGGGGCTTCTCCGGGTCATATATCGGCGAGCGTTATGAGATGCAGGCATTCTACAACCACTGGAACACTCTCGGCATGGAGAATGGCGGTATAACCGATGACCTCTATATAACCGACCCGGCCGAGTTGCAGGGCGGTCAGAATGAGATAGAGCCGAAAGCCATACCTACACGGCTCACGGGAGCGTTCAACCGCTTAAAAGGCGGAGAACTCTATCTTAATAATATATATAAGGTAGGCTTCTGGCGGGAGGAAGAGATTGATGATACTACAACGGTGGAAAAGTATGTGCCCGTAACAAGTTTCTCTTGGACCTTGAACTACAAAAACGGAAGCCATAAATTCTTGGATAATGTGGAGCAGGACCGCGAATTTTGGAAAAATACCTATTTCGACTTGAAAGGGAGTGATGACTTGACTTCATACTGGTCATTGTCCAATACATTGGGAGTGTCGCTGCTTGAGGGCTTCAACAAGATAGCTCGTTTCGGTTTGTCGGCATTTGCCACGTATGAGATACGAAAATATAAACAGACTGCCGACACGCTTGATCTGATGCCGGAAAAGCCGGAGGGGCTTACGCCATATCCGTTTGAGAACAAAGTCCCGGCCAAAGGTACGGAAAATCTTATGTGGATAGGGGGGCAGCTTACCAAACAGCACGGCTCGATACTTACATACGAGGCAACGGCACGGTTCGGTGTTGCAGGTTCGGTTGCTGCCGACATGCATATAGACGGACATGTATCGACACGCTTCAAATTGTTTGGCGACACGGTATCTATAACCGGTTACGGACGGTTTCGTAACGAGGCTGCGCCATATCTGTTGCAGCACTATGTGTCCAACCATTTTATTTGGGAAAATGATTTTGGCAAGACCCGCAGTCTGCGACTTGGCGGCTTGCTTGTCATACCTCATACACGTACACGGCTCAATATCGGTGTTGAAAATATACAAAACAGCATCTACTTCAATTCCGATTGTATGCCGGTACAGCATGGTGGAAGCGTTCAGGTTCTGAGCGCGTCGCTTGACCAGAATTTCAAGTTCGGCCCCGTCCATCTGGATAACCGCGTGGTTTATCAGACTACCTCACAGGCTTCGGTGATACCGTTGCCTAAATTATCGGTGTACAGCAATCTCTATTTGGGCTTCAAGGTGGCAAGGGTGCTTGATGTACAGCTTGGCGTTGACTGCGACTACTATACCAAATATAAGGCGGTGGATTATCAGCCTGCCACTATGACGTTCTATAACCAGAATGAAATAGAGTGCGGCAATTATCCATTTATGAATGCGTATGTAAACATGAAGCTGAGCAAAACCCGGTTTTACATAATGGTGTCGCACGTCAATCAAGGATTGACCGGCACAAATTACTTCTCTATGCCTCACTATCCTCTCAATCCCCGCCGTTTTCAGCTCGGCCTCTCGATTGACTTCGCAAATTGATAAATCATGGCACTGAACAAGCTACAACATAAAGGACATGCATGGATCATGCTCGTAGGACTACTGCTTGTAATGGCCCTTATGTATTCGTTGAGACGGTGTCAGTACAAGGGAGAAGCTGACGGGGTGCGACCATCCGGAGGTGACACTATTGATGTCGCCATCGAGTATTCGCCGATGTCGTTGTATCGTTATGATGACACTCTCGGAGGTTTTAATTATGATATGATAAGGCTGTTGGCGGAGAGACACGGTTTTACAGTAAAGTTTCATCCGGTTGTGAAGCTTGCCAAGTCGCTTGAACATATAGAGGACAAAACGTATGACATACTTGTCGCCGATATACCTCTCACGGCGGAGTTCAAAGACCGTTATGACTTTCTTGAACCAGTATTGCTTGATCGGCAGGTACTCGTACAGTTAAAGGATTCGACCGGACAACCGCAAATAAAAAACCGGCTCGACTTGGCCGGTGATACGGTGTGGGTGGTAGATGGTTCTTCGGTAGTTGGGCGCATCAATAATCTCGCGCATGAGATAGGCGATACGATTTACATAAATTATGAACCGGAATACGGAGCCGAACAACTGTTTATAATGACAGCGACCGGTGAGATAAAACAAGCGGTAATCAATGAGCGGATAGCTAAATCTCTTTCAGCGGAGTATCCTGACGCTGATATATCGACCAATATATCATTCACCCAGTTTCAGTCATGGATTGCAGGTAAGAAGCGCCCCGAATTTACCGATAGCCTCAATAAATGGATTATCGAGTTCAAGGGCACTCCAGAATACCGCAATCTTGAAAAACGCTATGTGCGTTAAATAAGTCCTACAATATCGTTTATGTCATCCACTCCGTGACGTAAACAATAATCGTCCATGTAATCGATAATTTTCATTGTCACCGCAGGGTCTATGAAGTTTGCGGTGCCGACTTCAACGGCTCTTGCTCCGGCAAGCATGAACTCTATGGCATCGCGTCCGTCCATAATTCCGCCAAGTCCGATTATCGGTATGCCTACGGCATGGGCCACCTGCCATACCATGCGTACCGCCACGGGACGTACTGCCGGACCCGACAGTCCTCCCGTGATTGTCGACAGACACGGACGTTGACGCTCGACATCAATGGCCATGCCCAGCAGGGTGTTGATCAATGACACCGCATCGGCGCCTTCCGCCTCAACGGCTTTCGCTATATCGGCTATGCTGGTGACGTTGGGCGACAGTTTTACAATAACGGTCTTGGGATATGCATTTCGCACCGCTTTGGTCACTTCGGCCGCACCGCTGCATGTTGTACCGAAAGCCATTCCGCCCTGTTTCACGTTAGGACACGATATGTTTACCTCAATGGCGTTTATTCGGTCAAGTGGCGCGAGTTTCTCGCATACCGCTACATAATCGTCGATCGTGGCTCCCGACACATTAACTATAAGTTGGGAGTCTATATCCTTTATGCGGGGATATATATTCTGAATGAAGTAATCCACGCCTTTGTTCTGAAGACCTACGGCATTAAGCATACCGGAGGGTGTCTCAGCCATGCGGGGATAGGGGTTGCCTTCACGATGGTTTAGCGTAGTACCTTTTATGATATATCCTCCAAGCCTGTTCAGGTCTATGAAGTCGGAGAATTCCTCGCCGTAACCGAATGTGCCGGATGCTGTGAGAACGGGGTTCTTTAACTCTAACGCGCCTATTTTTACTTCTAATCGAGCCATGTCAATTCTTTTATATTAAATACAGGACCATCGGTACATACACACACATTGCCGCGTACGGTCTTCTCCACACAACACAGGCATGCGCCGAGTCCGCACGCCATCATGTTTTCGAGCGATACTTCACAATCCGCGCCCATATCCGAGGCTTTACGGGCCACGGCTTTCATCATCGGTGCCGGACCGCAGCAATATATTTTATCCCACTTTTGATTCAATATGCTATGAGTGGTTACAAGCCCTTTTTCGCCATATGAGCCGTCTTCGGTAGAGACATGTACTTGACCGATGCTGCTGAATTCATCCAGTTCAAGCACGTCTTTAAATGATCGTGCACCGATAAGGAAATGGGGGACATGTCCGTTTTTTTTCAGGACTTCGCCCCAATACAATAACGGAGCCACACCTACACCGCCTCCGATAAGCAATACACGTGCCGCAGCTTCGGGCGACGTAAAGCTATTCCCCAACGGCAATACCATGTTTATCGTATCGCCGGCCTTTTTCTCGGTCACGGCTTTTGTGCCGTCGCCGGCTTTTCTTATAAGCAACCACAACATGCCGCTTTCCCGGTCTACATAATTTATGGATATAGGACGACGAAGAAATGTGGTCTTGGAGTTATCAACCGCAATCTGTACAAATTGCCCGGGCAGAACCTCCGGCAAAATACCGTCGACCGGTGATACTATAAGCAGAGAGTATAACTCATGCAGATGTCGGTTCTCAACAACCTTGAAATCGAGGATATATTTTTTCATCTATAAAATAGGGTATATTGTAAACGCAAAGTTAGTTAATTTAGGTCTTCGGGACAAATGTTTCAAAACTGCTGTCGCTGTAAAATACCATTATGTTTACTACCTTTCTCGTACTGTCAACTCCAAGTGACATGGCCGATGCGTGAGACGGAGTCACTTTCTGCGCCGGTATCTCTTCTACAGGCTTGTTTATCGTATTAACCGGCATTTTTTCTTCCGGCGATTTTTTCTGAGTAAAATCAGACACATCTGAAAATAAGTTATTTTCAAACGCAAACCCCTCTGTATCAATATCGTCAGCGTCTGTATTATTGCTTTCAGAGGCTTTTTGAAGCTCTGAGAATTGAATATTTCCATCTATCCACATATCACCTTCGCCAAACATAAGCCACAGGATGGATAAACTCGGATATGCTTCATGAATTTTATCAATAACCTCATTACTTACTTTTTTATTGCGCCCGTTCAATAATTGAGATAGCGACGGGCGGGGTATACCGCATGTATCTGCAAACTGTGAATTTTGAATTCCGGTTGCATCCATGAATTTTTTTATGCGCGAAGCGATATCCATAGTGAATTTTGTTTTGCAATTTACAATGTGCAAATGTAATTAATTAATTTGTAAATTCAAAATTTAATAATCTAAATACTATGATTGCAAATGCAAATAGGAGATAGGGCTAGTTTATAAATGTATACACCGATTAAAAATAAGCTTGAATTAATGGTTTAATATACGTGATGTAAGTTGTTGACATAGGTAAAGTTATCTCCATGTATGTGTTCTTATGGAATGGTTGTTTGTGATTGATAGTGTAATGCTTAATTAAAAGCTTTAACTTTTGGCCGTACTTGCCATGTGTTTCAGGTGTGTATATTAAATGTTTTTAATGGTTAATATGCAAAATATGCTAATGTAAACAGGTTTCGGCTGTTAATTTATGAAATTTCTTGATGTGCAAAATTAAATTCAGCAGACTTCTTGAGTGTTCGATGCGTGCTATTGATCTGTTATTTTTAATGCAATTCCAAATTTACGAGTGTCAACAGTGTTATAAAATTTATAATTTGCAATTTGAAAATTCACGTTTCTCTAAACAAATGCAAATTATAATGTTTTCAATAATAAAACATTCGCTAAATGAATATAGATTAATATGTTAGTGCTATTTAACTCTTTAACCGCCTCAAAATCCGATAATTAACTTTTCTTTAACTTATCTTCGCGTGCGATTGAATTTTGCAAATATTTTTATATGTTTTACAGCATATTTTCTTTTCGATATTTCCGGATATAAAGAAAAAGGCCCGGAATTAACTAATCCCGAGCCTATACATCAAAAAGAAGCTTCTATAGTCTTAATTCCTCTTTTATATAACTACTTGTGGGGGAATTGCATGACGCTACTTCGCGCGGTGTTCCTTCCGCTATTATTTGTCCTCCATTCTTTCCCCCTTCCGGTCCCATGTCTATGATATAGTCGGCACATTTAAGAATATCGAGATTGTGTTCAATGACAAGCACGGTATTGCCTTTGTCTACAAGTCGGTTCAGAACGCCGAGAAGCACGTTTATATCCTCAAAATGTAGTCCTGTGGTAGGTTCGTCAAGAATAAAAAGTGTCTTTCCCGTATCGCGTTTGGCAAGTTCCGTAGCCAGTTTTACACGTTGATTTTCGCCTCCCGACAGTGTACTTGACGGTTGTCCGAGTTTTATATATCCCAATCCTATATCCTGTAATACCTGTATTTTCTTTAGGATATTGGGTATTCCGGCGAAAAATTCCACCGCCTGATTGATTGTCATATCGAGCACATCGGCTATTGATTTTCCTTTGTATCTAACCTCCAGTGTCTCTCTGTTGTAGCGTTTGCCTCCGCATACTTCACACGGTACAAGCACATCGGGAAGGAAATTCATTTCGATCACTTTATAGCCGTTGCCGTTGCATGCCTCACATCGACCTCCCGATACATTGAAGGAGAAACGCCCCGGTTTGTAGCCCCTTATTTTTGCTTCGGGAAGATTCACAAACAGATTGCGTATATCGGAAAATACACCCGTATATGTTGCCGGATTGGAGCGTGGCGACTTGCCTAACGGTGATTGGTCGACGGTTACTATTTTATCTATATTATCAATGCCGCTTATCGATTTGTACGGGAGCGGCTCCTGCAATGAACGATAAAAATGTTTGCTGAGAATCGGCTGTAATGTACCGTTTACGAGGCTCGATTTGCCGCTACCCGACACTCCGGCTATGCAGACAAACTTACCTAACGGCAATTTTAGTGTGACGTCACGTAGATTGTGGCCTGTGCAACCTTCGAGAACGATGTATTTCCCGTTGCCTTCTCTATATTTCTCGGGTGCGGCAATTGCTTTGTCTCCGTTAAGATAGTCGGCCGTAAGTGTATGTGTACGCAGCATCTCTTCGGGAGTCCCGGCAAATACTACATTACCGCCTTTTCTACCGGCTTTAGGACCGATATCGACAATATAATCGGCCTCAAGCATTATCTCTTTATCGTGTTCGACAACGATAATTGAGTTATACGCGTCACGCAGTCGCTTCAGCGAGTTTATAAGCCTCTTGTTATCGCGCTGATGAAGTCCTATGCTCGGCTCATCAAGTATGTACATGACATTGACCAGTTCGGAGCCGAGTTGCGTGGCAAGCCTTATACGCTGACTCTCTCCACCTGAGAGAGTAGCGGAATTTCGGTTCAGCGAAAGGTACTCCAGCCCTACATCTACAAGGAAGCGCAGACGGGTGCGTATCTCTTTCAGTATCTCTGTGCCGATATGTAGCTGTTTTGAGGTCAGACGAGGCTCTACATTGCATATCCATTCATATAATGAAGATATGTCCATCTCTGCAAGTTGTGCAATGTTTTTCCCGTCAATAAAGAAATGCAGAGCCTCCTTGTTAAGGCGCTGTCCGTTACATTCCGGACAAGTCACCCGTGAATAGAATTGTCCGCTCCATTTCTGTGCTTTGGCTGACGCATCTTCGTTTTGCTGGAGTTCGAGATACTTTACCAGACCTTCGTATACCTGAAAGTAGGAAAACGTATTTTGCGACTCCGTTTTAAGTTGTAGACGTTCGTTGGTGCCGTTAAGAATATCATTCACCGCCTCTTCGCTAAGCTCTTTCAGCGGTGTTTTAAGCGTATAGCCGTACTTCTCGCAAATAGCCGATATCTGCCAGAAAATCATTGTGTTTTTGTACGGTCCGAGTGCTATTATGCCTCCCTCATATATTGACTTGTTGTCATCCGGAATAAGTTTTGTGCGGTCTACTATGTTAACATAGCCGAGTCCCTTACATGCCGGGCATGCTCCCTGCGGAGAGTTGAATGAAAAGTCGTGGGGTGCGGGATCACGGTATGATATACCGCTTTCAGGGTCCATGAGCAACTGGCTGTAATGACCTATAGAATCAGAGTCAAGGTCGTATATCATCATCTGTTTTCCGCCCTGTTGCAGTGACTTGTTGACAGAGTCCTGAAGACGCTGCATGTCTTTTGCCGATACTTTCAGTTTATCTATGACAAGTTCGACCGAGTGATTTTTATATCGGTCAAGTTTCATGCCATAAGTGATTTCACGCATTTCACCGTCAACTCTTACCGTAAGAAAGCCTTTTTTCCGAAGTTGTTCAAACAGCTCCTTGTAGTGTCCCTTGCGGTTTTTTACAAGCGGAGCGAGCAAATAAATCTTATGTCCGTCATACTTGTCGAGAATTAGATTCACAATCTTTTCGGAAGTATACTTCACCATAGGAAGCTCCGATATGTAGCTGTATGCTTCGCCAATGCGCGCATAAAGCAGACGCAGATAGTCATATACCTCGGTCGTTGTGCCTATGGTGCTTCGCGGGTTGCGGTTTACGGTCTTTTGCTCGATGGCTATTACGGGACTTAATCCTGATATATTGTCTACGTCAGGACGTTCAAGAGTGCCGAGCATGTTGCGTGCATAAGCTGAAAACGTCTCGACATAGCGGCGTTGTCCCTCGGCAAATATTGTATCAAATGCCAATGAAGATTTACCGCTGCCGCTAAGTCCGGTTATGACAGTCAGTTTGTTGTGCGGTATTGTCACATCTATGTTCTTAAGATTGTGTACCCGAGCTCCGAGTACCGACAACGTATCTTTGTAATCTTCCATTCGATATTGGTGTTTAGTCAGTGACCCAAGCTTTGTTGTATATGGTCTTTTGTTGGGTGGACCGGTTTAAATCTTGTTTCAAAGGTATTTTTACCTGATATGTCTTTCCTGTTTTGTTGGGAAGCGACTTGGCCCTGATCCATGGATTGTATTCTCTTAATTGCATATAGCTGATGCCGTTTTTCTTGGCCCATGCAGCCCAGTCTTCAACCGGTCCGTTGACTTCAACAGTCTTGGTACGTACAGGCTGATAAAGCTGTGCCGATTTGAGTTTGTATCCGTAGGCTCTCGGATTCTCCATTATCATCTTCATCGCTATAAGTCTGTATATATAGCGTGCGGTCTCATCAACAAGATACAAGTCGTAGGCCGATTCCTCGCCCTGTGCGGCAAGCTCCTTGGTTATACGGCCCATGCCGCCGTTATATGATGCGGCGGCCGATTCCCAATTGCCATATTTGTTATAGGCCGTTTTAAGATAGCGACATGCCGCTTCAGTTGATTTGACAGGGTCATATCGTTCGTCGACATACTCGTTGATTTCGAGTCCGTATTGTTTACCTGCCGAGGGTATGAATTGCCATATACCGGCGGCTTTGGCTCCCGAGTATGCTCTCGGATTAAGATAGCTTTCGATACATGCGAGATATATGAGGTCCTCGGGAAGGCCGTTTTTCTTCAATATAGGTATGAGTTCGGGAAAGTATCTGTTGGCACGTTTTATGACGAGCAGGGTATTGCCGTGGGTATAGGCCATTGATGTCAGCTCTCGGTCAAACCGTTCATACATGTCGGTACGGTCAAGATCGACCGGTTGTCCCGCAAAAGTCACGGTAGCTGGAATCACGGGATTTTCAACTGTAGAAAATATCGGCGACGATTGGCTGTAAGCTGACGTAGTTACTGTCAGGGCTATAGTTGCAATTGCTATTGAAGTAAGATGTTTCATAAGTTCATGTTCATTATTATGTGTTTTTGCTTTTTATTATGTTTATGTCACCTTTCAGATGATATAGCTTTCCATCGGCACCTTTGGCGTCGATTATGTAGTAATATACACCTGAAGGCACGTTTTTCCCTTTATAACGGCCGTTCCATCCGTCGGCAGGATTTTTCAATCGTGCCACTTCGATACCCCAGCGGTTAAATATGCGGCAGTCAAATTTGAGAATAGATCTGTAACTGACTTTCCATTCATCGTTTATGCCGTCATTGTTGCCGGGCGAAAAAGCGTTAGGACACTTTATGTCCGACTCACCTATACTGATTTCATATACTGGGCTGAAATAGCTACAGGTACCGTCGGCATTTCCGGCTATGAAACGAACATACGTAATACCTTCGTCGTTAAACGTATGGATAAAAGACCTGTCATTATGACGTAGGTCTATTGATTCAAATTCAGGATCATCCGAGACCTGCCATTCCGTAAAAACGACAGCGTCGCTTACCGTAGCATCAAATTCGATCTCAACCGGTGCCGAACCTCCTAAAACAGCCGCATCTCCTTTATGTTCGTTAGAATTGATCCGTATTAATTGTTCGGCTGAAGTATGAGCATCCACAGCCGAAGCCGTGTAACGGGGTGATACGACACTTTCTGTCATATCCCATGCCTCAAGAAAACGGTCGCCTGACAATCTGAATTCCGTGTCGCATAACGGTGCGTTGATTCTTATCGGAGATTCAATAGACGCATATTTGCGCTCAATGCTTTTTACCGAATACGAATCGGACATCTCATCGTATAGGAGTGTATCAAACGTCAATATAAAATCGCGGTCTATCGCATAGCTTCGTCCGGTAATACCGTGGTACGTCATAGTCGAAGAGTGTCCGGCAAAGTCTAGCTCTACAGAGCAGCAATCACTGTTTACTCCGACGTCAATACTTGTAAATAGAGGTAGATATTCTCTGTAATCCACAACCCAGATATATTCGCGTACGTTGCCGCACTCAATGATGTAGCCGCAATTGCCTTCGGTTAACATCAATTCAGACTGTCCGTCGGTTATGATTACATTACGGGTCAAGTCCTCGGCATAGGCAGCGCCGTCGGTTCCAAATCGATACCATTTTATGTTTTCCGGATTGGTCGACCGGTATGCCATTTTGGCATTTGCAAGGTCCCGGAGTACACAGATCTGTGACAGCCCCGATGACATATCAGCATCCAGAAGCACGGCACTTTTTGAAGAGCCGCTGAATATGACTTTGCCTGAGGCTGAAGCGCATATTAACAATAATGCCGATATGGATGTCGTTCGTTTCATCTTTGCGTGGGTAGGACCTACAAAGGTACTAAAAAAACGCATAATGACCTATCATTTCGCAGTCGGAGCGGTTTCTGTGGCCGACTTTGAACTTTTTTTAACGTCGTCGTTTGTTAGTTGTGAAGATTGTGTGTTTTTGCGGGTAAGAGCATTTGTGATGTAAACGGTAAATACCGGAAACAGAATAAGCCCTTCGGCCGATAAGATTACCGACAGAACCTTTCCTGTTGCTGTTATGGCATTGATATTACATCCTACAGTCGTTATGTTCATGAATGACCACCACAATGCCGCCCAATATGTAGGTACACCTGTGTTTATATAGTGCTCTTCTATAAAGAACATCATGCTGGCGAAATAAACTGTAGCTATCAACAGGCCTATATAAGCGGTAAAAAGACTTGAGACCTTATCGGTTGACAATGCACCCAGTACAATTGTAAACACGTATGCAGCGCGTATCATCGGTATGAAGCGTACAAGATACTGCATCTCCGGCGATAGGTTTATGCCGAAATAATGGATTATATTAAGGTATGGAATGCTCACCAAAAGAGAAAACAAGTGTGTGTAAAAATAGCGCCATCGTTCAGATGACAGGAAAAACTCAACAATTACATCGAATATGAAGAATACACATATCCAAAACTGTATCTTCATATATGTCTCATTTGCGAGAAATGATATATTGCGGAAGCAGTCATATGATATAAGGACAATAAGTCCGACAGCTCCCATAAGTACGAGTATGTGAAGTACCCTAAGCACGTCGTTCTTTATATGATTTGTTCTCGTAATGCCCATAAACAGTTGAATTTATTTATAAACAAGTCGTAAGCTCTTATTGTTGGTCGTAATGTACATAAAAGAGCGAGGCTCTCACGAGTCCCGCTCCCTTCATTCATCACATTATGCTTAAAAGTGCTATAGTCTGAGAATAATGCGCGTCAGCGCATTATGGAAAAGTACAATTACAATTTTTTTGTGTAACGGCTACCAACCACATTCCAGTCGACAATACCCCACAATTTATGAAGAGCTTCAGCTCTACGGTTCTGATAATCCAGATAGTAGGCATGTTCCCACACATCAAATGTCAAGATAGGAGTGAGCCCTTGTGTAAGAGGATTTGCAGCATTGGGGCCTTGTGTAATAAACAGCTTGCCGTCTTTGTCCTGTGACAACCATACCCAACCTGAACCGAACAGACCGACACCGGCTTCTTCAAACAGACGCTTAAACTCTTCAAATGTGCCGAAATCACGTTTGATCGCCTCGGCAAGATCGCCGGTGGGTTCTCCACCGCCGTCAGGATTAAACGAGAAGAAATAGAAAATATGGTTCCATGCCTGCGAAGCATTGTTAAACAAAGGTCCGTTGGCTGTGCGTATGATATCTTCAAGCGCGGTATCTTCCCATTCCGTATCACGGATGAGTTTATTGAGATTGTCTATATAAGTCTTTTCGTGTTTTCCCCAATGATAACTTACAGTCTCGGCACTTATAACCGGAGCGAGAGCATCGGGAGCATAGGGTAACTTAGGCTGTGTATAAACATTTGTTTCCATATATGTATAGTGTTTTTATTTTGATATATAATAAAAACGCTCCAAGCAATGATTTGTTTGGAGCGTTTTTGGCTTTAATCAATTATAACATTTACTCGTCGAGCAACATATATTTGTTTAATACGGCCGCTTCTACGTGATAATTGTATTGAGCGTCGAGCAGGTCTTGCCATGCGTCAAGAAAGTAAGACATTTCGTTAAGATACTCCTGCACGGTGATAACGCCGTTGTCGAGCGATTTTTTCAGAAGTGCTTGATTATTACCGTTTTTAAGGATAACATCCAATGCCTTGTACTCTTTATACAAGGCAAGTGCTTTGTCACGGGAGGCTATCATGGCTGTACGTTGGCTTATAGCCTGTGTGGCCTCGTCGTATTTTAACGAACGTTGCAATGCCTCGGCCGCTTTTATCTTGTGACGCGTCGAAAATATAGGCAGAGTTATCCCGGCCGATATGCCGTTGAACACCTCTCCGTCTTCACGTGCATGTACGTAGCCCAATGATATGCCGGGGAAGCGCTTGAGCTTTTCCGCCTTGACATTTTGTAACTGTGACTGCACCATCAACGAAGAGTAGCGTTTCATCGGGTCCTTTTCAAGAATCTGATTCTCATACTCGTCTACCGATAATACCATTTCATCGGGATACTCATCCAATTGTGCAAGAATATCGTCACAGTCAAGGCCTCCATTCATCTGTATGAGCGAAGATTTAAGAGTCGTATATTGGTTTTCGACGTTTACCAATGAGGTTTTAAAGCGGATTTTGCTTATTTCAAGTTTATTAAGCGTGAGTATGCTCTGCTCTCCGTTTTCGACACCCTTGCGGCAGATAGCGATAAGACTGTCAACCTGCCTGTCGCGTTCATGAAGCAGCGATAACTTTTTGCGGGTATTGATTATATCTATAAACAAGAGTTTTATCTCTAATTTTTTATCAAGGTAATTGCTTCTGTTAAGGCTCTCAATGGCTTGTGACCCGAAGTTTATGGCCTTGCTGCGGGCAGCATATGTACCGGGCCAGTCAAAACTTTGAGATACAGTTATATTGAACTTATTCTTGGCATCATTTCGGCCCCATAAATGCTCGACTTCCACTTCGGGATCGGCAAGATTATTTTCGCTCTTTAGCTGAAGCAGTTCGCTTTCATTTGAAGCCTGTGACGAGGATAGAGCCATATTATTGGCCAACACGCTATCAAGTAGTCCGTTAAAGTCACGGGCTCCGGCATTCCCCGTTGCGACAAGTGTCAGTATGAAGAATATGCTTATTGATTTATACATATTATAATGGTGCTGTTAGTTATCATTTCTTAGAGCTTGTCATATAGTAAATGACCGGTATTACGAATATATTCAGGACGGTAGATGTAAGCAGACCTCCGAGAATTACGATAGCCATAGGTGACTGAATCTCGTTGGGGGGGTGGGTACCGCGAAAATACAGGGGGTGGAGGGGGGGCGGGGGGGGGGGGGCGGGGGTGCGGGGGGG
>VSOZ01000060.1 GCA_009775095.1 Muribaculum sp.
TATCAGGCGCAGACCGTATCATATAAATTGACACACACATAATCCGTGTCCAATTTATTCTCCAGTTCGCCATAGCTGTCTGCAGATATACCATACTTTGTGAACCATTCCAGCATATCAGCCTCATGGAAAAAAAATACTTCCGGATCAGGTTCTTCTTTCAGCATCTTTTCATAAACTGTACCGTCTGCATCAGCCTCCAACTCCAGCAAGACACGGTATCTGACATCCAGATATATGCCATCAACGTCGGTATTGATAAAGATGCGCTCTCCCGGTTCTTCCGCACGAAGGACGAAATCCAGTCCATAGTGCCCGGCAATCTTTTGGTATGCATCATAAAGAGGATGCCATGCCGTCTCCAGGTCTATGCAGATATGAGTGTCCTCAATATCAATACAGGTAACATCACCCCTAAGATAGATACCATCTGTAGGAATGTCTAGCTGCTCCAACAGCCGGCTCAGCCGTGTGTCGGCATGGAAATCCAAGGAGGGATAACAATGTAACAAATCCTCCTTCAATCTGGTTATAGCACTTCCATCAATGCCCTCTTTCGGGAAAAAAACTACCGTATCAGAGCATACATTCGCCATATTGCACCTCCTCCTTCCAATAAATGGTTCCCGTAAATTGAGTTTCATTTCTCATAAATTTCCTCCTTTTAAAAATAAAAAGGCGGTACGGAATGAACCCGCATCGCCCTTTGTATCATAACATTTCTGATTTCTTATCTGCTTTTGCAGATCTCGCAACATTGCCAAAAACTGCATACCATCCTTTATATAATGTAATACGATGGAATGTTTTCCCTGCTTATATTCAGTGCAAACATGATAATGTCGGGAATCGCATCTTCAAGGTTTTCGTAATTCGTTTTTTCCGAACTGTAATCCATCTGTCCGCCGTCCTTTTCTTCGTAATTCCCATCATATAAAGTGTAGTCGATTGCACTATCGCAGCCTTCCGCGTGAAAATCACATTCCGCAAAGCTGTATTCCAAGAATTCGCCTGTTGCCAGGACAAGCCTTACTGCATCTTCCATAACTTTCTCACTCCTTTGCATCAGGCGTGTTTTCGCTGTCCCTTACACAGCTTTCACAATGGCAGTCCTTCTGACTGCAGTAATGAGATCCTTCTTTGCCGCTTTCGATATACGGATAACATACCGGCTTTCCAAACTGCATCAGGGCATCCGTTATGCTTTCACGTACTTCTGCTAAAATCTGCATATCCCATGGGAAAAGCTTTTCCCTTTCTTCATCCGGAATGCCGAGATAGCTGCAGCACACATCATAAGTCGCATTGTCTATCAGATCCTGTTGACGCGTCATAGCGTCTGTCATTTCCAGTTCTTCACTGCTGGTTCTTATTTCGTCCATATTCGCCTCCAAATAAAAAAGCTGCTCATTGACTATGATAGTCGCAAGCAGCTTTTCTTCGTTTTTATTTTTTAAAACTTAAACTTTGAAATTCCGTAAATCGGAATAGTAATTGTGTTATCAGCTTTTCCGCCACAGGTGTTGCCTTTTGCATACAGAATGTAATCAGCTTTTTTCTTTTCTAAAGCCTCCGCTGCAGTCTTTCCGCTGTTTTTTCCGGATTTTACTTCGACTGCATATGTCCTTTCCGATGCCAGTTCCTTCACGTAAAAATCAATTTCACCATTACCCAGGGTTGCAAAGGCAGGGGTTTCCAGTGCAATCTCGCTCGGGTGTGCTATCCGGCGCCTTAAATCAAGGTAAACAAAATTTTCATTTATTATGCCGGATACCGCAGCTTTTGAGACACCTGCTTTTGTCAGAAAATAATATGCAAGGCCGATGTCCATAAAATAGCATCTTGCTTTTGCCTTAAAATCCAAAATACTGCATTCAGGCAGTTTACCGGCAAACCCTATGATCCCGGAGCTGTAAAGCCAGTCAATTGCCCTGTTTACCGATGCCTTGGTTATATTGCTGGAATAATCCTTTACAACAATGCCCTGCAGTTCCTCGCTGAAACTGTCCTCATCAAAGCCTTTCTTCTCTTTGGCCAGAATGCGGGCAACTCCAGAGAAGATATTTTCATAAACAGCGACATCCAATATGTCCTCAAAGTACCTCCTGCTCTCATTGGTAAAAAGACGGATAATTTTAAGCAGTTCTGCCTGACATTCCTGCAGGGGTGCATTTTTCAGATATTTCAGGACAACGCCCGGATACCCGCCAATCACACAGTAATCGTTATATAACTTCTGCAGCTCCTGATAAACTTCTGTACCACTTTCTCCGCACAGGCTCATCTTTTCATACAGATCAATGCGGTTAAGGGCCGTCAGAAATTCCTCAAATCCAAGCGTGCAGATTTCGAGATAATCCAGGTCGCCGGAAGAATACTTAAACTCCTGTTTCAAAATTCTTCCTAAATAACTCCCTGTAATAATGAAATCGCATTTCAGTGTGCGTGTGAATTCCCGGATGCGGTTGTAAATGTCCGCCGATTCCTGAATTTCATCAATGATAACGATTGTATCCTCTGAATCCTCAAAATCGGGCTGATATCTTTTAATCAGTTCATATATTGGGTTCTGGTATCTTTTTCCCGATTTCATTTCCTGCCACAGTTCCCGGTACTGCTCCAAAAAAAGTTCCCCGGAAAGATCCAGCAGATTTATGTATATCTTTTGGCTGTACTGTTCATCTGCAAATCGGTTTACAATATAGGTTTTGCCTACCTGCCTTGCACCGGATACCTCCAGGGTGGAATGATCCGGACGCTTTTTCCAGGCTGTCAGCTCGTCATACGCTTTCCGCTTCAGGTACACCGCAAATCCTCTCCTTTCTGCCTTTACAAAGGTCCATTCATTATATATGATGAATGACCTCTTCAGGTCGCCTGCCATATTTATTATTATATCAAAAAAAAAAGCATTTACATAGAGAAAACAAAAGTTTTGTGCAATGCCTTTCAACAAGCAGGAAATACCGTATTCCAGCACGCAATCCTTTGCAGAATGCTATACGGCTGAATAACCGCCATCTCGTAAATCTGTTTGGCTATGGTTTCCGGCTGCATGGCAAAATATACACCGATACCATTCCATGTTCCATTCGTCCCGTTGATCCCATTGTAAAACTTTATAGGTATGCCGGCCCAGTAACGCAGATTTTGCGTATAGTCATCAATAAGAACATCTGACGGACGTATTCCGCCAATCTTTTCCAGCGCATATTCTTTTCTGCTCCCGCAGGGACAGTATAACTGCCTCTCTTCTGGCAGATTAAGATGCTCTGCCACCCATGCTTTTTTATCCGACTCAGAATGGCTGTCCTGAAATACGCAGGATAAAATATACAGTTCAATATCGGGAAGCTGCTCCAATAACCTGAAAGCTGCCACGACGTTTTCCTGTATGGGAATGCTGGAAAAATACCCCTTCTGGGTTAAGCGTTCCTGCGGCACATCCTGCCAGACCGCAAGCACACCGTCCAGATCAAAAAAAATTCTCTGTTTGTTCATACAAAAACAGGCAGCTTTTACGCTGCCGCCTCCTTTTTCATAAATTAAATTAATATGGAAAAGCGCATTTTTTAATACCCTTTCCATATTCCCATATTTAGTTTTTAGTCCAGTTTTAAATTAGGGGGAATGAGAATTGCCCACAGCGTAAACCCCTAGTTGAACGGAAGTTCTTCATCAATCCCGTCAGGGATATTCATGAAGCCGTCACCGGAAACCGTGGATGCCGGACTGCTATTGTCTGCCTGTCTGTTCCTTTCACTTGCATTCTTGCTTTCCGCAAACTCACAATCTTCTATTATAACATCGGTTGTGTATACTGTCTGTCCTTCCTTGTTGGTGTATTTCCCTGTGTTAATTCTGCCGCTGATTACAATTTTTGTTCCTTTCCGCAAATACTTTTCCGCAAACTCAGCCCGCTTGTCAAAAGCGACGCAGGATATAAAATCTGCTTCCGCTTCCCCCTCGCGATGGTGCCTTCGGTCTACCGCAAGCGTATATCTGGCGACAGCCATTGCATTTTCCCCTGTAGAATACCGTACTTCGGGATCCCTTGTAAGGCGCCCCATCAATATTACTTTGTTCATAGTGTTTTCCTCCATTCTATTTTT
>VSOZ01000061.1 GCA_009775095.1 Muribaculum sp.
TTAATGGCAAACCGGGCTGTCATGACGTGTATAACTCCTTATTTCATAATAGTCAGGATGTACGTCGGTACATAGCAAGGTGTCTTTTGGGTTCCCCAAAATGTTTCGGGTAACTCCGGTTCCCACGAAACAACCTTGCTATGTGGAGACTGTCCTCCAAAGTCGGACATCCCAATTCTAAACCTGCGGTGGTCATAGACTCCGCGATGCACCACCACTTTAATCCACACTTTTATGACAAATCTATTTTGTAAAGGCGGGCGACCGCCGGTTGCAAACAAATGCAGCCACCATGTCAAAGTCAGCTTTGACGATCTCGAATGGAATGAACTCACCCGAATGATGGAAAAAGCCAATGCGACCGTAAAGGCCACTTTCATCAAGCAGCTTGTCTTTGGCAAGCCATTCAAGGTGCTTGTCGCCGATAAGTCGCTTGCGGTTTACTGCGCAAAGCTTTCGGAGTTTTTCGCACAATACCGCACAATCGGGGTAATTATGACCTTACAGTCAGAACCCTCAGGGAGAATTTCACCGAGAAAAAAGCGATGACACATCTCTACAAGTTGGAGAAAGCCACCATTGAGATGATAGGTGTCATGTCGCAGGTAATGTCGTTGTCGGAAAAATTCGAGCAGCAATGGTCGCTAAAATCTCGATAGGCTCGTCGCTTTACGGGGCGTTGTCATACAACGGCGAAAAGATGAACCGTGACGAGGGTCGTGTGCTTGGAGCGAACAAAATCATTCTTCCGGCGGACGGGAATATTGACATCGCCCGTATGGTGGAGAATTTTAATCTTTTCATGCCGAAAACAGGCAGGACTAAAAAGCCGGTGCTGCATATCTCCCTAAATCCGCACCCCGACGATAACTTGACGGAGCAGCAGTATGAAATTCTTGCCCGCGAGTATCTTGACAAACTCGGCTTCGGTGAACAGCCCTTTATAATTTATAAGCACATGGATATAGACCGCCACCATATCCATATAGTGACAGTCAATGTCAACGAGCAGGGCAAGAGGCTCAATCAGGACTTTCTATTCCGTCGTAGCAAGAAAATTACCACCGAGCTGGAGGAAAAATACAATCTCCACAAGGCGCAACGAGAAAAAATATCGCCCGATACTCCGATTAGAAAGATTGACCCGTCAGGCGACATCAAGCGTCAGGTTGCCAACACGGTCAAAATGGTCGGTATGCGCTATAAATTCCAGACCCTCGGCGAATACAACGCCATACTCTCACTGTATAATGTGAAGTGCGAGCCTGCCGATGGCAGAATGAACGGGCGTGAGTATCACGGTCTTGTTTATTTCGCCACCGACGACAGCGGCAAGACCATCGCAACGCCTTTCAAGGCTTCACGCCTCGGTAAGTTCGCGAGTCGCACTGCTATTGACGGCAGGTTTGAACGCTCGAAGGAAAAGATTGATGTTGCACCAACTAAGCGTAGGGTTGCCGATGTGTTTACTGTTGCCGCCGACAAATCGGACTTCATCGCCAAGCTGAAAGAGCATAACATTGATGTGGTTCTCCGTTATACTGAGGAAGGGCGCATATATGGTGTAACTTTCATTGACCACAGCACTATGACAGTATTGAATGGTTCCCGGTTAGGCAAGGAGTTTTCTGCAAACGCCATTAACGAGCGGTTCAACAATCCGGCAAACGCACCTACCTATATTCCCGATGTTGCAACACCTATTGTTGTTCCGCCGATAGAGCCAACGCGGGATAACACCCATTCCGACACGGCACAAGAGCCGAAGTTTGATCAACCATCAAGCAGTCAGCATCAATCCACAGGCGGACAAAATCAACATACCGTTACCCAATCCGTTTCCGATTTCAGCGATTACGACCTGCCAATTCCGGGGCTTGACCTGTTCCAGCAGGGGCAGTCGTTCAACCCCGACGAGGAAGAGTTCCGTCGGCGTATGCAACGCAAAAAGAAACGAGGCCCACGCCATCGGTTTTGACTGATTTTCCGTGTAATAGCATGGAAATACGGAAATAAATCGCTAACTTTGCCACTGAATCGCAGTCATAAATTTTTGATTGTGGATTTAGTGGTGAGTCGGCGGGAGGGATACCCGCCGACTTTTTCAAACCTTATCCCACCTACCACTATATAATCCACTTAACCCACAAATTTATGGACACAATTGAAGTCGAGCGAGAGGTATTCGACGCACTGATTGAACGTGTCGATTATCTCCACAAGACCGTCAAGGCGTTGTATGACGAGCTGCGCGACAAGAAGCTGTCGGACTGGCTCAATACCAAACAGACCTGCGACTATCTCCACATCTCCGAAAGAAAGCTACGCACTCTGAAAGAGCACGGTAAAATCGGGTTCTCCCATATCGGCAGACTTTCACAATTCAAGGGCAGCGACATCGCCCGGCTTATTGAAAAGGAGAAAGGAGCGGAGCAATGAAAGAAACAATAACCGCCACCGACCCGCGCATAATGCGGCTGACCGCACAGGCCGATGACATCACCACAATGTGCCTCCGGCTTCGGGAAGAATACCACCCGTTGCTCCACGGCAAGCGGTTCATCACCGACGCCATGCTGTCAGAGCTGCTCGGAGTAAGCCGACGCACCACGCAGGACTACCGCGACAGGGGGCTGATTCCATATTACCGGCTTGACGGCAAAATCCTCTATGCAGAGGAGGATATTGAAGCCTTCCTGCAATCCAACTACCGACCCAAATTCGACTGAAAAATAAAGATTATTTAGTAGTGGTACGATAAAAATCCAACTACTGCGATTAATATATTAGTATTTAGTCAAATACAAGAG
>VSOZ01000062.1 GCA_009775095.1 Muribaculum sp.
GCTCCCGGTCGGCGTTCCTGCTGGGGAGGTAGTAGGGCGCGGGCACGGACTTCTCCGTGATTTTGTAGGAGCCGGGGGCCAGCCGCAGGGAAACCGTTCCGTCCGCGCCGGTGGTCACATCGTTACGGTAGTCGCCGTCAATGGCCTCGATGGTGAACACAGTGCCGGGGATAATATCATTTGTATCAGCATCAAGTTTGGCGATGGTCAGAAGGGGCTGCTTCAAATTATCGAAAATCAGCTCCCGTTCCTCGCCGGGGCCGAGGTAGATGGTCTGCATGGGTTCATCCCCCACCACATAGGGGTCCGGGACGGACTTCTCAATGATTTCATAACTGTCCACGGGGATATTGGTCAGGACGGCCTTTCCGTCCGGCCCGGTGGTCACGTCGTTGTGATAGCCGTAGTGGATGCCCTTGACCTCAAAGACGGTTCCGGGAATGACCTCCTTGGTCTGCGCGTCCCGCTTGAGGATGGACAGGCTGGGCAGCTTCTTATCCGCCGCCGTCACGGTAACAGTGCCGCCGCCGTTGATAGTGGCCTGATCCACATGGGCGATAACCGGCTCAGTCAGTGTGGCATAGGGGGCCGGGGCGCTCACCTCCACAAAAGCGTACATCCCCTCGGTCACGTCCGTTACGGTGATGGAGCCGTCCGCCTTGGTGGCCTCCGTGCCGATGATCTGGCCGTCCTTGATGATGTTGAACACCGCGCCGGGGAGGGGGTTATCGCTGTCGTCCAGCTTAATCAGCTTGACTTTCACTTTGGCGTCATTTTCAAAGACAAGGGCGATGTCGGTCTTACCGTCCCAGCGGAAGGTCTGCTTGGTCTTATTCACATCGGGGCTTTTGGTGTAGCCCTCCGGGGGCGTGACTTCCTCGGCGGTGTAGCTGCCGAGGGGCATATCCTTCCAGGGTACGTCGGTCAGGTAGCCGCCGGTTCCGGTAACATATGTGCCGGTAAAATCATTGTCCACGCCCTCAATTTTAATGACCGCTCCGGCCAGCCCCTTGGTGGGATCGTCCGCGTCCACCTTGCGGATGCTGCCCTCGCCGGTAATGGTGGGGGTGTCCGCAAAGGTGACGGTCACGGTGTTGTTGCCATTGCTGGGCAGGACAACGTACTGCGGTCCAGCGTTGTCGATCTCGTAGCCCTCCGGGGCCTCCAGCTCGGTTACGGCATAAGTGCCCGCATCCAGAGCGGTCAGGGTAT
Organism: Muribaculum sp.; assembly: GCA_009775095.1. Taxonomy (GTDB): domain Bacteria; phylum Bacteroidota; class Bacteroidia; order Bacteroidales; family Muribaculaceae; genus Muribaculum. Next base: position 1,213 of record VSOZ01000062.1, read on the forward strand.
ATGTCCCGTCCTGCCCCGTCACAATCTCTTTGGAGAAGGCGCCATTTTCCGAACTCACTAAGAATCGCGCCCCGGCGAGGCCCTTGTTGGGGTTGGTACTGTCCACCTTTTTGACGGTAAGCTCATATTTTTGGCGGGTGATGTTCAGTTCGCCCACCATAACGGCCTGCACGTCATTTGCGGGGTGATAGTTGGAGCCGGGGCCGGTGTAGGCATACTCGTAGACGCTGCACTCACCCCATACGCCCTGTGCGCCCAAATCCAGAATATATTGGGCGCGGTCGCGGAACGATTTACCGTCCATGGTATCGTCAATACTGGTATAGCTGGTATGCTCCAGATTGTTGTAAACGCACAGCAGTTCCTCGGCGCAGGCCACAACGGGATCGGAGAGCAGACCGGACTTATAGCGCCAGATAATCGCCTGTACCCAAGCGTTCATGGTCCATGCGTAGCCGCTGTCCCACACATCGTCCACACCCAGAGCGTGGGCCTCGTCGGTGAATACGCCGGTGGAGTGGGCGTAGTAGTAGGCCATCATGGTCGATACAGTGGGATCTGAAACGGACCGGGGATTATCCCAGGTGTGTCCCTCCAGTGACCAGCCCATACCCTTGCCCTTTTCCGCGCAGAAGCCAATCGTACTCTGTTTGTTGTAGTCAAAGGTCATCTGGTGGAGGTAGCACGTCCCCAGGCTGGGGGAAACGTAGGATACGCCGTTGTGGGTGCAGTCCTCCATCTTGATGGTGTCCGGCGCGGCGGTGCTGCGCGTGGCGGCGCTGGCGGGAGCCGTCAGCATACTGAGGATGGAGACGACTGCCAGAAATAATGCGGTAATACGGTTTTTCATATAGCCTCCTGTTCATGTTCGTGCATGAAAGGAAACTGTAACTCCCCTGAAAAGTTGGGAAAATCCTCCTTTCATGCGTGATTGGAAGTTCTTTTCCCGTTCTCATTTTTCGGGGATATAAAAGCGCCGCCCTGTGCGGCAGGACGGTCATGGGGAAATGTGTCGAAATGCGTCTCAACTTGAGACGCATTTCGGGCAGGGAAAAGGCCCTCCAGCCTGGGGCTGAACGGCCTTTCCGTATCCATATTCAGTTATTCGTAGGGGTTGTGGGTATTCGGCTGGCCGATGAACATATAACAGTAAGTCACGCCGCCGCTTTCAGTCACGCCCACGCCAATGCTGTCGCAGGCCGGCTTTAGCATAGTCTCAAAGTGGCCGGGAGAATTGATCCAGTTTTCCAGGGCGTGCTGGGCGGCGTCCTCTGTGGCGACGCCGGTGAATACTGTCAGATTTACGCCAAAACCGTAAGGGTAGCCGCTGGCGAGTGCGGCTTCACATTCCTCCTGGGAGTGATGCCAGGAATACCGCTTGTCCGAAATAGTCTGGGCTGCGTTCATCAGGGCCTCGTTTACCATCAGTTCCGATACGCCGTTGGCCTTGCGGGTCTGATTGATAAGCCGTATCAGTT
>VSOZ01000063.1 GCA_009775095.1 Muribaculum sp.
GCACAAAGGTGATGTTGGAGATACGGCTGCCGGTGCTGCTGCGGTTGTAGCGTGTGGAGGTATCCACCCGGTTGCTGGAGGCGCTGGTGTAGTTGTAGTACAAAATCCCCTGGGAGGCGGCGGGCAGCTCGTCAAAATAGATGTAGCTCAGCGACCGGTCGTTGAAGTCCTGGCAGGCGTCGTTGAAGTCGCCGCCGTTCAGGCTCACCCTCTGGTTAATGCCGGTGGTGTACTCCACACCGCCGCTGCTCTCGCCGCTGGCGGAGTAGACATTGACGGTCATGGTGCCGGAGTAGCCGCCGCCGGTGGTGTCTGTGCAGCGGTAGGGGATGCTGACCGTGCCGGTGAAGTTCTCCGCCGGGACGAAGGTCACCTTCTCCAGGGAAGGAGTGCTGCTGAGATAGTACTTCGTGGCGCCGTCCACCTTCTGGGAGTACTGCCCGGGGGTGTAGTTGTAGTAGAGGACGCCCTTGTTGCCGCTGGGCTGGGTGAAAGTGATATAGCTTGCGTTGCGCCCCGTCTTCAGCTTGCACATATCCTTAAATTCTTTGGAGGTGAAATCCAGGGGCCGGTCCTTGGCCGTGCTGAGCATGATATCGCCGCTGTCCTTCACCGTGACATAGATGGTGCCGTTGAAGATCTCGTTCTTGGTGCTGCGGCCCACATAGCTGATCACAGCGGTCCCGTTAAACCCGCTGGCGGGGACATATTTCAGATCGGAGATAGACTGCTCTCCCCTGCTGGTGTTGGGGCTGACATAGTACGTCTCGCTGCCGCCCACGCCGTGGTTCGGAGTATCCGGAGAGATATAGCCGTAATGGATAATCCCCTCCCGGGTGGACACAGTTACGTTGCTGATGGATTTCAGATCCGCCTTACCGGTGGTCCCCTCCCGGGATGCCCCGTGCAGCTTGCTCAGAAGGTTGGAAAAATACAGCACCTCTCCGGCGTTGATGGCATCGTCAATGCGGACGGTGTTCTCCACCACCTTGACCTGGACGCTCTTTTCATAGTTTGTGCCGGGAGCGGACACGCGGACGGTGGTGGTGCCGATGGCAATGCCCACCACCTTGTCGTTGGCGCCGGAGGCCACGGTGGGGTCATCGCTGGTCCATACCAGCCTGCCGCTGGCCCGGCCATAGCCGGTGGCCACCACGGACTGGGACTGCCCCACTTTCAGCTCCACACTGCTCTCCGACAGAGAGATGCCGGAGACGGTAACCTCACAGCTGTCCACCGCGTTGGGGTTAGCGGCGGAAGCCGCCGTGATTTTCGCCGTGCCGGGGCTGACGGCGGTGACCTGGCCGCTGTTATTGACGGTGACCACCTTCTCGTCGCTGCTGACCCAGTTGATGGTCTTGTCGGAGGCCTCCGTTGGACTGACGGTCACAGACAGCGTCTCTTTCTGTCCGTCCCGCTCCAGAGACAGCGTCTTGCCCTGCATGGTCTGGACCACCGGGAAAACGGGGTCAATGCTGACCGCCGTGACGCCCACGGCCTCCTTGACCTCCACCGCGCACTTGGCCGTATGGCCGCCGTCGGCCGTTTTGACGGTGATCTCGGCGGTGCCCACTCCGCGGGCAATCACCGTGCCGTCGTTGGTCACCATCGCCACCGCGGTGTTGGTGCTGTCCCAGGTAACGTCCTTGTTTGCCGCGGCGGAGGGCACAACGGTGGCCGTCAGCTGTTCCCTGCCGCCCACGGCAAGGGCCAGCGCGGTCTTGTTCAGCGTTACGCCGGTGACCTTGGCAGCACGCACCGTAACGCTGCATTCCGCTTCGTCCACTGTCTCCCCATCCCGGGAAAAGACCGCCTTGACCAGCGCCGGCTCTCCGTCCGGTGTGGGGGCGACTGCCTGGATCTGCACGATGTTTCCGTAATTCTCTTTGATGGACACCGTGTCCGTGCCCGTCCACTCCACGGAGACTCCGCTGGGCAGCGGGCCGCCATTGACCTGGGCGGTCAGCTCAGCGGTCTGACCCACCTCCAGCGTCCAGGCGGCCGGCGTGATGGTATAGGCGTCCTCCGCCAGGGCGGCGGGCGCCAGAGAGAGCGCCAAGATCAGGGCCAGCAGCAGCGCCCCGGTCCTGCGCAGGAAAGTATGCTTCATGCCTTACA
>VSOZ01000064.1 GCA_009775095.1 Muribaculum sp.
GGATAAAAACTACCTGGACTCCTCCCTGGTGGAGTGCTACCGGCAGTACGGCATCACCTTTGATAACGCCACCATCACGGATGAGACCGGGGCCTTTGTGGAAATGCCCATCATTGCGGACTGGTACAGAGTTCTGGCAGAGAATCCGGAGACAAAGCACCTCTCCGTGGTCCTGGCCCGGTACGTCACCGGCTCCGCTTCCGCCATGGGCCAGCGGAACGACATTGATCTGGATAACAAGTACATCGTGCTGGACACCTCCGGGATGCCGGATGATCTGCTGCTCCCGGGTATCTTCTGGGCGACAGACATCGCCAACGACCTCATCATGGACGCCCGGGAGGACCTCTCCGCCCTGATCGCGGACGAGCTGTGGAGCCTGGTGGGCGCCAACTCCAATCCCCTGGCGGCGGGCTTCGTCCAGGAGATGGTGAAGACCATCCGAGGGCTTGGCGGCATTGCCGTCACCTCCACCCAGGGGATGCAGGACCTCTTCGGCCTGGACGGCGGCAAGTACGGCAAGGGGATTCTGGACTCCAGCCGCATCAAGCTGGTGATGCAGATGGAGGAACAGGAGGCCCGGCTGATCCAGGGTGTGCTGAACCTCTCGGAGGATGAGGTGCGGCAGATCACCCGGTTCCGCCGGGGAGAGGGGCTTCTCTGCATCGGGTATAACCATGTCCCCATCCAGTTCCACGCCACAGCAAAGGAATATGATGCAATCACAACTTCCCCCACGGATCTGCGGGCCAGGAGAAAGGCGGCTGAATCATGAACGAGCTGAAAAAGGATATTGAACAGATGCAGGGGTTGACACAGGGGATCGTGCGTCAGACGGAGAGTCTGGCTGCGCTGGCTGGTCAGGATATGCCCGCCCCGGAGAAGCTGCAGAAGCATCTGGAATTGATCTCCGGTCGTTTTGAGCATTCCGCTATTGCGATGCGGAAACTGTGCGAAAAGCATTGCCCAGGCGCCGGCGGCTATGGAAGTTTTCCGGATCTGCCCCGGATGGAAATCGCAGGCTCTGTGGAGCAGTTTGGCTACGGTTGGCTGCATATCCAGCTCAACACCCTGCTTCCCCACTGCCGCTACCGGCCATCGGAATGGCTCAGCGATACCGTCCGCCGCTTGCTGGATGACTACGAGGCGGGCGGAAGCAAACTGCCCTTTTTCCAGCAGGCTCTGCTGGTGATTGATGAACACTGCGGTGTGGACGGACGGCATATTTTCGATCAGGACAATAAAGGCTGGAAAGCGGTATCCAACGCCATCAAGGGCCGGCTGGTTCCGGATGACGATCAGTTCACTTTGGCCTTAGCGCTGATTGCCGAGAAGAGTGAGCTGAATGTCTGCCATATCACCCTGCTGGACCGTTCGGACGCTGCGGATTTTTTTGCTGTCCGCTCCGGAGACTACGCCGTTACCGACTTCTATGGAGGCGGATGGGAGCATTAAATACCCAACAGGCAGACCTCAAGATTTCCGGTTTTTTACTCGTTTAAGCCATCAAGGACGTCTGTTGGGTGTTCGGGATCGAAAACTCTTGAAAATACAAGAGGTTCAAGTAAAGGGCCGCGCCGCTGCTTCAACAAAATCTGTCCTCTATGGGGAGGCAACAGATTGACTCCCCATAGAGGGCCGGGAAGGGGCCCAAACCCTTCTTTAGCCGGTGCGGCCCAATCGCGGGTTCGGCCCCCCCCCGAATGGAGATGAAGGTGGGAAATGTGATTTTCAGCGAACGAGACATCGACGCGCTGCGTCTGCTCTGCTGGTGCCAATATATCCGCACAGAGGATATGGGTGAGCTGTTGACAGAGACAGAGCAATGCAATCTCATGCTGCTGGGTCTTATGCGGCAGCATAAAAGGAGCATGGCCTATACCCTCACCAATCAAGGCCGTTCTTTTCTGGCGAGAGTTTTACACGGCGCACTTCCCGAGCTGGCGCAGTCCTACCACAAGGATGCAATCCAGCGGCGGCTCCGGCTGGCAAGGCTGATTCTGACGGCCTATCAAGGGTCTGTCTACCCGTTTACTGTAGCGGTGGAAGACCTTCTTCATTCTCCAAGCCTTTTTCTGGCCGCCGTTACCAGAAGCCGGGGAGCAAACCCCTGGGGCAGCACACGCATTGCGGCGATTGCCCGCCTGGGGGAACTGCTCTGCGCCACACACTATGTCTGCCCCGGCATCGGCAAGCTGGCTCTGACGGACGAACTGAACGCCTTCACCAACCAGACCGCCCGCTTCCGGGATACCCGGCGGGCGTTCCTATTTTCGGGAGAGAGCTATGGGGATATTCTGACCGAGCTGGAGATCCCCGAGCCGAGAACAGACGCCAAGCTCATTTCCTACGGTGCGGCCTATCGCTGTTTGCAGTTCCCGGTGTATCTGCTCTCCTGCGATGGCACGGGAGCGGTCCAGCTCCAGATTATGTCCGTGCCGGACTACCGCCGAAAGCTCACCCGGGCAGCATTGAAAGGGCAGTATCAGCCGCCGGAGAATCCCGCCTGGGACGCTCTCTTTCAGAGCATCCCCTTCGTCATGGCGGCGGACATGGATCTGCGGCGGATCGACGCCGCTGTTTCGGAGGCC
>VSOZ01000065.1 GCA_009775095.1 Muribaculum sp.
CCCGGCACTCCAGCCAGCGTTTTTCATCCATTCCCGCACAGTCGCACAGAATGATCGGTGCAGCCATTACCAGCTCCTCATAGAGCGGGGACGCCTTATCCAGCGCGGCCACACGCAGGCGGTTGACCTCGGTGCGTTCCCAGAGGCTGGCCTTGCGGGTCTCCTCGTGATAGGCCAGCATGGCGGGGAACTGGGTAAACTGGGTGGAATAGCTGTCTTGGCATTGTTTCAGCATTTTTGATCGCTCCTTTTCTCATTTTTGTTGTGGCGGAATGCCTTGAATATACAAAAACAGCGTCCCTTTCGGAACGCTGCATTTGCCAGTATAAAATTGGCCCGGAAAACAAAAAAAGTGCCATCTGCAAACATGCAAATGGCACTTTGGTACACGGAATACTATGCGCACTTTTCCTGCGGCACTGATACTGTATGTTTGAATTATACCATCCTCGAAGCGTTCCGTCAATGCTGAAACAGCAGTTTATAGCTGAATCTAAAAAATGGATCAATACTTATGCGCCTTGCCCTGTCTGCAAATTTTTCACTTCATCAAGAGGCAGACCAGAAATAGTGACAATTTCCTCAAGAGCATACTTCCCAGTCTCCAGCATTCGGAGCGCCACTGCTATCATGCCTTCTTTCATGCCCTCCTCGCGTTCTTCCTTCCGCATCTCCTCAATCACTTTGCACATTTCGCTTACCCCCTTCGGATTTTCCTTCAAATATCTGGTGCGGTCTGCCAGAATTTCAAAATTCATGTCTGCTGCATCGGTGCAACGAAAGTCGTGCATCAGTTTCCCAATGTCGGAATCACCCTGATACGCACCATTTACATAAAGGATATGTTCCCCATCTTCAAAAGGTTTACCCGTTGCAAGATTCATTCGCTCAATCGGATAGATGGGTTCGCCTTTACCATAAAAATCCTTTTCAATGATAAATATGGTGTAGGTATCCGGCAGTTGGTCAAACTCCTGCCCAGCATCAAGATTTTCAATATCCATCACGCTGGAATGGAACCTTGCCCTGTGTGGGTCTGCCCCCTTGTCTTCCCGTTGGATTTCCAGATCGTACTTTTTCCCGGTAGAATCTGTCCCGTATGCGTCCAGACAAATCGAACGCGCCCCGGCCAGCCGCTTCATATCCTTTTGCGTCTGGCAATTGATGATAATCAGGTCCGGCTTTCCTGTAATAATGCGCAATACAAGCTCAGCCAAGGGGATGTTGTCCTTAAAAAGGCAACGCATGAAATCATCGTCCATCGGCCTAAAACTGCGCAGTCTCTCCAGATCCTTTTGGCGTTTTTGCTCTGCTGTATCCAAAACAATCACCTGCTTTCTCCAATCGGTCGAGCAGAAATTTTCTGTGTTCATACTACCACAAATGTCTCTGCTTTTCAAGAAGTGTATAGAGAACCGTGCCAAAACCGCTGCTGGTTTTTGTCCTGGTCTGTCATGTGGTTACTCCTAAGATTTCGGGCCCATGCTAACCAGCCTGCCTTTTCAGTGTCCAGATGCCTCTGCTGGGGCTATAAAACGTGTTGGGGTGGTACTGCAACGTCTGGCGCACCTTGTCTTTCCAGTATTGCTGTTGCTGGGCGCGTTTGTAGCTCCCCACCACAGTATAGATTTGCTCCAGAGAAACCGGAGTACGAAATGACTCCATAGCATCGGCCAGGATATCCCTCCATGTGGCGCCGGGCATATCCCGGACATCGCCCTGCAGCCGGTAGGTCATCAGCAGCGGGTAGGTGAGCGGCATATCCTTCCGCAAAAGCAGTACATACTCATGGACAATGGGGATGAACTTGCCGCTGTAGCTGCGGCGGTCGGAGACGCAGTTATGCTGGGTCTTGATAACGACATTCTCCAGTGTGCCGGGTTTGGTTAGTTCAAAGAGCATACTCAAAAGGCGGCCCTTCTTCTTGATGTCGCCAACCAGCACCGCCATGCGGCCGCCTTTCTCCAATGCGCAGAACTGCTTCATCATGCAGTAATTCATGGCCTGGACAAAGCCCTCCCAAGTTGGGATCCGGGAGAGGTCAAAGCG
>VSOZ01000007.1 GCA_009775095.1 Muribaculum sp.
TGTTCCGGTTTCATGATGCGAAGTTACACAATATGGTTGAGAGGAGCATTCGCCAACCGGGAAAATCCGCTGACCCCTATTAAACGGATATCATTTACAAAACCCGGTTGGACAGTCAATATTCTGTCGGAAAGTAGGGGCGCCAGTACCACGGCGCCCGCATATCCGGATGGCGATATAGGACGAAATCGGCCGCCGTATTACTGGCGGCCCTACAAACATAGTTGCTTTTTGACAACCGTTCTATTACATTGACTCTATTAAACGACAAAACCGCCCGACATGATGCTGTCTGGCGGTTTCATCTATATTTAGTAAACGAAATTTACTTGCTTTCGCCGGCCTGATACTCGGCGCGGGCTATGTATTTGTCAATGTCCACGCGGTATTGGGCGGTGTATTCGGGATAGTCGTTCTTGATAGCTTTAAGCACCTTGAGCTCGCCGGCGTAGTCCTTGAGCTCGCGGAGTACGGTGGCTTTCTTGAGCATAAAGAGCGGAGTGTAAAGCGCGTTGTCGTCGCTCTCGCTTATAGCTTTGTCATATGACGACAGGGCCTCTTTGTATTTGTTGAGATTTACGTAGCAGTCGCCTTCGAGTGACTTGGCTGCGGCGCCTACAATGCTCTCTTTAGGATCATAACCTTTCAGATCTTTGAGGGCTGCCTCGTAGTTGCCGTTCTTGTAGTTGATGGTGGCTGCCATGAGGGCGGCGCGGTTGCCGGCGTCATAACCGTATTTGTCGGCTACAGCCTGATACTGAGTCAGGGCAAGCGAGTCGTTGCCTTGAGCAAGTGTCACATCGGCCTGCGATACAGCTTCGTTGGCTGACTTTATGCCGGGATTGCGGACCGCGAAAATGTAGATTATCACGATGATGGCGATTGCGGATATAGCAATCATGAGCCATACCAGATATTTCTGACCGAGGGTCACTTTCTCTTTTAACTCTTTGTTGTCTTTTTCAACCTCTTCGAGAGCGATGGGTTGGTTGTTTTGGTCTTTTTCAGCCATTGTATAATTAATTTTTCTTTTATAACAATTTAAACATGACTTATAGCCATTATCGGCTGCAAAATTAACCCAATTTCCCCATACCTCAAAATTTTTTGAATATATATATTTGTATAAAAGGGCCGGAGAGTGTGATTTTAATGCCCGAATGATGGATAAATGGCATGAATTGATTAATTTTGCAGACAATTGATAAACAGAAGATAATTATGAATATACTTGAATTGAGCGAACAAGAGATAGTGCGTCGCGGAAGTCTTGACGAAATGCGTCGCCTCGGTATTGATCCTTATCCTGCAGCCCTATATCCGGTTGACGCTTACACCGACGAGATAAAAGCGTCGTTTGAGGACGATGCTCCGCAACGCGACGTGTGCATTGCCGGCCGTATCATGAGCCGCCGTATCATGGGCAAGGCCTCCTTTATCGAGCTTCAGGACGCCAAAGGCCGTATTCAAGTTTATATAAGCCGCGATGATCTATGTCCGGGTGAAGACAAGGACCTGTACAATGTAGTGTTCAAGAAACTTCTTGACATAGGCGATTTTATCGGCATAAAGGGTTTTGTGTTCCGTACACAGATGGGCGAGATCACCGTCCATGCACGTGAACTTACGGTGTTGAGCAAGTCGCTTCGTCCGCTGCCTATAGTCAAGGTGAAGGACGGCGTGACATACGATGCTTTTGACGATCCCGAGCTCCGCTACCGTCGCCGTTATGTCGACCTCGTTGTCAACGAGCAGGTAAAGGATATATTTATCAAGCGCACCAAAGTGTTTAACTCGATGCGTGACTACTTCAACTCCCACGGATATATGGAGGTTGAGACACCGATACTTCAGTCAATACCCGGAGGAGCGGCCGCACGTCCGTTTATAACCCACCACAACGCACTTGACATACCGTTGTATCTGCGTATCGCCGACGAGCTTTACCTGAAGCGCCTGATAGTGGGCGGCTTCGAGGGGGTATATGAGTTCTCGAAGAATTTCCGCAATGAGGGTATGGACCGCACCCATAACCCCGAGTTTACATGTATGGAGATCTATGTCGCCTACAAGGACTACAACTGGATGATGGACTTCACCGAGCGCATGCTTGAGAAGATATGTCTTGACGTTAACGGCACAACCGAGGTAAAGGTCGGCGACAATGTCATCAGCTTCAAGGCTCCGTTCAAGCGCATCACCATGATCGATGCCATAAAGGAACACACCGGCATCGACATAACCGGCATGAATGAAGAGGAGCTTCGCGCAACCGCTTCAAAACTCGGCATAGAGGTCGACGAGACAATGGGCAAGGGCAAGCTTATCGATGAGATATTCGGTGAGAAGTGCGAGGGCACATACATCCAGCCTACATTTATAATTGACTATCCGATAGAGATGTCGCCGCTGACAAAGCGTCACCGCAATAATCCCGAGCTTACGGAGCGCTTTGAGCTTATGGTCAACGGCAAGGAGCTTGCCAACGCTTATTCGGAGCTTAATGACCCGATAGACCAGTATGAGCGTTTCGTAGAGCAGATGCGTCTGGCCGAAAAGGGCGACGACGAGGCCATGATAATCGACAAGGACTTTATAAGAGCGCTTGAATACGGCATGCCTCCTACATCGGGCATGGGCATAGGCATGGACCGTCTTGTAATGCTTATGACGGGACAGACCACCATACAGGAGGTGCTGCTCTTCCCGCAGATGCGTCCCGAGAAAACTCAGACCCGCGACAAGGTCGAGGCATACACCGCACTCGGCATACCGGAAGAGTGGGTGGCCCCGTTGCAGAAGGCCGGCATACTTACCGTGAGCCAGCTTGTAGGAGTCAATCCCGGAAAACTTTTCCAAGACCTGTGTGGCATAAACAAGAAGTTCAAACTGGAGCTTAAGAATCCCGGTCAGGATGAGATAAAGGCTTGGATATCGGCGGCAGAACAATGAAAACACCTGATACAGAACGCAGAATAGCCGTCATGGGCGGTGGCTCATGGGCGACGGCGCTGGCCAAATTGCTTCTCGAAAACTGTCGGGAAATAATCTGGTACATGCGTCGCGACGACCGTATCGAGGCGTTCAAGCGTCGCGGACGCAATCCGGCCTACCTGTCAGACGTTGAGTTTCCGATAGAACGCATAAACTTCTACAGCGACATAAACGAGGCGTGTCGTGCGGCCGACACATTGTTGATGGCCATGCCCTCGCCTTACTTCAAGGCTCACCTTGCCAAGCTCACGGTAGACATATCGGACAAGGATATTGTCATTGCCACTAAAGGTATAGTGCCCGATGAAAACGAGCTGATAAGCGACTACATGGAGGCGCGTTACGGAGTAGACCCGCGTCGGGTGACCGTAATATCGGGTCCGTGTCATGCCGAGGAAGTGGCTCTCGGGCGTCTGAGCTATCTTACCGTAGCCTGCAGCGACATAGACCGTGCTATCGCTTTCACGTCGCTGCTCAACGGCCGCTCCATGAAGACTTTCGTGTCGACCGATGTAAGGGGCATCGAGTATGCCGGTGTATTGAAAAACGTGTACGCCATAGCTTCGGGTATGGTACACGGGTTCAAGGCCGGCGATAATTTTCAGGCGATACTCATATCCAATGCGGTAAGGGAGATGCGTAGGTTTGTGGACACTGTCGTGCCTGACCGCCGCGACACGGACGAGTCGGTATATCTCGGTGATCTTCTTGTCACTGCATATTCGCGATTTTCACGCAATCATAACTTCGGCTCCATGATAGGCCGGGGAAGTGCGGTGAAAAGAGCCATGATGGAGATGGAGATGGTGGCCGAGGGATATTACGGTACCAAATGCATCAAGGAGATCAATGACAGATATGGAGTAGACATGCCCATACTCGACAATATGTATGACATACTTTATAGCGACCTCCCCGTCGAGATAGCCATAGAGCGCATGGCCAACAGTTTCTCCTGATAATTGTTATAACTTGATAATCCAATATTTTTTGTCGAATCAATACTTCCTATTATGAAAAAGATTCAAGTAAACATTAATTCAGTGCTCTCGACCGTATCGGAAAAAGATATTCATGCTCTCGAGGCTTCAACCGGCGCCGATGCCCTTAAGAAATTGCGTGAAGGTACCGGCGAAGGCAATGATTTTCTCGGATGGCTCGATCTCCCCTCGCGTACACCCATGCATCATCTTGACGAAATCATCGCCGTGGCCAATGACCTGCGTAACTCGTGCGATTACGTGGTGTCGGTAGGTATCGGAGGTTCTTATCTCGGTGCAAAAGCCGTCATTGAGGCCCTGAACAACTCTTTTGACGCATATACTCCGGCCGTTCCCGGCAGCCCCAAAGTACTTTTCGCCGGTCAGAACATAGGCGAGGACTATCTGCACGAACTTCAGGCATTCCTTGCCGACAAGCGTTTCGGCATCATAGTTATATCGAAGTCGGGTACTACTACCGAACCGGCCATTGCCTTCCGTCTGCTCAAGGAGCAGCTTGAGAAGCAGGTAGGCAAGGCTGAGGCTTGCAAGCGCATAGTTGCCATCACCGACGCCAAGCGCGGTGCTCTGCTTCAGCTCGCTACCGAAGAGGGCTACAAGACATTTGTCATTGACGACAATGTCGGCGGCCGCTTCTCGGTGCTTACTCCCGTAGGCCTTCTTCCCATCGCCGTTGCCGGCTATGATGTGAAGAAGCTCGTCAAGGGTGCTCTCGACATGCAGGAAGAGTGCATGAAGTCATCCGACGCAAATGTATGTCAGCTTTATGCATCTACACGCAATCTGCTTTACCGCGCCGGCAAGAAGATCGAGATACTTGTAAACTACAACCCCAAACTCCACTACTTCGGCGAATGGTGGAAGCAGCTCTACGGCGAGAGCGAGGGAAAGGACCACAAAGGCATATTCCCTGCAGCCGTCGACTTTTCTACCGACCTGCACTCGATGGGCCAGTGGATACAGGATGGCGAGCGCTCTATATTCGAGACCGTAATATCTGTCGAGGCTTCCGATCATAAGACTGTGATACCCTCCGATGACGCCAATCTTGACGGACTTAACTACATCGCCGGCAAGAGAGTGGATGAAGTCAACAAGATGGCCGAGCTCGGTACCCGTATAGCTCACGTAGACGGCGGTGTGCCCAATATCCGCATCACTGTCCCCGAACTCAGCGAAGAGTATCTCGGACAGCTTATCTACTTCTTTGAGTTGTCATGCGGTATCTCGGGCTACATTCTTGACGTGAATCCGTTCAACCAGCCCGGAGTGGAGGCTTATAAGCGCAATATGTTTGCCCTTCTTGAAAAACCCGGCTATGAGGAGGAGACCAAGGCTATCCAAGCCAAGTTGAATGACTGATAGTACGGTTTAAAATAAGTTTATAATAAAGAAATGGGCTTCCGTAAGTGGAGGCCCATTTCTTATTGTATTATCACATGAGTTTTATTTCGCTGTTTTCCCTTCGGGGATAAACAGCGACTTCAGCAGTTCGGCCAGGCAGTAGCGCGCATGCATCCATGTGTGGTACTGCTTGGGTCGTTCTATGTAGGTCGCCTTTATGCCCTTTTCGTCAAAATATTTTTTATTGCGGACCACTTCGGGGTACAGGAAGTCGTTGGTGCCTACGCTCATCCACAGCAGGCTCATGGAGTCGGCCGTGTCGGCTGCGTTGGGGAAGAAGAAGTCGAGAGTGGCGGGCGTCAGGTAGGCGCTGAACGAGCCGAGCCAGCTGAATTTGTCAGGATACTTGAACGCACAGTACATGGCTTGGCCCCCTCCGCGCGAGAATCCGGCTATGGCGTTGTGCTCCGGTTCCGACAAGGTGCGGTAGTATGTCTCGACGTAAGGTATGATGTTGCCCGTGAGCTCGCGCGAGAACGCCTCGTACATCAATGCCGCCTCGGGCGACGAGGGTTGTGGAGTCTCGCCCATGTTGCCGTACGGCATCACTATGATCATGGGTATGGCTTCGCCGGTGGCTATGAGGTTGTCAAGGATGGTGTTGGCGCGTCCCACTTTAAACCATGTCTCCTCGGTGTCGGTTGTGCCGCTGATAAGATACAGGACCGGATACTGCTTTATCGGATTTGCGTCATACTCGGCAGGTGTATATACTATGATGTTGCGTGTCACACCCAGCTCGTCGGAGTCATATGTGCCGTAGTGGACCTTGCCGTGCGGCACTTCGCGTACGGTGTAAAGTGTCTCGGCTCCCGGTATTTCAAGCAGACTCGCCTTGAACGTCTCGTTAGGAAACGTATTCGGATTGCCCGGGTCCGATACGTCCACGTCGTTTATGACAAAGTTGTAGGGATAGATGTCGGGCTCGGGCAGCGGCAGTGTCAGCGACCATATGCCCGACGGATTCTTCTCCATCGGCAGAGTACCCTCCATAAACTGCCCCTTCACCGCCACGCTTGTGGCATGGGGCGCATAGATGCGGAATGTCACGTCAGTGTCGGTGATCTCGGGCGACGTCAGTATCTTGAAAAAATTGTCGGGCTCGGCGCCGTACATTGTCAAGGCGGCCAGTGCACCCGATAAAATCATTGTAAGTCGGTCCATAATCGCAAAAATTCAGGTATATTGCGAATATAAGTTAAAAAATCGGTAAACCCAAATCTCCGCCGCACTATTATCACGCTATTATCGATGTATATTGGGGATGGGCCTTTTCGTATTTATGTTTTTGGCGGCGATGTCTATTATTGCGTCGGTATATGACTCTGATCTTATTGATGTGGCTTTGACGTCACCAATAGTTATATGTGACGACTGATAGGCTTGTACCGACAGTCTGCCGGTCTTGATGTCGGAGAGTTTTATGGTAGCGTCGGTGAAGGCGCTGATGTCAAGTGAATTGGGTATGTCAATAGAATCCGGCACTATGACCGAAGCCCATGCCATGGCCTCTATGTGGTGCACATAAGGCGACGTTATCCATACCTTGACCCTCTGTGACTTGTACATTACGTCAAACCTGTCGCTGTTTTTAAGTTCGACTATCAATCTGTCCCTTGCATCCGATTTTATCTCCAGTTCCTCCACCATGTTGGAGGGGCCTTCCACTTTCACGGATGTATGCTTTTGCTGTGAGTAATATACCGTTATGCAATTAGATGCGGCTATAATGCCTGATATCTTTTCGAAATAATAATCTCTTGTGACAATGGTGTCTGACGGTTTTATCGATCTTTTATCGCACGATACGATTATCAGGGCAGAAGCTATAGCCAATAACGTTACTGCCAGTTTTTTTACTTTAAACATAAGATGAAATTGTTATTTTAATGGGTTATTGTTCTGTTATCATGCTTTTATCCGATGAAGTGGTGCAGTATGGATTCTCCGTCAGAGTACGGGTAGGGCAGCAGGCATAAGGCGGCCAGCAGAGCCGTAAATACGATAACTATGATTGCGATGCCCGTACTAACCAATGTCGGAGGTATCTCTCCCGTTAGTTTGCTTACTTTTTCAGAGCGGAGCTCGATATTGTCGGTATTCTTTGTCTCCATTTTGTTTTTAAACACTCTCTTAGTTTCCGAGTTCGAGTTGATTCTTTACGAGGTTATAATATGCCCCTTTTGCCGCTATCAGCGATGCATGGTTGCCGGTCTCGACTACCTTGCCGTCGTCGATTACTATGATTTGGTCGGCGTTTCTGACTGTTGAGAGGCGGTGGGCTACTACGACTACCGTGCGTCCTTTGTAAAATTCATCAAGGTTTTCTACAATGGCCCTCTCGTTCTTGGCATCGAGGGCGTTTGTGGCCTCGTCAAGAAATATAAAGTCGGGATTCTTATATACGGCACGGGCTATGAGTATGCGTTGCTTCTGTCCTTTGCTAAGCCCTACTCCGTCGTGGCCTATCACCGTATTGTATTTCAGCGGAAGCCCCGTCACATAGTCGTGTATGTTGGCTATGCGGGCGGCTTCTTCCATGCGTTCCACATCAATCTCTCCGTCATCGACCGCTATGTTGCGGGCTATTGACTCGGAGAATATCACTCCGTCCTGCATGACGACTCCGCAATGACTCCGCCACCATTTCAGGTTGTAATCACATATGTCGCGTCCGGCTATGGTTATTGTGCCCGACGTTACCGGATAGTATCCGAGCATCAGCTTTATCAATGTCGTTTTACCGCTACCGGAAGCCCCGACGATTGCGGTCACTTTTCCCTGCGGTATGTCAAACTCTACACCCTCAAGGGTTTTCCTCAATGCGTGAGGGTCGTACTTGAAGTCAACATCTTTGATGCAGATTGACTTCTCTGTAGTAAATGCGGTAAGTCGGTTCTCGTCAGTCTCCTCGTTTCTGCCCGAGTGGACTTCATTGATGCGTTCAAGCGATATTTTCACATCCTGCAGTGAATATATAAATGCCATAAGCTGCTCTACAGGTGAATTCAGCTGTCCGATTATATACTGCACGGCGAGCATTGCTCCGAGAGTCATCTGTCCGTTTATTACCGCAGTGGCCGCAAGTACGGTTATGACTATGTTTTTCACCTCATTTATAAATATGGAGCCGGCTTCCTGAGTCTGCTGTAGCTTCAGCGACTTCATCTGTACATTAAAAAGGTCAGCTTGCGTATCCTCCCATTCCCAACGTCGCCGCCGTTCACAATTCTGTAGCTTTATCTCCTGCATCGAAGTAATGAACTGATACGTCTTGTTCTGGTTTATGGCCTGCGCCTCAAATGTCTCATAGTCCAATAGTTTTCTTTTTTTAAGGAAAGAGACAATCCAAAAACCATATGTGACGCTCCCTAAAATAAAAATGATAAAAATAAGGTGGTTGTAAAAATACAAGACGAACCCAAATATGAAAAAATTAAAGAAAGTAAAAAGGGCTCCTAAAGTCTGTTTGGTCAAGAAGGTCTCTACTCTCGAGTGGTCAGCTATTCGTTGTAGTAAATCACCGGTCAGTTTTACATCAAAAAAAGACATGGGTAGTTTTAGCAATTTAATAAAAAAATCACTGACAAGCGAAATATTGATTCTCATGGAAATGTGTAGCAATATCCATCGGCGGATAAAGTCAGTAGCGGTTTTTCCCGTTATAATCATCAATTCTCCCAGTAGAATAAGCCAAATAAGACCTATATCTTGATGTTTTATGCCTATATCCACAATGGCTTGAGTCAGGAATGGCATTATCAGTTGTAATATACATCCCAGAAGCAATCCTGAAAATATTTGGATAAAGTGTTTTTTGAATCGGTTGAAATAACGAAATAAAAATTTAAATGAGTTTTTATTTTTTGAAGTATCTGCTGTTATGTGCCCGAATTTCGGTGTTATTTCAATAATCATAGCCAATCCGAAACAAAAGGCATCTTGCTGAATTAAGCACCAGTGCTTTTTGAATTCATGAGCGGAATACACTACATTGCCTTTAGCCGGATCGGTTATGTAAAAAGTGTTTCCATCAGGGCTGACTTTATATAAAACTACGAAATGGTTTTGATTCCAATGTAGAATGCATGGCGATTTTATATCTTTCAGCGCATTGATGTTACATTTTATGCAGGTTGATTTCAGCCCAATTGCATTTGTCGCATCAGACAGCGCGGAAAATGAAACACCATTGTTTGCGGTATGGCAGTATGTGGAAATTTGCTCTAAAGAGTATTCTTTTCCATACATGTTGCATATAGTGGCAAGGCAAGCTGCACCACACTGCATGGAATCCAACTGGTATACAATATTGCATTTTTTCATTTTGCTGTATTGAATTTCCATTGGAGTCCTAACATGAAATATTTGGGCAAAACGTTACGGTATGTTTCTGTACGTCCCTGAGCATTGACTGAATAAAAGACATTGCTGAGATTGTGTAGGATGTCATATCCGTCAAGAGTGAAGAGCAGGCTGCCTTTCAACATGCTGTATGATATACGGGCGTTCCAGACATAATTATCCGTATTAAGATTATTATCTTGATATCCTCTCCTGCTATAGACCATAAAGTCTGTATTTATTCCTATCCCGTAGGGTAGTTTTAAAACGCCTTGTAGCCCGTAATGAAATTCCATGGTATTGAACGAGGAAAAATCCTCGGCGTCCCCTGTGAAATGTGAATAATTTATATTGCCGGTCAGTGCTATACGCTGTCCGAATTTTGTAATTCCGAATGACAGGTTTTCATCGACGGAGTGTCGGTTCACTCTATTGGTTTGTGGAGTGTCTCCGGTCACGATTATGTCAATGCTGCGTATGTACTTACCTGTTATTGCGTGCTTTATCGAAAACATATTCATCTTGCCAAAATCCAGATTTACATAGTTCATTCCCGAAATAATTCGATTGCCGTTCACATTATAGGTCTTTAATGTCTTGATGCCGGTTTCGTAGTCATATGTAAGCCCTTTTGCCAAAGCATTATGCACGGCTTCATAGTTAAAAGCGGCAGAGGCAGATAATCTTCTGCGAGGTATTGACAGTGAATAACTTGCGTTTAATCTAAAAGTGCCGGAATTTTTAAGGTCAGGATTGCCTTTGACAATGATAAGCGGGTCGGTTGTGTCTGTTATATCAATCATGTCGAGTAGGTCCGGTGCTTTGGTCGTATAGGTTGCGGTTGCAAACCAAGTACTATAGCCGTACGTGTATTGTATGAATGAATTTCTTTTTTGCTCAAACAATGTACTTGTTCGGCGTTTGGATCTGTTTACAAGTCCTCGCTCATAATGCAGGCGATCGGTTGATATGATTATCGGGAATGATAACTGAATCCAACAGTTTCCTATTTCCGCGCCAAATTCGGGAGATATTGTGTGTGTAACGTTTGTGGATTTCTGTTTATAGCTGTTGTCTATATCAAGAACCATGGTTGACAAGTTATAATAAGAAGGCGATTTATCTGTATTGTCATTATCTTCAGATGAGTGGTACAGCAGTGAATTCGCATTCTTGTCGCTATATGAAAACATATAGTCGAAGTTTATGCTTGTTTTTCGTCCAAGAACATGAACGTATGATACTTTTACGCCAAGATCTTTTTTTCTGTCGGGGAAATTATTGGTATGACGTAGGGCTGACTTATTTAATTCAGGTGTGTTTTTGAAATTCAGCGAGTAACTTTCATCTTTATTTTCATGGTTGTTCTCACCGCCGAACCGGGCTTCAAACAGCACAACATTAAATGTTTCGGGAATCTTTAATACAATACCTGTAGTTACATCATAGTTGATTTTGTGCCCGTCAAAGGCTTCATCTGACAGTTTTCGGTTTATCAGGCTTTTATTGTCGGAATATATATTGCGAATGAATTCCGGACTCCAATCAGATTGTTTTTCCGAAAAGGCTGCTTGGGTCTCGGTCAAGTATGCATTCCACCTTTTGTATTGCAACGAAGGATTCAGCCACCAGAGTATTTGTTCTTTTTCCATCTTTATCTCATGCCGGGTCGAGATGTCTGTATTTGTATGGTTGACTTTGTTGTGTGAATAATTGTATGTGAAGGTCGGTTGTGTGAAATTGGTTTGAGCTATGGATGTAGCGTCGTGATTATCGGCTTTGTTTATAATAAGGTCTCCTCTGATTTTCCACACATTGTCGGGCAGATCATAAAAATAGTCAACTCCGCCGGAAATGGTTTTCTTGGTTCCCGTACCAATTTTTGACGGAGACCAGTCTAAAATACCTTCCCCCGGTTTACGGCTCTCATTAATGTTATTGGCATTTGAGAATATTGAGATACGACTGCGCGGTGCGATACGACTTAGGAAGCCTCGGCCTATATATCTGTCTGATGTTCCGTAGCCGGCCATGAAATTGCCCAACCATGAGTCCATATAGTCTTTTTTTAACCTGACGTCCATTACAAGTTCTTTGTTGCCGGTCACTTCTTGGCCTATATAACTGTCAACGACGTTAAGCCGTTCATATAATTTTATGTCCTTTACCGTATAGGCACCAAGATTTTCAAGCATTATATTGTTGTTTCCCTTAAAAAAGTCCTTTCCGTTAAGAATCAGATTGTCGACAAACTTGCCGTTGACGTATATACGTCCGTCATCATGCAGCTCCACACCCGGCAGCTGTCTTATGAGTGCGTCAAGCATACTGCCTTCTGCCAGAATAAACGCGTCGGCGTTAAATACTACCGTGTCGCCTTTATTGTAAAATTTTACTTTGGAAGCGGTTACTGTTACTTCCGATAGTTTGTGAACCTTGCGCTTGAGGTATATTTTGCCTAAATTCAATAATGATACATTTAACTTTTTTGAGTTGAGGTTTACATAATGTGTCTCGTGTTCATCCTCGGAAACTCTCAGGATATAACCGATATTGTTGTCTTTAATGTTTATACCGAATTCGGAAGTATAAACAGTGTCATTCTGATTTACATACATTCGTGATGCGAAACAACTTGCAATAATGCTGCTGTCATTTGTGCTTAGTAGATCAATACGGCTTCCGATCAATGCCTCTTTAGTGACATTATCATATATCTTGCCGGTCAAAGCCGTCTCTTTTGCTTCGACATAAGCAGGCCCTGATAAGAATACTAAAACGAATATGATGGTATGAATCAACGTCCGAGACATATGATTTATTATAATTATTAAATTGGGAAATCGAGACCACATGTCTACGCAATTATAGAATTATGTGGCCCCGACAAGATTTTGAGACTGCTATCAGACGACAGCCAATGTGTTAAGAGAATTTTCCGCAGTAGTTATTGCCACTCATGCATTGTCCATTGCCATGTTTGTAATACTCTTGACATTCATTAGTTTTATACCAATGCGTGGTATAAGTCCCGCATGACCATCCTCCCAAAGTGCGGTCAGTTTCCTCTCGTGTCATTTCGATCATTTGAGGTGCTTCAATTAATTTGATTTTGTTCATTGTTTTGTTTTTTTAGTTAGAAAAACGGGCCCTATTTTTAGTTCTCTATCTTCCATCGGAGTCTCCAATGTTATTTTATCGGAGAGGTCAAAAATGACCGATTTGCTTTGATAATATTTGTTGTTTATGTTCAATATGTATTTGGTCCTGAAATCGGGAATAACAAATACGATGCGCTCCATATCGTGAACTCCGTCATCAGAAGTCCAGCTTTCATAAGTGGAATTTCCTTTAGTCACAACTGTTGAATCTGATGCATTCATCAGTTTGAACTCCGCCGGTACGGCTTCTTGAGTTATAGAGTCCTTTACTGATGTGATTATGAATACCCATTGGTTTTGTGGAGTAGAAGGCATTTCTACGCTTTGTCCGGCCGATTTTACCGGTATAAAGGCGAGGATGCTAAGGATGCCGATGATTAGTTTATTCATATTAGTTATTTTTAGATAGATAATGACAATATAGAAGTTCGTCCATACCATCTTTTAATAGATGACATGTCTCAAGATGTCGTCCTTCATATTTGTTTAACATCCTGACGCGAGGACAACCGCCGTCACAGATAGGAAGTAAACCGCATTCCACACACTTATCATCATCCAGTTGGTCGATGCCTGTAGTGTATCTGAGCATTAACTCTCTGTTATATGAGGTTTCTGCCAGATTTCCGACAACGTACTCTTTACGACCTACTTCTTCCCAACATTTGTAAAGCTCGCCCTCCGGACCGATGACCAAGGAGTTGGTATTTCGGGCGCTACAGCTGTTTCTCATTATGGACGGAAAAAATGAAATAGGCTTGATGTGATGATTATGGAAAAGAGTGCACATAAAATTGACAATCTGTTGATGGTTAAATGCGCAGGTCGGAATATCGTGATCTCTGTCAACAATGAAGCCCGGCACTACATCTACACATTTTATGTCTTTAGAAACAAAATAATCATAAACCTTAAGATAGTCATCCGTGTTATTGGCGTCAATATTGACTCGAATCACAATGCGTACGGATGGTGCATTCTCAATGCAATATGATATATTACGGATAATCCGGTCAAATGTAGGTGCTCCTGACTTGAGACATCGCTTTTTGTCGTGGGAGTCAGCTAATCCGTCTAATGTAATCTGGATCATGGATATCTTTAACTCCTCCAGATGTGATACTACGTCGGGAGTCAGTAGATACCCGTTTGAAATCATGGATGCAGAATAGCTTGGCACTATGTCGATCAGTCTTTTTGTCAGACTTTGTATTCTTTTGAAGCCGAGTAGAGGTTCGCCTCCAAACCACATGATACTTAAATGTTTCAAACTCTCCTTATGCTCTATAAAAGATACGATATTATTCTCTACTTCGTCGGTCATGAAGCTGTTGGGATGATTGGCTTCAAAGCAATAAGGACAATCAAAATTACATGATAATGTAGGATTTATTGTCAGATGCAGGCTTTCTTGGTTAAATTTACGTTGCTGGGCTATAAAACGTATCTGATTGAGAACCATATCTTCATCTACATTTATAACTTGCATTTGATTGAGAGTGGACATAACCTCACTGTCAATCTCTACCACTTGATTGCCATCGCGAAGTTTAAGTAGAGTGTCGTATGTATCTGAGTCCAATAAAGCAAAGCTATTGGATAGAGAACTATACAAGAAGTGATGACCTCCTTTTCTGAATAAAAAGCTATATTTAGACCATGTAGCCATGTGCGTGGACATTAGTTGATGGATACTAAGACGGTTTGTTACAGTTGAATTTCGCCATCGGCTATCCATGACTCCGTAACGATCTCTATGCTGTATAGTCCGGGAGCCGATATTTGAAATGAGGTGTTTATCTCAGAGTCATATCCCACTATGTTTTCATTCAGGTAGAGGTATACTTCTCCTTCTGCGTCACCGTTGTAGCATATACTTATAGTCCGGCTCTCTTCATCATAATATGCTTCTATTGGAATACGCATAGGAGCACGATGAACTTTTGATTGATCTTTGTCTTTTCTGTGGATATTTAATTTCATCAATTGCTCAGAAGAGTTAGTTTTTGTTTCTTCGGCAATTGACGGGATAGAGAATGCTATCATTACGAGAATAAGTGATAAAATCTTTTTCATTTTGTTGGGTTTTGATTGATTTGACAATGCAAAATTACGATGACAGACTTTCACCCTCCAAAACAAAACTTTCATGTTTTGAAATTTTTTTCATACGTTTATCTGCTGTTTATCAGGCGTGTATGTTTCGGTTGCGATTTTATTTCAGCGCAATGGTTTGTGGACTTTCATAATTCTTTAAGAAGTTTACGTACATAGATGCCTATGTTGGTTTCATGCTTGTCGATGCCGAGCTTCTTGCGGATGGCGCTGCTTATGTTGACATGGCTTCGTTTCTTCATGTAGTTGCCGACCTCCTTGCCTCGTAATCCTATTGCATACAGACATACATAATTAATCTCCTTTATGTTAAGACCGTGGTCTTCGAAGTATCGGATGAAGCGTGGATGCGATACTTGAAAGGCTTGTCGGTTGGTGTTCATGAACTCGTCGGTGTCCTCGGTCAGCTCCCTTACCCATGCGTCATAAGGTTTTATGTATTGGTCATTGTCGGTTATATAGCCGGCTAACAACGAGTTGAGCATCTCGATGCGTATGCGTATGACGTCGCGTATCTCCTGCGGCAACTCTTCCTGCGACTCAAGTAGCTGCTTCAGGCTTTCACTCTCATTTTCAAGTTGCTCGACTCGATGCGTGAGGTTCTCAGCCTCCAAAGTCTTTTTATCGCGCTCTGATTTTAGTCGCTCATTCTCCAGTGCTGTTGTCTTGGCTTTCTGAAGGGCAAGGTCTTTTTTGACTTTATTGCTACGGACAAGCAACAGTAGCATGAATATGCCCAGAGTTAAAATTATGATGCCTCCTATACACCCCCATATGATGCGTGATTTTAATACGGCATCGGCTTGTGCTTTCAGTTCTATCTGGTTCTTCTCTTCAATGGAGCGTAAGGTTTGTCTAAATTTAAGCGCATCTATAGAATCTGTCATGCGATTAAAGTCGAAGTATGTTGACAAGGCCTCTTTATAGTTGCCGATATCTTTATAAACAACGCAGGATATAGCCATGTATTTTAGAGTGTCATATTCAACTCCGCTTTCATATACATGATTAAGTAATTGTCTCGCTTTATCGTTGTCACCCACTTTATTATATGCGTTAGCAACATCCATTACAGCATCTGTGTTTAGCTCAAACGAATCGACATGATTGTTAAGGGTTGTTCTTATTTCATCTTCGGAGCCAAACTCTATTGTATATGATAATATGTAGTCGTTAAGCAAATAGCGTTGCTCATTGCTTAGCTCATTGAAACCATTACATAGATTTAAAATGCTGTCAGCACGGAGTCTATCTCCCAATACGATGGTGCCATTCAAGGCATTGAGCAGACAATCGAGTTCATAATCTTTGCGCGACAGGCCTTTGTATGTATCGGCTGCTTTTAAATAGTTGTCGGTATAGCTGTCGAAATAATGGAAATCATGATAAAGACATGCTTGCATGACGTAGGTTCGTGCTATGACTAACGAGTCGGTGCATTGTGGGGCGATGTCAATGGCTTTGGCAAAGGTGCTGAGGGCATTGTTGCGGTCATTTTGATTCTGAAATATACGGCCCTGATAATAGTATGTGCGGAGTTTCTCGTCGGGAGTGCCTTTGCTGAGGTAGTAGTCGATGGCCGGCTGCAGTACCTCGAAACTGTCAATGTCAATGTAGTTTTTGTCCAAAGCCATGGACATAAGCAGGGCGTATCGCGCCCGGGCGGCCTTTAAGCCAAGAGTCTCCGTATTGATTGTGTCCAGTATGGCCATGGCGGAGTCGGGGTGTGTCTCCATCAAGGCTTCCGCACTGTCAAACGCTTTATTTTCCACATGGTTGTGGCAGGATGATATGCTGACTATCGGTGAAAGCGCTATAAGCACGTACAGTCGGCTCAACAAGCTGATTATGTGGCGGCTGCGGGTGGATATGGCCGCTTTGTGTGAATTGGTGTCCATAGATGATATGATTGGCACAATATTATTGTCGGTTTTTGAAGCTGCAAAGTTACAAATTTTCAGTAATTATGCCGACATTACAACCGGTTTATAAGCGAACTGCTCGATGTGGAGAGCCATTTGGACGAGCGCTGTGTGAGAAACAGAAGTTTTTTGTAATTTTGCAGCTCAAAATCATAGATTATGAAGACTATTGTCGACATCGACACATGGCAGCGGCGCGACAACTACATGTTTTTCCGCGGTTATGTCAGTTCATGGTATGCGGTGACTACCGAACTTGAGTGTACGGAGGCTTTCCGGCGGAGCAAGGCCGACGGCAGCTCGTCTTTTCTGCGTTATCTTTATGCGGTGCTCTGCGCGGCCAATGAGGTAGAGGCGCTCCGTTACCGTATAGACCGCGAGGGGCGGCCTGTGCTGTATGACCGTATTGATATAATAACGCCCATAGCGGTGACGGGGCGCTCGTTTGTCACGGTACGGATACCTTATATAGCCGACTTCGAGGAGTTCAGCGCCGAGGCTACCCGCATCATATCGTCGATATCGCCCGATGATAATCCTTACGGAGTGGAGGAGCGCATGTCGGCTGACGACGACTACGGGGTGATACATATGAGCGCCGTGCCGAAGCTTTATTTCACGTCGATCACTTATACGGTGGCCGGCGGCGGACAGGCTTGCAGTCATCCGCTGAGCACCATGGGCAAGGCGGTGGTGCGCGAAGGGGGCCGCATGGTTATGCCTTACTCGGTGTATGTCGACCATCGGTTTGTCGACGGCTCTCACCTGACACGCTTTTTTGAACTTATACAGGAAAAACTGGCTCGGGTATGAACGGTTGGTTGACGATATTGATGTTGGTTGTGGCCAATGTATTTATGACGTTTGCATGGTACGGCCATCTGAAGTTGCAGGATATGAAGGTTATCACCGATAACACTCCTCTTTATATAGTGGTGCTTTTGTCGTGGGGCATAGCGCTGGCCGAGTACTTTTTTCAGGTGCCGGCCAACCGCATGGGTTTCGAGGGCAACGGCGGCGCATTTTCGCTAATGCAGCTGAAGGTTATTCAGGAGGTGATAACACTGGTGGTGTTCACACTGTTTACCGTGGTGTTTTTCAAGGGCGAGGCTCTGCACTGGAATCATCTTGCGGCCTTTGTATGCCTTATCCTTGCCGTCTACTTCGTGTTTATGAAGTAGACGGCCGGGGACAGGTCAATAATTGTTGTTACTTGTAGTCAAATGTGGCTTTGGCTCGTATGTCGGTCGATGAAGAGCCTACGTAGGCCGTGAATTTGCCCGGTTCGGCAATCCAGCCACGGGTCGTCTCGTCATAAAACTTAAGATCGTCGGGCGTGATAGTGAATGTCACGGTCTTGGTCTCGCCGGGGGCGAGGTCGATCTTGGTGAAGCCCTTCAACTCTTTGAGGGGGCGAAGCACGGAAGCTTTGTCGTCGCCTATGTAAAGCTGTACGACCTCCTTGCCTGCTACTTTTCCGGTATTGGTGACGGGTATCGAAAGGGTTATCGAGTTGTCGGGGGCTATGACCTTGGATGACAGCTCGGCTTTGCCGTAAGCGAAGTCGGTGTAGCTGAGCCCGTGGCCGAAACTGTATTTGGGCGCTATTTTCTTGGTGTCGTGCCAGCGGTAGCCTACGAGTATGTCTTCAAGATAGCGCTCGTTTATGCTGTCGCCGGGGTAGCATATCTCGCCGAAAGAGTGTGCTCCGCAGTCCTCGAGTCTCACGGGGAAGGAGAAGGGCAGTTTGCCTGACGGATTGACCTTGCCGCTAAGTACGTTGGCGAGCGAGTGTCCGCCCATTGAACCGAGATACCATCCTTGAAGTATGGCGGGAGTTTTTGCTTCCCACGGCATCTCGACGGCATTGCCGCTAAGGAGTACAACTACGGTGTTGGGGTTCACGGCCTCGATGGCTTCGATGAGTTCGGGCTGTCCGAAGGGCAGGCCGTACTCTACGCGGTCGGCGGCTTCGCAGTCCTGACGGGTGTTCTTGTTAAGACCGCCGAATATGACAACAAGGTCGGCGTTGCGCGCCATAGCCACGGCTTCGGCACGCAGTGAGTCGTTGACCGATGCGGGCACCTCTTCCACAGCGTCATACATGGGTCGGCCGGCTTTGTAGCCTTGCGCGAATTTTATTTTGTCGCCATACACGGCTTTCATGCCTTCGAGCGGGCTTACCATATCTTTTACTTTTAATTCGCTGGAGCCGCCGCCTTCGTTAAGCATGCGCACGGCATTGTCGCCCACTACGAGTATAGAGCCGAAGCGAGCCGGGTCGATGGGGAGCAGGGGAGCACCCTTTTTGGTTACAGGCGAGTTTTTAAGGAGTACTATGGCCTCGTCGCCGATAGCTTCGGCAACCGCGTAATGCTCGGGAGAGTGTATCGAGCCGAAAGGTTTGTTGCGGTTCATGGCCGTGCGGAAGTTAAGGCGCAGCAGGCGGCGCACCTTGTCATCGAGAGTCGACATGGGCACTTCGCCTTTCAGAAGCATCTCCTTGTAGGGATTGGCGAGGTAGTAATCGTCGTAAGTGAACGCGCTCTCGGAGGTAAGGCCGTTGGTGTACGAGCCCATTTCAAGGTCAAGGCCGTTGAGCGCGGCTTCGCGTGTGTCGTGACATCCGCCCCAGTCGGTCACCACCACTCCGTCAAACTGCCAGTCGTCCTTGAGGATTTTGTTGAGCATAAGGTCGTTGTGGCAGGCGTGCTGGCCGCGTATCTTGTTGTAAGAGCCCATGATAGACCATACTTCGCCATCCTCTACCGCGGCTTTGAAGGCGGGCAGATAGATCTCGTTCAGTGCACGGTCGCTGAGTTCCACGTTGATGTGGCCGCGCCAGCGCTCCTGATTGTTGAGGGCATAGTGCTTCACGCATGCCGATACTCCGTTTTGCTGCATGCCCTTGATGTAGGGTACGACAAGTACCGAGGCCAGATAAGGATCCTCGCCCATGTACTCGAAGTTGCGTCCGTTGAGCGGCGTGCGGTATATGTTGACGCCCGGGCCGAGCATCATGTCTTTTTCGCGGTACAGGGCTTCCTCGCCGAGTGCGTTTCCGTAGGCCAGCGACATTTCGGGACTCCAAGTGGCCGCAAGGGCGGTAAGAGCGGGAAATGCGGTGATAGAGTCGTTGGTGTGTCCGGCGTGGCCCCAGTCGTTCCAGTTGATTTCGGCGCGTACTCCGTGGGGGCCGTCGCTCATCCACAGGTCGGGTATGCCGAGTCGTGGCACTCCCGCGCTGGCAAATTTGCCTTCGGCGTGGCACATGGCTATCTTCTCGTCCAAGGTCATGCGTGACAGAGCGTCTTCGACGCGTTGTTCGAGCGGTAATGATTCATCAAGGTAAGCCGGACGGTCGGCACCGGCGGCATAGAGGCCGCATACAGCTGCTGTGGCGGCGGCCAGAAGTCGTAATGTCATGATTCTATTCAATGGTTTAGGGTTAAAATCTATTGGTTTATACTGCAAAATTAGCGTTCGCGCGCGTAACACACATTATATAAATGTTTGCAAGAAGGTAATATGCAACATTTCAACCATTGATACATAACAAAGTTGTCGGAATTAAGCTCTTATCCAAGACTTCAATGTATTATTCCAATAGTGAAAGTCTGGCATCGAGAAGTTTTTTGTATGCTGTTTTCATCTTTTCAGACAGAAATGAAATGTCAATAAATACAAACCAACGGCCTTTGACTTTTAGGAATTTCTTAAATATATTTGCTATGACCTTCTCATCCAAATTCGAGGCTTTCATGGCTGTCTCAAAATCAGATTTCTTTAATTTGCGTTTCTTGCCATTTAGTGTAAGAGCCAATTCTTCCGTATCTTCAGGCTTTGCCAACGCGGTGGAGAGCATGTCGTATGCGGGAGTAAGTTGATACACTCCTTGCTGTTTGCTATATAATGAAAATTCTTCAGATGCATATCGGAATTACCCGTAATCCATGAAAAAACCACCTGTTCCCAATAGTTTACCAAATCGAGTTTTGGCGCGGATGAGTATTTTCCGATAGTTTTTGCGATCTGTTCGTAAGAACCTTTGTATTTGTGCTCGGTAAGATGTTCTGTCAGTTGACACATATCTTCCATCGGTAGTTTTTCTCCTGTAGCGGTTCTGTCAATACGACGGGTGATGTAGCATAACTCGCCGCCGGCGAATCGTATCAAACTATGGGGTACTACATTTATTTTGGCTAATTCGGCCAGATGCATAGTCAGATCTTCAAGTTCCGGAAGATGCTTGTAATGGTCAGATTGTGGCTTTAAGATGTATTTTCCCCATAATCCGACTATTGTGAAGCGTTTTGTTCTTGAACTATTGTCGCCATTATTTTCTAAATCCAACGACAATTTTGCCTGCACGCCTGTCAATGTGGTCTTGCTCCTTATCACTTCTTTTGCTAGTCGAGTCAAATTGCTGCGGATATAAGGTAGCTCAGGAGCTACTGCTGTCATGAATATCTTTTTTGAACAAGCTTTATGAAAATCGGTCTCTCCATTGATAAGCTCTTTGTAGCAATATAAACATTTGGCCATACTCAATCCTCCTTGTCTATTATGGGTTTGACTCCAACCGCTCCGATACAATCATTGCAGCATGCCAATAATAAGGACATCCTGTCGCGAGTATCGATTTTCCAGTTCTTTTCCGCAATGTCGAGTAACCATCCTTCGGGTATCAGTCCATCAAAGAACGGGAAGAGTACTTTGTCTCTGAATGGTTTTTCGGTTAATGGCAATGTCAGGCTTATGGCCTCGGCCTTGTCGGAGTTTAAAAAGGCGGTATCGTACTCAAACATGTAGCCGTTATCGTCTTCCGTGATTATACCGGCTTTTATATCGCGGAAAAATACAGTTGCCCGTTTCATCAGCTGTTATTTTTATTTATTTGTACAACACCTACTTCACTTCCGAATAGATTTAAGATCTGGTTTACCTTGTCTAAACGGAGGGTTGATTTGCCTTGTTCCATTTCTCTTATGAAACGTAGTCCGACGCCGGATTTTTCCGACAGTTCTACTTGCGTAAGATTGTACTGCTTGCGCATTGACTTTACGTATCTTGAAAGTGAAGTTTGTTTCATGATTATACCCTTTAGGGTGCAAATATAGTAAATTAAAATCTAATTATACCCTATAGGGTGTAAAAATCATGAGAGATATGTTTATTATACCCTATAGGGTATAGTTTGCGATTTGTAAGGGGGTGTTATATAAAATCGAGGCTGCGTGTAGACACAGCCTCGTGAAAGGTTCGGTTATGCGGTGATGTTATTTTACGAGGTAGGGCTTGACGGCCTTCCATGCTACGGCGGCTATGAGGGCACCTGCGAGCGGGCCTACGACCATAATCCAGAAGTCGCCGAATGCGCCCGGGCTCCA
Organism: Muribaculum sp.; assembly: GCA_009775095.1. Taxonomy (GTDB): domain Bacteria; phylum Bacteroidota; class Bacteroidia; order Bacteroidales; family Muribaculaceae; genus Muribaculum. Next base: position 22,332 of record VSOZ01000007.1, read on the forward strand.
CAATGCGGGACCGAAGCTACGTGCGGGGTTTACCGAGCAGTTGTCGACAGGTATGCCTACTATGTTGACAAGACCGAGGGCGATACCGATTGCGAGACCGGCAAATTTGCCGAAGCCGGCTTTGTCGTCAGTTGCACCGAGGATGATGAACACAAAGAAGAATGTCAGCAATATTTCGGCGAGCAGTGCCATGCCTGAAGTGGCTCCGGGCTGAAGCACGTTGGTGGCAAGGTCGTTGGCGCCGGTGATGCCTCCGAAGCTATATTCGGGCGACATGTTGACAAACCAGAACAGGAATCCGGCACCGATGGCGGCACCGATGAACTGGAATATCCAGTAGCACAGCATGTCCTTGAGGTTCATCTTGCCGCTGACCCACATGGCAAACGACACGGCCGGGTTGACATGGCAGCCCGAGATGTTGCCGATACAATAACACAGACAGATGAGGACGAGGCCGAAACATACTCCGATTCCGTAACCGCCTATCGACGGACCTGCCAATACCGCGCTTCCGCAAGCAAGCAGCACGAGGAACATAGTGCCTATTCCTTCGGCCAGATACTTTTTAAAATCATTCATGTTACTTGAATTTTGAGTTGGTAAATAAAATGTATGTTAGGAAAATTAACTGTATTGCTTTGTCTTGTCAGACCTCCTCTTCTATTGAGTAGTTGATGAAGTCTATGAGCGGTTTGAGCAGTCTGAAGCGCTCCGACGCTATCTCGGGCCATGACGGGTCGCTGAAAAACGCTTTGTCGCACCGACACCACTTGCCTATGTCCTTGAGGCGCAGTATGTCGATCATCGGGTGATCCTTGGGCCAGCCTTTGGGAGCGGTTTTCAGCCGTTCGCCCACCCATCCGGGGAAATACTTTTCAAGTTGCGGGTCGTGTGTTATTTCATGCCATTCGTCGTCGTTGACCGTGATGGCAGTACGTAGTTTTTTCAGCACCGGCGCTTCGGGATGCCATATGCCTCCGTAAAGTCCGCTCTCGTCGGGCCTTATGTCGAGTTGCAGATAGTAGCATGCGCGGTCGGCGTGGCGTCCGTATGCGCTTACAAGCGCGGAGAAGTATATCTTGTAGGGCGTTTTGTCAAGAGAGAAGCGGGTATCGCGATATATGCGGTAGGCACACTCTTTGGCCGAGAATCTTTTCAATGCCGTATCCCATTGGCCCATAAGGTCGATGAGCCGTTGAAGGTCCTCGAGCCACAATGAGCGCAGTTCGTCGTACTCGTTTTTGTGTGCGGCAAACCACTCGCGGTTGTTGTTGGCGGCGAGCCGGTTCAGAAAGTCATATAAACGCGGTACGTAGTATGTCATAATCGTTTATTTTATCTCGGTCCATTCGGCATCGCTTACCTGCTCTTCGGTCTCGTAGCTCACGTGAGTGCGCCGCTCTGTTCCGGATGATGCTATCTCTTCAAATTCGACATATTCGCCTTCCGACTTGTCAAATATTTTTTTCTTGCGCTCGGGTTGCGAGTGAGGATAGTGACGGCTGTGGGGGTTGCCGTAGGAGTATGACCGCGACCGTCCGTAGTCGCGGAAGTTGCGCCAGTTGCGCCATACACGCTGTATCATGCTTATAGGTACGGCTACAACCAAAAATATAAGGAGGAAAAATATTATTGCTAAAAAACTCATATTTAAATAACGGAATTTAGGGGAGATTGTTGTATGGCAGGGCGCCTGTCACGCTTGTGTGCGCGACGGCACCAACGACATCAGCACATACAGGATTATGGTCCATGCGAGGCCGGGCAATCCGCAAAATACCACAAAGAGTATAGCGGCAATGATGATAATGTAGCGGCGCAGGTTTTCACGCAGGCTGAAATTCTTGAATTTCAGCGAGAACATCTTTAGGCCGGTAAGCACCATAAGCAGCGACACGATTATTACGGCTGCCGCCATAACAAGGTCGCCGGGATAACCGTAGCTGTTTATGGCCGCGCAGGCGCCTATCCAGAATATGGCATTGGCCGGAATGGGCAGTCCGAGAAATGATGTGGTCTGACGGTCATCGATATTGAACCGTGCCAGCCGCAACTCTCCCATGACCGGTATGAACAGTGCTATGAACGCAGGCCAAGCCGACTCGCCGTAGAGACTCATCGTGTTGAAGACCAGCATTCCCGGAGCTACGCCGAAACTCACCAAGTCGCTCAGCGAATCAAGTTCCTTGCCGAGGGTGGAGTAAGCGTGCAGGGCGCGTGCCGCGGCTCCGTCGCAAAAATCGCATACAGCGGCTATACCTATGAATATAAATGCCAGTTGGTAGCCTTTAAGAGAGCCTGCAAGGGCTATGTCGTAGCCGAACGAGACTATTATGGCCATGCAGCCGCATACAAGGCTGAGGCATGTTATGGTATTCGGTATGTTGGATTTAATCTTGTCGAGCATGGCGGTTAGTTTTGTTGATGTCGTGGTCATTGCCGCCGCAGACGAGCCACTTCGGTGACTCCGCCGGTGGTTTTATCGCCAAGTTTTACGAGAATTTCGGCGTCAAGCGGTAGATACAGGTCTATACGTGAACCGAATTTTATGAAGCCCATATGGTCGTTTATCGAGGCTTCGTCGCCGGGTCGTGCGTAAGTCACGATGCGGCGTGCGAGAGCGCCCGCCACTTGGCGCATGAGTATGTTTTGGCCGTTAAGCGCTCTGATGACTACGGTGGAGCGCTCGTTCTCCGTACTTGACTTGGGCAGATATGCCGACAGGAAGCGTCCGGAGTGATGGGCTACATAAAGGACTTCGCCGTCAACCGGAAACCAGTTGGCGTGCACGTTGAGTACTGTCATGAAGACCGACAGTTGTATGCACCGGCAGTGGAGATACTCGTCCTCAAAGGTCTCTTCAAGCGCCACGACCTTGCCGTCGGCCGAGGCCACAACGACATTGTCACGGTTGCCGCGGAAGTTACGGCGCGGCGAGCGGAAGAAGTTCAGGACAAGCAGATATATGATGCCCGATATGGCCGAAAATGTGATCGGAATGGCTATAGGGCGTATGAACAGCCATGCCGGAAAGTTTATAACCAGCAGTATTGCCAATAGTATTGCCAATATGTTAAGTCCTTCTTGGTGGATCTTTACTTTCATCTCGCCACTATAATAATAGTGCAAAGGTATAATTTCCTAATTATAATTACAAATTTAACATATAAGTAATGTAAAAAACTTTCACAATTCGTTTAGCAAATTCAAATTTATTAGTACTTTTGTTCCTATGATATTAGGAATTGCCCATAGAACACAACATGTTATTTTTCAGAATGATAAATTGTAAGAATTGCACTATAGGCGGTTACGGATATTAAGTGAGAACAATAAAAATCAATACATTTATTAACATTTCAAACCAAGTCATTATTATGATGAAGAGACTGCTTCTCTTGGCCGGTACAATCTGGCTCATGTGTGCCGCGGCGATTGCTGCGGATATTAAGTGTAGTGGCGTCGTGGTTGATGATCAAGGTGAGCCTATTATCGGTGCCACCGTTTCGGTGCCCGGCACAAGTATTGCCGCCGCCACTGACATCGACGGGCGTTTTGCGCTTAACGTGCCTGACGGCAAAAAAATCCACATTTCATATATAGGCTACAAGCCTGTAGACCTCGCTGCAAAAGCCGATATGGGCGACATTCAGCTTGAGGTCGAGGCTCAGATGCTCAAGGACGTTGTTGTCGAGCAGTCGGCCGCAAGGACACGTCTTACTCCGGTAGCCGTATCGACGATTGGCGCTCAGACCATAGATCTGAAGCTCGGCAATCAGGAGCTTCCCGAAGTGCTTAAGACCACTCCCGGTGTGTGGACTACACGCGACGGCGGCGGCTTCGGCGATGCCAAGACCAATATGCGTGGTTTCAAGAGTCCCAACGTGGCTGTTATGGTCAACGGTATTCCTATCAACGACATGGAGTGGGGCGGTGTATACTGGAGCAACTGGGCCGGTCTCGGCGATGTGGCCGCCAACATACAGACCCAGCGCGGTCTTGGCGCCAACATCGTGTCGACTCCTTCTGTGGGCGGTACTATCAACATCACAACCCGCACCATTGACGTGGAAAAGGGCGGTGCTCTCTGGTATGGCATGGGCAACGACGGCATGAACAACTATGGTGTGAAGCTGTCTACCGGACTTATGAAAAACGGTTGGGCCGTGACAGTACTCGGTTCGCGCAAGTGGGGCGACGGTTACATTCAGGGCACTCCGTTCAACAGCTATAACTATTTTGTCAACGTATCGAAGCGTATCAACGATAACCATCAGTTGTCATTGACCGCTTTCGGTGCACCCCAGACCCACTACAAACGTAACTCCAACTACGGTGGTCTGACGATTGAAGGCTGGCAGACCTACGGCCGTCAGTATATGGGCGGAGGCAACGACATGTATCGTTACAATCCGGCTTTCGGTTACGACAAAACAGGTCAGATGCGTAGCTCGGAATACAATTTCTATCACAAACCTCAGATATCGCTTAACCATATATGGAAGATTGACGAGACATCTTCTCTGTCATCGGCCGTATATGTGTCGATTGCAAGCGGTGGCGGTTACAGCGGTCAGGGCTCGGGTCTTGACGGCTACAGTTACTCCGACTGGCGCGGTGCAAGCTACGGTGTGCTCAATATGAAATTCCGTCGTCCCGACGGTACGTTTGACTACGCCGCCATTCAGGACTTGAACGCCAACTCGACCAACGGCTCGAAACTTGTTATGTCAAAGCAGATCAACTCTCATAAATGGTATGGTCTTGTATCATCTTATAAGAAAGAAATCAATCAGGCCAACGGCAACCGCCTCAATCTTACCGGTGGTATAGACCTCCGCTATTATGTAGGTGATCATAAGAATAAGATCAACGACCTGTATGACGGTGCATACTTCATTGACTACAGTACACGTAAGGGCGTGGATCCGGCTCTTAACGCAGCCGCAGCCGACCCACAGTGGAAGTTCCAGAAACTCGGCGTGGGCGACGTGGTGTATCGCAACTATCTCGGCTACACTGTTCAGGAGGGTATCTACGGTCAGGCCGAGTACACTTTCCTCGACGGCAAGCTGAACACTGTCCTGTCGGGTGCGCTCAACAACACCAGCAACTGGCGCCGCGACAAATTCTATTACGACAAGGCTCACGAGCGTTCCGAAACCAAGAGCTTCATCGGCGGTACCATCAAGGGTGGCGCCAACTATAATATCGACGAGCGCAACAATGTGTTCTTCAACCTCGGCTACATAAGCCGCGCTCCCTTCTTCTCGGGCGGTGTATTCTTGAACTCCACCACCTCCAACGCCATCAACAAGGATGCCGTAAACGAGAAAGTAATGTCATATGAAGTGGGTTACGGCTTCAAGTCGCGCACATTTGCCTTGAATGTCAATGCATATTGGACCAAGTGGATGGACCGCAGCGGTCTGTCGCGTCGCGGTGACTTCTCACAGGCCGACGGCAGCTATTATATGAACATGACGGGTGTCGATGCACGCCACATGGGTATCGAGATGAACTTCAACTGGGTGCCTGTACGCTGGTTGAGCATCGAAGGTATGCTCTCTTGGGGCGACTGGATCTGGGACAGCAACGCACAGGGCTACTTCTATAACGAACTTGGCCAACCTATACAAAACCTTACTGACGGTGCTATCGCCGACGGCATAGGCGCTGAAAACCACTTGCACTCCACTCTTAACCAGAAGGGCGTCAAGGTCGGCGGTTCGGCTCAGACCACCGGTTCGCTCTCGGCTACTTTCATGCCGTTCAAGGGCTTCCGTATCGGTGCCGACTGGGTGATGAACGCCCGCAACTACAGCGACTTCTACATAAGCGGAAGCTCGCTCGGCACAAAGGCCATCAATGTCAACAAACTTTGGGAGATACCTTGGGGACAGCAGTTTGACTTCAATGCAAGCTATCGATTCAAGATCGGCGACGTAAACGCCACTCTCTACGGTAACGTATACAACATCTTTAACTACAACTACGTTATGGATGCTGAAGTGCCCACCGACTCCAACGGTACTTGGCAAGAGGCTTACAGCGTGTTCTACTCGTTTGGACGCACTTATTCGCTACGTATGAAGATTTATTTCTAATTTAACAGACTGTATATTATATGAAACACAATATTTTCAAAGGTTTGCTCGCGTGCGGCGCAATGCTGGCGCTTGCCGGATGCTCCGAAAACGCTTGGAACGACGAGTATCTCGACGGCTTTGAAGTGCCTCCGGTGGATGATCGCATCGAGGAACTTACTTATGAGCTTACCGCCGCCGATTATACAAATATTGCCGCGTGCGATGCTGTTATCGATTATGTCGAGGAGACACAGGGCCTTTCGGAAAAGGACGCCAAGAGCGCACTGACCAAGTGGGCCGCAAACGGATATTTTACGTCTCAATATCCCGCCAACGACCTTCTGCCTCTGTGGATGAACTCCTATACATTCCCTTATGTGGGTGTAAGCAACAAGTCCACACTTGAGATCACTTACAAGGAGCAGGTGGCCTCCAATCCCGTATGCGACGCCATATATAAAGCCAAGGTCATAACTCTTGACAATGATGACTATATGAAGGCTTGGGGCGGCAATGACTTCACCAACGCTTTCACGCCCTCGATGCCGGCATCGAGCTATTTGCCCGCAATTCTTGCTGACAAATATACTTCAGCTGAGCAGGCAGCCGACTCTTATGTGCTTGTAAACTTCAATGTGGCCCAGACCGAGCCGGCTTTTGAGCCTGTCACTATCACTGACATCGATAAAGTGGCTGTTAACGGCTCTTATACTCTTTATGGTACAATCACAGCCATATGTGCTCAGGGCTATATCCTTACCGACGCTACCGGTAGCCTCCTTGTATATTATGGCAAGAACTTCGATCCCAAGCCTTATCATGTGGGTGATATCGTTCAGATTAGCGGTAATGGCGGACAATACAATAGTGGACTTCAACTTATTCCCGAGAAGGGCAAGGAGAGCGTGCTCGGTGGCGAGATATATCAATATCCGACTCCTGTAGCTATGGACGGTGCCAAGATGAATGAACTCCGCGACGCTATACTTGCCAACGGCTCAAAAGGCACTATGTCGGTCTATGTGGAGTTTGACGCCAAAGTAACATCTACAGGTAGCTATGTTAACTTCGAAGTCGCCGGAGGTGAGACACCCGGTAGTGTTTATCAGGCTACTGATGCTACAAAAGAGCTTTTCGTTAAAAACGAGACTGTTACCATCAAGGGTTATGTCATTTCGGTAAGTCTCAAGAATGGCGCTCCCAATTACGTCAACATTGTGGTAACCGAAGTCAACGGCAAGGCCGTGGCTGAAATGGCTGAGGACAAGCCCGTAGTGCCCGCGCCGGTCGAAATTGAGTCACGTCCCGACAATGCGCTTTATGTATACAACGGCAGCGCATGGACGGCAGCTTCGTCAATATACCTTATCAATCAGGATGAGCTTGCCACGATGGGTATCACAAACGGCTACATGGCCAATGCTACCGCATGGACCAATATACCCATCTTCCTGAAGCAGACATTCCCCTACGCTGTGGCCGGCGACAGCAAACTCGTGGCCTTCCAGTCGGGAGCCAAGTATGCCAACTGCGCGCAGTTTGACTACGACGGCAGCGCATGGACCAAGTTTGACAACATAGAGACAAAGACTGCCGCTTATGCCAAGGCCAACAACAAGTGGATGTTCAATCCTGATAAGTTGATGGTTCTTCCCGCTCGTTCGGAGGCCGCAAAGGCTTTCTATCAGGTGACTGTCGATTGGGTAAGCGCAAATGAGGGTTCAGGTTATATAGACCGCGGTAATTCCGAGTTCTTCTCCGGTTGCTCCGCTTATTACGGCAATGTCAACCTTGACATTTCGCAGGTGGAGAAGTATGCCGCCGCAATGTGGCCCGACTTGTCACAGAACGTAGTCATCCCGCAGATGCGTCATAACTTCCTTTACATTACGATGCCCGCTACTTTAAAGGCGCAGTATCCTAATGCCGACCTTATCCCCGGATATGAATCTCCGATTATTTATGAGATCGATTATGTATCGTATTACGGTAGCAGTGCATTTGAGGGACAGAGCGGCAACGTGAACGACACTGTCAAGTATGAGGTAGTAGGTCCGGCAGAGTTCAAACTTGTCTACTCGACATGGCTCGGAGGCAAAATTGAAGAAAAACCTACCGAATAACGGTTAAAACCTTTACGGGAACCTTCCCGACGCAAAAAAGAGGCATGGAGCGTGCGGCTCCATGCCTCTTTTTTGCGTTTAACTTTAGGTCAGCATCAAAATCCGGTTGAAGAGTTAATATCCTGCCGGAAGGTAGGGACGCCAGTACCACGGCGTCCGGCTGCTGCCCGGATGGCTATATAGGTTGAAGCGCGGACGCCGTATTACCGGCGTCCCTACAAACACAGTCGTTTTTTAATAACCGCCTTTTTTACATTGATCCGTAATATTATTTTGGCAACTCCATGGGGTGCATGGCGCGGAGTGCGTTGAGCACCGCTATCACGGTTATGCCTACATCGGCGAATACCGCGCCCCACATGTCGATTACGCCTATGGCTCCGAGCAGCAGCATGAGCAGTTTTATGCCTATGGCGAGGACTACGTTTTGCTTCACAATGGCGAGCGTATGGCGCGATATGCTTATCGCTTCCGGTACTTTCACTGGGTTGTCGTCCATAAGCACAACGTCGGCCGCCTCGATAGCGGCATCGCTGCCGGTTCCTCCCATGGCTATGCCTACGTCGGCGGTTTTCAGTACGGGGGCGTCGTTTATGCCGTCGCCAACAAAGACTGTGCGGGTGCCGTCGCGCTCCGATTTTTTTAACTCTGAAAGCCGCTCCACTTTGTTGGCGGGCAGGAGCCCGGAGTATACCTTGTCGACACCGAGAAGTGTGCCTACGCTTTCCGCCACGTCCTTGCGGTCGCCTGTAAGTATTATCACCCGGTCCACGCCCTCTTTGCGCAGTAGCCTGACGGCTTCGGCCGACTGCGGCTTCACTGTGTCCGATATGACGATGTGTCCCAAGTAGCGTCCGCCGGCGGATACGTAAACTATTGTGCCGGCCGATGCGATGTCCGCGGCCTGTACTCCGGCTCTTGCCATTAGGCGCAGGTTGCCGGCGTAGACAGTTGTACCGTCTACATCCGCCCTGATCCCTTCGCCCGCAAGATTCTCGACATTCTTTACCTTTGAGCGGTCAATGACGCTTCCGTAGGCTTCGCGGAGCGATACGGCCACGGGGTGGTCGGAGTATGCCTCGGCTTTGGCGGCGAGTGCCAGCATATCTTTTGGTGCGATTACATCGCTGCTTATGTCGGTAACCTTGAAATTGCCCTTTGTGAGTGTTCCGGTCTTGTCAAAGACCACCGTGCCGGCGCGGGCGAGCATTTCGAGATAGCCCGATCCTTTGACGAGTATGCCCCGGCGCGACGCTCCGCCTATGCCGGCAAAGAATGTCAGCGGTATTGATACGACCAATGCGCACGGGCAGGAAATTACCAGAAATATCAACGCGCGGTTGAGCCATGTCAGCCAACCGCCCGACGTCACGAGGGGCGGTATTACGGCAAGGAGCAGTGCGGCTACTACGACTACTGGAGTATACACGTGGGCAAACCGGGTTATGAACCGCTCGGTCCGTGCTTTGCCTGTCTCGGCATTTTCCACGAGGTCGAGTATCTTGGCTACCGTCGACTCTCCGTACACTCCCGATGTGCGCATACGAAGCACTCCCGACATGTTTACGCCCCCGCTAAGCAGCACGTCGCCGGCAGCCACATTGCGCGGTTTGCTTTCACCCGTCAGGGCCGACGTGTCGACCGCTGACGTGCCTGACACGACCTCACCGTCAAGCGGAACACGTTCTCCGGGTCTGATGACAATGACGCTTCCGACCGGCACGTTCTCCGGCGATACCTTGCGCTCTCTGCCGTCGGCTTCCTCTATGCAGGCATAGTCGGGGCGTATGCCCATAAGTGACGATATGGAGTTTCGGCTCCGTTCTACGGCCACATCCTGAAAGAGTTCTCCGATCTGATAAAACATTATTACGGCTACGGCTTCGGGATATTCGCCTATGCAGAATGCCCCTATCGAAGCTATGGACATAAGGAAATTCTCGTCAAGGAAGTCGCCTTTGAGTATGTTGCGCCCCGCTTTCCCGAGTATATCGTATCCGATGGTCAGGTAGGCGACAGTCAGCATACATAATCTTAATCCCGGACTTATAGTCGGTATGTAGGACACTGCCGTAAGTATGGCGGTTATTACTATCCGTATAAGTATTACGTGTTGCTCTTTATTCATCGTAATTGCATAATTTAAATTATAACGCAAAATTAAGATGTGTAGATTGCAAGTCGTTTGCAAATATGTAAGCTGCGATTTATTTCGTTGAGATACCGGCAAGTGCGAACAAAAACATTTCTTGATTTGTAAAAATCTTAAAAGAGCCAATATATAGAGAGAGAATATACCTAATAATTATGGTTAAAGATGATGCAGTCAGAACCACATATGAAGCTTAAAGGTATTCGCGGTCAGATGTTTACTTATAAAGCCGATCCTTTTCTTACCGGAGAGGAAGGATGCTATGACTATTATGCCGACGGACTTGTCGTTATTCAGGACGGTCATATCCTTGATGTAGGAGCTTATGATACTGTGGCCGCGCGATATCAGTCATTGAAGGCGTCTGATATAGATACTTATACTGACGCTGTCATTATGCCGGGATTTATAGACTGTCACGTACATTATGTACAGTCACCAATGATAGGATCTTCAGGCGGTACGCTTTTACAATGGTTAAATCGTTATACTTTTCCTACTGAAGTCAAATTCAAGGATAAGAAATTTGCCGACGAGGTGGCACGTGAATTTTTCCAGCAGCTTCTTGAACAGGGCACTACCACGGCCAATGTGTTTTCTACCACGTTTGCCACATCGGTCGATGCGTTCTTCGAAGAGTCGGAACGTTACGATACAAGAATGATTTCCGGAAAGGTGCTGCAGGATAGAAATCTGCCCGATTCGCTTAAAGACGAATCCGCCGAGGAGTCTATAATCGTAGCCGAGCAGCTTCTTAAGAAATGGCATCACCGCGGTCGCCAACTGTATGCTGTTATTCCTCGTTTTGCTCCGACATCGACTCCGCGTCAACTCGAACTCGCCGGCGAACTTTATCAGCATTATATAGATCAGGGCGTGTACATGCACACTCATCTTGACGAAACACAGGACGAAATTGAATGGGTTGCTCGCCTTTTTCCTAATCAGTCTAACTATACGGAGGTTTATAAACATTACGGACTTGTAGACAGGCGTTCGGTCATGGCTCACTGCTGCATAGTCAGAGAAGAGGAGTGGGACGTGCTCCATAAATGCCGGTGCGGAGTGGCTCACTGCCCGTCGTCCAACCTTTTCCTCGGTGACGGTGAGTTTAAGTATTGGGAGGCGAAAAATCCGTCGCGCTCCGTAAGAGTGGGGATGGGTACCGATGTTGGAGGCGGTACAAATTTCTCTATACCGAGACAGCTTGGCGACGCTTATAAAGTAGCTATGCTACAAGCTAAAAATCTTAGTGCTATAAAGAGTTTTTATCTTGCTACCCGAGGGGGTGCCGAGGTCCTTCATCTTGAAAACATTATCGGCTCCCTTGCTCCGGGTTTTGAAGCCGATATTGCGGTTCTTGATCTGAAACCCTCGGAATTTGTCGAGTGGCGAATGAAATTTGCAGATGACATTCCGGAAAAACTGTTTGTACTCATGACTCTCGGGCTGAACAATATCAATAAAGCCACTTATGTGGCCGGACGTAAGGTTTATGACAGAGATCGGGAACAAAAGTGGATGTATGCCGCCGATATTGACTGATTAGGCATGTATTGTATAGCCATTTTTATCGGCAATTGTCGGGTGCCTTCCGGCAGTCGGCACACAGGCCTTTCATTAGATAGTTTATCCGGGTTACGACAAAACCTTCGGGAGCGTTCACTACGGGGAGTGGCACGGTGTCCATACAGAATGTCTTTTGACAGCGCTCACAGTAAAAATGGCAGTGAAATTCATCAATGCGACACTCATGGTCGTTACGGCAGAGGCAATACTTCTTTGACTTGCTGCCGTCTTCAACTTCATGGAGCAGATGATGCTCTACAAAAAGTGATATGGCGCGAAACACCGACGAGCTGTCGACACTTTCAAGCGCTTCCTCTACATCAGCCATGCTGAATGTGTCGTGAAACCGTGTTATGGCACCGTATACCAATATTCTTATGGCGGTAGGCCTTATGTTGTGGTTTCGTAAAATCTGCTCGTATCGGTCTGTATTATGTGTCATGATATACAAAAATACTATATATTGTTGAAATAAAAAAGTATTTGCGAAAGCGGTGCGGATGTAGTAACTTTACACAATAAAAGTAGATTCATGGCTCAGAAAATAGTCGAAACTCCACTGATGAAGCAGTACATCGAGATGAAGCAAAAGCATCCCGATGCAATATTGCTGTTTCGTGTCGGCGACTTTTACGAAACATTTTCCGACGACGCCATAATGACGTCGGAGATACTTGGTATAACACTCACCCGACGCGCCAACGGCGTGTCGCAATATGTAGAGTTGGCCGGATTTCCGCATCACGCACTTGATACGTATCTGCCCAAACTCGTACGTGCCGGAAAGCGTGTGGCCATATGTGAGCAGCTTGAGGACCCGAAGCTCACCAAGAAGCTCGTAAAGCGTGGCATAACGGAGCTTGTTACTCCCGGAGTGTCGATCAACGACACCGTGCTCAATCATAAAGAGAACAACTTCGTGGCCGCACTGCACGCTACCAAGTCGGGCATAGTGGGGGTGGCGTTTCTCGATATCTCCACCGGTGAGTTTCTCACGGCCGAGGGTACCGCCGACTATATTGACAAACTTCTCAATAATTTCGCGCCGAAAGAGGTGCTTATAGAGCGCGGTTCACGCAAATGGCTCGACGCCACGTTTAATACACGATATCTCGCTTTTGAGCTGGATGACTGGATCTTTACCGAAGAGGCTGCGCTTGACCGATTGTTGAAGCACTTCGAGACCCGCAACCTCAAGGGCTTCGGCGTCCACGCCATGCATGCCGCCATTATAGCTTCGGGGGCCATACTACACTATCTCGACATAACAAAACATACCGAGATCGGGCATATACTTAAGTTGCGCCGCATCGAAGAGAGCAGCTATGTGAGGCTTGACAAGTTCACGGTACGCAATCTGGAGCTTGTCGACTCTATGGCCGACGAGGGCCGTAGCCTGCTTGGAGTCATTGACCGTACGGTCAGTCCCATGGGGGCGCGATTGCTGCGTCGATGGCTGTTGTTTCCGCTGAAGGATGTCAAGGCCATTAATTCGCGCCTTGATATTGTGGAGTACTTCTTCCGTCACCCTGAGGAACGCGACCAAATAAAGACTTTCCTTGAGCAGATAGGCGACATGGAGCGCATAATTTCCAAAGTGGCCGTGGGGCGCGTGACTCCACGTGAGGTCGTGCAGCTCCGCAATGCCCTTACCGCCATAGAGCCTATAAAGATACTGTGCTGCAGTTCCGACCTTGAGGCACTGAAGACCATCGGCGAGCAGCTCAATCCATGTACGCTTATACGCGACCGCATAGCCCGCGAGATTGTCGACGACGCTCCCATAGCGCTTAACCGCGGCACGGTGATAAAGCGCGGTGTCGATGCCGAGCTTGACGAACTGCGCGACATAGCGTATGAAGGAAAAGATTACCTTATGCAGATTCAGGCGCGTGAGGTGGCCGCCACCGGCATACCGAGCCTGAAAATAGGCTACAACAATGTGTTCGGCTACTATATCGAGGTCACCAATACCCACAAGTCAAAAGTGCCCGGAGAGTGGATACGCAAGCAGACTCTTGTCAACGCGGAGCGTTATATCACTCAGGAGCTTAAAGACTACGAGGAGAAGATACTCGGCGCGCAGGAGAAGATAGCCATTATAGAGACCCGTCTGTACAATGACTTGGTAGCCCGGCTCATAGAGTTTATACCGGCTATTCAGCTCGACTCGTCGCTCGTGGCGCGTATCGATGTATTGTTGTCGTTTACGCGTGTGGCTATGGAGAACCATTATAACCGTCCGGTTGTCGATGACTCGCTTGTCATAGACATAAAGGAGGGGCGTCATCCGGTTATCGAGAAGCAGCTTCCGCCCGGTGAGCCGTATATAACCAACAGCGTGAATCTGAGCAATACCGGCACACAGATAATGATGATTACCGGTCCTAACATGTCGGGTAAGTCGGCCCTCTTGCGCCAGACCGCCCTTAATGTCATACTTGCGCAGATAGGTAGCTTCGTGGCGGCTGACAGTGCGCGCATCGGGGTTGTGGACAAAGTGTTTACCCGTGTCGGGGCGAGTGATAACATATCGCTCGGTGAGTCCACGTTTATGGTCGAGATGAACGAGGCGGCTTCTATACTCAACAACATGAGCGAACGTAGCCTTATCCTGTTTGACGAGCTTGGACGCGGTACATCGACATATGACGGCATATCCATAGCGTGGGCCATAGTGGAGCATATACATGAACACGGCTCGATGCATCCCAAGACCCTTTTTGCCACTCACTACCATGAACTCAACGAGATGGCTGCGAGCTTCCCGAGGGTCATGAACTATAATGTGTCGGTAAAGGAGATCAACGGCAAGGTCGTGTTTCTGCGCAAGCTCGCCAAGGGGGGCAGCGAACACAGTTTCGGTATACATGTGGCCAAACTTGCCGGCATGCCGCAGACTATAGTCAAACGAGCCGACCAAGTACTGAAACATCTTGAGAGCAATAACCGTCAGGAATCGATAGGCAAGGATCTGAGCAATATAGCCGAAGAGCGCGGAGGTGTGCAGTTGTCATTCTTTCAGCTTGACGACCCTGTGCTCACACAGATACGTGACGAAATCCTTCACACCGACATCAATAATCTTACGCCGATGGCAGCTCTCAACAAGTTGCACGACATCAAGTCAATAATCACCGGCAAAACCGACTGACCTCCCTGACAGGTCATATATCGTTCCGGGGACCGGCGTACTTCTCGCTATGTTTGGCTTGGTACTCAGAGGGAAGCATGCCGAACTCGGCCTTGAAGTATTTGCGGAAGAGGTTGAGGTTGTTGAAGCCCGTCTGGTAGGTTATTTCGGCTATACTCAACTGGCTTTCGCGAAGCATCTGGGCGGCGCGTTTCAATCGCAGTATCCTTATAAATTCGATAGGGGTCTTGCCGGTTATTGACAGCAGCTTCTTGTAAAGGTGCACACGGCTCATGCCCAACTCGCCGCTGAGCTCCTCTACCGAAAGGTCGCTTCGACTAAGGTTGTCCTCCACATAACGTATGGCTTTGTTTATCAGCTTCTCGTCAAGCGACGTTATGTTGATTTTGCTGGGCGACACGTCCATAGGTTTGTTGTGAGAATCGCGCCTGCGCTGCAGCAGATTCTTTATGCGCAGGGTAAGAATATTTAGATTGAACGGCTTTGTGATATAGTCGTCGGCACCGACCTCAAGCCCTTTCTGTTCATGCTCTTTAGCTGCCCGAGCCGTAAGAAGGATGACGAGTATGTGTGAGGTGCGTATATCGTTTTTCACATGGCGGCACAGTTCGTTGCCGTCCATTTCGGGCATCATCACATCGCTGACAATGATGTCGGGCTGCAGTTCGGGAAGCATTTTCCATGCTTCGGCGCCATCTGCGGCTTCGTGGATGTTGTATTCATGCTTGAGGCAGTCTTTCATGAACATGCGGAAGTCATCGTTGTCATCGACAAGAAGGATGGACGGGCGGGTAAGATCCCCCCCTAAATTATTGTCGGCCAGTTCGTTGTCATCTTTTGTCGATTTGTCATGCGCCGGTGTCATAACCGTTTCCGCCGGTTCGGTAGCGGAGTATTCGTTCTCTGCGGCATTTACGCGTTCCACCGGTATCCTTACAACAAATACGGAGCCTTTGCCGATATTGTCATGAACTTCTATCGTGCCTTTGTGGAGGGTTACAAATTCTTTTACGAGATTAAGTCCCACACCACTGCCGCTTGCTACCTTGCTGTCTTTTCGCGGCACCTGATAGAAGCGTTCAAATATCATGGCTTTGTGTTCGTCGCTTATGCCGCATCCGTTGTCGGCGACTTTTATCTCCAGCAGTTCCTGTCCTTCTTCGGTTTTCGGTACAATGTCGAGCGATACGTCTACGCGCCCTCCCTCGGGAGTGAACTTGAATGCGTTGGAGAGCAGGTTCATCACGATTTTGTTGATTTTATCCTCGTCAAAGACCATGTAGAGCTTCTTCACCGGTGAGAAGAATGTAAGGTTTATGTTGCGTTGCTCGGAGTATCCGGCAAAGTTGTTGCACTGGGTGCGTATGGTCTCCACTATGTCGCCGCCGGCTGCCGATAGCGTATGTCCGGTCATGTCGCTTTTCCGGAAGTCGAGCAGCTGGTTGACCATGTCGAGCAGCCTCATGGCGTTGTTGTGGGCTATGGTAAGCTTGTCGCGGAAGTCGGTGTTGTCTATACGTTCCATGACATATTCGAGCGGGGTGAGTATAAGGGTGAGCGGAGTACGCAGGTCGTGGCTTATGTTGGTGAAGAAGCGGAGCTTCATGTTGTCGATCTCGTGCTTCTGATTGGCCTCCTGCTGTATTTGCAGGAGCTTGTACTTCTGTGCTTCGCTGTGGCGCATGTAGGCTTTTACAAGCAGCACCACTCCCACAAGCAGAAGGGCGTATATTATATAAGCTATCCATGAGCGGTAAAACGGCGGAGCTATGACTATGCGCAGTTCCGCAGCGTTTTCTCCGGCAATGCCGTTGTCATTGACCGGTTTGACTTTGAGTGTATATGTGCCGGGGCCGAGGTTGGTGTAGGTGAGTTTGTTGTCGGTAGTGTAAGTCCAGTCGGAGTCGAAGCCGTCGAGCATGCACATATAGCCGTTCTTTTCAAGTTTTGAATAATCCATTGCCGAGAAAGTAACGCTGAATATGTTTTGACCATAGTTCAGTTTTATCTCGTCGGTGTAGTTCAAAGCCCGGTCAAGTATGCGGTTACCCTGATACAGAGAGTCTATTTTAACACTTTTGTTGAACAGTGACAGATCGGTGAAGCGTATGTCAGGCATAGGAGTGCTGTAAGCGAGATTTATCGGGTCGAAAATGCTGACGCCGCTGACGCCGCCCAATACTATTTTACCGGCTGCGTTCTTTATTATGGCTCTCGGATTGCATTGCTGATTGTCGATGGCGCTTAAATCGTCATATTTCTTTATCTCGTAGTCATATCCGGTTTTTCGTCCGCTGACAATTACATGGTATATGCCGTCAGAGGTCGTTATCCACATGTTTTTGTCATTGTCCTCTACGGCTCCGCATATGATGGAGTTGCGCAGAGCACCGTCAATGACCGTAACTTCATCATGGCTTCGGTCATATACGTTCATGCCCTCTTGGGTGGATATCCACAGCAATCCGCGGCTGTCCTCCGTAATATGTGTTATGAGCTGGTTGGAAAATGACTTTTCGCCACGTCGGTCACCGATCTGTTTTTCGTACTTTCCGGTGACCGGATGGTATACAAGCATGCCGTATGTGGTGGCCATATATAGATTGCCGTCTTTTGCCGCGCATATAGATGCTATTTGCTCGTTGTCGAACTGTCCGTTCACATCGTTGTAATGCACAGAATGTTCCGATGTCGGATCCATGCCCCACAACCCGGCTCCCCATGTGCCTATCCATAAATATCCCGAGCGGTCCTGTGTCATACACCATATGGATTTGTTGGCATATGAGTCTTTATTGTTGAGGTCGAGCCGGTGTGAGGAGAAATGCCCGGAATCATACGACAGCAATCCTCCCTGATAGGTACCGAGCCATAGTTTGCCGTCTTCGCTTTGTGCTATGCTAAGTATCACGTCGTCGGGAAATGAATTATAGGGTGCTGCCAGAGGTATAAATGTTTTTTCTTTCGAGGTCTTGTTTACAATAATCAGTCCGTTGGTCACTCCGAGACACAGATTGCCGTCGCGGTCTTCGGTTATAGAGCTTATGTCGGGAATGAAGTTTTTATGGCTGTTGAATTCCGGGAAGTGGTCGGTGTAGAACTTAAACATGTTTTCGTCGTAGTACGACAAACCGCGCTTGAATGTGCCGGCCCATATGCCGCCGTCGGGGTCGGCATACAGACATGTGAGGTTGTTCTGGTTTATACTTCGTTCGTCGGTTGTACGGTGTTCGATATATCGTATTGTCTTTTGTTTTTTGTCTATTATGTTTATGCCGCCGTGGTCTATGCCTATCCATATACGTCCGTAGCGGTCGTTGACTATCGATTTTATATGGTTGCCCGTAATCTTGTAGCCGGAGTTTTCACCGGCGTTGATCGGCTCCCATCTTTTTTCGTGGCTGTAATATACCCATATGCCTTTGTCGGAGTATATCCAGTAGTCGCTGTCGCGATCAGTGAATATTTTATATGACTCATAGCTGCCCGATAATGTTTTTGGCAGATAATCGTTTTCGTAGTCGGCTTTGGCAACCGATAATCGGTCGATATGGTCGAAAAATCCGTTTGAGTACATGCGCAACACTCCGTGACGGTCATCGCTCATAGAAGTGAGCGAGGCGCCTGCTTCGGCTACAGCAGGGTTTGTCGGTGTCAACGTGAGTTTTTTGTCGGTGAAACTGTAGCGGTAAGTGCCTTTTGTATCGTTATGGAACCAAAGGTCTTTTTTCTCGTCAACGTATACGGTCGATATCTTGTCGGTGATGCCGTATTTATCGGATAGCACACTCTTTGCATTGATGAATACCTCTTTCCGCGGGTCGTAGCAGCTGTATGTGTCGGGCCGCAGTTTTATCCACAGCATGCCTTCGGCATCTTCCTGTACGTTTATTATGAATGAGTTGGACAGGCTGCCGGGTACGGTGTCGCGGGCAAATACTTTAAACGTATATCCGTCATATCTGTTAAGACCGTGAGAGGTTGAAAACCACATGAAGCCCTGTGAGTCGCGGGTTATATGGTTGACTTGGTTGTCGCTCATGCCGTCGGTCATCGTGATGTGCCTGAACATGATGTTTTCCTCGGCATATCCCGACAGTGCGGCAAGGATTAGAAGTATGGAAATGCAATGTTTCATTTAATGACCGGTTTTGAGTCGCAAATATAATTATTTATCGGGGTGTTGATAGAAGCTGTAATGTATAAATATATGTGTGTTTCAGCCGGTTTAACAAAGGTGTAGCTCATTAATAACATAAGTTGAGCGTGCATTTAACTAATGGAGCACTGATGTATTATATACAATGCCGGTTTATTGGCCGATCAGGTTTACCTTTGCAATTACCATAGAAGACACCGCTCAGGCAGGTCAACGGCAATGGAATGAATAACTCAAAATACCGGATTAAAATGAACCGAATCGTATCATCTCTGACAGCATTGTGTGTTATAGCCGGCAGCATGACGGTAAACATCGATGCATCTTCAAAGAACACTAAGAAGAGTCCCGATTGGGACTTCAACAATCCTCAGCTCGGCACCGAGTGGAGCTTTAAAGGCAATACCGCTGCGTATTCTCTGACGGAGCGCGGGGGCTTCCTGCGCATGAAAGGGGGCAGCACCATATCGGAGCGGAAAGACGCGACCGCACTTGTGGGTCGCCTTCAGGAGCATACCGATTTTCAGGCATCTACACGCTTTGAAGTAACTGACGGAGCCACCGCCGGTATAACCGCTTATGCGGCTCCTGACGCGCACTGCGACTTGTGTGTCGACGGCGGACAGATACATTTCCGCTACAATGCGGGCGGCAAACTCCATGACAAGGTGCTTGGCGCCGCTCCCGAGGACTTTGTAGAGGTAAAAATAAAAGGCACTCCCGAGTCATACGCGTTTTTTTACTCGACCGACGGGTCAAACTTCAAAGAGGCCGGACATGTCGACGCGTCGCTTGTGAACGGAGGCGCGAAGAGCGACAGCCCCGTATATATAGGCCTTTTTGCCGAGAACAAGGGATATGCCGACTTTGACTGCTTCAAGTATCGCGAGGTCATACCTGAAATATCGCCGAAACTGATTTCGCGGAACGGCAATCCGCTTCTCGACTTCCTTTTTACAGCCGACCCCACGGCTGTCGAGCATGAGGGCCGGTTGTACGTATACGGCACAAACGACCATCAGCAGTATGAGGGTGTGGGCCGTGACGGTAAAAACACTTACGAGAAGATAAAGACGCTTGTCATGATGTCGACCGACGATATGGTCAACTGGACCTATCACGGACTGATCAACGTAGGCGAAATTGCGCCATGGATCATGGCGTCATGGGCTCCGTCGATCGTTAAGCGTCAGGAGAGCGACGGCAAAACTCATTTCTATCTTTATTTCTCCAACAGCGGTTTCGGTACGGGAGTACTTACCGCTACTTCGCCGGTGGGCCCGTGGACAAGCCCGCTCGACAAGAGTCTTGTAGATGCCAACACTCCCGGACTCGGTAAGTGCAAGGTGCCTTTCGACCCGGGTGCGGTAATAGACCCCGACGGTACGGGATGGCTTTCTATCGGTGCAGGCAACAGCATAATAATGCGACTCGGCGCCGACATGACGAGTGTGGACAGCGAGATGAAGGAGATTAAGGCTCCGCATCATTTTGAAGCAAACGAGCTCAATTATATAAACGGTACGTATGTGTATACGTACAACACCGACTGGAAGGACCGCGGCGACTGGACGGCAAGCGCTGAAATACCTACGATATGCTCTATGAGCTACATGACGAGCAAGACCCCTCTTGATCCCGACAGCTGGAAGTATCATCATCACTACCTTATGAATCCCGGCGATTACGGTTTTGACTACTCAAACAATCATACCCATCTACACAAGTATATGGACCGTTGGTATGTATTCTATCATACGATGTCGCTTCAGAACAGCTTTAATACCGACGGAGGCTTCAGAAGCATATGTGTCGACGAAATCAAGGTTGACGAGAATAACCTCGACATAGCCATGGCTGACCAGACTCTCGAAGGACCCGCGCAGATCAAGCCGCTTGACCCGTTTGCCCTGCAGCAGGCATCTACAACGGTAGCCACAAAGGGTGTGAAGTTTGTACCCGCCTCCGAACCGGGTGTCATGACCGCTATGCCGGCTGACAAAGAGGCTCTTATAGTGGTGCGTGGGGTGTCGTTCGACAAGAAGCCGGACATGTGTCATGTGACGGCTTCCGGCAAGGGAACCATCGAGGTCCGTAAAGGTTCGGCCGACGGCGATCTGCTCGCCACGGTCAATGTCGACGCAGCCGGAGCCAAATTACACAAGGTGAAAGTGACCGGAACTGCCGGCACAGTTCCATGCGACTTGTGTTTTGTACTGAAAGGCGAGGGCATGGGCTTCGATCGCTGGCAGTTCAAGTAATCGTATGTAAATCGTGATCTATTTAAAATGAAAAGGCCGATAGTATTATTTACAATGGCCGTATTGAGCCATTGTTTTGTGGGCGCCGATGACAATCGCCCCGACTGGGAGAATGAGAATGTCGTAGGTATCAATAAACTGCCTTATCATGCTACAACGGTCCTTCCGTCGTTGCGTGATAAGGATGACCGATGGCTTTCGCTTGACGGAGTCTGGCATTTTAAATGGTCGCCTGATCCGGCCCGCAGGCCGGCGGATTTTTACCGCAACGGTTTTGATACATCGGACTGGAGTGATATTGATGTTCCCGGCCATTGGCAACTGCAGGGCTTCGATAAGGCCATATACACCAACCAGCCTTATCCTTTTGTCGCAAATCCGCCTAAGGTAACCGATGAGCCGCCAACGCATTATTACAGTTACGAGAACCGGAATCCGGTAGGCTCATATCGAAGGAGTTTCGAGATTGACCGACTTGCCGGTGACCGTCGTTACATACTTCATTTTGACGGAGTGGAATCGGCCATGTACGTCTGGATCAACGGACAGAGTGTCGGCTATAGCCAGAACTCAAACAGTCCCGCCGAATTTGACATAACCGAATTTCTTGTCGAAGGCGAAAACACTATAGCGGTCGAGGTATATCGCTGGTGCGACGGCAGTTATCTTGAGGATCAGGATATGTGGCGGTTGAGCGGAATATTTCGTAGCGTCGGCCTATGGATCAGGCCTGATGTGCGTATATGTGACTACTTTATCCAATCGAAGTTGAATGACGCTATGGACAGAGGAGATGTGGCTCTGATGTTTGATGTCATAAACTCATCGGGTAAAAATGCAAAGGGGCTGTCGGTAGAAATGTCGGTCAGCGGTACTGACCGTAACGGCAAGGCCTTTTCTGCTACGGTTGAAAAGCCGCTACCGATTCTTAAAAAGAACGGGAGCGGCTGCTATATGATTGATTGTCCCGTATCGGCTCCGGCGTTATGGAGTGCTGGGACCCCTAATCTGTATGATGTCACGATAAGTATGAAAAAGAGAGGCGGTGTTGTCGAGACATTTAAATATCATACAGGCTTCCGTAAAATCGAGATTGACGGAGAGATTTTCAAAATCAACGGCGCTCCTGTCAAGCTTAAGGGAATAAACCGACATGAGTTTTTGCCCCGGCGCGGACGCACTGTCGACGCCTCGTCAATACACAACGACCTCATATTGATGAAGCGTGCCAATATCAATATGATACGCACCAGCCATTATCCCGATGTACCGTTGTTTTATGAATTATGTGACCGTTACGGATTTTATGTGATGGATGAAGCCAATCATGAAAGTCACGGTCTGGGCTTGGGCAACAAGATACTCGGCGATGCTTCTTCGTGGGAGAAGGCTCATGTAGACAGAGCTGTGGCGCTTGTCGAGCGTGACAAGAACCATCCGTGTGTGATCATGTGGTCAATGGGCAACGAAGGTGGAAGCGGGGCCAACATGAGGGCTATGCGTAATGCCGCGTTGTCAATCGACAGTACACGCGTCATATACAGCGATACAGATCGATCCATATCCGATATATATGATGAAGGCTACCTGTCGCCTGCCGATTATAAGGCTTTGGGAGCGAGGATTGCCGACCGTCCGGTTTTTATGCGTGAGTATGCCTATGCCATGGGTAATTCAACCGGCAATCTTAAAGAGTACATGGATGTATTCTACAGCGATCCGAGTATTGCGGGAGGCGCCATATGGGAGTGGTGTGACAAAAGTCTTATAAAAAACAAGTACAGCGACAGTGTCGATTATCGTAAAATGCCCGACACACAGAGTCCTGAATATGATGAGTTCTGGGCGATAGGCGGCGATTTCGGCGATTTCCCGAATGACGCCAATTTCGGTATAGACGGTATTGTCGGTGCGGACCGCGTGCCCCATCCCGGCTATTATGAGGTGAAAAAAGTATATCAGAACCTTGAATTTGCCTTGGCGGATTCGTCGTCAATAAAGATTTCGGTGGAGAACCGTTATGATTTTCTGTCGGCCGATGATTTCGACTACGTATGTGAATGGTATGTTGACGGAACTCTTGTCTCACGTGATTCTGTTGTATTGATGAGGAACGGAATTCTGTATGCTCCCGAAAAACCTGATGCTTTTGGTGAAAAATGTCTTAACGTATCGGCGGTATTGCGCGCCCCCACATTGTGGGCGGATAAAGGTTTTGCCGTAGCTCGGGAGCAGTTTGTGTTCGATGACTACATTGCATGTCGGGCTACTGAAAGAACGTACGGAGACATAACCGTCAATGAGGCGGGCGATTTCATAACCTTAGAACGTAAGGAGGCTTTTAGATTGTCGTTTGACAAAAGCAGCGGTGCCCTTGCCGATTGGAGATACATGGGGCGTCCTGTCATAGAGGCGCCGTTGGAGCCGTATTTCTGGAAACCGGCCAATGATGTACAGCAACATAACGGATACAATGAGCGCTTCGGGGGATGGAGAGATGAGATAAAGTCACGTCATGTAAAGACATATAATATATGTAAGTCCGATACATCGGTGTGTATATCGTTTGACATTGATTTGTCGGCAGTCGGGGCTTCCTACTCTTTAAAATATGATATTGCCGGCTCGGGCGCTATCAATGTGTCAGGTGTATATAATCCTTACAAACCGTCGGTGGAACTTATGCCCAAGTATGGCTTCAGGATAGGTGTACCTGCAAAATATGATAACATCACATGGTATGGCCGCGGTGAATGGGAAAACTATCCCGACAGAAAAACCGGAGCGTTCATAGGGCTATATAAAACTACATTGGACGAGTTTGCCCCCGATTATGTTATGGCGCAGGATAACTCCAACCGTACCGATGTCAGGTGGTTCACTCTCACTGACGAGTCGGGTCGAGGTCTGCGTTTTACTTCGCCGACGCCTTTCAATTTCAGGGCATGGCCATACAATGAAGATGACATCGAGTCAGTAAGACACCGATATGAACTGCCGGCACGTAACTGTATGACGGTCAATATCGACAGATTTATACACGGCGTCGGCGGAAATGACGGCTGGGGCGCAAGAACGGCTCCGGAGTATAGTGTTGACGCTACTGAAAATTATTGTTTTGACATTTCAATATCACCTATAGACAGATAAAATAAGATTATATGAAAAGAATAGCATTGATTGGCCTCGTTTTGTCGGTAGCGTTCAACACCTACGCGCAGTATCGCTTCGACAAGCCGCTTTACGGTGCGGCCTATTACCATGAGTATATGCCTTATGACAGGCTTGACCAAGACATCGACATGATGAAAGATGCCGGCATGACAGTGGTGCGTGTCGGTGAGTCGTCATGGGGGCTGTTTGAGCCGCAGGAGGGTAAGTTCAATTTCGAATGGATGGACACAATACTCGACAAGTTTCATGCCGCGGGCATAGAGGTCATACTCGGAACGCCCACTTACTCCATTCCCGCATGGCTTGCCCACAAGCATCCCGAGGTGCTGTCGGAGAAGATTAACGGAGAAAAGTCGCATTACGGTATCCGTCAGAACATGGATTTCACCAATCCCACCTATCTTTTTTACAGCGAACGTATAATACGCAAGATGCTTGAGCGCTACGCCAAGCATCCTGCGGTCATAGGCTATCAGGTCGACAATGAGCTTGAGGCGCGCGGCGTGAACAACCGCGATTACTTCATCGGGTTCCGCAACTATATGAAGGATAAGTTCGGCGGCGACCTTGATCTGCTGACCAAAGAGTGGGGTATGAACTACTGGGGCATGAATATCAATACATGGGAGGAGTTTTACGAACGCGACGGAGTGACGAGCCCCTCATACAAAAACGAGTGGGAGCGCTATAACCGCAAGCGCATAGCCGATTTTCTCAACTGGCAGTGCGACATCGTGAACGAGTACAAACGTCCCGATCAGTTTGTCACCCACTGTTTTATGCCGGCGTTTCACAACGTCGATCAGGTGGAGTCGTTCCGTCAGATGGGGTATCCGGCCATCAACGTGTATCACAGTGTTCAAGACGGTCAGGACGGCCAGCTGATAGCATATGCGGGCGATTATATGCGCACGGTGGCGGCCGGTAACTATCTTATAACGGAGACCAACGCTCAAGGCACCGGCTGGGACTCCAAAAGCCAGTATCCGCCTTACGACAACCAGCTTCGGCAAAACGTATACTCACACTATGCGTCGGGAGCCAATATGGTTGAGTATTGGCACTGGGCTACCCTGCACTACGGTCAGGAGACCTATTGGCGCGGTGTGCTCGGCCACGACCTGCAACCCAACCGCGTGTATCGCGAATTTCAGCGTACGGCCCGCGAGCTTGAGAAGATAGGCGCCGACATAGTAAATCTGAAGAAAAACAACAAAGTGGCCGTACTTTACAGCCACGACTCGCATCATGCGCTTACATTTATGCCGTATCATAACGGAGGCGGTTATCCCGTGGATGCCAACTATCCGGTTGATCTTGCACATAAAGCGCTGTATTTCCAGAATATAGAGACCGACATCGTGCCGTGTGACAAGATGCGCGACTTCAGCAAGTACTCCATGCTTGTCATACCGCCGCTGTATGTGGCCGGCGACAGCCTGCTTGCGGCTATTGACAAGTTTGTGAAGGATGGAGGCTATGTGGTGATGATGCACAAGAGCGGTTACTGCAACGAGCATTCGGCCGTGCGCCCCGTTGAGGCTCCCGGTCCGCTTCGCGATGCCTGCGGCTTCTATTATCAGGAGTATTCTACTATCGGCGATATGAAGTTGAAGGACAATGCTTTCGGACTCGGCGACCGTAACAGCATAAATACATGGTATGAATTTCTTGTGCCGGAGACTGCCAAACCGCTTGCTTACGGCGACCATCCGTTCTTCGGACAGTGGCCGGTGATTACCGAAAACAGCTACGGCAAGGGCAAGTTGTATTACATCGGGGCATATCCGTCGCAGGAACTGCTTGACAAAATAGTGAGGATGGCGGCTGTGGAGAAGGGCATAATCGCCGACGACGAGGTGCGTTTCCCGGTAATCATGCGTTCGGGTGTCAACGGTCAGGGCCGCACGCTCGACTATGTGTTCAATTACAGCGGCGCTCCGGTCAATGTGGCCTATGACCGCGGCCGTGCTGTCAATCTGCTTACCGGTGCCGAGCTTGCTGTGGGCGACAGCATCACCATAGGACCGTGGGATGTAGCTATACTTCGTCGTAAATAATAAAAGTTATATGAATCTTAAATCTATTCTGTCGGTATTGCTGCTTGTCGCGTCGGTTGCCGTTGCGACAGCGGAACCCTCGTGCGTCACGGAGCGCCGTTACCTGTCGGGTGTCGACAAAGACAGCGAGGTGATGTGGGACTTCATGTGCTCCTCGGGGCGAGGCAGCGGACGGTGGACACGTATAAAGGTACCCTCATGCTGGGAGACACAAGGTTTCGGTAATTATTATTACGGATGGGAGGAACCGTTCGGTTCCGACGAGACCGGCTATTATCGTCACAGTTTCAAGGCCGACCGGTCATGGCGGGGCTCGCATGTCGACATCGTGTTTGAAGGCTCGATGACCGACACCGAGGTCAGGCTCAACGGACGGCTTGTCGGCCCCGTGCATGAAGGCGGGTTTTACCGTTTTCGCTACGATATATCTGACCGTCTGCGTTACGGCGCCGACAACACGCTTGAGGTCAAGGTTACCAAGTGCCCGGCCGACAGCTCTATATACCGCGCCGAGCGCCAGACCGACTTCTGGCTCTTCGGTGGCATATACCGTCCTGTGTATCTGGAGATAAAGCCGCGCGTCCACTTTGTCGACATGGCTATCGACGCCCGTGCCGACGGCACCTTGCGTGTCAGGCCCTATCTGTCGGGCGGCAGCGCCCGCGCCGAGGTGTCGGTTTATGTGGAGACTCTCGATGGCCAACGCCTTTCGGAGTCCGTTACGGGCTGTGGCGATGAGGTTATATCCACCGTCGTGGAGGGCATCACTCCGTGGAATCATGAACGGCCGCAACTCTATCGCGTGGTAGCCGAACTGCGCGATAAGGGCCGGCTTTGTCATCGCATAAGCGACAAAACGGGTTTCCGCACGATTGAGTTCCGCGCCGGCGACGGGTTTTATCTAAACGGGCGCCGCATTATTTTCAAGGGTGTCAACCGCCACTGTTTCTGGCCCGAAAGCGGCCGCACTCTGTCGCGTGACATATCGCTTGCCGACGCGCGCCTTATCAAGGAGATGAACATGAACGCGGTGCGCATGTCGCACTATCCGCCCGACAAAGAGTTTCTCGAAATATGCGATTCGATAGGCCTTTTGGTCATCGACGAACTGTGCAGCTGGCAGAAGAAGTATGACACGGCGCCCGCACGCCGTATTGCCCGCGAGGTGGTGGAGCGTGACCGCAACCATCCCTCTATCGTGCTCTGGGCCAACGGCAACGAGGGCGGCTGGAACACCGAGGCCGACGACGATTACCGGTTTTACGACCTTCAGGAGCGTTTCGTCATGCACCCGTGGGAGCGTTTCCGCGGTACCGACACTAAGCACTACCCCGACTATAATTATGTGGTAAATTCCACGATATATGACCGCGACATATACTTTCCGACCGAGTTCATGCACGGCATTTTCGACGGCGGCGCGGCTGCGTCGCTGGCCGACTTCTGGAACGTCATGATGAAGCACCGTGCCCCGGCCGGCGGCTTCCTGTGGGCGCTTCTTGACGAGGGGCTGGTGCGCGCCGACTGCAACGACAGCATCGACTGCCGGTTTGACCTTGCCCCCGACGGTATCGTTGGCCCGTACCGCGAGAAGGAGGGTAGCTTCCATGCCGTCAAGGAGATATGGTCGCCCGTGCGTGTCATCACACGCACTATTCCCGAAGGGCCCGACGTCACAGTAGCGGTTGAGAACGACTATATGTTTACCGACTTGTCGGAATGTAGATTTACATATGAGCTTGCCGATGTAGAGCGCCGGCCCGACGGCTCCTACGCCGAGACAGTGGCCGCCCGAGGCACCGTGGCTTCGCCGCAGTGTGCTCCCGGAGAGCGCCGTATGCTCACACTTGGGCTTCCCGACGGATGGGACCGTCACGACATACTTCGCCTCACTGTTATCTCGCCGCAGGGCGCCGAAGTGTACACTTACAGTTGGCCGACAGGTACCGGCGACCGCCTGCAGCAGCGTCTGTTCGGCTCATTCACGGCGCAGCGTCCCGAGGTGACGGAGGAGGCCGGCCGTGTAAGCATACTGCATGCCGGTAGCCGCTACACCTTTGACCGCGCCACAGGGCGTCTTGACTCGGTTGTGACTCCCCGCGGACACTTCTCACTCACCGGTGTGCCTGAATTGGCTACATCCGCCAACGACTGTATCGGTCTTAACTGCTACCGCGACGGCGACAGCTATTGTGTGGAGCCGCGTTTCACTGACGGCCGTTGGATGCGCTGGGTGTTTGCACCGGGTGAGCCGGTACGCCTCGACTACTCATTTTCGGTTCACGGCGATGCCGACTTCATAGGATTGGGTTTCGATTATCCGGAGGAGAAGATTCTCGGCATGGAGTGGGTGGGCGAAGGTCCTTACCGTGTATGGAAAAACCGTATGGAGGGTACCGCCTTCGGTTGTCATAGCAAGACTTACAACAACACCGTCACCGGAGAGTCATGGCTCTATCCCGAATTCAAGGGGTGTCATGCCGACTGCCGTGCAGTGACCGTCAATACTACCGAGGGCGCCGTCACGTTCATACCCTCGCGCCCCGGACTCTTCTTTCAGATGCTCCGTCCACAGGCTCCGCGTCATGACGGCAACGGCTATACTATGGCCGATTTCCCCGACGTATCGTTCGGCTTCATGCATGCCATAGCCCCTGTAGGCACCAAGTTTCAGCATCCCGATCGGCTTGGTCCGTCGGGACAGAAAAACATGCAGCTTAACTACGTGCCATTCAACGGCAGCATTCATGTAATTCTTTAACTTAATGCATAATGCATAATTAATAATACTTAATACTTAACACTTAACTCATAATACTTTTTCATTTATGAAAATAAAATCCTTTCTGCTTGCTTCGGCGCTGATATACGGCGCGAGTGCAAGCGCACAGCGCGAGCCTGCCGACACAGGCAAGTTCGAACCTACGTGGGAGTCGCTGTCGCAATACGAGACACCCGAATGGTTCCGCAACGCCAAGTTCGGCATATGGGCCCATTGGGGGCCGCAGTGTCAGCCAGAGGCCGGCGACTGGTACGGCCGCGGCATGTATGAAGAGGGCGGCCACGCCTACAAAGTGCATGTCGAAAAATACGGCCATCCGTCGGAGTTCGGCTTCAAGGATGTCATCAACGAATGGAAGGCCGATAAATGGGATCCCGAACGCCTCGTGGCGCTCTATAAAAGAGTGGGGGCGCAGTATTTTTTCGCCATGGGCAATCATCATGACAATATGGACTTGTGGGACAGCAAGTACCAGCGCTGGAACTCGGTCAACATGGGACCCAAGCGCGACATACTCGCCGAGTGGGAGAAGGACGCCCGCCGCAACGGGCTTCCCTTCGGTGTAAGCATACACTCATCACATGCATGGACTTGGTACGAGACCGCACAGGGAGCCGACAAGACCGGACCCTATGCCGGCATATCCTATGACGCACGTGTAGTGACAAAGGAGGATGGCAAGGGCAAATGGTGGGAAGGCTATGACCCTCAGGAGCTTTACGTACAGCAACACTCACTCAGCGGACATGCATGGAGCGCGTGGGACTGGCCCGAAGGCACTTCCGTGCCCCCGCAGTGGTACTATGACAACTTCTTCAACCGTACCGTCGACATGATCAACCGTTACAATCCCGATCTCGTTTACTTTGACGACAGCGTGCTGCCTTTCTGGCCCATCGACAATACCGGTCTTGACGTTGTGGCTCACTACTATAACCGCAATATGAAACGTCATGACGGTCGGCTTGAGGCTGTGGTGTTCGGCAAGAAGCTCAACGCCGACCACAAGAAAGCCCTTGTGTGGGATGTCGAGAAGGGTGTGCCCGGTGAGTGTCAGGATAAGGCTTGGCAGACATGCACCTGCCTCGGCAACTGGCATTACGACACTTCATGTTACGTCGACAATTGGTACAAGTCGGCCAAAACGGTTATACACATGCTTGTCGACATCGTGAGCAAGAACGGCAACATGCTGCTTAGTGTGCCCGTGAAAGGCGACGGCAGCATCGACGACAAAGAGGAGAAAATACTTGAGGATATAGCCGCATGGATGGATATCAACAAGGAGGGTATTTTCGATACCCGTCCGTGGGCGGTGTACGGCGAGGGACCGTCCACCGAGAACTCCACTCCACTTGACGGCGCCGGCTTCAACGAGGGCAAAAACGCGCCATATACTTCGGCCGACATACGCTTCGTCAAGAAAGGCGACGTCCTTTATGCCCATGTACTCGCATGGCCCGACGACAACAAGGTCCTTATCAAATCGCTTGCGGCCGGCAGCGGTCTTTATCCCGAAAAAATAAAGAAAGTCGAGCTGCTCGGAGCCGGCAAGGTGAGCCATCGCCGCACAGCCGACGGCCTGACGGTCAATCTTCCGCGCAACAAAAAGCCCAATGACATATCGCTTGTGCTAAAAATCACCCATTAGACCAATAAGACCAATAATATGACCAATCTAAGATTATACTTGGCAGGCGGCATGGCCGCCATGGCCGCGCTTTTCTCTCGCGCGGAGATAGTGTTGCCCGACATAGTCGGCGACAATATGGTGCTTCAGCAGCAGTCTGACGCCCGCCTGTGGGGTTGGAGTACCCCCGGCGCAGTTATCACCGTTACCCCCGGTTGGGACGGCAAAGTCTATACCGCAAAGGCCGGTAAGGACGGACGCTGGGATGTGGCTGTTGCCACCCCCGCCGCCGGCTACACGCCTCAGTCCATGTCGATAAGCGGCGACGGTTCCGACATAAAGCTTGAAAACATACTTATAGGTGAAGTGTGGCTCTGTTCCGGACAGTCCAACATGGAGATGCCCCTTAACGGCTTCTGGTGCCAACCGGTGGAGAACGCCGGCCGTGCCATAGCCTATGCCGGCCGTTATCCCGGCGTGCGTGTGGCCACGGTGGAGCGCAAGGGCGAGTACGAGCCGCAGACAAAGGCCGCCGGCAAGTGGCAGGAGAGCAAGCCCGAAAACGCCGGCAACTTCTCTGCCACGGCCTACTTTTTTGCCCGCTCGCTCAACGACATCCTCGGAGTGCCCGTCGGCGTCATAAACTGCTCGCTCGGCGGCAGCCGTGTCGAGGGCTGGATGCCTAAATGGAAGCTCGACACATATCCCGACATCGATGTAGCCAAAGAGAAAGCCACACCCGATTCGGTGTTGCACCTTTGGGAACGTGCCAACATAATGTATAACGCCATGCTGCACCCGATAACGGGCTACACCGTCAAGGGCTTCCTCTGGAATCAGGGCGAGGCCAACGTAGGCGCACACGGCAACTATCCGCAGCGTCTGGCCGACATGGTCAAGATATGGCGTGACGAGTGGAAGCAGGGCGAGCTTCCCTTCTACTTCGTGGAGATACCCGCATGGAGCTACGGTAACCCCGACGGCTCTATCGCCGCACTGCTCCGCGAGTCGCAGCACAAGGCCGCGGCCATCATACCCTCTTCGGGCTGTATAAGCACAACCGACCTTATCTATCCGCGCGAGATCAACGACATCCACGGCTCCAAAAAGGAGGAGATAGGCGAACGACTTGCGTTCATGGCCGCCGCCAAGACCTATGGGCTTGACGGTGTGCCCTGTGACTATCCCCGATACAAGTCGGTAGAGCTGCACGGCAACAAGGCGGTGATACACCTCGACAACGTTGTCAACGGACTAACTCCCAACGCCGAGCTTGACGGCTTCGAAGTGGCCGGTGCCGACAAGGTGTTTCATCCCGCCAAGGCCAAGGAGCTGTGGTACTGCCGCGCCATCGAGGTTACATCTGATGACGTCGACGACATCAAGGCGGTGCGCTATTGTTTCAAGAACTTCGCCATAGGTGGCATTCACAATCACGTGGGGCTGCCCCTTGTGCCTTTCCGAACCGACGACTGGAATGAGTGATAAAAGCGTTAACAATATCTTACTCTTTTTATAACATTTTTACACCGTAAGATTTGGGTCCATGTGCGCTTAACCATAACAAATTTTAAGCGCCGTGGACTTCAGAATCTATAATTTTGCCGGACAACAAAACCAATTCAATAATTTAACCTCAAATCTGTATGAGCAATGAGTAAACTGATTTTGCGAAAAACTCTTGTTCGCATTAGCGAAGCAGTTGTGGCGTTGTGCCTTTTGCTGCCTGCATTATCACAGCAGGCTGTGGCCGCGTCAAAGATTTCTGTTTCCGGTACGGTGACGTCGCAGATGGACGACGAGCCGCTTATCGGAGTCAGTGTGAGAATTAAAGGCTCTCCTCAGGGAGTGGCTACCGATATCGACGGAAAGTATGCGCTTCAGGCCGAAAAGGGTCAGGTGCTGCAGTTCACCTATATCGGTTACAAACAGGTGGAAGTGACTATCGACCGCAACGTCATTGACGTGACTATGCAGGAAGACTACACTACCCTTGACGACGTGGTAGTGGTAGGTTACGGTACCATGAAGCGCAGCGACATCACCGGATCGGTTGTGTCGGTGGGTGCCGACGATATCAAGAAAACCATTGTCACCTCAGTTGATCAGGCCCTTCAAGGTCGTGCCGCCGGTGTTCAGGTTACGCAGAACTCGGGTTCGCCCGGTGGAGGTATCTCGGTAGCTATCCGCGGTACCAACTCTCTTAACGGCAACGAGCCTCTTTATGTTATCGACGGCGTGGCTGTCGACGGTAAGTCTTCTGACGGAAAGACCTCCGCTCTTTCTACCATCAACCCCTCCGACATCGTGTCGATGGAGATCCTCAAGGATGCTTCGGCCACTGCTATCTACGGTAGCCGTGCATCAAACGGTGTTGTGCTTATCACCACAAAACGCGGTCAGGTAGGCAAGACCCGTATAACTTATGAAGGCTACTACGCCCTTCAGCAGATACCCGAGCGCCTTAAGACAATGAACCTCCGTCAGTATGCTGAACTCTATAACGAGCGTGTCGATATCCTCGGTTGGGGCGAGCGTGAAGAATTCGCCGATCCTTCCATACTCGGCGACGGTACAAACTGGCAGAAGGAGATCTTCGGCAATGCCGGCATGTGGAACCATCAGGTGACTGTCAGCGGCGGTACGGATGCTACACAGTTCCTTGTCAGCGGCAGCTACACCGATCAGGAGGGTATAGCCGTAGGCTCGGACTTCCAGCGCTTTACCGCGCGTATCAATGTTGACACCAAGGTTACCAAATGGCTTCAGATCGGAGCGCAGTCATCGCTTTCGCGTACCAAGCGCAACAATACTATCGATGACAACAATATCATTCTTACCGCTCTGCGTCAGCTGCCTGAGGTGCCGGCCAAGAATCCCGACGGCTCTTGGGGTTATCAGGAAGACAATCAGCTTGGTATCTATTATACTAATCCTCTTGCTGACGCTCTTACCCGCACCAATTACAATAAGGGCCTTCAGGCTATAATTAACGCTTATGCTAATATAACCATTCTGCCCGGCCTTACCGCCCGCATAGAGTATGGCGGTAATTTTGACCATAGCAACTGGTATTATTTCCAGCCCGAAATGACTATCGGACAGTTCACTCAAACGAGCAAAAGCCAGCGCCAGTCATCCAACAGCCGCTATACGAGCTTCAAGCAGTATGTTACATATATGAAGGACTTCGGCAAGCACAGCCTTAATATCATGGCCGGTCACGAGTCGCAGGAGTCGAATTGGGAAAATCTTACTGCATCGCGTACAGGTTATCTGTTCAATAATGTGCCGGCTATAAATGTCGGTGACTCGAAGAGTGCCACCAACGGCAGCGGTAGCGGCTCATTTGCAATAGAGTCTTACTATGGACGTCTGAACTACAATTTCGATAATCGCTACTTGCTAACCGCTACCATACGTGCCGACGGTTCTTCCACTTTCGGTGCTGACAACCGTTGGGGTTACTTCCCCTCGGTGGCTCTTGCATGGCGCTTGAAAAACGAGTCTTTCCTGAAGAACGTGCAGTGGCTCGCTGATGCCAAGCTTCGTCTCGGTTGGGGTCTTGTAGGTAACCAGAATGCCGGTAGTTACGCCTATGGAGCTACTATGAGCACTGTTCCAACCCCTTGGGGTTCCGGTTTCTATCCCGCCAACTTCGGCAACGCCAAGCTTAAATGGGAGGAGACTCACTCTTATAACGTAGGTTTCGACCTCGCCATGTTCAACAACCGTGTTGAGTTTATATTTGACGCCTACCTGAAGAATACCGACAACCTGCTCATGCAGGCGGCTCTTCCCTCCTATATTAGCGGTGCTATCGGTTCGCCGTGGGTTAATACCGGCGAGATGCGTAACAAGGGTTTTGAGTTTACGCTTAATACCGTCAACATTTCCAACCGCGACTTCTCTTGGACCTCTGGCCTGACCTTCTCGCTTAACCGCAACAAGGTGCTCAAGCTTTACACCGAAAGCACCGGTATTCAGGGTAAGATAGGTAATGAGGTATTTACCTATACTACCGTAGGCAATCCCGTGGCACAGTTCTACGGTTATAAGGTGATAGGCATGTTTGAGAAGGAGAGCGACTTCTATATGAAGGACCGTAACGGTGACTTTATCCTCGATGCCGCCGGCAACCGTCAGTTTGTCGCTATCCCCGAGAATAAAGAGGTAGCCGAGGGCACGGGTGTATGGTATGGTGACTATATTTATGAAGATATAAACGGCGACGGTGTTATCGATGAGAAGGACCGTACTTATATCGGTAATCCCGAACCCAAATTCACGTTCGGTTTCAACAACACCATTACTTGGAAGGGCTTTGACTTCAATCTGTTCCTTACCGGTTCGGTAGGCAATGACGGCTATAATTATCTTCGTGCCGAGCAGAGTGACCCGGCCAACCGTTGGTCTACACTCTCTTCTGTATGTGATTTTGCAAAACTTGCTCTTATCGATCCTGATGGCGGACGTACTCTCGACAATATGTATGTGTCCAATCCCGGAGCATCTACTTATCGTATAGATCAATCAAATACCAATAAGAACGACCGTACAAGCAATGTTTTTGTTGAGGATGCTTCTTATCTGCGTATAAAGAATCTGTCGGTCGGCTATACTCTGCCCGCTTCGTTCACCCGTAAGTTCAGCATCGAGTCGCTCCGCGTGTACTGCAACATACAGAATCTGCATACATTTACCAAGTACAAAGGTTATGACCCCGAAATCGGTGCTTATAACCAGCAGGTGCTTCTGCGCGGCGTAGACTATGCACGCTACCCCTCGCAGCGTATGTTTACTTTCGGTCTTAACGTAAGCCTCTAATCTTTAATGTAACACCAATTGAAATTATAACATGAAACTTTCAAAATATATTATCGGACTGGCCGTGTTACTCGGCGCCACTTCGTGCGGTGACGACTTCCTTAACAGGGTTCCCGACGATAGCTACACTGAAGATAACTTCTATGCTTCCGATGCAGCTGTCGCCTCTTCCACCGCTCCGTTGTATAACCGTGCATGGTTTGATTTCCATCAGCGATCGATTGTGATGCTTGGAAGTCAGCTGTCCAATGACGTTTATTCGCAGTATGGTAAACCTGCGTTCACACTTTTTACCGTAGACGCTCTTGATGAAGATCTTGCCAATGCATGGCAGGGTATATTCTCGGTTGTAACTATTGCCAACAGTACGATATCCAATATCAATACCAAGTGTCTGCCCGAAGTGACAGAGCGAGCTAAAGAGATAGCTATCGCTGAAGCTCGTCTTATGAGAGCATGTGCATATTATTATGCTGTGCATATCTGGGGACCGGTAATTCTTTTCGAGAATAATCAGGAGATTGTTGATAATCCTGTACGTCCTCGTAACTATGAGGAGGATGTTTTTGAGTTTATTATCCGCGACCTTGAGTATGCAGCTGCAAAACTTCCCGAGACTCCCTTTGCTGTCGGTCGTGCTACTTGCTGGAGCGCCAAGGCCATGCTTGCCAAGGCCTATCTGACTCGTTCGGGTTGGGATAAGTCGGAACGCGATCAGGCTGATCTTGACAAGTGCAAGGAGCTTTGTATGGATGTTATAGAAAATAGCGGCGCAATGCTGATGGAGGATTATCATGACCTCTTCAAGTATCGTCACAATAATAACATAGAATCTTTGTTGCAGATGCAATGGTATGCGTCGACTGAAATGGTTTGGTCTACGTCAAATACTCTTTTGTCCGACTTATGCGGAGATTCCAAAATGGTTGGTGGCATATTGGTATGGAGCAACTATAATACTGCGGCAGAAATGTTGATGCAATATCGTTATACCGGCAGCAATGGTAAAGACAAGTGGGAGGTTATACGTCGTGATGCCACTTTTGTAACTCCCGGTGTGCATTATGATTATATTTGTATGGCTGACGGTGGATATACATATGACGGCACTTCCTCTTTCATCAAGAAAGGTGTTCCGGGATGTCCCGATGATGACAACGACGGGTATGTATCATTAATGAACTCTCCTCTGAATACTTATATAGTACGTCTTGCTGATGTATATCTGACTTATACCGAAGCTTGTCTCGGTAACAAGGCGTCTATATCGGGCAATGATATAAAGTATTTCAATGACGTGCGTCGTCGTGCCGGTATTGATGAGGCTTCTGTTGTTACTCTTGATGACATTATACGTGAACGTCGTGTCGAATTTGCCATGGAGTATCAGAACTGGTACTATATGATTGACCTGTATAAGTGGAAGCCTGAAAAGATGTTGCAGTATCTTAACAATCAGTATCGTCTTTATACTTGGGATGAACTTGCTATCGGCGAAAATCAGGAAGTCAAATTTATCTCAAAAGGAGAGGATTGGAAGACCTATGAGGATACTCCATACGGTCCGTTGATTGTGCCGACTACAAAGGCTACTATCACTGCCAATAATATCTTCATGCCTTATCCCGAGACTGATGTTATTCAGAATCCGCTCCTTAAGGCAGAACCCGAACATTATAAATTTAACGATTAATTCACCGTATCATGAACAGACTTTATATACTGTTGGCGGCTCTGCTTGCCAATATCGCGATGCTTTCGCTCGCTTCTTGTTCCGACGATGACAACGGCGGCGGTCAGCCGGTGATCGAGTGTGTGCGCACTACCGACCCCGAGAAAGCCGACTCGACCTTCACCGACGCCACTGTAGGCCAGATGATACTTATACAGGGTACCAATCTGGAAAACGCCAAGCATGTATACATAAATGACCAAGATGTATATTTCAACAGCAACTACAATACCGACAGCCATATAATCGTAACTATACCGAGCGACCTTGTGGTGCGCGGCATGGACGAGAGTGTTCCTCTCGAAATCCGCGTAGAGACCTCGCATGGTATCGCTACTTACGCTTTCCATGTGATAGCCGGCTATCCGTCGCTTGAGATGTACAAGGCCCAGCTTACCATCAACAGCGAGGGTGTGGCCGAGATGCTTCCCGGACAGGAGGTAACTCTTGTCGGCTCCACTTTGCATGAGATTGAGCATATTTATGTTGCCGATATGGATACCGTGCCTCTATATGAGATAACCGAGTTCCAGCCTAATGCCGACCGTTCGGAGATCAAATTGAAGATGCCTGCCAACGCTATTCCCGACAAAGGTATATATATGGTAGAGTGCTATGCCGGAAATGCCTATTGCGGTTTTTCACGCTCACCTCAGAGGCCGGTTCTTACCGACATATCAACCGATATGCCTATACCCGGACAGCGTGTGGAGATATACGGCAAGTATCTGTCCGATATTACCGAACTGAATCTGTGTGGCGAGTTGAAGATTGACGTGAACAAGGTCGAGACTAACGAAAATATGGATAAACTGGTGTTTACCATGCCCGACTTTATGCCTTCTGCAAACTCCAACGGATTGATCACTGTAGCTACTCTCGGCGGACGTGAATCGCTCCAGTTCTACGACTACACCCGCAC
The DNA here is from genome assembly GCA_009775095.1 of Muribaculum sp. Lineage (GTDB taxonomy): Bacteria > Bacteroidota > Bacteroidia > Bacteroidales > Muribaculaceae > Muribaculum. The sequence goes on from VSOZ01000007.1 coordinate 60,969, forward strand.
ATACGAGGACTTCGATGGTAACGGTACGCAGATGGCTTACGGCTGGGGTACCGGTCATCACGGTGGTAATCCCGCGTGGGGATGGGATCCGCTACCCGCAACATGTCCTATTACCAAATCGGCCGGAAGCTTTATTTATTTCGATGGATTTACTTCTTGGTGGGATCATAATCTTACAATAAACTCCAAGACTGCTCCTCAAGGTATCGATCCTTCCACTCCTTTAAGCAAGATTGAATTCCGTTATGCGGTTTACCTCCAAGACCAGTATACTGCCGCTTCAACGATGACAACCAAATTGAAGATATTGGGCAAAGAGAAGGGTGGTATTGCTATCGCCGACCGAGCCACAGGTGAGCTGATGCTTGCGGATTGGATGTCTGTAGCTGTGCCGATGACTGAATTCGCTCCCGGTGTTGCTACTTGGGGTGACCTTTGTGCCGCCGATGCCGGAGGTGACAACTTCACTATTTTCCTTGAATATGACAATGTCGGCGACGAAGTACGCATCGCTTACGACAACTTCCGTTTCTACGTTAAAAAAGACTGACGAATATGAAATATCAACTCACATCAATAAACAGGCTTATGCTTTTCATAAGCCTGTTACTCCCCTCGATCGGACTCGTATCGTGCTCCGACGACGATGACAAATTTGTGCCCGACGGTCCTGTGGAACTCACGGTGACCCGCGACGGCGCGGCAGTGACGGCCCTTGACTTCGGTACCTACGGAGGCAACGCCTTGCTGACACTTGAAACCAACGCCTATTGGGATATAACAGTATCGGACAATGCCGACTGGCTGGTGCTCTCCAACCGCTCCGGCGACCCTACAATGGGTATGCCCGATAAAGAGGATACTCCCCGCTACATCAAGCTTACAGCCAAGCCGCTCGGCACTGAGGCTACCCGCTCATGTACGGTGACATTCCGTGCCGCCGATGAAGTGAAAACAGTGACCGTAACCCAGACGCAGCCCGCTGCTGCCGACGAGTCGGGGTGGGAGAGCGCATTTGTCGCCAACAGCAACATGGGCGTCGGTGTAAATCTCTGGAACACCCTTGATGCCACGGGCGATTGGTTTGACCCCGATGACATCGTGGCTTGGGAGACCTGCTGGGGACAGCCGCTTGCCAAGCAGGAGTGGTTTGATGCCGTGGCCGCTTCCGGCTTCAAGGCCGTGCGCGTGCCTGTGACTTGGGGCGGACACATGGATGAGAACGACATCGTGAAGGAGCCGTGGATGAACCGCGTCGAGGAGGTGGTCAACTACGCACTCAACGCAGGATTGTATTGTGTACTGAATGTTCACCATGACACCGGTGACGGCGCTTGGATTCAGGCTGACAAAGATAAATATGACCAGATAGTGCCGCGTTTCGAAAAACTTTGGAAGCAGATAGCCGAACGCTTCAACAAGTATGACAACAAACTCCTTTTCGAAGGTTACAACGAGATGCTTGACGGCCAGAACTCGTGGGTTGAGCCTGCAGAGGGCGGCTACGAGACCATCAACAAGTATGCGCAGGCATTTGTCAACACCGTACGTGCCACCGGTGGCAACAACCTGCACCGCAACCTTATTGTCAACACATACGGAGCCGGCGGCAGCGCCACCCGTCTTGACAATTTCGTTTTGCCGCAGGATAATATTCCCGGCCATATCATGTTGCAGGTACATAACTATACTCCCGCCGGATTCTCCAACCTCGACGGATCACTTACTGAGGATACTCCCGAGGAGGACCTGCCTCTCTGGACCCGTGATTACGAGAAGTTGCTCGGCAGCGAGCTTGACCTGCTTATCGAGTTCTCCAACAAAAACGGAGTGCCTGTCATGATAGGCGAGTGCGGCGCTTACGAGCGCATCAAGGAAGAGGAGCGCGCCAAGTTTGCTGAATTCATCACCTGCTATCCTAAAGGCAAGGCCAACATAAGCGTATTCTTCTGGGGTCAGCTTATAGACCGCAACACTTGCGAAGAACTTTATCCCTTATTCATTGACGGCTTCCTGAAGGGCCTCAATTGACACACATAACTAATACTACGGCAATTTTAAGGTTATGTAATTCCCCCGGCAGCCATGTCGCCGCCGGGGGAACTTTTTGTATACCGTTATCCTCAAAATACTCTAATGCCGTGGTTGTGGATCCGGGTCAGTCGCGGGGTGTGGAAGGCCATTTGGCGGTGAGCCGGCGAAGCTCGGCGTCGGTGATGGGGATGACTGTGCCGTGGCGCGGATGGAAGTCCATGGTCACTTCCGAGTCGATGACCTTGAAGTTGCGCAGGTCGTCGGTCTCGGTAAACTGGTAGCGTCCCTTAATGTACACGTCATACATTAATATATATTTGTCGGTGCCGATGAGCTTGAATGTGCCGGCGCCCTCGACCGCGTCGGTGGTCTGCTGCTTGTAGTCGTCCTGCTCCTCCCATTTGCCCGAGGTCAGAGACGGCGTAGTAGCCACTTTTATGCCGTTGCCGTGGCCTTCCGTTTTGTAGAACAGATGGTACACGCCGTTATGGTACACAATGTCACCGTCAATGCACGACTTGCCGTCTTTCGGTAGAAACAGCGGCCGGGGCTCACCCTCGATGTCGGTAAACTCCGGGTTGGCGTAGGCGTAGTAGATTATGTCGGGGCCGTCGCCATGTTTCATCGACCAGTACACCATGTATTTTCCCGCCGAGCGGTCATAGATGGTCTGCGGCGCCCACACACGCTTCAGGTCGTTCTGGTGGGCATACTTTTTCTGGATATTGATGACCGAACTCTCCCAGTTTATAAGGTCGGTTGACTTCAGCAATACCATGGCACGGTTGGAGTCCCATCCGTTGGCCGACACCATGTCGGTCACCACCATGTAAAATGTTTTGCCGTCCTCGCATCGGAGTATGTGAGGGTCGCGTACGCCGCCTGTCGACGATATGTCGCGCGATGCTATCACGGGTTTGCCGTCGTTGAGGGCCCGGTAGTTGTAGCCGTCGGGACTTACCGCGAAGCATATCTGCTCCTGCTCCATGCGGTTTCCGGTAAAGTAAGTGAAAAGGTAAGCGCTGAAATCGCTGTCAGTGTTCTGTGTTAATCCCGTCAATGCGGTCAGCAGAAAGGCAAATGCCGATAAAATACGTATTTTCATGACTCGGAATATTATAATGTGATTTTTTGCAAAGATAATACAGACAAATATACTATAATCACTGATATTTATGTCAATTATGTGGTAAATTATGACCAAAATATCGGTTGGTGTCCGCAAATATAGGAAAAATGCCTATTTTTGTGAAAGTGCGATGAGTGCATAACCGAGTGTGGACGTAGTATTAACTAACAATCATAACTGATTAAAATCTAAAACCAAGCGATGAGAAAGAGTCTTTTCAGAATTGTCGCGGTGCTTACCCTGCTGACAATGGCGTGGGGCAACACTGTGAACGCCGACGGCACACGCTTCGAAGCCGGCAACGGCACATTTCTGCTTAACGGCAAGCCATTTGTGGTGAAGGCCGCCGAACTCCACTATCCGCGCATACCCAAACCTTACTGGGATCAGCGGATAAAGCTGTGCAAGGCCCTCGGCATGAACACGGTGTGTCTGTATGTGTTCTGGAATTCCCATGAACCGAAGCCCGATAACTTTGATTTCACCGGACAGAACGACCTGCGGGAGTTTGTAAACCTCTGTAAGGCAAATGACATGAAAGTCATACTCCGCCCCGGCCCGTATGTATGTGCCGAGTGGGAGATGGGGGGCTTGCCGTGGTGGTTGCTGAAGAAGAAGGATATAAGGCTGCGCGAGTCAGACCCGTATTTTCTTGAGCGTGTCGACAAGTTTCAGAAAGCCGTGGCCGATCAGGTCGGCGACCTCACCATAGCCGACGGCGGACCTATAATAATGGTACAGGTCGAGAACGAATACGGCTCTTACGGCATTGACAAGCAATATGTGTCGCAGATCCGCGACATGCTCCGCAAGAATTTCGGTGAAAATGTCACTCTATTTCAGTGCGACTGGTCATCCAATTTCCTCAACAACGGTCTTGACGACCTGATATGGACCATGAATTTCGGTACCGGCGCCAATATCGACCAACAGTTTGCACGGTTGAAAGAGGTGCGTCCCGACAGTCCGTTGATGTGCTCCGAGTTCTGGAGCGGTTGGTTTGACAAGTGGGGAGCCAATCATGAGACGCGCCCGGCTGAAGACATGATAGCCGGCATAGACGAGATGCTCTCCAAGGGCATATCGTTCAGCCTTTATATGACTCACGGCGGTACCAACTGGGGCCACTGGGCCGGCGCCAATTCTCCCGGCTTCGCCCCTGATGTCACTTCCTATGACTACGACGCGCCCATAAGCGAGTCGGGTCAAACCACACCTAAATACACCGCTCTCCGCGCTACGCTCGCCAAATATATGGACGGCGAGAAGCAGGCCAAGGTGCCCGCGCTTATAAAGCCGATAGCCGTTCCTGCATTCGCATTCACCGAAGTGGCTCCGTTGTGGGACAATCTGCCTTCACCGAAGAGCGATGTCGACATAAAGACTATGGAAGAGTACGATCAAGGCTTCGGCAGCATACTATACCGCACCGCATTGCCCGCGTTCTCCGAGCCCGCGCTGCTGACCGTAAGCGACGCGCATGACTACGCGCAGGTGTTTGTCGACGGCCGTTATGTAGGCAAACTCGACCGACGCAACGGCGAGAAAGAGCTTATAGTACCGGCATGCCGCAAGGGTGCCCGGCTCGACATACTTGTGGAAGCGATGGGGCGCATAAACTTCGGACGTGCCATAAAAGACTTCAAAGGCATAACCGATAAAGTGACTCTCACCACTGACAAGGACGGTCACAAGTGGGTGTGCGACCTCAAAAACTGGCAGGTGTTCAATATTGAGGATGCTTACAATACGTATGCCGCCATGAATTTCCGCCCTATAGCCGAGGTAGAGAAGTCGGACGACAGGCTACCTATGGGTGTGTACCGCGCCACGTTCAACGTGAAGAAGCCTTCCGACACATTCCTGAATTTCGAGACATGGGGCAAGGGGCTTGTATATGTCAACGGACATCCTATGGGTCGAATATGGGAAATCGGTCCTCAGCAAACACTCTATATGCCCGGTTGCTGGCTCAAAAAGGGCGAGAACGAGATACTGGTGTTTGACATACTCGGTCCGCGCGAGGCCCGGAGCGAGGGCTTGAAAGAGTCTAAACTCGACCAACTTCTTGTACAAAAACCGCTTACCCACCGCACCGAGGGACAGAAGCTCGACCTGTCGGGCGAAAAACCTGTTGTGGCCGGTTCGTTCAAGCCCGGCAACGGATGGCAGGAAGTGAGGTTTGACTCCCCGGTAAAAGGACGCTACGTGTGTGTCGAGGCGCTCAACGCTGTCGACGGCAAGGATGTGGCCGCTATAGCCGAGATGTATCTTCTTGATGACAAGGGCGAGCGCCTGTCGCGTGAGCCGTGGACCGTCATGTATGCCGACAGCGAGGATGTGGCCAAGGTCAATCGGTCGGCCGACAAGACATTTGACCTTCAGGAGTCGACCTACTGGTCAACGGTATTAGGTGTGCCGTTTCCCCACGCCGTGGTCATCGATCTCGGAGCCGAGCGCACTCTATCCGGCTTCCAGTATCTGCCGCGCATGGAGGCTGAAGTGCCCGGCGCCATCAAGGACTACCGCATCTACGTAAGTGCAGTCCCTTTCAGTCTGTAGCATTGCGGTTATAAATCAACATTCTCTAATAATTGCTTATTATTTATTATCTTTGTACAATAAACCAATTCAATGTCATGATAAAAATACTGTCGTTTGCCTGTGTTGTTGCCATGAGCACAATCTCGGTAGGGGCCAAAACTCCTTATTGGCTCGATCCTGAAGTAAATGAAGTGAATCGCTTGCCGATGCACACTTCTTATTTTGCATATGAGTCAGCCGACAAGCTCGGTCTGGGTAAGGTGTCGAGTGACAATTACCGCTCGCTTGACGGCACTTGGAAGTTCAATTGGGTAAAAGATGCCGACATGCGTCCCACCGATTTTTACAAGCCCGCTTTCGACGACTCCTCATGGTCGGTTATCGAGGTGCCCGGCATGTGGGAACTCAACGGCTTCGGCGACCCCATATATGTAAATGTCGGCTACGCTTGGCGTGGACATTTTGCCAACAATCCACCGGAAGTGCCTCTGAAAGACAATCATGTAGGTACATATCGCCGCGAAATCGAAATTCCCGCCGACTGGAAGGGCAAGGATATAATCGCGCACTTCGGCTCGGCCACTTCCAACATAGAGGTGTGGGTCAATGGTCGGTTTGTAGGCTACGGCGAGGACAGCAAGCTCGCGCAGGAATTCAACCTCACGCCTTATGTGAAACCCGGCGAGAAGAATCTTATAGCGCTGCAGATGTTCCGTTGGAGCGACGGCACTTATCTGGAGGATCAGGACTTCTTCCGTTTCTCCGGACTGGCCCGCGAAAACTATCTTTATGCACGCAACCGCAACCGTATCGAGGATATACGTGCCAACGGCGACCTCACGTCGGACTATCGCGACGGAGTCCTTACCGTAAACGTTGACATCAAGGGCTCGGGCAATCTTGACCTGAAGCTGATGGCTCCCGACGGAAATGTGGTGGCCAACTACGAAAAAACAGGTGTAAAGGGCAAGGTAAACGTATCGCTCGATGTTAAAAATCCGCTTAAATGGACTTCGGAGACCCCTAATCTGTACACTCTGGTGGCTACATTCACGAAGAAAGGCCAGCCCGTTGAGATAATACCCGTCAATGTCGGCTTCCGCAAGATAGAGATTAAGAACTCGCAGCTGCTTGTCAACGGCCAGCCCGTACTTATCAAGGGTGCCGACCGTCATGAACTCGACCCCGATGCGGGTTATGTGGTGTCGACCGAGCGCATGCTTCAGGATATAGCCATGATGAAGGCTCTCAATATAAACGCCGTGCGTACATCGCACTATCCCAACGATCCTCGCTGGTATGATCTCTGCGACCGTTACGGTATATATGTAGTGGCCGAGGCCAATATAGAGTCGCACGGTATGGGTTACGGCAAGGAGACACTCGCCAAGAATCCGGCATATCGCAAGGCTCATCTTGAGCGCAACGACCGTAATGTAAAGGCCAATTACAACCATCCGTCAATCATAGTATGGTCGCTCGGCAACGAAGCCGGCTACGGACCCAACTTCGAGGCGGCTTATGACCTTGTGAAGGGTGCTGACCCGACACGCCCCGTGCAGTATGAGCAGGCAGGCAAGACCGGCAAGACCGATATTTTCTGCCCGATGTACTACGGTTACGGAGGCTGTGAGAAATATTCTACCGACGATACTTTTGTCAAGCCCCTCATCCAATGCGAGTATGCCCATGCCATGGGTAACTCCGAAGGCGGCTTCAAAGAATACTGGGATCTTATAAGAAAGTATCCCAAATATCAGGGCGGCTTCATCTGGGACTTCGTAGACCAGTCCATAAGGTGGAACGGCAAGAACGGACGTGTCATATATGCTTACGGCGGTGACTTCAATCCAACCGACGCTACCGACGGCAACTTCTGCGACAACGGACTTATATCGCCCGACCGAGTGCCCAATCCTCACGCTTACGAGGTGCAGCGCGTGTATCAGAACATATGGACCTCTCTTGACAAGCCGGGACAGGTGAAGGTATATAACGAAAACTTCTTCACCGATTTGAGCAATGTGGCCCTGCAGTGGGAACTTCTTCACAACGGTGTCGTAGAGCGTCGCGGCGAGGTTGCCGACATTGATGTGGCTCCGCAGCAGAGCGCTGTAGTGGACCTCGGTTACGGCAAGGTCTGCAATTGCGGTGAGTGGCTCCTTAATGTGGCTTACGTCAACAAATCGCGCGACGGGCTGCTTCCTGCCGGCGCTGTCATCGCACGCCAGCAGCTCACTCTTGTCAATGCTCCCGCCCATCATCATGCGGCAAAACCGGCTGCGCCCGCTGTCGAGATTGCTACCGACACAGTCAAAGGTCCGCACTTCATGATAGCGTTCAACAAAGCTACCGGATTTATCTCCGAATATATGTTTGACGGCACGTCGCTCCTTAAGGAGGGTGCCGAAATTACGCCCAATTTCTGGCGCGCGCCCACCGACAACGATTACGGTGCAAATCTTCAGAAGGAATACCGCGCATGGTTGAACCCCGAGATGAAACTTGTCGGCTTCACTCAGGAGGAGATCGACGGCAAAGCTCGCTTTACCGCCTCTTATGACATGCCTTCGGTAAAGGCCAAGATGACCGTGACATACACTATCGACGGCAATGGTGGGGTAAATATCGTCGAGAAGATGACTGCCGACAAGAGCGCCAAAGTATCGGGACTTTTCCGTTTCGGTATGCAGATGCCCATGCCGGCTTCGTTTGAGACTGTCGAGTACTACGGACGCGGTCCGGGCGAGAATTACGCCGACCGTCAGCAGGCTTCCGATCTGGGCATATATCGTCAGACAGTGTCGGAGCAGCCTTATCCCTACATACGTCCGCAGGAGACAGGCACACGCACCGATCTGCGTTACTGGACAGTGCTCGACGCTTCAGGCACCGGTGTTAAATTTACCGCGGCCAAGCCCTTCTCCGCATCGGCGCTGCACTACTACATATCGACGCTTGACGGCGGCAAGGACAAGCCCAATACCCACTGGGGCGAGCTTGACGCCGATGACGTGACCAACGTATGTGTAGATCTGAGCCAGATAGGTCTTGCATGCGAGAACAGTTGGGGCGCACGTCCTCGTCCGGAATATATGCTGCCTTATGGCGACTATACGTTTGACTATACGATAACCCCTGTTAAAAACGAATATGGAGTTAAAGCAGGTCATTAACCGACCGATGCTCCTGTATAAGAACCGATATAGCAATTACGCATAATGGCGTTGATTGACCGATATGATAATACCCACGGCCGTATTGCGGCCGTGGGTATGTTTGATGGAGTACATGGCGGACACAGGTGTCTGCTCGATACTCTGTCGGCTCACGGACACAGGTTAGGATTGCAGCCTGTAGCTGTGACCTTTCGCAACCATCCTCGTACACTTACCTCCGGCGATACAATGGCTATGCTCTCGACTCTTGACGAGAAGCTGCGGCGGCTTGAGGCCGAAGGTGTCGATGTCATATTACTTGATTTCGATGAAGATCTGCGCATGATGTCGGCCGGAGAGTTTATGGCTATGCTTGCCCGTGATTACGGTGTGGAGGCTATGGTGATCGGCTTCAACAACCGTTTCGGCCATGACCGGCCTGCTTCGATTGAAGATTATCGTGAGCTTGGGAAAGAATGCGGCATCGCGGTCTTTGCTGCCGATGAATTCAAGTGCGACTCCGCTCCCAAAGTAAGCTCTTCGGCCATACGCCGTTTAATCGGCGAAGGCAGGGTGGAAGAGGCGGCCCGGCTGCTCGGACGCCGATATGTCATAGAGGGCACGGTGGTGCACGGAAAGGAACTTGGCAGAAAAATAGGATTCCCTACCGCCAATATCGAGCCTGTCGACTCGCACATTCTTGTGCCCGGCAACGGAGTGTATGCGGCACGCGTCGTTCTTGCCGACGGCAGCGTATGGCCCGGCATGTTGAACATAGGCCATCGTCCTACCGTGGATGGCGACAATGCTCCGCGATCAATAGAAGTACATATAATAGGGTTTGACGGCGATATTTACGGTACACGCGTAGCAGTGGAGTTTGTAGCCTTTCTTCGTCATGAGCAGGCCTTCCCCTCACTTGAAGCTCTGAAAGAGCAGCTTGCCGCCGACGCCCGGCTTACTGTAGATACAATGGGTTAGCGCATCAGCGCGCGGCCACACCATACAAGAGCCACACCTATGATTACGCTTGCCAGTGTGTAGATGAGTGCCGTTGCCCACTCCTGCTTACCCCACAGACCGTAAATCTCGGCCGCGAAAAGCGAAAAGGTTGTGAAGCCTCCGCAGAAGCCTGTTGTGAGAAGCAGGGTGTGCATAAGATGCAGCCGTTCTACGAGTCCTATGAACAATCCTATGAGAAAGCATCCTATGATGTTTACCAAGAAAGTGCCGACAGGGAAGTCGCCCTGCCACCACCGTGCACACCATTTCCCTACAAGATAGCGGCAACACGTGCCGACAAAGCCGCCGCATCCGGCTATTAGCATCTCCTTTATCATTATTATTGAATCTTATTTTTCGTTGATTATGATGAATTTAGTATAATCAATCAAACTAATTATTGTATAGTCTGTTTATTATATGAATGACGGTATGAAAGACATTACGCCTTACTGACCATTATTTCTTAAAGACTTATTAAATTACAAACTTAACAATCATTTTTATGTTAGACAAAAATTTTCGAAATGGTGATGCAAAAACCGATACATTCGGCTCGAATGTAATGCTTCAACCGTCTCCCGTACAGACTATCCCTGACGGACCTACAAAGCCCGAGATCGCTTATCAGATGGTGAAAGACGAGACCTTTGCGCAGACTCAGCCGCGTCTTAATCTTGCTACATTTGTGACTACCTACATGGATGAGTACGGCACAAAATTGATGAATGAGGCCATTAACGTGAACTATATCGATGAGACGGAGTATCCGCGTATAGCATACATGAATGGCAAGTGTATAAATATTGTGGCTAACCTATGGAATACTCCTGAAACCGACACATGGAAGACCGGAGCCGTGGCTATAGGATCGTCGGAAGCATGTATGCTGGGCGGTATTGCTGCATGGATACGTTGGCGTGAACGTCGTAAAGCGGCCGGTAAACCATATGACAAACCTAATTTTATAATATCGACCGGTTATCAGATCGTTTGGGAAAAATTTGCACAATTATGGCAGATTGAGATGCGTACGGTGCCTCTGTCACTTGAAAAAACGACTCTTGATCCCGAAGCGGTCATAAAAATGTGTGATGAGAATACAATATGTGTAGTACCTATACAGGGAGTTACATGGACCGGGCTTAACGATGACGTAGAAGCTCTTGATGCCGCACTTGATGAATTTAATGCAAAGACAGGATATGACATACCTATCCATGTCGATGCCGCTACCGGCGGTTTTATACTTCCGTTCCTTGATCCGGACAAAAAGTGGGATTTCCGTTTGAAGTGGGTACTTTCGATAAGTACTTCAGGCCATAAGTTCGGTCTTGTATATCCGGGCCTCGGTTGGGTCGTATGGAAAGACAAAAAGTATCTTCCTGATGTTATGTCGTTCAGTGTCAATTATCTTGGCGCCGAAATACGTCAGGTGGGTCTTAATTTCTCGCGTCCTGCCGCGCAGATACTCGGCCAGTATTATCAGTTCATCCGTTTGGGCTTCCAAGGCTATAAGGAAGTGCAGTTCAATTCATTGGCTGTATGTCAGTATCTGCATGACGAGATAGCCAAGATAGACGCTTTTGTTCCTTATTCAAAAGATGTGCCTAACCCGTTGTTTGCTTGGCTGATGAAGCCTGAGTATCAGAAGACTGCAAAATGGACTCTGTTTGATCTTCAGGATAAGCTTGCACAGAAGGGCTGGATGGTTCCCGCTTATACAATGCCTGCCGATATTGAGGATATAGTGGTTATGCGTGTTGTATGCAAACAGGGATTCAGCCGTGATATGGCCGATCAGTTATTGGCTGATATCAACTTTGCTCTCGGCGAGCTCAATGCGTTGGAGTATCCTACGACAACCCGTATAGCGATGGAGAAGAATGTGCCATTGCAGACCAAGTCATTTAACCATACGGGACGATAAGCCTTGGATTAAAGATTATGAATCATCGGTGATTATGGCTTTATTCGCCGTAATCACCGTTTTTTTTATAAAAAAGATGGAAAAAACGATAACTGTAGATCAGATAGAGAATGCCGCTAAGGAAGCGTTTGAAGAAACAAAATCTTTATCGGGAGGTGTTAATGCGCATTATATTCCTTATCTGGCAAATATTGATGCCGGACTGTTTGGCCTCAGCATAACTCTGATGAACGGTAAGTGCATAAATATCGGGGATACATCGTATAGATTCGGTATCGAGTCCGTATCAAAAGTGCCTACCGCAATATTGGTTATGCGACAGCAGAGTCCGCAAGTATTATTAAATAAAATCGGGGCCGATGCTACCGGATTGCCTTTTAATTCGATATTTGCCATATTGTTGGAGAATGACCATCCTTCCACACCTCTTGTAAATGCCGGAGCCATATCGGCATGCTCTATGGTATTGCCGACGGGGGACTCCGACGGTAAATGGAAAGCTATTGTCGATAATATAACCGAGTTGTGCGGCTCTGCTCCGGTATTGATTGACCAGCTTTATAAAAGTGAGAGTGCGACCAATTTTAACAACCGATCGATTGCGTGGCTGCTTAAGAACTACAATCGTATTTATGATGACGTAGATATGAGTCTTGATCTTTATACAAGGCAGTGCTCGTTGGGCATAACGTCGGCGCAACTTTCCGTCATGGCTGCCACTATTGCCAATAACGGTGTTAATCCGGTGTCGGGCAAAGCTGTGTTTGACGCTTCGATTACACCAAAGATTACATCGCTGATAGCTACCGTAGGCTTCTATGAACATACCGGCGACTGGTTGTATACGTCAGGCATTCCTGCCAAGAGCGGTGTAGGAGGCGGTGTGCTCGGTGTACTGCCGGGAGTCATGGGTATATCTGCTTTTGCGCCGCCTCTTGATGATGCAGGCAATTCAGTCAAGGCTCAGGCTGTTATAAAATCGTTTGTAAATAAACTCGGACTTGGCATATTTAATGGCAATAGAGTAAGCGTAAAATATTAATTCACTCACCTCAACTATTATTAATTATGGCTAATACAAATGTTAAATCGGCGGTGAAACTGGGCGTATTCACGCTGGTGATGATGAATGTCGTGGCCGTGGTATCGCTCCGCGGGCTTCCGGCAGAAGCTGAATATGGTGTCAGCTCGGCGTTTTATTATCTTTTTGCTGCGTTGGTGTTTCTTATACCGGTGTCGCTTGTGGCAGCTGAACTTGCTGCCATGTTTCCCTATCAGCAGGGAGGTATGTTTAGATGGATAGGAGAAGCTTTTGGCCAAAAGCTTGGATTCTTGGGCATCTGGCTTCAGTGGGTTGAGAGTACCATATGGTTCCCGACGGTATTGACTTTCGGTGCCGTGTCGCTTGCTTTCATAGGTATGGATCATGTGGCGGATTCTCATCTTGCCGCCAACAAAGTCTATACTATTGTTGTGGTTCTCGCTATCTATTGGATAGCTACGCTTATATCCATGAAAGGCCTCGGCTGGGTAGGTAAAGTGTCTAAAATCGGAGGTATCGTGGGTACGGTAATACCTGCATGTATACTTGTTGTTCTGGCAATAATATATTTGTGCATGGGCGGTACATCGCAGATGGATTTTCACGGCGACTTTTTCCCCGACTTTTCAAATTTTGACAATGTGGTGTTAGCCGCCTCGATCTTTTTGTTTTATGCCGGTATGGAGATGTCGGGTATTCATGTAAGGGATGTCGCCAATCCTACCGTAAATTATCCTAAGGCTGTATTTATCGGAGCTATAATTACCGTGCTTATATTTGTTCTTGGCACATATGCCCTTGGAGTTATTATTCCGGCCAAAGATATAAATCTCGTACAAAGTCTTCTTGTCGGGTTTGACAATTATTTTCGGTTCCTGCATCTCAATTGGCTTACTCCGGTCATAGCTATAGCATTGGCTTTCGGAGTGCTTGCCGGAGTACTTACATGGGTAGCGGGTCCGTCAAAGGGTATATTTGCAGTAGGTCAAGCCGGATATCTGCCTCCTTTCTTTCAGAGAACCAATAAAGCAGGTGTACAAAAAAATATACTTTATATACAAGGCGGTGCCGTGACATTTCTTTCTCTTCTGTTTGTGGTCATGCCTTCGGTAGAGAGCTTCTATCAGATTTTGTCGCAATTGACCGTACTGCTCTATCTTATCGCTTACCTGCTTATGTTTGCCGCCGCAATTTATTTGCGTTACGGGATGAAAAATACAAAGCGACCATTCCGTATCGGTCGTAAAGGAAACGGGCTTATGTGGATTGTAGGCGGTGTCGGATTTTTAGGTTCTTTGTTGGCTTTTGTATTAAGTTTCTTCCCGCCTGACCAGATACCAATGGGGTCTACCACCGTATGGTATGCCGTATTGTTCGGCGGAGTATTTATATTTGTGGTCGCTCCGTTTATAATACTTCATTTCCGCAAGCCGTCATGGATTGATCCGAAGAGTGATTTCGTGCCTTTCCATTGGCAGACCGATCCTGAATCGCAGGCTAAGCTTGCAGCTGCGGCCAAAGCTTTTGAAGAAAAAGGCGAGATATCTGCTCCCGAGGCTTCGGCTAAATAAAATATCTTCGATACAATAAAGAACAGGCTGAGCACACGCGCAGCCTGTTTTTATGTAAGTGTATTTAGTTTTGCGAAAAAATGTTGTAGTTTCGAAATATAAATGTATCTTTGCGAAACGAAACTCATTGCGCGGATTAATCTAAAATTTAATATATGAAGAAAGTGCTTAACTTAATTGCAGGGCTATTGCTGTTGTATACCCCGATGACGGGGCAGACTCTCCTTTCTCCCGACGGAAATCTGTCTATGACATTCTCGTTGACTGATAATGGCACTCCCCGGTATTCACTTGACTATAAGTCAAAGCCGGTAGTAAAGCCGAGCAGTCTCGGCTTTAAATTGAAGAAGGGCGGTGACCTGAAGGATGGTTTCGAGGTCGTGTCGGTCAACACGGCTTCGGTCGATACCACATGGCAGCCTGTCTGGGGCGAGGAGTCGGAGATACGCGATAATCACCGTGAAATGCTTGTCAATCTTCGTCAGAAGTCGACCAAGCGCCTGATGTCGATACGTTTCCGCCTGTTTGACGACGGTCTAGGTTTCCGCTATGAATTCCCCATGCAGAAGAAGTTAAGCTACTTTGTCATTACCGATGAGCTTACAGAGTTTGCCATGGCCGGCGACCATGAGGCTTATTGGATACCTGCCGATTACGACACTCAGGAGTATGAGTACACGCGTAGCCGGCTGTCGGAGATAGCCTCACTCGCCGACAGCGTGAGCGGACCAACGTATATCTGGGTTGACCGTCCGTCGGACAAGGCCGTGCAGACCTCATTACAGATGAAGACCGATGACGGCTTGTATATAAACATACATGAAGCCGCTCTTGTCGACTATCCGTGCATGCACCTTGAACTTGATGACAGCAACTTGGTGTTCAAGTCGCTGCTCACTCCCGACCCGGCCGGCGATATGGCCTATATGCAGACCGATTGCGTGACTCCGTGGCGCACGGTGATTGTCAGCGACGATGCACGTGACATACTTGCATCGCGCATAACCCTCAATCTCAATGAGCCGTGTAAAATAGAGGATACCTCATGGATAAAGACCTGCAAGTATATCGGTATATGGTGGGAGATGATCAACCGCAAAAGCAAGTGGAGCTACACAAACGACTTACCTAACATACACCTTGACAAGGTTGACTACAATAAGGTCAATCCTCACGGACAGCATGGCGCCACCACCGAGAAGGTGAAGCGTTATATAGATTTTGCCGCCGAACACGGATTTGACGGAGTTTTGGTAGAGGGCTGGAATATAGGTTGGGAAGACTGGTCCAACAAGATGAAGGATGAGGTGTTTGACTTCGTTACTCCGTATCCCGACTTCAATTTGCCCGAAATACGTGACTATGCCAAATCAAAGGGTGTTAAGATGATCATGCACCATGAGACTTCAAGTTCCGTGCGCAACTATGAGCGCCGTATGGACGATGCATACAAGTTTATGAAAGATAACGGCTACGACGCGGTCAAGAGCGGTTATGTGGGCAAAATCATTCCGGCCGGAAGCAATCACTTCAGCCAGTGGCTCGTAAATCATTATCTGTATGCCGTGAAAAAAGCGGCCGATTATCAGATTATGGTTAACGCTCACGAGGCGGTGCGTCCTACGGGATTGTGCCGCACATGGCCCAATCTTATCGGCAACGAGTCGGCCCGCGGCTCGGAGTATCAGGCGTTTGGTGGCAGCAAGCCGAGCCATACCACAATACTGCCGTTTACTCGTCTTATCGGCGGTCCGATGGATTACACGCCCGGCTTGTTTGAAAACAATATCTCCAAGTATAATCCCAAAAACAAGTCATGGGTCAATACCACGCTCACCAACCAGCTGTCACTTTATGTGACGATGTCGAGTCCGCTTCAGATGGCGGCCGACCTGCCGGAGACCTACGAACGCTTTATGGATGCGTTTCAGTTCATAAAGGATGTGGCTCTCGACTGGGACAAGAGTTACTATCTTGAAGCCGAACCGATGGAGTATCTGACCGTGGCCCGCAAGGCCAAAGGCGAGGACAAGTGGTTTGTCGGTGGAACAAACGGTGCTGATGCCAGAGTGTCGGAACTCTCGTTTGACTTCCTGCCCGCAGGCAAATATAAGGCCACTATATATCGCGACGGCAAGGATGCCCACTACCGCAATAATCCTCAATCCTATATAATAGAGGAGAAAATCGTAACCCCCAAGTCGCGCATCAAGATATCCGAAGCAGCCGGTGGCGGCTACGCAATATCCATCGTCCCCGCGAAGTAGTCGGTCTG
The DNA here is from genome assembly GCA_009775095.1 of Muribaculum sp. Taxonomy (GTDB): domain Bacteria; phylum Bacteroidota; class Bacteroidia; order Bacteroidales; family Muribaculaceae; genus Muribaculum. Next base: position 77,654 of record VSOZ01000007.1, read on the forward strand.
CATACTGACGGGCGAACATACGCCTATTTGCACTCAAAAGTTAATACACATATAATAAAAGAGCGCTTCACATGAAGCGCTCTTTTTTGTATAGTTAGTGATTTGCTCAGTGTCCGAGTTGTTTCAGCAACTGTGCGGCTGCGTTTTTGGTGTCGACCTTTGTGATAATGTGGGTCACACGATGGTCGGCATCGGTAATGAACGTCGTGCGCACGGTGCCCATGTACTCGCGTCCGGCCATTTTTTTCTTCTGCCATACTCCGAATGCCTGATTGACCGTAGTGTCGGGGTCGCTTAGCAGTATGAACGGCAAGGTGTACTTGTCGGCAAACTTCACATGGCTCGCCGTCGAGTCCTTGCTGATACCTATTATCTCGTATCCGAGAGCTTTAAGTTCGCTGTACCCGTCGCGTATGGAGCATGCCTCGGCCGTACATCCGGGAGTGTTGTCCTTCGGATAAAAATATATTATCAGCGGTTTGCCGGCAAAGTCGGCGGCTTTGACCTCACGTCCCTCGGTATCCAATCCGAGTACTTCGGGTATTTTGTCACCTGTCTCCATTGTCGTCGTTTTATACGGTCAGTATCTCTTTCTCCTTTGCGGCAAAGAGTTCGTCTATTTTCTTCAGGTACTTGTCGTGAAGTTTCTGAGCGGTGCCTTCCGCATCTTTCTCTACGTCTTCTGGCATACCCTGTTTTATTGCTTTCTTCAGCCCTTCTATGGCGTCGCGGCGGGCGTTGCGCACTGATACTTTGGCATTTTCCGCCTCGGCTTTTGACTGCTTTACAAGCTGTTTGCGGCGCTCTTCAGTCAGCGGAGGTATGGATATGCGTATGATTTCGCCGTTGTTTTCGGGGGTTATGCCGAGTTCCGAGTTGATGATGGCTTTCTCGATCTCCTTGAACATGGCTTTCTCCCACGGAGTAATAGTGATTGTACGTGCATCGGGCACGCTTACGTTGGCTACATTGGAGATAGGCACGGCACTGCCGTAGTATTCGACACGTATGCCGTCGAGTATTTTGGGGTTGGCTTTGCCTGCACGTATGTGAGCGAGTGATTCGTCAAGATACGCTACCGCCATTTCCATTTTTTCTTCGGCGGGGTCAAGATAAGTTTTAACGTCAGTCATAATGGGTATGTATTTTGATTTATTAATAAACAAGAGTACCTATGGGTTCGCCGGCAAGGACTTTTTTTAGGTTGCCGGGGGTGTCCATGTTAAATACGATTATGGGCAGACGGTTTTCTTTGCAGAGTGCCGTGGCCGTGAGGTCCATGACTTTCAGACCGCGTGTATATACTTCGTCATAGGTGATTTCCGAGAATTTTGTGGCTGTAGGGTCTTTCTCGGGGTCGGCGGTATATATGCCGTCGACGCGTGTACCCTTCAGCATGACGTCAGCTTCGACCTCGATGCCTCGCAGAGCCGAGCCTGTATCGGTGGTAAAGAACGGATTGCCCGTGCCGCCCGATATGATGGCAACCTTGCCCGCCTTCATGGCTTCGATGGCGCGCCACTTGCTGTAATGTTCTCCGATGGGAAACATGTTAATGGCCGTAAACACTTTGGCCGGTTGTCCTACAGCCTCAAGCGCCGAGCTGAGAGCGAGCGAGTTGATGACAGTAGCCAGCATGCCCATCTGGTCGCCTTTCACACGGTCGAAGCCTTTTGACGCTCCGCTCAGTCCGCGGAATATGTTGCCCCCGCCGATAACGATGGATATCTCCACTCCCGAAGCGGCCACGTCTTTTATCTGTGCGGCATATTCGTTAAGACGTACGGTGTCTATACCGTAACCTTGCGCCCCCATGAGCGACTCTCCACTTAGTTTCAGCAAAATGCGCTTATAATTTGTTCTCATGTCGATACATTATATATTATAATTGTTTATCTTTACAAAGATAATGCAACAGAAGCGAAAAATGCAATTAAGCCATGCGGAAAAATTTATTTAACGTAGAAAATAAGCGTATCATATATGTCGTCACGGTTTTGGCGACATTGATGTATTCACTCGTATCGCATGCCGCTGTGACTTCGCGTGATTACCAAACGGTAGCTACCAAAGCGGCTCGGTTTTTCAAATACAAGGATTGGTCCAATGCCGCGGCCATGTATGAGATTATGCTTGAGGACAGCGCCAAAGTGGTCGACACGTATAGCCATGCGATTGTCACGGCAGCTATGAGGCGATTGCCCGATTATGAGATTTCGCTTCTTGAGCGTGCGCAACAACAGCTTATCCCTGTCGATTCGATATACTCCGGCGTAAGGCGGGTTAGCTTCGCCATGGGGCAGACCTCGCTGTATGAAAATTTTCTCATGCTTGTCATGGACAGGCAGCCGTGGCTTAAACGCAGTATTGAAAAACAGCTGCTCAATTACTATGTATTTCGCCGCAATGCACCCAAGATGATCGAGTACAGCAAGATAATGCTTACCGGCGCTCCCGACAACCGGCAGTATCTCGCTTCTTTGGCTGACGGCTATATGCTTGCCGGTGACGAGACACAAGGCATAGCGACATACCGCCACTTGCTGTCGTTGTATCCTGACGATTACGATACTTTGCTTATTCTGGGCAACTACTATTACATGAAGGGTGAAAAAAAGTCGGCCCTCCGTTATCTCGGTCAGGCCGACTCTATAAAGTCAACTCCTTATGTCAAGGATATGATTGCTCGTCTTTCACCGCCTCGCAAACATCGCCGTTAGGCGTTTGGTTAGCGTATAGCTTCATAGATGAGCTTGGGGATATCGGTGTTATTGTTTGCGCCGCTGAATTTACCGGCTCCGGCGCCTATGGCAAATACAGGTACCGGATTGGCCGTATGGCTGCTGCTGATAAATGCTGTGCCCACCTGCTTGTTGTATATCTTGAACACCTCTACGACAAAGGCATTATATACATTGTACAACGCCCTTTCGCTTAGCGCCGTACGGTCGATGAACGTGCGGTTGAACGTGTTCTGCAGGCTCTCGGTCGTTTTGTCGTCGACAGGGATGGCGGTCCAGAAACCGAGCTTGTCAGAGAGCAGCGCTTTCATCTCCTCCCAAGTTATGGGTTTGTTGTTTTCGAGCAGGTCGCGGCAGTAGTCGGTAAGCCGGTCTTTGCTTATTCGCTGGTTGTCGATAAGTGCGAGCCCGCCTTTAGTTTTGCGCGACAGAGCCATGCCGCCGGTGTCATGGTCGGCCGTGACCACGATAAGTGTCTCGTCGGGGTGCTGCAGGTAGAAGTCGTAAGCTATTTTTATTGCGTCCTGAAAATTAAGTATCTCTTTTATCACGCCTCCGGGGTCGTTGGCATGAGCGGCATGGTCAATGTTGCCCCCTTCGACCATCATGAAGAAGCGGTCGGGAGAGCGACGGCTGACTTGTGCGAGTCCGGCGCGTGTCAGCTCCGGCAGGGTCATGGCTCCGGGTATAGAGTCGATTGTATAACCGATGTCATTGTTGTTGCTCCATACTCCCTCCGGACTTAGTACTATCAGGCGCTCGGCGTCTATATTCTCATGACCGTCGGTGCCGTACACTATTTTTATGCCTGATTTTTCAAGCATCCCGGCTGCTGCGGTTGGACGTCCCTCGCTGTCTTTGAGTCCGCGCAACGAGGCCCCGCCCATGAAGTCGTAGCCTGATTTTACGGCATCTTCATCAATCCCTTCGAGCATTCCGCGGTCGAGTCGGTTGGCATAGAATGCAGCGGGTGTGGCGTCGTCGGGAGCCACCGATGTGAGTATGCCCACACCCCAGCCCTCATCCTTGAGAGTGCGGGCTATAGACTTGTAGTGAACGGTCGAGTCGGGCGACATGGCCACCATATAGTTGTTGGTCTTGAATCCTGTCGACAAGGCGGTGCCTGCGGCGGCCGAGTCGGTCACGGGCGATGAGGCCGAATATGTCCATGCCTGCGATGCTACGGGAAACTGCATCATGAGCAGCGGCTCTTCGTTTCCGAGCACAATGCGGTTATAGTACTGTGTGGCGTTGACATGGCCCATGCCCATGCCGTCGCCGATGAAGTAAAAAACATACTTTGCTTTTGCTCCGGCCATGACAGCCGTCATCATAAGCAGTGCAAGAAGTGTGGATCGGTAATATCTCATATAAGTTATAGTTAAAAAAGTGTTATCCTATATTGTTGAGCTGCAGCAGCGGGTCCATGATGCGGCGGTCGTTGCTCAGACGGGGTATCTTGCGCTGTCCGCCGAGTTTTCCCGTCGATGCGAGCCATGTGTCGAATACTCCCGGCCGCCCTTTGACTATGCTGAGTCGGTCAAGAAACAGATTGCCCGCACGTTTTGCCTGATAATCGGAGTTCTCGCTACAAAGATTGCGGTCGAGAGCGTCGGCGAAGGCCTCCATGTCGTCAGGCTCCCGGCTGAATTCGATTAGCCATTCGTGGCGCCCGCGTGATTTGTCGCCGGCATACACCGGCGCGGCGGTATAGTTGGCGATGGCGCAGTTTAGTTCACGGCATGTCGCGGCTATAGCTGCGTCGGCGTTGTATACCATAAGCTCTTCGCCGAAAGTGTTGATGTAGTGTTTTGTGCGCCCCGATATGATTATTTTGAGCGGATGTACCGAGGTGACTGTCACGGTGTCGCCAAGTGCATATCGCCACAGCCCGTTGCATGAGGTTATAATCATGGCGTAGGTCTCGCCCTCCTTGACCTCCCATGCCGAAAGGGCTCGCGGAAATTTGTCATCTGTTTCATCCAGAGGAATGAACTCGTAGAATATGCCTATGTCAAGCAGCAGAAGCAGCGCTGGATCTTCGATTGCAGATTGTACGGCAAAGAAGCCTTCGGAGGCATTGTAGGTCTCGATATAGCGCATGCGCGCAGGGTCGGTGATGTGCGCGTATTGCTCACGGTAAGGCTTGAACGATATGCCGCCGTGGAAAAACACCTCAAGGTGCGGCCATACGTCATGTATGGTCGAGGCTCCGGCTGCGGCTATGACCTCCTTCAGCACGGTCAGAAACCATGACGGCACACCCGATATGTTGGTTATGTCGCTGTGTATCGATGCCTTGACGAGTGCCGGGAGTTTCTGCCGCCAGTCCTCCATGAGGGCTATGCGTTTTGACGGTACTCTGACGAGATTGACAAGCGGGTTTATGGCGTCGATAAGGTTGGCCGACAGGTCACCCACTTTCACGCCTGCAGGGAGTGTAAGTTCGTTGGCGAAACTGCCGCCGAGTATGAAGCCCTTGCCGTCAAACATGCGGCTGTCAGGATAGAGGTGGAGGTAAGTGCTGACGACATCGCTACCGCCCTGATAGTGGTTGCGGCGCAGTGAGTCGGCGGTAACCGGTATGTATTTGCTTTTCCCGTCGGAGGTGCCTGACGATTGGGCGAAACGTCTTGTCATCCCGGGCCACAGAATGTCCTTCTCTCCGGCTATCATGCGCTCTACAAGCGGCCTTATGTCGACATATCCGCTTACCGGCACATGACTCCTGTAGTCATCGTAGCCGCTTATGCCTGTGAAGCCGAGACGCTCTCCGACGAGAGTCTTGCGGCCGTTTTTCAATAGCATACCGAGCTGCGATGACTGTGTGCCCCTTGCATTCAGGGTTGTATATGTTATTGCATCGATCCGCTTTATGAAATGCGGTCTGACCAACGAAGTTAAATTCATTGACTAATTTTAATCGTAATTCAACAAAGTTACACTAAATTTGTTGAAAAAATAAGATTATAACATTAATTAAAGAGATATGAAAAAGTCCTTTCTATTGGGAATTATGCTTACAGTGCTATCAGTAGCTATGGTGTCATGTGATGACGAGGACTATGATCCGATAAACGCTCCGTTTCTCGGAAGTTGGGTACAGGACGATGGCAGCAGCCGGTTTATCTTTGACAGTGACGGCTACGGCAGCTACAGCGACTTCAACGGCACTTATGATTTTACTTGGGAGTGGGATGACTACGAGATAGAGATATACTTTCCGGACGGCGATGAATGGGATTATGGCTGGGACATGGAGGGACCGTCCAATCTGATTCTGTATGACGATTATACCGGAGTTGAATTATATTATACCCGTTTTTAAAGTTTAACGGGTATATCTTTTCGGAAAGCGGTGCGGCGACGGTGTTGACGGCGGTCAAAAAACTTCCACTGTTGTTGCACGTTTTCATTTTCGGCAAGTTCGGGGTTGCTTTCAGCCCAGCTATAACCGTTTTTAATATATACCGGCAGAAGGTCGGTAAACAGCAGTGCGTTCACTCCCTTGCTCTGATATTCCGGTTTTACGGCCACAAGCAGCAGGTCTACCGTGTCATTGGGGCGGTAGAGCGCTTTGAGCAGATGTGTCCATCCGAACGGGAACAGTCGTCCGCGCGATTTCTGCAACGCCCTTGATAACGACGGGATGGATATGCCCACTCCCACGAGCCGGTCATCGGCGTCAACGATGACGCATACGTTTTCAAGCCGCAGAATCGGCAGGTATATGCTTATATAGTAATCGATCTGACGTTTTGTCAATGGTGAGTAGCCGTACAAGCGGTCGTAGGCTTCGTTGATAAGTTCAAACAATGCCTGTCCGTACTGCTCTTTAAGTTTTTTCGAGCTGGTGAATTTTATTGTGCGGAGATTGTATTTGCGTCTTACGATGTCGCCTACGCGCTGGAGCTGGTCGGGTACTTTGTCGGGTACTGTCATACGGTATTCCACCCATTCGGCATCGCTCCTGAAGCCGAGGCGCTCCATATGGCGCGGATAGTAAGGATAGTTATATATTGTGGCCATTGTGCCGAGCTCGTCAAAGCCGTAGGTCAGCATGCCTTCATGATCCATGTCGCTGAAGCCCATGGGACCTACTATGGAGTTTAGCCCCTGTGATTTGCCCCATCGCATAAGCTCGTTGAACAGGGCGTCGACCACTTCGTCATCGTCGATGAAGTCCATGAAGCCGAAGCGCAGGTCGCGCGACCCGGTGCGGTCATTGACAACCGAGTTTACAATACCGGTTATGCGGCCTACAGGCTTGCCGTCGCGATAAGCCATCCAAGACTTTGCCGTACAGTAGTCAAATGCCGGATTTTTATCGGGCGACAGCGTATCTATCTCATCATAGATAAGCGGCGGCACGAAGCAGTTATTGCCTTTATACAGCTCTATACCAAACTTCACATACTCTTTGAGTTGCGATCGGGTGGGGTCGATTTCTCTTATTTCAACTGACATTGCGATTGCTATTTTACGTTTTCAATCGACGGTCGACCGTCGATTGCCGGTGTCGGCTGGCGGGTATTGAGCCAAGCGAGCAGAACGATCATCAATGATAGAAAAACAATCAATAAGATGTATAGTTGATTGCTTGACCTGTGTTCGAGTGCGAGGTGCAGGTCCTGAACATCGCGGTAACGCTTGTCGGGGTCGGAATCCATGCACTTTTTTGCCACTTTGCGGAGCAGTGTGTTTTTGCCCTCTACATGGTCGAGAGCTTCGTTTAACACGAGGCCGTAATTGTATATATCTTCCGACATGTCGGCCGGCTCCATATGTTTCAATTGGTCAAAGCCTACATCTATCAACTTCAGGTTGCCTATATTTTCGGTGAAAATTATAGTTTCGGGGCGTATGGGATGATGTACGATGTGGTTGGCTTGAATGTAGTCTATTGCATCGAGAAGATCGTGCCGGAGTTTTTGTATTATCTCCGGAGTCACTTTGTTCTCGTTCATAAGCTTGCGGAGCGAGTCGCCGTATACGTCGTCGGTTATTATGCATCGGCCAAGTCCGGGTATCTCCTCAAAGTCGTTTATCATGACTATGTGGGGATGGGCGAGGTTGTAACGTACTTCAAACTCTTTTTCAATCATTGCCATAAAGTCGGGATGGTCGGCATACTCCGGCTTAAGGGTTTTCAGCATCACCCATTTCCCGTATTTCCTGGCCGTATATACGAGGTAGTACTCCTCCTCCCACTCCGGAAGAAGCGTTATCTCGGTCCATTTTTCGGCAGATGGCTGCGGTGCGGCTTCGTTTTTTGTCATCGGTTGAAACGTTGTTTGAACGGCAAAAATACAAAAGTTTTTTATTAAATGTCGGCTATCGGTGTCTACTTTTAATTGCCTGACATCTATTTTACGAAATTTTATGACATAACGTCGCGAATTCTCAATTTCGCGGCACCGGTCTTATACACGACACGGAGCACGGCAATGTTGTCGTGCTCCGTGATTAACCTGCTTCGACGCTCGATAAAGCGCCTGTATATTGACGGTATACTGTCTGATCAGTATTGCTCCTTATCGTTGGGGAAGTCGCGGGTCTTGACGTCATCGATGTAGTGGGCTACGGCATCGTTGATGACTGTCGACAGATCGGCGTAACGGCGCAGGAAGCGTGGTGAGAAGCCTTTGTTGATACCGAGCATGTCGTGCATGACGAGTACTTGTCCGTCAACACCGCCTCCTGCACCTATACCGATAACGGGTATGGATACCTCGGCTGCGACGCGCGTGGCGAGCTGTGCCGGTATTTTTTCAAGAACGAGAGCGAAGCAGCCTATCTCTTCGAGCAGTTTGGCGTCAGCCACAAGTTTCTCGGCTTCAGCTTCCTCTTTGGCGCGCACGGCGTAGGTGCCGAACTTGTTGATGGACTGCGGGGTGAGTCCGAGGTGTCCCATGACCGGAATACCGGCGCAGAGTACGCGTTCGATTGACTCGCGTATTTCCGCTCCCCCCTCCATTTTCACAGCTTCGGCATGGCTCTCTTTCATGATGCGTATTGCTGATGCGAGGGCTTCCTTGCTGTTGCCCTGGTAGCTACCGAATGGCAGGTCCACTACAACAAGCGCTCTCTTGACGCCTTTTACCACCGACTTCGCATGATATATCATCTGGTCAAGGGTGATGGGCAGTGTGGTTATGTTGCCTGCCATGACGTTGGAGGCGGAGTCGCCTACGAGTATTACATCCATGCCGGCTTCGTCAATAAGCTTTGCCATTGAGAAGTCATAGGCTGTAAGCATGGCTATCTTTTCGCCGCGGGCTTTCATTTCGCTGAGGCGATGAGTGGTCACTTTGCGTTGGTCTTCTGTGTAAGTTGACATTTTGTTAGTTGTTTATAAAGACGCGCAAAGTTACCTTTTATCTTATTGACAAACAAATATAACCGTTTTTTATTGGTTAGATGTAAAATAATGGCACAAAAACTTGCATTATTGCAATTGATAGAGTATTTTTGCAATGTAAAACCACCTCAATTATGGAAACATCACACTCTCAGGATGCAATAATAGGCCGCATAAGGCATATTATGCAGCTAAAGCACCTTTCGCAGTCGCAACTTGCGAAAACTATCGGCATAGACGCCTCCAATGTATCCAAGTATCTTAGCGGACGCTTGCCCGTAAGCGAAGCTCTGCTCAATCGTATAGTTGTAAACCTAAATGTGTCGAAGGATTGGCTGCGCGACGGCAAGGGTTTGCCCTTCGACAAGGTGTCGCGGGCGCTTGCGGTATCGTCGGGTGAGGTTATCGTGTCGTGTATCAACGAGGGTATCCCGGTCTATGATATCGATGTGGCTGCCGGATGTACCGAGATGTCGCGTGCGTTTACCGAGGAAAATGTCATCGGGCGGCTGAATTTCCCCAATCTTAATCCCGACTGGATTGTGGTGCGGGCCAAAGGCGATTCGATGATGCCCAAGATCAACAATGGCGGTTATGTGGCTTTCCTGCCTCAGAGTGATCTGCAGAATATAATGTGGGGGCAGATATATGTCGTGGTGATGGAAAATCGCAGAGTGGTCAAGTATGTTCGCCGTCATCAGGAGGACCCCTCGAAAGTGGTGCTGCGTAGTGAAAACCGCAACTATGACGACATGGATGTGGCGCTCAATGACATATGTGCGCTTTATGTGGTGGAACGTATTATTAACATTCAGGATTGTGTCTGAACGATAAGGTATATTGACATGGGAAAAAACAAGTTGAAAAAATTTAGCGACATGGAGTCGATGGAGTGTGTCTTTCAGTATCCTTTCAGTGTGTTGAAGGAGCGGGGTTTCCCGATGAATGGCCGTTGGAACTCCGATTATTTCCATAATGACAATCCTATAATACTTGAACTCGGTTGTGGCAAAGGTGAATATACGGTAGGTCTTGCGGAGCGGTTTCCCGATAAGAACTTTATCGGAATAGACATAAAGGGTGCACGCATGTGGTCGGGTGCATGTCAGGTGCGTGACCGTAAGATTGGCAATGCGGCCTTTCTGCGTACGAGTATAGAGCTGCTGCCATACTTTTTCGCTCCCGGCGAGGTCGACGAGATATGGATTACATTTCCCGACCCGCAGATGAAGAAAGTCAACAAGCGCCTGACAGGTACGCGGTTTCTCCGGCTGTACCGCGAGGTGCTTAAAGACGGAGGCCGTGTGCACCTGAAGACCGACAGCCCGTTTTTGTATACCTATACGGGCATTATGGCGCGGCACAATTCGTTGCCGCTTCTTGCCGACACATGCGACCTGTACGCCGATCCGCAGGGTGTCGACGATATACTCGGCATACGCACCTTCTACGAGCAGCAGTGGCTTGACCGCGGGCTGACCATAAAATACATATCTTGGACTTTGCCGGCGCAGGGTGAGCTCACCGAACCGGAAGTAGAGATAGAGCCTGACACGTATCGCAGTTTCTCGCGCGGCGAACTGCAGTGCCCCGAACTTTGCAACCCGCAGGTGCGTATTAAAAACAATGATAAACAATAAATTCAATAATATGGAACCGATTTATCCGAAACTCATACTTGACGCACTCGCTACGGTGCGTTATCCCGGCAACGGGAAAAACATAGTCGAGCTTGGCATGGTTGAGGACGATATACGTATTGACGGCAATACGGTGAGCTTCTCGCTGATATTTGACAAGCCTACCGACCCGTTTGTGAAGTCGATCGTAAAGGCGGCCGAGACCGCTATAACTACTTTCATATCGCCCGAAGTGGATGTGAAAGGCCGTATTGCTGTCAAATTCCGCAATAGCGGGGCTGCTCCCAAGCCTGAAAATCCGCTTCCCGGAGTGAAGAACATCGTCGGAGTGTCGTCAGGCAAGGGTGGTGTAGGCAAGTCGACTGTGGCAAGTAACCTTGCGGTGGCTCTTGCCCGGCTCGGTTATAAAGTGGGGCTCCTTGACGCCGATATTTTCGGCCCGTCGGTGCCCAAGATGTTTGGCATCGAAGACGAACCCCTTTATATGGAGAAGGTTGGCGGTCAGGATTATATTGTGCCCATAGAGCGTTACGGCGTGAAGCTGTTGTCGATAGGCCTGCTTATGGAGCGCGACGCGCCGGTGCTGTGGCGCGGTGCCATGGCGTCGCGTGCGCTTAACCAACTTATTACGCAGGGCATGTGGGGCGATCTCGATTACTTTCTTATCGACATGCCTCCCGGCACGAGCGACATACACCTTACTTTGGTGCAGACTCTTGCCATAACCGGGGTGATTATTGTCAGCACTCCGCAGGAAGTGGCTTTGGCCGATGCCCGTAAAGGCATAGGCATGTTTACCGACGAGAAAGTAAATGTGCCCGTACTCGGTATTGTGGAGAATATGGCTTGGTTTACTCCGGCCGCTCACCCCGACGAACGCTACTACATTTTTGGCCGTGACGGTGCCGTGGAGCTTGCCCGCAAACTGAAAGTAAAACTGCTTGCCCAGATCCCCATAGTGGGTTCTATATGTGAAGGTGGCGATTGCGGAGAACCTATCGCGGTCAAGGAGTCGATAACCGGTGAGGCGTTTATGGAGCTTGGTCGTGCAGTGGTTGAAGCTGTCGACGAGCGCAATGCCTCCTTGCCCGCCACTTCAAAAGTCGAGACTCACTCCTAAGCCTGCATATAGGACAAAATAAAAGCATGGGCTCTATCGCGGAGCCCATGCTTTTATTTTGTGTGGAAAGGGTTGTGCTACTTATTTTTTGAGAGCCTCTTTTACTTTGTCGGCGGCACTCTGTGCTGCATCTGCGGCTTTGGCCTTGGTGTCCTCGACTGCTTTGGCGGCTGCATCCTTGACGTCGGAAGCCTTATCGCTTACTGCATCCTTGACATCAGAGGCTTTGGCGGCTATGGAGTCGCCGGCGACTTCTGCAGCATCTTTGACATTGCCGACAACGGAGTCGGCTGCATTTTTGATCTTATCCATAACGGGTGTGGCCGAAGGATCCTTTGCCGCTATAACTGGAGCTACTTCCTGCAGATAAACCTGTGCTGCGCTGTCCTTACCTTCTTTAATTAACTTTTCGGCATAGGCCTGAGCCTGTTGCACGTAGACTTTCAAGCTGTCAGTATCTGTACAACTTTCGATTTTTGCCTTAAGATCGGCACCTTCATCTTTGGCTTTTTCAGTTGTTGAGCACGCAGCCATGACGATAGTAGCGACAACCGCTACAGAGAGAAATAACTTCTTCATAAGTTTAAAAAAATAAAAATACCATTTACGACTATAACACATAAACTTGAAAATGTTTCATTCTATAGCGAAAAAATGCATGTTTTATTCAGAACACCTGCCTAAAATATGTTCTTAATCAGCTTTTGGCTGAAACTACCGAAAAAGTGTTGCAATTATAAAAAATATGTTATACATTTGCCCATGCACGCTTGAATAAAAAGATTTCAAACATAATCACATCCCTGTATACACTTTACAACATGTTATGGAGGACCTTGTCGAGAGACACGGCCCTCTGATTTTACAGTGACCCCGTCTTCACTCCCGAAGCAGTGGCTGTAGCGCTGGGTGCTGGCTTGGACGATATTGAAGCGTCACCGGAATGCTGTGATGCCGGCCGGAAGCGTCGGAGACGCTTAATGGGTAAAACCCCACGATAAGCGCGGCAGCGCGGTTCGTGGGGTATGAACGTCAGACTAATACGGCTTCGCGTCGGAGACGCGAGACATATTCCCATGGACTAGCCTGCGATTTTTCGCATCTGGATATAAAAAATCAGCGGCCCTCCGTGGAGGACCGCTGACGTTTATGAAAAAATGCGGTTTATTAGCCGTTTACTTTCTTCATGTGAGCGATGAGGTCGAGAACCTTGTTAGAGTAACCGATCTCGTTGTCGTACCAAGATACAACCTTAACGAAAGTCGGAGTCAACTGGATACCGGCCTTTGCGTCGAAGATAGAAGTACGGGCATCGCCGAGGAAGTCGCTCGATACAACTGCATCTTCAGTGTAGCCGAGGATACCCTTGAGTTCGCCTTCGGAAGCTTCCTTCATAGCGGCGCAGATTTCGTCGTAAGTAGCGGGCTTGGCGAGGTTGACGGTGAGGTCAACTACTGATACGTCGAGAGTGGGGACACGCATGGACATACCGGTAAGTTTGCCGTTGAGTTCGGGGATAACTTTACCTACAGCCTTGGCAGCACCGGTAGAAGAGGGGATGATGTTGCCGGAAGCGGCACGGCCACCACGCCAGTCCTTCATAGAGGGACCGTCAACTGTCTTCTGGGTAGCGGTAGTAGAGTGAACGGTAGTCATAAGACCTTCAACAACGCCGAACTTGTCGTTGAGAACCTTGGTGATAGGAGCCAAGCAGTTGGTGGTGCAAGAAGCGTTTGACACGAACTGAGTGCCCTTTACATATTTGTCAAGGTTTACACCGCATACAAACATGGGGGTGTCATCCTTTGAGGGAGCTGACATAACTACATATTTTGCTCCGGCTTCGATGTGAGCCTGTGCTTTTTCCTTAGTAAGGAAAAGACCGGTTGACTCAACAACGTATTCTGCACCTACAGCGCCCCAGTTGATCTCTTTCGGGTCGCGGCATGCGGTAACGCGGATTTCCTTGCCGTTTACGATAAGGAGGCTCTTCTCCATGCAGTAGTCAACAGTGCCGTCAAATTTGCCGTGCATTGTGTCATACTTAAGCATGTAAGCCATGTAGTCAACGGGAAGAAGGTCGTTGATAGCGACAACTTCGATGTCATCTCTCTTGGTGGAAGCACGGAATACGAAACGTCCGATGCGGCCAAAACCATTAATACCTACTTTAGTCATAGTTTTAATTAATTATTGGGTTATGTTAATCATCTACCTTTTGAGGCATACAAAATTACTACTTTTTTTTCAATAAACTTGTAATGCACATAAAATAAAGGAAAAAATTCTTTAATTTTGCGTGAAAATGCATCATAAAGCGTTTTATAGTAAAAAATAACAATTGACTATGGGTAAGTTTTTAGAAGACTTCAAGGCATTTGCCATGAAAGGCAATGTGGTGGATATGGCGGTCGGTGTTATCGTCGGCGGCGCGTTTGGTAAGATTGTATCGTCGCTTGTCAACGATATAATCATGCCGGTTATCTCTGTTTGTACCGGTGGCTTGTCATTCAAGGACATGAAGTATATCATAACGCCGGCTCAGGCTGCTGTCGAAGGGGTTAGCCCGGAAGTGGCCGAGGTTGCAGTAAATTATGGTATGTTTATTCAGAACGTAGTCGATTTTCTCATAATAGCTTTGAGTATATTTGTCGCTCTTCGTGTTGTCATGAAGTTTAAGAAGCAGGAGGAAGAGGCGCCTGCAGCTCCTCCCGAGCCTACCAAAGAGGAAGTACTTCTGACCGAGATACGCGATCTGCTTAAGGAGAAGAAGTAACATAGCCGGCTTCTGTTGTCGTAAAAATTCAGTATAATAAAAAAGATATTATAATGTCAAAAGTCATAATTATAGGAGCGGGCGGTGTCGGCACCGTCGTAGCTCATAAATGTGCGCAGAATCCCGAGGTTTTTACCGAAATCGTGCTGGCTTCGCGCACTCAAAGCAAGTGTGACGCCATAGCCAAGGCCATAGGCGCCCCCAATATCACCACCGACTCTGTTGACGCAGACAGTGTGGAGCAACTCGTTGCACTCTTCCGCCGTCATAAGCCCGACTTGGTCATAAACGTGGCTCTGCCTTATCAGGACCTTACAATAATGGATGCTTGTCTTGAGTGTGGTGTAAACTACCTCGATACAGCCAACTATGAACCTAAGGATGAGGCTCACTTCGAGTACTCATGGCAGTGGGCCTATCGTGAGCGCTTCGAGAAGGCCGGTCTGACGGCCATACTCGGTTGCGGTTTCGACCCCGGAGTGTCGGGCGTGTTTACCGCATACGCTGCCAAGCACTATTTTTCGGAAATGGAGTATCTCGACATTGTCGACTGTAATGCCGGCGATCACGGTAAGGCATTTGCCACAAACTTCAACCCCGAAATCAACATACGTGAGATAACCCAGAACGGACGCTACTATGAAGAGGGCAAATGGGTGGTTACAAAGCCGCTTGAGATTCACGCTCCGCTCAACTATCCCAACATCGGCCCGCGTGACTCCTATCTGCTTTATCACGAAGAGCTTGAGTCATTGGTCATAAACTTCCCGACTATCAAGCGTGCACGCTTCTGGATGACATTCGGACAGGAGTATCTCACTCACCTGCGCGTTATCCAGAACATAGGCATGGCCCGTATAGACGAGGTAGAGTACAACGGTACAAAAATCATACCTCTGCAGTTCCTTAAAGCCGTGCTGCCTAACCCGCAGGATCTCGGTGAGAACTACCACGGCGAGACCTCGATAGGCTGCCGCATATCGGGCAAGGACAAAGAGGGCAAAGATCTCACCTATTATATATACAATAACTGCAGCCATGAGGCCGCCTATAAGGAGACAGGCATGCAGGCTGTCAGCTACACCACCGGTGTGCCCGCCATGGCCGGAGCCATGATGTTCCTCACCGGCAAATGGGTTAAGCCCGGCGTGCACAATGTCGAAGAATTTGATCCCGATCCCTTCCTCGAAGTCATAGCCGCACAAGGCCTTCCGTGGCACGAAGTCTTCAACGGTGACCTCGAAGTCGACAAAATCTGACAATCATAATTGAATGATTCGTACTTAGCCGCTCGTCGGCTAAATACTTGCCATAAAATCCGGATATCCGTTGCTTTTATGCCTCGGTATCCGGATTTTTTTTGTATCTTAACCGAAAATTAAAGACACCTAATCCCCATGTATACAGCCATTACAGCATCACGTGATATAAGAGTATTTCTTTCGTCGACATTTGCCGATATGCAAGGCGAGCGTGACTATCTTGTTAAAAAAAATTTTCCGGCGATAAAACGAGAATGCTTGAGGCGCAACGTAGAGTTTACCGTACTTGACCTGCGTTGGGGCATAACTGAAGAGGAAGCAAAATCAGGGCGTGTTATGGAAATATGCATGGATGAGATATCGCGTACACGTCCGTTTTTCATCGGTCTTATAGGTGGTCGCTACGGCTGGATACCTGAAAATGACGGTAGCGCTGTCAATGAACGATTGCTGCAACGCTATCCTCACATACGTGAAGGTGTAAGTGCCGGTAAAAGCATTACCGAAATGGAGATGCAGTACGGTGTGCTTGATTATCCTGAAAAGACTTATTCCCACTTCTTTATAAGATCACTGCGAACGGTGCCCAAACGGTTCCGTGACAAACGAGGGTCTATAGAGGCGCAGAAGAGAGAACACCTGAAGGATACCGTACGCAAAGCCGCCGCCGAAGGACGTTGCTCGGTGTCAGATTATTCGTCATTGAAGGAACTCGGACGTAAAGTGACCGAGGCTTTGATGACAACTGTCGATGCTCTTTATCCGGTCGATGAAAAACTGTCCCACATGGATCTCGTCATGAGCGCTCATGACAAAGCTGTCGACCGTTTGCGACGTGTCTACATACCTCGAGAATCCAATACCGATTGTGCACGTATGGCTGATAGCAGCTCTTTGCTGACTCTCGATTTTGAGAGCGGTTGGGGGAAATCGGCATGGATAGCCAATACATGGCCCGACAAGAGGATAAAACTTTCCCGACAGAAGGAGATCCCTGTAATACACACTATGATAGGGGGTGAGATTGATTCTGCCGAAATGTGTAGGCGTGCTCTCGCTTATGAGCTTGGCCGGCGTTTTGATGGCATAACAGTTCCGGATCTTAATCTTCCACGTGATAAGACGGTTGACCTGAAAAATGTGATTAAGCAACTTCCGTCCGATAAAGGCGATTTTATGTGGATACTTGATGGTGTCGACAAGATAACCGTCGATGTCGATCGCCAACTAATATGGTGCAAAGAGCTGTTTCCGTCAGCTATACCGCATTTGATGGTGACAGGCTCGGACAGAGAACAGATCAGACATATTGGATCTGAATTGATAAATGACACTATTGACGTCCAAGACATTTTGCTACATCCGCTTGGAGAATCGCAGAAAATGGCATTGACTGCCGCGTATCTTCGCAATTTCGCCAAAGGGCTTACCGCCTCGCAACGTGCTTCAATAGCCAACGATCCCGAGATGTCATCCCCGGGAGTTTTGCGTATTTTCCTGAACGAATTGTTACAATACGGCGTGTATGAAAACCTCGACGGGTTTATGGCCGGGTATCTTGACGCTCCCGATATGCCCTCATTTATTGACAGGGTATTGTGCCGTATAGATAGTGATTTTGATCCTCGTTTGGTCTCTAAGCTATTCAACATTTTGATGCTTAGCCGATATGGATTATATGAGGAAGATATTATGTCAAGTCTTGGACTTAAGCCTGTTGAGTGGGCCGCTCTTTACGATGCTGTAAGCGACTTTCTTGAGCTGAAACAGGGCCGCATATCAGTAGTTGCCGGAATGAAGGCCGATGTGATTGTATCACACTACCCCGTGACCGACAAAGAGATAAGGCAATTGCGCACCGCGATTTTACGGCTTTCGCAGGCTCGGTATAAGATTGACATGAAGGGCGCTGTCAAAAGTATGGATTGGTCTGACAGGATTATTTATGTAATGACGTATGTAATATCGCGCAGTAGGATAATCGACATTAAGGATACTACGCTTATGCGGCGCATTTCCATGGCGCTTGCCGAAATTGTCATGCAATTAATAGGTCTTAAACGATACAATAAGGCCCTTTTCTATTTCAAACATTTCAGGTTTATATGTTTCCAAGAATATAAGTTTGATATATTTCAGGAGATGGGTAATTTTAACGATGCTAATGTCAGCCTTTCCGGACTGTTTGATACTCTCGACGTGATATATTCGTGTCTGATTGATAAGTCTATCTTGGGATTTCATAGAGATATTATTCGAATTTACGGACAGCCCGGAGATATGGAACGGTGTCGTCGTAAAATAAAGTTTGCTCCTCTAGCTCGGAAGACTCGTCAGCGGTTGCTTGATTTTTGGGATAATAAAAATGAAGAGAGAAAATTCATTGATCTATGGGATGAAAAAGACGATATTATAGACTATCTGTATGAGATGGCTTTAAATATCAACGACTTGTTTACCTCCACGACAGGTATATCGGATATTAATGCCAAGATATTGCGTACATTGGACCGCGAGTTGCAGAAAGAAGATGCCGATGAGGAAATTAATTGTCACATGTATCTTATTGCCGCTGTTAGTGCGGCCCGTATGGACAATGGCCGTGATGTCGCTGTAAGATACCTTGACCTTATTAACAAGAACAATACTTCAAGATTGCCGGTCATTGCATTTGCCAATCTTTATGCCGATTGTCTTATCGATGACCGTAGAAGCCGGTTCGATGACGATTTTGACGACTTCTGTGATTTCGTGTCAGATAGCGTGGCCTCGAATACAAGTATAAAATTGATGCAGAAATGGGCTGAAGCGTTGAAAATGGGTATCACGGACAATGCTGATGCCGTAAAAAAACTGGTCATTGAGTGTATCGACGGAGAACGCGCCGGCATAATACAGCAGTATACGGCCTATAATATCGGCTTTATCCTATATAACGTAAAGTTTTATGAGTGCGCTCTTGTGGCGTTTGATACATATTTCGAGTCAGGCGCCGAGACACCTGCGCATAAACTGACACATTCTTATTGGGGTGCGGAAGCGGCATATAAAATCGAACGGTATGACCGTGCGGCCTCTTTATATGAGACATCGCTTGAGTTGTTGCGGGCAAATAAGGATATCACTTCATGGAATGAAGATTACTTGGTGCGCGATTTATCGCTTGCGTGCATGAAATGCGGTCGTCACGATGATGCTATCCGGTATGCCGCCGAGCGCATAGACATGCATGACGCGAAAAATACGCCTGCAAGTACCATGTCGCACCTTTATAACACGCTTGGAGTGAGATATTCCGCTAAGGTATGGACTGTTGAGGGTAAGGAGCGTACCGATATCAGGAACAAGGTGCTGTCATGCTTTCAAAAGGCATCGGAGTATGCCCCCGATGATCGGATTATAAGGCTTAACATAGCATCGATACGTAATGACCTGTATCTCGACGGACATCTGACCGATGATGAAATGCGTCGCTCGATTGCCGAAGTTGAGGAAATATATAAGGCCGCCGGAGACGATAACGACAATGACGCGTATAATACTGCCGCTCCGATTCTTGCTACGTCATATAATGCTCTCGGTGAATGGAATAAACTGGTAACATTGCTTGATGCTAATTCTTCATTAAACCTGTTGAATGAGAAAGAACGTCATAGAGCATACATATTATGTAGTATACCGGAAAAGCGTTCGGACGTAGTGACAAAGTACGTAAACGTATTGATTGCTTACGGTATCAATCGGTATATAGATGAAATAATCGTACGCATCAGTGATTTTGACATTGTCGATGATGTCATAAATGCCGTCCCCGAGCGGTTCGATTCATTCGCTTATTACGAAAACTGTATATCGGCGTTGCATTACATAGGCCGTTGTCTCGATTGCACACCGGCTTTGGAGCGTTCACATGCATTGCTTGTCGTTTATATGAAAGCGCGCGATTCAATAACCGAGCGATTTGAGAATATTGCCTCGGATTATTGCAAGGCCGAAGGCCGTCAGTATAATGACGGTGATATAAAAAACGGTATCGAACGTCTGCGTCACATTTATATCAATGAGGTGGGCTCAGCCGAAGAACTTAAACTCAAGGAATTGCGATATACATCATTAAGCGGCCTGAGAGATAAGGGAAAAATGTCGGAATTTATAGATGCCATCAGTTCAAGTCCATATTGCGACAGCATAGTCGAAACTATACTTAGCAGGGTGTATGAGGATAAAGATGAATGGTTGCATGTGACTGAATTTATTGTCCCGCTTATTCCGTTGCTTAAAGAAGGCACGGCGTCGGAAAATACCCGCGAAATGGCAAAATATCTTCTTGACGAAGTATCCGGGGATGAAGAATGCAAAAGCATGTCGTCGGAACTGGTCAAAATATATAATGAGCTCGATATGAGTCTTAATTGTATCGTGGTAATCAATCATATCTCTGCGGTAGAGAATAAACAAGGTATTGACACGGCTCTAAAATTATATGAGGAGTGCTACATGGACTCGGTTGAGGGGCTTGACCTCTATTATGCAGTTAAATTGCGTAGGGCAAAGCATAATGAGCGGGCTATGGAGATAGTTGACCGATATGTTGACATCGATGATGAAGCTCAGCCTTATTGGATTACCGAGAAGATGCGTTTGTGCCGCAATATGGGGCTTTTTAATGAAGCATTGACCTGCTACCGACGCCTTAAAAATATTCCGGGAGGACTTGAGTGTGCGGGTGTAAATCTTTGGATGGTGGCATCGGTCCTCACTTATGCCGGCTGTCATGAAGAGGCGTTGGCTATACTTGAAAAAGAGATGAAGAAATATGACTATTGCAGCGGTGGAGAAGATGAGAGTGGCCGTTACGATGATTTTGAAAATGACAGTAACGCATATCCCTTGAAGGATATATTCCCGGCTAAAGATGAATTGGACTTCTTTTTCTCGATACTGTTGAAGAGTGTCATATATTTCCGTATGGGCAATGAGCGTCTTGGATATGAAGTTTTCAAAAAATGGGAGGAGAAGGCCGCACAGTTTGAGTCTTCCGGTCATGAGGAGGTGCCTATGCTTGCGCTTCGTGAGATAGAGCTTGCCCGACTTGAAAAGCGCAAAGGCAATCAAGATGCAGCTACGCGCCATGTCGAGCATGCTCGTATTCTCACATCGTATAATCCTCAACTTTCATTCCCTTCTGCAGCTCTTGGTGAATATCTGCGTGAATGAGCGATATTGGATTACCGGTTGTCGGAGCGGAAAGAGGAGGCGGGGAGGCCCCAGAAGTTGTAGAGGGAGCCGTGAACGTAGTCCTTGAAGCCGTAGCGTACGGCTACAGGGCGGGGCACTTCGGGGCTGGTGACGATGACCGTCTGCTTTCCGTTGCCGAAGTAAGCGTTGGCCGGATGAAACACCCCGTCCTCGCCGGCCACTTCAAAGCCGGTCAACGGTTGTCCGAATGAAGTCAGGCCTTTGCCGACACCATTAAAACTTACGGTCATCTTGTCGCCGTCGGCTACGGCCGATTTGTATACGGGTCCTTCGGCGGGGAAGCCCTTCAGCCCGTAGGTCTTAGACAGGGCCATGTAGGCGAAGCGGTTGCCGACGGTCTGTTTTTCCATCGGATGTATTGTTACGGAGTCTCCTACGTCGAGCAGTACTATCATTCCCGACGAAGGTATGAGCTCCTTGCATTTCAGTTGCGCTTCACGCAGATATGCCGAGTTCTCGCCTTTGCCGTCGCCCTTGTTGTAGTTGTACGGAGCTATCTGGGCGTAATAGAACGGAAATTCCCCCGAGTCGAAGCGCTTGCGCCAGTCGGCTACCATGGCGGGCAGCAGCTTCGTATAATGGTCGGGTGCATCGACATTGGCCTCACCTTGATACCACAGGACGCCCTTGATGCCGTATCCCGCCACCGGAGCCAACATGCCGTTGTAGAGTATGCATTGGTCGTGTACTTCAGGTACGCCGATATATGGCGCCACGCTCTCCGCGCTCATCCACGCTTCGACTCTCGACCCGCCGTAGCTTGTATGGATTATGCCTACGGGTATGTGAAGCACGTCATTCAGTTTCCGGGCAAAGAAGTAGGCGGCGGCTGAGAATCCGGGCACGGTAGCAGGCGAGGCTTCTTCCCATTGTCCTGTGCAGTTGGTCTGTGGCTCGGAAATGAGTTTGTGGCCGACGGTAAACATTCTTATATCGGGATTTCCCGACGTCACCGTGGCGTCCAGCGCTCCTATCACCGGGTCGCCGTATTGGGCGTCAATGCGCATGTCCATGTTTGACTGGCCTGAGCATAGCCATACTTCGCCAAGCAGCACGTTGTTTATATTCACTTGGCTGTCGCTGTCGTTTATGTTGACGGTATAGGGGCCGCCGAAGGTGTCTGTGCTGACTTTAAGTCTCCACCGGCCTTCAGAGTCGGGGTGTGTGGTGTATGTACTGTCGTTCCAAGATGTTTTGACGGTTATCTGTCCTGACTTTCTGTCGGTTGTACCCCAAAGTGCCGCCCGGCTCTGTTGCTGAAGCACCATGCCGTCGGAAAATATGGCGGGCAATGTTATCTTGGCTTCGGAAACGGTGGGCGACAGTGCTATTAGTACGGCCGCGGATATTTTAAAAAATCTGTTCATGGTTAAGTCGGTTTATTTGGATGTATCTATGAGTTCATTGATCAGGTTTACGAGGAGTCGGCCGGCGATGGGGTCTGTGGGCGCTTTTTCGGTGCACATGGTCGACACTATGGCATCGCCCTTGCCTTCGCGTATGCCGAGCAGAGTTAGTCCGCGCATCGATTCGATGCGTTCGAGTCTGTCCTCCGGTTTGCCGCCGTCGATGTAGGCATGTATTTTCATCTGGCTTGCCAGTTCGGTGACATTCTCATGTCGCACCGCTTTGAGTGCGGCGTTGCACGCCAGCGGTATCTCGCGGCGATTGTTGTTGAAGTATCGTAGTTCGAGTACGTCGATGTTGTCAAAAACGCCGGCGTCGGGGCGCTCCATGACGGCTATATCGCCCTCGGTGGGTATTATCCATCCTGTTATGTATTCAGGGTATACTTTATGTGCGGCTTCTTTGCTATCGAGCATCAGCAGCTTGCCGCCGGCCGACTGGTAGGCTCGCAGCGCGGCGGCTTCGGCGTCCGTGCACTCCGTAAGTCCTGATATTATGCACAATGCCGGTTTGTGCTTCGACTTCTGCAGTTCGCTTACCGATGCTATCGGCGTTGTCGCTATGCCGAGTTGTGCGAGTATATCCGTCATGCCGTTTTTGTCGAATATCAGAATCGGGTTGCGCTTGTCGGTCTGCACTTTGCCGGTGTTCCAACCTTTTCGTGCGAGCAGTAGGTCATACTCGTTTTCCGACAGTATCGAGTCGCTGCCTGCAAGTCTTAGTTTCAGCTTTGCCTTGACCTTGTCGGTCGGCAATACCTCCGGTAGAGTTATGTCGGGAGTGATGTGGCGCCGGCCGTAGTAAGGCACTTCGGGAAAAGCCTCCTTGCCGTGTGCGAGGGTTTGGTCGGCTTCGTCCGCTATGCGCCACTCGAGGGTTGTGGCGGGAAGGTCACGACCCTGTTCGTCGTCATTGACCGTATATATGCGTACGGGGAGTCGCTCTCCGGCGTACAGATTGCGCCCCCAAAGCTCCGCACTTACAAGCACCGGCTGTAGCGCGCGTTTAAGTGCGTGGTATGTAGGCCACGGGGTGATGGCTTTGTGGTCATAACACTGGCGGAACCAAGTCATGTAGGCGAAGTGCATGATGCCCGACACCTCGTCGCCTGTGCGACGCAGGGCTTCGGCAAGTTCGCCTGTAATGAATGACTGTACTTTCAGGAATGAGGCGGGGTCGGCCCAATCATACGCCTCGTAACCGATAAGCGTATAAGGATTCTGATGGATAAGCTGATAAGAGCGGGTGGGATGGCCGGTCTCGCCGTTGGGATAACCTGTGCTCATCTCCTGACTTATAAGCGGTCGGCCCGGGGTCTTGAACTGCTGCTGAAACTCTCCGTTGAAGAAGCGGAAGAGCGAGAAGTCATACCAGTTGTAGTAAGCGTGGTTGTCGTCTATGTCGCCGTCATCGACTGTCGCCATGAAGTCGGGCCCGAAACGATTCAGCCCGCTGCGGCGTATGTAGTTGGAGTCGAAACTTACGGGGCGCGTGGGGTCCAGTGTGCGCATGCGTTTCACTACGTCCGATATTATGCGGAATTTCTGCATGGCCCGCTCCTTGTCGGCGTCAAGGTCGTAAAATTTCATTTCGTTATTTACGGTCCATAGCATCAATGACGGATGGTTTTTGTATTTGTTCATTACATTCAGCCACTCGTCGGCCCATAATTCGAGCACACCTTTGTCGGGTATCGGGGTGGAGTGTATCATGAGCCATGACCATGTGCCCTCGAAGCTGACTGCTATGCCGTTGCGGTCGGCGGCCGACATCCACAGCTCGTTCCACGGTGTTGTGTGGGTGCGGGTCGAGTTGACATTGCCTTTGCGCATGAGCTGCATGAACGTGTCGGCCAGTTCCTTGTCATTGGGGCAAATGGCAAAGGGTATGTGATTGCCTCCGCGTAGCCAATAGCGGCGTCCGTTCAGATACAGAAATCCGTCGTCGCGTGCCTCGAAAGTACGGAAGCCCGATGTTATGGTTGTGCGGTCTATCTCTTTTTTTAGGTCATTGGAGACGAGCCTGAACGTGAAGTCGTAAAGGTTGGGGGTGGCGGGCTCCCAGAGCTTCGGGTTCAGTCGGTCAACGTTGTATGTGTATGTGGCCTTTTGCCCCGCTCCGAGTGAGAGCTCGGTGTGCAGCGGACCGCTGTACAGTGTGTCAAGGCTCTGTCGGTCAATAATATCGGCCATGACTGCAAACTTACGTTTTTTGCCCGAGCCGTTGTTTTTGACTGTGATGTCAAATGTGGCTCCGTCGAGAGTCGGTTTTATAAATACATCTTCGACTTTAAGCGGGTCGCTTACTGTGAGTTTGACCGGTTGCCATATGCCGGCGGGGTTGTCGCCGTAAAATCCGTGGGGTATGTCGGTGAGCACCGCCTTATTGGCCTGTGCGTCATCTTTGTTGTCCTCTACATCCTTGCGCACCGAGGAGTAATAATTCTCCATAGCATCGCTTGTCTGTGCGGCTGTGTCATTTATGTCGCGAGTCACTTTTACGGCTATTAGATTGCTGCCGGGGTGGAGGTATCTTGTGGCATCCAGCACAATTTCGCCGAACATGCCCACATGGGTTGCCGCCTGACGGCCGTTTATGTAGATTTCGGCGGTTTTGGACACCGCATCAAAGGTGAGTGTCATCAGCCGGCCCTTCACGTCGTCAGGCAGTTCGAGCCATTGGCGATACCAAGCGGCTCCTGTACGTCGATAGTCGAATGTGTAGTTTTCGCAGCGGTCGGCCTCGCGTTGGTAGTATGTGTCGCTTACCCCTTTGTGCTGTTGTCCGCGCGGCGAGGGCATAGTCTCGCCATGTAGCCATATGCGTATCGGATTCCAGAAGTTCGGCACGGTCATTACATGCCAGTTGCTGTCATCGGTGTCGGGTGAGGCGGCTGATGACTGGTCGGCGCATTCGTAAGAGGGCATGAACAGCCATTCGCCGTCGAGCGATATATCGGTGCGGCTGCCGTGCAGTTTGTCAGCTTTTATAGGAGTGTAGGCGGCGCGCTGCTCTCGGCGCATAGCTTCTTTCTGTCCGGGGGTGAGGCGTTGGGTGTACTCCGTATCGGCTACTCCGTCCAATGCATTGTCGGCCAACGGCGTTATGGCAAGGTCGTCAAACTCTGTCTCTATCCACGCGCCGCCAAGCGATACTTCACCCGACGGAACAAGCGCTTCGCCATTAGGGTCGGTCACGTCGATATAGGGAAGCGGTTCGTCGCCTACAAACACACGTATGCGGTTGCCGCATACTTCTACACGCATTTTGTACCATTCACCCGGTACCGGATGAAAATTCAGCGGGCGTACACCCATAAACTCATCGGTGCCCATGTAGCCGGTACGCATCAGATACACGTCGTCCTGAAGACCTCCTTTTATACCGACCATGTATCGGTCAAAGCGGTTGCGGTTACGGAATCCGGCCCATATCTGCACTTGCCCGGCATCTTGCGGAGCCCGTGCCTTGAATGAGAATGAGTAATTTTTCATGTCGGGCGTGCCGAACAGAGCGTAGGCGCCTTGTGAGCGAAACACTCCGTCAGATACGCTGCATGAGCCGCGTCCTACTGTGGTAAGCGGTAGCGCGGAGTCTGAAAAGTCGTAATAATTGCTGTTATTGCCCGAAAAGGCAGTCTGTGCCGGCAAAAGTGCGGCGCAGGCCAATAAATACTTGATTGCCTGTGTCATGAGGATATTAGGTTACATCGTTTACATGACAAAGGTAGTGCCGTGCGGTTAAATTAATTATAACATGCCGCTTAATATCGACTTAATTTTGTATTACAATGTCGTTTATGGAATATTCGGCTGCGAAACTCCTATTTTGCCATCGGGAGTTATGGTCTGCAGGTCGATGTCAAATGATTTTGTCAAAGCGTTGTTATAGAACCGTATGACGGCCTCGCCATTTTCGTCTGGAAGTACATCGGGATTCCAATAAAGAGTTCGGCGATAGTCGGACTCCGGCTCAAGCATGGAATAATCGGGGCTGTAAAATTCTCGTGC
This sequence comes from Muribaculum sp., assembly GCA_009775095.1. Classification (GTDB taxonomy): domain Bacteria; phylum Bacteroidota; class Bacteroidia; order Bacteroidales; family Muribaculaceae; genus Muribaculum. The sequence goes on from VSOZ01000007.1 coordinate 104,230, forward strand.
GGTGGTGTAACCCTCAAGTCGAGTCTTGCGTACTCCTTTCCCTGCATCAACCGGTATTTCGCCGTCAGGATAGGTCTCTATGAACACCACGCAACCATATATCTTGTCTATATCTATCGGTGTTATCATTGGATCGGCATATCGGAGCATTGAACCGATGTCTTCACTTACGTAAATCGATTTTATCGCTTCAAGTCTGATGTATTTATATTTGTCATACTCAATTTTAGTACGATAAGTCGGCGTATAATTTATAACGAATAGCGGTATGCGCCCTTTGTATAACAAGTATTCCTCTCCGTTTGACAGAGTACGTGTGAAGTGGCGGTTCATGTTGCGCATAAAGGCGTGTATGTCATTGCCTATGTATTCACCTTCATCGCGTATGTCGTCCAGTCCTGACTTTACATCATAATATGCCAGCGATTTTGAACGGGCTTTATATATGTCGCGTGCTTTGGAGCGTTTCTTCCCTTTTACAACAACTTCTTTAAGATTGTGTATTTGTTTGGCCCGCACACCGTTTGACATAAGTGAGTCGTTGAATGCCGTCGTGAAGTCGGCGAGGTTTTCAAGGTTATTGTCGTTATCAATTGTGTCTTTATGGACAGCGTCGACAGCCGTATCAGATATATTGATCTCCATGTCGGTGAACCTATAAGATTTAGGTTTGGGGCTGAACAGACGATCAAGACTGATCTGATAGTTTTTCTTCTTGCCTTTTTCTCGTACCGATAATATAAGATTCCATTCGCCTTTCACATCAGATTGGAAAGAGAAGCGCCCAAGACTGTCGGTATGGAATATATCGATCATATCGGTGTTTAATCCGCTACTCTCATTGCGACGTATCAGTATGGCCGAAACATCTACATCCGGTTTGGGCGTCCTTTTTGCTATCGATGTTACTTTTCCGCTTGTAATTATACCGTTGGCTTCGGTAGGATATTTCATTTCCCATGGGAGTGACCCGTTAATGGCTTCCCACGTATGTTTTCGCCATCCCTGCACAAGAAGCAGCAGGTCAAGATGTCGTCGTCTTACAGAATCATCCGCTTCAAAGTAATATTGCGGATTTGCGACATATCCTTTTATCTCGGACATGAGTAGCAGATCGGTAAGGATATCGCGACTATATTCCACACTATTGTCTTTTTCGCGTATGGATATGGAAAAGGCCGAAGTTACGGGTGTGCCGTCGGTGTATTTCGCCGATACGGATATATTGACTTGCCCGTAAGGAGGATAATATGTTTTGTCAGCCTTTGTGGCAATGTCGAGGAGTGATGTGCTGCGGTCTAAATTGAATATGAGCCGATCGCATATAGTTCGCCCCGATTTACCGAAAAGGACTAACTGTATTACTCCCGCTGGAAGAGCCTGTTTGCCGACAGCAAAGCGTATGGGGTTGTTTTGTCGTGAAGCTATCGCATAAGAGTTCTGTAGCGAGCCGGATGCCATTACGGCTATGCCGATTGTGTCCGGCAGGCTTACGGCACGGTGATCTATTGTTATGAATATACTGTCGTTTGATGACAGATTGTCAACCGACATGGCATAGCCCGAGCTATCGGGCGTCGGAAAACTGAAATCATGGCTTTTGCCGTCATACTCTACTATTGCTTGAATGCCGGCTGCAGGTATGAGAGAAAACGAACCTTTACCTTCGTGAGATGTGGCAAACCGGGCAACCGGAGTGCCTGTTGCATCGACTAACGTACCTTTGACATCAATAGGATGTCCATATCGGTCGGTCGCTTCAAAGGCCACCTGTGACTGTATGCCGGTGACCATATGTCCTCCTTCGGGATAAAATTTTATGTTCAGTTTGTTCTGCTTGTGAGGTTTTGGGCGGAGATAGGTGAATTTCCCGGTGCCGTATTTCATCATCTTTTTTGATGAGAAATCACCCTCTATTTTCGGCTTCTCGAATATCGGTATTACTCGCGAAAATATTGCGTCATCGCCGAAGTCGAGCATGTACTTTGTGTAAGCGCGAATCTCGTAAAACCCGGAGTAAAACGGTACGCGGTTTATTGTGAAGTCGCCGTGTGCCGCTCCTTTTTCAATTTTTAAAATCTTTCGGTCAATTATTTCTCCTCCGGGATTAAGCAGTTCCACATATAGAGTATTGCTTATTTCGCCTGCAAGGTTATTGCTCCCGTTTACCACATAAGCCTTGAACCATATGTCGTCACCGTAATAGTAACTTGTATTGTCAAGATGCAGATAGACTTTCTCGCAGGGATAGTTTATAGAAAACTTCTCTGCATTCTCAAACAATCGGTATATGGTGTTGTCACCGCTTTCCGCCCTGCCAAAGACAATGCATAAAAGTAGTGTTGAAATAAACAATCTCATAGATTACCATCTTTATAAATCAATAATATTATTCTGTAATTTTATGTTAGATAGTGCAAAACAGATTTTTTACATATCCTCCATGGTCAGTAGCCGGGTCTTGATGTTGTAATTTGACAGGATGCCGGTACTGGTCCCATATATTCTGTATATCGCCGTATATTGACCGGTTTATATTGGTGAATTCCTGAAACTCGTCAATTATAAGGTTGAACCGATTGTTTTTGCCAAACTCCATAATCAACTGAAATAAAGAACTGAACGATTTTATATCGGCGGGGACGTAACAGTTTATGGCTGACGCTATCAGTTGTGAGAACTCACGGCAAAGCGCAGACTCGTTTTTCCTGCTTACAAAAAGGTAAACGGTTGGATACTTGCTTTTATGGCTAATGAAGTCTTGCCGATACGTCTTCTGCCGGTTATGACAGTCATTCTTGAATAACTGTCAAACGATAACCTCTGTATACGTTGCAGTTCGTTTATCTCGGAATTACGGTCGTAAAATTTCATATATTAACTTTGTAACCGCCGTAATTGTTATGGCGGTTACAAAGTTAATATATGTTCTGAAAAACCGATTGATTATCCTTAATATAAAGGGGATATTGAGGTTAAAAATGATTAAAATGTGATTATATAGCTAAACGGGTTATACTCGATAGCGGTTTTAAGTAAAGATAATCGCACTGTTTTAATATGAGATTTAATTTAATCGCTTATATAGCCGCGGCGCTTTTCGTAGCGTTGCCGTCGAGGATGCCGGCTGCGCCGGCGCTTGATGATGTGCTCAATGACTCGTTGCCCTCGCGGTGGGTCTATGACGAGCATTTCGATCAGTCGGTACCGACCGATGACCGTTGGTGGACCTATTTTGACGACCCAGTGCTCGACTCGCTTATCACCGAGGGGGTTGAAAACAACTACAATGTGCTGATGGCTATGCGGCGTATCGATATTTCCCGGCAGTCGCTCAACAATGCCCGTGCCGGATATTTTCCCACACTTGCATTCAACGGCGGATGGACTAAAAGCCGCTCGTCGGGTCTGATGGCTGGCGATGAGGGCCATGCGTCAACGATTGATTATTTTTCTCTCGGGATCAATATGAGCTGGGAGATAGACGTCTTCGGCAAGATAACGGCCCGGGCAAAGGAACGCAAGGCGTCGTTCAACGCTACGCGTGCCGAGTATGCCGCGGTGATGACCGCGCTATGCGGCAATATAGCCAAAGCGTATGTGAACCTGCGCGTGTATCAGGCTGAACTGGCAGTGGCCGGCGAGCATATAGCCTCGCAGGAAAAGATAGTCAAGATTACCGAAGCGCGCCATGAAGCGGGGCTTGCCTCAATGCTCGACGTCGCACAGGCCAAGGTGGTCTATTACTCAACACAGGCTTCTGTGCCCGGACTGCAATCGGCCATACACCGCACCATCAACGGGCTGGCCACGCTCCTCGGTGTATATCCCGAAGATGTGTACGCCCGTCTTGAGGAAATGACTCCCATGCCCGACTACAATCAGATAGTGCCTGTAGGCATACCGGCCCAACTTCTGCGTCGGCGCCCCGACATAGTACAGGCCGAGTATGAGCTTGCGGGCTATGCCGCCGCATTGGGAATAGCCAAGAAGGAGTTTCTGCCGACGCTTACCATCAACGGCTCCATAGGCACTTCGGCTCATGACGCCGGGCGGTTGTTTAAGTCGGAGTCGTTGACCTATGCCGTGGCGCCGGCTCTGTCGTGGACTATATTTGACGGCATGGCGCGTAAGTACAATGCCGTATCGGCCCGTCGTCAGATGGAGATCGGCATAGATAACTACAATCTTACGGTAATGACTGCCGTGCAGGAGGTCGACGACGCCATTTCGACCTATGTCAGCACGTTGAAAAACATTGATGTGCTGCGCGAAGTGATAACGCAGAGCGAGCAGTCGCTCGACCTGTCGCTTGACCTGTATAAACGTGGACTGAACCCGTTCAACGACGTGGTGACCGCCCAGCTTAACGTGCTTGAGAATCAAAATTCGCTGATAGTGTCGAAGGGTAACGCGCTTGTGGCGCTGATAGCTCTCTACGAGGCGCTCGGAGGCGGATGGGATGTAAGTGAAATTGAATAAAACTATAATCATGAGATACTTGACTGTTTTGCAATATGCTTGCGTGATAGCTGTAACAGTTGTGGCCGCGTCGTGCGGTCATAAAACCGGTGACAAGACTGCCGAAGGGCTGCTGCCGGTTGACGTGGCGGTTCCGGTAGTTGACTCGGTGACTCTTTACAAGACATATCCCGGCTATGCCATAGCCAATCTGACGGCGAAGGTGGTGGGGCGTGTCAACGGCACTCTGCTGACAAAGAATTTTGAATCTGGGTCGTTTGTCAACAAGGGGCAGGTGCTGTATACTATCGAGTCGACAAAATACCGCGATGCCGTGGCGCAGGCACAGGCTGCGCTGACTACGGCCAAGAGCGAATATGAATACGCTTCGCGCCAGTACGAGGCGTTGAAGAAGGCACTGGAAAGCGATGCCGTATCGCAGATGGAGGTCATACAGGGCCGCTCCAATATGGAGCAGGCCGAGGCCGCGATAAAAAACGCGCAGGCTGCACTTGGCATAGCCTCCACCAATCTCGGATACTGTACCGTGCGTGCGCCGTTCTCCGGACATATCACGTCGACTTCTGTCGATGTGGGCAATTATATAAACGGTGAGGGAGCTCCGGTAGAGCTGGCCACGTTATACGACGACTCGTCGGTCATAATATCGTTTGCTATCGAAGATGCGCAGTATGAACGTATGGTAGGAGCGAAGGGCGATTCGGTCAAGGAGGCTATATACCGCCATATACCCCTTACGTTTACCGAGCCTCTTCCTCATGAATACACGGCTGACTTGTCCTATACATCGCCGGCCATAGACAAGTCTACGGGTACGTTGAAGATACATGTGGCGCTGGACAATCCTTACGGTGAGTTGCGCCCCGGCATGTATGCTACAGTAAATCTGCCCTACGGCAACGAGCCAAAGGCTATTCTTGTGAAGGATGCGTCGATAGGCACCGATCAGCTCGGCAAGTACCTGTACACGGTAAATGACTCGGACAAGATAGTGTATACTCCCGTGGAGACAGGCGGTCTGTATCGCGACTCGCTGCGGGTGATAACCAAAGGCATCACTCCCGATACACGTTACGTGACATCCGCGCTTCTTAAGGTGCGCGACGGCATGCCGGTGAAGCCGGTGACGGTTAAATAAATCAATGACAATTAAAAAGTAGAGCCGATGTTTTCGAAGTTCTTTATCGACCGACCTATTTTCGCCACGGTGCTGGCGATCATAATGGTATTTGCCGGTCTGCTTACCATAAAATCCCTACCGGTAGCTCAGTTTCCCGACATAACGCCGCCTACTGTGAGCGTCATGGCCACCTATCCGGGTGCCAATGCGCAGACCGTGGCCCGTACTGTCGGTGTGCCTATCGAGGAGCAGATCAACGGTGTGGAAAACATGCTCTATATGAGCTCAAACTCGGGTAGTGACGGCAGCTACATGCTTACGATCACCTTTGAGCTCGGCACCGATATAGATCAGGCGGCCATCAACGTGCAGAACCGACTTAATCTTGCGGAGCCTACACTGCCGACTCCTGTAAAGCAACAAGGTATATCGGTCAACAAGGAGTCGACCAACATAGTGCTTTTCTGCTCTCTCGAGGGCGACAGCACGGGCCGATACGACGCTCTTTATCTGACCAACTACGCCAACATCAATCTTGTCAACGCGCTTACCCGCGTAAAAGGAGTCGGTGGCGTTGAAGCATTCGGAGGCGGCGACTACAGCATGAGAGTATGGCTCGACCCCGAGTTGATGAGGGCCCGCGGGCTAACTCCGTCTGATGTGTATGCCGCCATTCAGTCACAGAACATGACGGTGTCGGCCGGTGAAGTGGGGGGAGCGCCCAACCCCGACAAGGACGCCTTTCAGTTTACGCTTACATCGCAGGGCGAACTGAGCACGGCCGAGGAGTTCGGCAATATCGTTATCCGTTCCGACGGCAACGGATTGTTGCGTCTGCGCGATGTCGCCAAAATTGACTTGGGTAGCATATCTTACGCGGCCACAACGTTAGTGTCGGGCAAGGAGGCCGCCTTGCTCGGTATAAAGCAGCTGCCCGGGGCCAATGCACTGAAGGTGTCCAAAGCCGCGCGCGAGGAACTTGACCGTCTGAGTCAGTACTTTCCGCCGGGTGTCAAGTACAATGTCGTTCTCGATACATCGGATTTTGTCAACGCATCTATCGATGAGGTACTGGTCACTTTTGTCGAGACCTCGCTCATCGTTATGATCGTGATCCTCATATTTCTTCAAAACTGGCGTGCGGTCATAATACCGATGCTCACCATACCGGTGTCGCTGATTGCCACATTTGCCGTCATGAAAATTATGGGGTTTACCATAAATACGCTTACGCTATTTGGTCTTGTGCTTGCTATAGCCATTGTGGTCGACGACGCCATTGTGGTTGTTGAGGACTGCTCGCGACTTGTCGACGAGGGGAAGCTGTCGCGGCGTCAGGCTGCGGAGAAGGCCATGAAGGAGCTTACCGGCCCTGTCATCGGCGAGGTGCTGGTACTTCTGTCGGTATTCATACCAACGGCTTTTGTCAGCGGCATCACGGGGCAGCTCTACAAGCAGTTTGCGCTTACCATAGCCGTGTCGACCGCCTTTTCGGGCTTTAACGCGCTTACGTTTACTCCGGCCATGTGCGCGCTTTTCCTTACTCCGCGCAACAAAAACACCCGGAACGTCATATATCGTGTGTTCAACAAGGGCTATGCGGCTGTCGAGAATTTCTATAAAGCCACTATCGGCCGTATGCTTAACAAGGCCGGACTGTCGCTTGCGGTGTTTTTCCTGCTGGCGGCCGCCGGAGTGGCCGCTTTTCTGATGTGGCCCACGAGCTATGTACCGGAGGAGGATCAGGGTTACTTCATGTCATCCATTCAGCTACCCGAAGGTGCCTCGCTTGAGCGAACGGAGAAGGTGGTCAATGACCTGTCGGCACGAATAAGGCATGACCTTCCTGAAGTGGCCGACGTGATGGCCATATCGGGCTTCTCGTTTATGGGGGGCGGCGCCTCGTCCAATATGGGCTCGCTTTTCGTCGTGCTCAAGCCGTGGGGCGAGCGCAAGAAGGCCTCACAGAGCGTGTATGCCATAATCGACAGTGTAAACCGCATGGCGCAGAGCTATCAGGAGGCTATTATATTTTCAGTAAATCCGCCTACCATACAGGGTCTCGGTATGTCATCGGGTCTTGAGATGCAGCTGCTTGACATAAACAACCTCGGCGCAACGGAGATGATGAAAGCTGTGGCAAGCCTTGAGGAGGCCGTTAAGACGGAGCCTGCCATCGAGTCGATAACAAGCCTTTATCAGGGAGTGGTACCGCAGTACCGCCTTGATATGGACCGCGACAAAGTGAAGTTGCAGGGACTGTCTATGAGCGACATATTCAGTACGTTGAGCGCTTACATGGGAGGCAGTTATGTCAACGATTTTACCGAGTTTGGCCGTGTCTATCAAGTGACACTGAAGGGCGATGACAGCGCACGTGGAAATATAGACGATGTGCTGAAACTGAGCGTGCGCAACGCTTCCGGCGATATGGTGCCGTTTGCTTCGTTTACCACTATATCGCAGGCTATGGGTGAGCCTACTGCGTCGCGCTACAATATGTATCCCACAGCTTCGATTACGGCCAATGTCGCCAAAGGCGTGAGCTCGAGCGACGGCATAAAAGCCATGGAGCGTCTGGTGCATGACACTTTGGGCAGCAATTACTCGTTTGCTTGGACCGGACAGGCCTATCAGGAGACTCAGTCGGGCACTACGGTCACTGTCGTGTTCATCTTTGCCATCATACTCACTCTGCTTGTGCTTGCCGCGCAGTATGAGAGCTGGACCGATCCGGTGGCGGTCGTCCTGTCAATGCCGGTCGCTATCCTCGGTACTGTGCTCGGCTGCATATTCATGAGCCAGAGCATAAGTATATACACTCAGATCGGGCTAATACTGCTGCTTGGACTGTCGGCCAAAAACGCCATACTTATCGTTGAGTATGCCACATACTTCCGCAAGTCGGGCCTTCCCGTCCGTCAGTCGGCGCTCGACGCCGGTGTCATCCGTTTCCGTCCTATCATGATGACAGCCATAGCTTTTATATTCGGAGTTATGCCCATGATGTTTGCTCACGGGGCGGGTGCGGAGAGCCGCGTGTCGCTCGGCTCGGCCGTAGTGTTCGGTATGTTGATGAACGCCGTGCTCGGCACTCTCTTCGTCCCCAATTTCTGGGAACTCATGCAGAATTTCCAAGAAAAAGTACTCGGCAAACTGTTCAAGGATGTTGATACCGTGCCGCCTGCGCCCACCGACACCCCCTCCGTATAGCAACATGAAGCCCAAGCCTTGTCAAATTTAGAAGTATATTTCATCGTGTTGAGATATTTTTAAATGTTGTTTTCTGCAAATATAATACGCTGAAATACCGTTTTTATGCACAATCGGGCATAATGCCTGAAAATTGCTGTGCCTTATGGTGTTATGATGCTGTTTTTTGAGGTGTAACGTAGAAAACGGTTGTGAAAAGACAAGTTTGTTGGTTTGTAGGGCCGCCAGTAGTACGGCGGCCGGATTCGTACCGGATGGCCATGTGGATGTGCGGGCGCCGTGGTACTGGCGCCCCTACATTCCGGCGGGATATTACTTTAACCGAACTTTATCTCTGATCCATTTTTTGATTGATGTAGAGTAGCGGTAGGTGTTGCGCTCGGGGCTTCGCGTCGGCGACGCGACACTTACCCGCAGGGCCCTCACAGACTTTATGTTCTAAAATTATATAAAATTAAGGCTTATTTGGCAGGTTAATGCTATCAAATTGTTAGTGTTTGTTTGCTTTTGCTGTTGTAATGTGATTGTAATAATGTTAAAATCGAGATTTTATTAACGTGGCGGTATTTAATTTAGTTAAAATTGCTTAAAATGGGGGGGGGTAGTTAATAAAGTTTAAACCAATTATTATATCTTTGGGCATATCAAAATTGAATTTTGATGCAAAAAATGCTGTTGTTTTAAAATTTTGCTATTGTTTCTTCTGATTAGTAGCGTTTATGGTTTTGAAATGCTGTTTTTGTTTCATTTTGCAATTTAGAGTTTAATCAATCATATTAACTAATTTATGGAAAAAAGATTATTGCTGTTATTGTCAGGTCTGATCATCGGCATAGGACTTTTCGCTCAAGTCAAGGTGACGGGTGTGGTCCTTTCAGCCTCCGATGATGAGCCGCTGATCGGCGCAACCGTATCTGTCAAGGGTACCAAGACAGCGGTTGCCACAGACCTCGATGGAAAGTTTACTATCACTGCTCCTTCCACCAACTCCCAACTGGAAGTGAAGTATGTGGGAATGAAGACTGTCACTGTTAAAGTACAAGGCACACCCATGCGCATAGTCATGGAGTCGAGCACTCAGGAACTCGAGGAAGTGGTTGTGACGGGTATGCAGAAGATGGATAAGCGCCTCTTCACCGGTGCGGCCACGAAAGTTGACGCCCAGCAGGCCCGCATAAGCGGTATGGCCGATATCTCGCGTTCGCTCGAAGGTCGTGCGGCCGGTGTGTCGGTGCAGAATGTATCGGGTACTTTCGGTACGGCTCCCAAAATCCGTGTGCGCGGTGCCACATCTATCTACGGTAGCTCCAAGCCGCTGTGGGTTGTTGACGGTGTCATCATGGAGGATGTGCTCGAAGTGTCGGCCGACGAACTTTCGTCAGGTAACGCCGAGACCCTTATATCATCGGCCATCGCCGGACTTAACGCCGACGACATCGAGAGTTTCGACATACTGAAGGACGGTTCGGCCACATCTATATATGGTGCGCGCGCCATGGCGGGTGTGATTGTAGTCACAACCAAGAAAGGTACCGCAGGCCGCAACTCAATCAACTATACCGGTGAGTTCACCATGCGTCTGAAGCCCAGCTACAGCACATTCAACATCATGAACTCGCAGGATCAGATGGATATCTATCAGGAGCTTGCCAAGAAGGGTTATCTCAACTACGCCGAAATCGCCAACGCCTCGTCGAGCGGTGTATACGGTAAGATGTATCAGCTCCTGTCAGAGTACGACGCCACTACAGGCCAGTTCGGACTACCCAACACTCCCGAGGCCCGCGCCGCTTACTTGCGCGCCGCCGAGTATCGCAACACTGACTGGTTTGACGAGCTTTTCTCGACCTCTGTCATGCAGACCCACTCCGTCAGCATTTCGTCGGGTACCGAGAAGGCGCAGCACTATGTATCGGCCAGTGCCATGTACGACCCGGGATGGTATAAGCAGAGCCGCATACAGCGCTACACCGCCAATCTCAATTCTACCTTCAACATTTCCGACAAGGTGTCGGTCAACCTTATAAGCAACGCATCGTTCCGCAAGCAGCGTGCCCCCGGTACACTCGGAAGCGACGTCGACATGGTGTCGGGTGAGGTGAAGCGCGACTTCGACATCAACCCCTATTCCTACTCGATGAACACCTCGCGTACTCTTGACGCCGGTGAGTTCTACACCCGCAGCTACGCTCCGTTCAACATACTCCATGAGTTGAAAAACAACTACATGCAGCTTGGCGTCAACGACTTCCGTCTTACCGGACTGTTGACCTACAAACCTATCCGCAAAGTGGAGCTGTCGCTTCTCGGCGGTGTGCAGAAGACCACTACCCAGCAGGAGCACTTCATAACCGATGACTCCAACCAAGCACAGGCCTACCGCGCCATGCCCACGTCAGCCATACGTGACAAGAACCCGTTGCTCTACACCGACCCCGACAACATTTATGCTCTGCCTATAACCATACTTCCCAACGGAGGTATCTACGAGCGCGCCGACCGCGACATGTTCAAGTGGGACATCCGTGCAGCCGCCCGCTACAACGACGTATTCAATGAAGACCACATCGTCAACCTCTACGCCGGTATGGAGACAAACTCCGTAGACCGCCACTCCACATGGTTCCGAGGCTGGGGTATGCAGTACAGCATGGGCGAGGTGCCCAACTACGCCTATCAGGCCTTCAAGCGCGGTCAGGAGGAGAACACTCCTTACTATTCGCTTACCAACGCCCACCAGCGCAGCGTGGCATTCTTTGGCAACGTTACCTATTCTTACAAGAGCCGCTACACTTTCAACGGCACACTCCGTTACGAAGGCACAAACCAACTCGGCAAAAGTCGTTCATCGCGCTGGTTGCCTACATGGAACATCTCCGGTTCTTGGAACGTTCACAACGAGTCATGGTTTGAACGCTTCGTGCCTACTTGGAGCCACATGACCTTACGCGCCTCTTACTCGCTCACCGGTGACCGTCCTTCGGTCAGCAACGCTTACTCCATTCTTATGGCGGCTAATCCGTGGCGTCCGTTTGCAGGCGTTGGTGAAAGCTCGCTTTACATAGATGACCTTGCCAACGGCTCGCTTACTTATGAGAAGAAGCACGAGCTTAACCTCGGTCTTTCTACCGGTGTGCTCGACAACCGCATCAACCTTGAGTTTGACTGGTACAAGCGCAACAACTTCGACCTTATCGGTGTGGCTACCACACAGGGTATAGGCGGTCAGATAACCAAGCTTGGCAACATTGCCGAGATGAAGTCGCACGGCGTCGAGCTCTCGCTTACCACCCGTAATATCGTCACCCGCGATTTCACTTGGACCACCAACTTCATCTACTCTTACAACAAGAACGAAGTGACCAAGCTGGAGACTTCAAAGCGCATGTTTGACCTCATATCGGGCAACGGCTTTGCTCAAGAGGGCTACCCCGTACGCTCGCTCTTCTCCATACCGTTCAAGGGACTTAACGAAGAGGGTCTCCCCACGTTCCTCGATCAGAACGGCAATATCTCCGTTTCCGACATCAACTTTCAGGCTTCCAACCCGGAACAGCTGAAGAATCTTGAATACTCGGGCAGCGTGGATCCCACCGACATCGGTTCGTTCGGCAATATATTCCGCTACAAGGGTCTTACACTCAACGTGTACATCACTTATTCGTTTGGCAATGTCATCCGTCTCGACCCCGTGTTCCGCAGCTCGTATGACGACCTTACAGCTACTCCGAAGGAGTTCAAAAACCGCTGGGGTGTGGCCGGTGATGAGAAATTCACTACTATCCCGACTATAGCGTCTATACGCCAGAACAGGGATAACTATAAACTGGCTTACGCTTACAATGCCTACAACTACTCTACCGAACGTGTAGCAAAAGGCGACTTCATACGCATGAAGGAGATATCGGTAAACTACGACTTCCCGCAGAAGGTGCTTAACGCACTTCGCCTTGCCCGCCTCAGCGCCAAACTTCAGGCCACCAACATGTTCCTGATCTACGCTGACAAGAAGCTCAACGGACAGGATCCGGAGTTCTTCAACACCGGCGGTGTGGCGGCTCCCACTCCCAAGCAGTTTACGCTTACCGTTAACTTAGGTTTCTAAAACAAGAAATAGAATACAGATATGAAAAAATATATGAAATATGCTTCGGCGCTTGCTTTGGCTATGCTTGCTCTGACGGGTTGCGATGACTTCCTTGACACGATGCCTGACAACCGGGCCACACTTGATAGTGAAGAGAAGATCAAGGCAATGCTTACGTCGGCTTATAATGAAAACGACTACATAGTCGTAGCCGAGCTGTCATCGGACAATACTGATGACATAGGAGAGGATAATCCTTATTCGACACGTTTCTATGACCAGTGTTACGGCTGGATTGACGAGACCGAAAGAGACAATGAATCGCTTGAACGTTTCTGGTCAAGCGCCTACATAGCCATAGCGTCGGCCAATGAAGCGTTGGCTGCAATTGAGACGGCCGCTCCATCTGCAACTATCGACGAGTGCCGCGGCGAGGCACTTATAAGCCGTGCCTACAATCACTTCATGCTTGCCTGCATGTTCTGCCAGCCGTGGACCCAGAATGCAGCCTCCGAACTCGGTCTGCCCTATATGGAAGTTGCCGAAACGGAGCTTATGCCTCAGTATGAGCGCGGCAATCTCGCCGACTTCTATAAGAAGATAGAAGCCGACATCGAGGAGGGCCTCAAGTATATAGGTGACTCGCACTACAGTGTGCCCAAGTATCACTTCAATGTCAAGGCCGCCTACGCTTTCGCCGCCCGCTATTATCTCTATACAGAGCAGTGGGAGAAAGCTGTCACCTATGCCACCAAGTGCCTCGGTTCACAACCCAAGACCATGCTTCGCGACTGGAAGTCAATGGCTTCCATGACTCAGAGTCTTGATGCCATATCAAATGAATATATAAATGCTTCGTCCAATGCCAACCTGCTGCTTATGACTGCTTACTCTCAGATGGGTGTGATATGGTCAAGCTGGTCACTCCGCTCGGGTGGATGCAAACGCTACAGCCACTGTTCTTATCTTGCTGATAATGAAGATATGAGAGCCCGTAATATATATGGCTCCTACACCCAACTATGGCATCAGCCCAAGATTTATAAGGCATCCGGTATGGACCGTGCCATATTCTGGAAGTACGGTGATCTTTTCGAGTACACTGACCCCGTGGCCCAAACCGGTTATCGCCGCGCCGTGTATCCCGCCTTTACATCCGACGAGGCCCTGCTTAACCGTGCCGAGGCTTACATAATGCTCAAGCGTTACGACGAGGCTGCCGCCGACCTTACCACTTGGATGCAGAACTTCACCAAGAGTACCAAAGTCCTGACTCCCGACAATATTCAGGAGTTCTACGAGCCTATCGGGTACTGCTACGACGATGAGACCGGTCTTCAGTCGACTATTAAGAAGCACCTCAACCCCGCATTTGCCATCGATGCCGAAGGCTCCGTTCAGGAGTGCATGCTACAGTGCATGCTACAGTTCCGTCGCCTTGAGACTATGCATGCCGGTATACGCTGGTTTGACATCAAACGCTATGGTATAGAAATCATGCGCCGCACTCATGACTCTACAGGTCAGCCTGTAAAACGTACTGACTTCCTTACCAAGGACGATAAGCGTCGTGCCCACCAGATACCGCTGAAAGTACGTGATGCAGGCTTTGAGGCCAATCCCCGTTAATCGACTCAGTAAGTTTTTGACAAAGTATTAAAGAAAAATTACAATGAAAACAATCGAAATATTAAGCGTAGCGCTGTTGGCAGTGTCGGCTGCGGCTTTTACCGGTTGCTCGTCTGATGATCCCGATACAAGCATCAGCGTCATCACGCCCGACAACACCGATCCAACAGAGCTTGACACTTGGCTGCTCGCCAACTTCAACAAGCCATACAATATTGACTTCAAGTATCGTTACGAGGATATAGAGGGTGACTTTGACTACTATCTTGTACCGGCCCGTTATGAGGATGCCGTGACTATGGCTCATCTGGTTAAATATCTGTGTGTGGAGACCTACAACGAAGTAGCAGGCACTGACTTCACCTGCCGCTACTTCCCCAAGATGTTTTATACGGTAGGTGAGTGGGAATACAAGAATAATGGCACGTTTGTGCTTGGTACAGCCGAGGGTGGCCGCAAGATATTCCTCGCCGGATTGAACTATCTTCCGCAGTATCTCGGTAATGCCGCCCAGCTCAACCACTATTACTTCAAGACTATCCATCATGAATTCACCCATATCCTCAACCAGACCAAGTCCATACCGGCCGACTTCCAATTGGTGACCGGATCGGGATATGTGGCCGACATGTGGAGCGAGGAGCCTTTCCGGTCGGAATATATGGAAAACGGTTTTATATCCTCTTATGCGCAGCACTCCTATCAGGAGGACTTTGCCGAGATGATGTCAATCTACGTGACAAACAGCACGGAGGATTGGAACGCTATGCTGTCTGAAGCTTCTTCATCAAGTCGTGAGCTGATACTGCAGAAACTCGATATCGTACGTACCTATATGGAGGAACAGTTCAATATAGACATGGATGATCTCCGCGCCACTCTTCAGCGTCGTCAGAATGACGTGGTCACAGGTAAGGTCGATCTTTCCGATTTAACAGTGGATTAACCGATTAAATTAATGAAATTATGAAATTCAACAAAATATTACCGGCTATGCTGATAGCCTTATCCGCTATGCTGCTTCAATCCTGTCTTAAAGATCAGGAAGATATATTCGATGAGCCGACAGCGCTCCGTATTCAAGAGGCACTTGACAATACAAAGAAAGTGCTTACAAGTTCTGAAAACGGATGGATATTTGAGTATTATCCTGACCGCAATATAAAATATGGCGGATATATTTATACAGTTAAGTTTGACAATACTCAGGCTACAGTGGGTTGTGAACTCGCACCGGGTGTTACCGAGACAAGTCTTTATAAGTTGACAAGTGACAACGGTCCGTCGTTGACTTTTGACTCCTACAACACTCTAATGCACTTCTTCGCCACTCCATCATCGAGTAAATATCAGGCCTATGACGGTGACTTCGAGTTTGCCATCATGGATGTGACTGACGATGTCATCAAACTGCGCGGAAAGCGCACCGGTAACATCATGTACATGCATCGTCTTGACAGTGATGCCGCACAATATATAAACGCAGTCACCGCTATGTCTGACAACATGTTCCTTACTTCAGCGGCCGGTACTGTCGGTTCACTTGCGGTCAATGTGGCTATTGACCTCGATGCACGCTACATGGAGTTTGCTTGGGGTGAGGGCGATGGTGGCCGCGCCGACGATGACAGCCGTGACGGCAGCTATTTTGTGCCGACCGCTACGGGTATACGCTTTTTGGAGCCGGTGAAGGTAGGTGATGCCGTTATAGAGCAACTTGCCTATGATATAGAGAGCATGGTATATAGCGGAACCGATTCGAAGGGCGATGCCGTATCTATTGCAGGTACTTTGCCGGATGATTATTCGAAATTTGAAGAGTTTGCCGGTGAGTTCACGATATATTTCAACCCCGGTGGTGAGCCATCAACTGTCGATGTGACTTTTGTGCCCGACAAACCCAACAACCGTTATATTATAAAAGGCCTGAACGACAATTATGATGTCATAGCTACATTCAAGAAGTCAAAAGGAGTGCTTGAAATCTGCTCGCAGCAGATTGCGGTCGAGGAATCTACCGGCCGGCTCATATGGTTCTGCGCATGGGGTATAAACCCTGCTACCGGTTCCGGTTCGATTACATGGGATGAGGCTGCCGGTATGTATATCGTGAAAAATCCCGAACAACCCGGGGAATATGAATTTACCTCAAACGGATATAACGAATTGAGCTATCCGCCGAATTCATTTGCTGCATACTACTTCACCGGTTCTGTCGGCGGACAACCAAGAGGTCAGGCTGCCGGTAAATGGCGTGTCAAAGGCGGTGACGGTTATCAGATGACTTATATCGAAACTATGGTTAAAAAGTAAAATAAGAGCGACATGAAAAAGATATTTAATATACTTATTATAACCGTCATGGCAGGCGTCGCTTTCACGGCGTGCGATGACGATGATGACAAGTGGGTCGGCGACGGCACTTCGACCCTGCAGGTGATAAGCCGCGAGACCTCATTCCCCGCAGCCGCTTCGCAAGGCACTATCGTGGTCGATACCGCCGAGCCCGTGACTGTAAGCTCATCCGATCAAGGATGGGTGACTACGGCGGTGAACGGCAATACGGTAACTGTCAGCGTCACCGAGAATTCCTCGCTTGAGGGCCGTACTTCAAACCTGACCATAAAGGCAGGTGACAAGACCACCGAGATTGCCGTGATTCAAGCCGGTCTGATCTTTGATATGGGCGGTGTGCTCAACATCGGTTCGGGTGATAAGGCCACAACCCTTACATATCCTTTGAAAGCTAATGCTCCCTTAACCGTAACTACCGATGCTGACTGGTGCTCCGCCTCAATCGTCGATGACGCACTTGTGGTGACTATGACCGAAAACAATACGGGTCATGTGCGCCGCTGCAACATATCATATAAAATCGGTACTATCGAAGACCGCATCCCGGTTGCGCAGTGCGACTTCGCCAAGGACATAGCCGGTGAGTGGAGATTTTATTACTATAATAAATCCGGTCAGCTTAATGGCTTCTTGTGCGATGTTTTGAAAAGCGGTTCAAAATACTATCTTGATTTGGGTGATGGCGATAAAGTTCCCTTGACATTCAATGCCACGACCGGAGGTCTTAGTGTAAAGGGTGGACAGTTTGTACGTAACTATGTTGAAGACGGTAAGACATATTATATGTATACTATCTTGAATGAAACTTCAACAACTTATTATACATGGGGCGCATCAGCCGGCATGGTTGCCGATATTACTTATGCTGTACTTAGTGACGGTACTCCTATAAGTGTAGGTTTCTTTGAAGATGATGGCGGATGGGGTACTCATGTATCCGATGCTTTGCGTCTTGATTTATTTACATCTAAAACGACTGTCAACAGCAATACGCGGGCAGGTACTTATTTTACGATGATACAACCGTATCTATTACGAATAGAACCTACGGCAGAGGCCGCTTTAATGGCAGCTCCCGCACGTAGCGGTGTAGTCCGCTCCGGTATGCCTGTTATCGACTCGTTTGGCAAGAATATTATGCTCCGTCAGTCAGAGTCGGTTGCGGTTGATGCCACGACAGCACGCGAAGTGCGTTAATCTCGGCTACAAAAACAGCTTTATACTACAGAACGGAGGGTGTACCTGTGAAGGCACACCCTCCGGCTTTTACCGGCTTGCGTATCCCGTTTATTGCTCAAGTTAGTCTAATTGGTCTAATACGACAACAGCCCCTGCCGAGGAGAAGCTTCGGCAGGGGCTGTTGTCGTAGATTGCGCAAGTACGTTATTTATACTCTTGCCACGGGGTGATGCCGAGGGCGGTCACGGGCTTGTTGAGGAATGCCTTTACGTAGGCTCCTGCAAGGCGTGCGTTGGTCAGCAACGGTATGTTGTGGTCAATGGCCCAGCGGCGTATGCGGTAGCCGTTGGTGAGTTCGCGCTTGGTGTGGTTTTTGGGGATGTTGATCACGAGGTCTACCTTGTGGCCGGCTATGATGTCGAGCACGTTCTCGCCCTCTTCGTCGGGCCAGCATACGGGGTGAGCCTCGATGCCGTTGTTGTTGAGGAACTTGGCCGTACCTTCGGTAGCGTAGATCTTGTAACCGTGTTCGTCGAGCAGACGGCATGCGTCGAGCATGTCGACCTTGCCGCGGACGTCGCCGGAGCTGACAAGCACACCGGTTTCGGGCACATGGTGACCTACCGATATCATGGCGTTGAGCAGAGCTTCGTCAAAGTCTTTGCCGAGGCAACCCACTTCGCCGGTCGATGACATGTCGACACCGAGTACCGGATCGGCTTTGTGCAGACGGGCAAACGAGAACTGCGAGGCCTTGATGCCGATATAGTCGATGTCAAATGTCGAGGTGTCTACCTTCTCGACCTTCTCGCCGAGCATGATGCGGGTAGCGGTCTCGATGAAGTTCTTTTTCAATACTTTGCTGACAAAGGGGAACGAACGCGAAGCGCGAAGGTTGCATTCGATGACCTTTACGTCGTTGTCTTTGGCGAGGTACTGGATGTTGAACGGACCTGATATGTTGAGCTCGCGGGCTATCTTGGCGCTGATGCGTTTGATGCGGCGCGCGGTAGCGAGGTAAATCTTCTGAGCGGGGAACACGAGGGTGGCGTCGCCGGAGTGTACGCCTGCAAACTCGATGTGTTCCGAGATGGCGTATTCCACGATCTCGCCGTTGCGTGCTACAGCGTCAAACTCGATCTCCTTGGCGTTCTGCAGAAATTCCGACACGACAACCGGATACTCTTTAGACACTTTTGCGGCTTGATCGAGGAAGCGGGTCATCTGCTCGTAGTCATAGCATACGTTCATGGCGGCGCCGGAGAGCACGTAGCTCGGACGTATCAGCACGGGGAAGCCTACCTCTTCGACAAATGACTCGATCTCGTCAAGAGTGGTGAGCTCTTTCCAACGGGGCTGGTCGATGCCGAGTTGGTCGAGCATGGCCGAGAATTTGTGGCGGTTTTCGGCACGGTCGATCGACACGGGCGAGGTGCCGAGTATGGGGACGTGACGGCGGTGAAGTTTCATGGCGAGGTTGTTGGGTATCTGTCCGCCAACGCTCACGATGACTCCACGGGGAGCTTCGAGGTCTATGATGTCCATGACGCGTTCAAAGCTCAGCTCGTCGAAGTAGAGGCGGTCACACATGTCATAGTCGGTCGACACGGTCTCGGGATTGTAATTAATCATTATCGACTTGTAGCCGAGTTTGCGACATGTGCTTGCGGCATTGACCGAGCACCAGTCAAACTCTACGGAGCTGCCTATGCGGTATGCGCCGGAGCCGAGTACGACTATGTTGTTGCCTGCGTTCATGTCGTAAGGTATCGAGTTCTCCTCGGCACCGTAAGTGACATACAGGTAGTTGGTGAGGTCGGGATATTCCGAAGCTACGGTATTGATGCGGCGCACGCGGGGTGTCACCTCAAGAGCCTTACGGTGGCTGCGTACGCGGAGTATCTCGGGCTCCATGTTGCCCGACGGATTTTCCACGAAGCGTGCTATCTGGAAGTCGGAGAAGCCGAGGCGTTTGGCCTCTTTGAGCACATCCTTCGGCAGGTCTTCTATCTTGTCGTAGCCTTTCAGAACACCGGCGTAGCGTACTATATTGTTGAGGCGGTCGATAAACCAGCGGTCGATCTTGGTGAGCTCTTCGATGCGCTCTACCGTATAGCCCTCTTCAAGGGCCTGTGCTATGGCGAAGACGCGCATGTCGGTGGGGTGAGAGAGCGCCTTGTCGAGGTCGTCGAAGCGGATGTCGTTGTTGCCGACAAAGCCGTGCATTCCCTGACCTATCATGCGCAGGCCCTTCTGTATTATCTCCTCAAATGACTTGCCTATAGACATGATTTCGCCTACAGACTTCATAGATGAGCCTATCTCGCGGTCAACACCTACGAATTTGGTGAGGTCCCAGCGGGGTATCTTTACTATCATGTAGTCGACCGACGGGGCCACGTAAGCCGAGTTGGGAGTGCCCATCTCGCCGATCTGGTCGAGGGTGTAGCCGAGAGCGAGTTTTGCGGCTACGAAAGCCAGCGGATAGCCCGAAGCTTTTGAGGCGAGGGCCGACGAACGGCTGAGGCGTGCGTTGATCTCGATTATGCGGTAATCGTTGGTCTCCGCGTTGAATGCGTACTGTATGTTGCACTCGCCCACAATGCCTATGTGGCGTACAACCTTTATGGCTATATCCTCGAGCATCTTTATCTGCTCTTTGGTGAGCGAAACTATGGGAGCTACGACGATGGACTCGCCGGTGTGTATGCCCAGCGGGTCGAAGTTTTCCATCGGCACAACGGTGAAGCAGTGGTCGTTGGCATCGCGTATTACCTCAAATTCGATCTCTTTCCAGCCTTTAAGTGACTCCTCTACGAGTATCTGCTTGGAGTAGGCGAGAGCGCTCTCGCAGTGTTTTGTAAACTCCTCGTCGTTGGTACATATACCGGAGCCGAGACCGCCCAGCGCGTAGCCCGAGCGCACCATGACGGGATATCCGATGCGGTGGGCGACTTCCACGGCGGCGTCAAGGCTTTCGACAGCCTGCGACACGGGCGTCTTTACGTCGATCTCGTTGAGCTTTTTTACGAATAGATCGCGGTCCTCCGTTATCATGATGGCCTCTACCGAAGTGCCGAGTACTTTGACGTCATACTTGTCAAGCACGCCGCTCAGGTATAGCTCCGTACCGCAGTTGAGAGCGGTCTGTCCGCCGAAAGCAAGCAGTATGCCGTCGGGACGCTCTTTCTTGATGACCTCTTCGACGAAGTACGGTGTGATGGGGAGGAAATAAACTTGATCGGCCACGCCTTCCGAAGTCTGGATAGTGGCGATGTTGGGGTTGATTAACACTGTTGAAATGCCCTCTTCGCGCAAGGCCTTGAGCGCTTGCGATCCCGAGTAGTCAAATTCGCCCGCTTGCCCTATCTTAAGAGCGCCGGAGCCGAGAAGCAATACTTTTTTCATCTGTTTCCAAGAGTCGTAAGTTGTGCAAAGTTACGATTTTTTCTACTATCGGCCCAAATCTCCGGCTCATATAATTAATAGTGTCATGATATTGATGTAATCTTGACAATTGTGCACAAACCATTTTTATGAGTTTATGGTATAATCTCCTTTTTTAGTTCAATTACAAATGTACGTCAAAATTCTCATACATATATAAAGCGAGGTGATTAAAATATTTTTAAGAAAATTGCTAAATAATTTGCATTTTTAATTGCTAATAGTTTATTTTGCGGTCGATATAATTGCTTTTTGCTTGAGATGCTTCTGTGTAGGCGGCTATTTGTTATTATGCTCGGCACCCCGTGGCTTTGGCAGTTTTTTATTTACATAATTTAATTGTTTGTTGTATGACTATTCGAGGGAGAAAAATCAGTTACGGTTGGCTGTTTACGTTTGTTGTTATGCTTGCCGTCAGTGTTTTGGGTTTGTTTGTAACTCCGGCTGAAGGTATTTTTGATATGCCTAATGATCACTTGTTTGCAAATGTGGCGTGGATGATAACGGCCACGATTTTTGTATTGATGATGACACCGGGTCTATCGTTTTTCTATGGTGGAATGGTACGTGTTAAAAATGTCATTTCCACTATGCTGCAGAGTTTTATAGTGATGGGTTTTGTGAGTGTAATATGGGTGGTGTTTGGTTTCGGATTGGCTTTTGGAAATGACATAGGTCATGTGATAGGCGATCCTGCCGATTTCTTTCTGTTCAGAGGCGTCGGGGTGGGCAATGTTACAGGTGCCGGCGACCTGTCGCAGATAGGTATTGCCACGACTACGATACCGCTTGCGCTATTTGCGCTGTTTCAGATGAAGTTTGCCATCATCACCCCGTCGCTTATAACCGGGTCGTTTGCCGAGCGCGTGCATTTTGCCGGTTATCTGCTGTTTATGGTGCTGTGGGTTGTAGTTGTTTATTGTCCGCTCGCCCACTGTACATGGCATCCCGAGGGACTTTTCGGCATGATGCACGTACATGACTTTGCCGGAGGCATAGTAGTGCATGCCGCTTCAGGTATCGCCGCGCTTGCCGGAGCCATATTCTTGGGCCGGCGTACACCATCGCAGGAGGCCGCCAAACCCGCCAATGTGCCGTTTGTGCTGCTCGGAGCCGCTCTGCTGTGGCTCGGGTGGTTTGGCTTTAACGGGGGTAGCTCGCTTGCCGCCGACGGTATTGCGGTGGCTGCGTTTCTGAACACCAATACCGCCGCCGCTACCGCCATGATAACATGGGTTGTGTTTGACGCTCTGCGTGGGCGCAAACCTTCGGCCATGGGGGCCGCCATCGGTGCGGTCGTAGGTCTCGTGGCCATTACTCCGTGTGCAGGCTGGGTCACGGTAGGGCAAAGTATATTTATGTCGTTTGTCATCACTATATGCTGTAACATGGCTGTGTCGTGGAAAGGCTACGGGCAGATGCTTGACGACGCTCTCGACGTGTTTCCCACCCACGGACTCGGCGGTATACTCGGTACGGTGCTGACGGGAGTGTTTGCTTACGACTTTTTTGCCGACGGCAATCCCGACATGATTACCCACGGCCGGTTTTTCTGGAATCACATTCTTGTATTGCTGATGGTGTTTGCCTATACATTTGCCATGAGCTACGGTTTGTATTGGTTGACAAATAAGATCATACCCCTGCGTGTGTCGCGTCGTAGCGAGGAGATTGGTCTTGACAAGTCGCAGCATGGTGAAGAGTACGGCTACGAAGCCGGTACGGGTTTGGCCGAGGACACTCCCACTGTTGACGAATGGTTCCGCGGTATGGAGCAGAGTTGATGCCGCCGCTTCTTTTTTATTCTTTCGGTGAACCATGCGGTCGTGAATATGGTTATGAACGTATAACGATTCACGATTAAAAGTTTACTAAAATGGGGAAGCGATTTTTTTGTAAAGTGTTGATCGCGCTGGGGCTGGGGTTATTGATGATGAATCCGTGCTCCGAGGATGACTCAATGACCGAAATGCTCGGGCTATTTGAGGACTGACGTAGGCTCTGCGCCGATACTATTGTTTATGGAATCGGCAACGCGACGGAAATGACACAGTCATCGTAAGCAAACGATGATATTTTATAGGGGACGGCCAAGCCGTCCTTTTTTGCGTATGACATATCGGGTGTTGACGGCAGCGGCAATACGAGACCTTCGGCCAAAGATATGCCCGGCGTTGCCGCTGCTTTGTACAAGGCCTCTTTTATGGTCCATGCCTTTAGAAGTTCTTCGGGGGTATGTAGGCGCTGCATTTCGTCAGCTGACAGAAACTTGCGTGCTACTCTCTGCAGTGTGGCGCGCGGGCGTTCGATATCTATGCCGAAACGTGCTCCGTAGTGCAGCCCTATTGCGGCATAGCCTTTGCAGTGCGATATCGACAGTTCGCGTACGAGACCGTCAATGTAGGGTGAGCCGTCATCGCGGTGCATGACTGTTGCCTCACATCCGAGTGCGTGTCGTAGCAATCGTGCCACGGCAAGGCGTTGCGCACAGTTCTGGCCCGTCGCTTCCTCTTCCGGAGAGAAATGAGTCACGTAAATCTCCGCGGTATCTATTGTAAACTTGTCGATCATGGTGAAAGTTGCTTTGCCGTTTCCATGACATCGTGCGTTACCGCCTCGACTATGGGGCGCGTCTCTTCCGGGTCGTTAACCACATGTATTATCTCAAGACTGCCGTAGATTAGAGTGCCTTTGCTGTCGGTGGCTATGTGTTGGATTGGCGTTACGGTAGCTCCCGGTGTGATTATGACGGTCGATGTGAAGCCACCGGGCGAGGTGAGTTCGATTATTTCCGAATCCCGTCCTCCGGTATTCATTGATGCGCGCTCAATGCGGTTAGCGAGTGCTTTTTCGGTATCTTTCGGTGAGCTTTGCGCGAGAGTGTAGTGCAGAACCGCACCGTAGCGCCGGTATGTGACGTCGATCCATGTGTTGCCGCCGGAGTATTTTGTAGCTATATCTGCCTGTGCGTTCAGCATCATTTTCACCGGCAGATTCTCTACTTGACGGTAGACGGTGTCGTATGGGATTATGCGGTGATATGCTTCGGGACGCGGTATGGCGTTGTTTTCGACCTTGTCCGTGCACATACACAATGCCGCAGCCGATAATATTAAAATCGATAGGAGAGTCGGGCGCATCATCGGTTTTCTTCGTCTTCAGGCATCACCTTTACACGCACTCCGGCTATGCGGTGGCGTTCGATGGTAAGCACGAGAAAACGGCAGCGTCCGTATACGATTGACTCCTTGGCTTTTGGGAAGTCGCCTTTTATGGCAAGCAACATGCCGGCAAGAGTGTCGCAGTCTTCGGTCACTTCGGCATAATCCTCCTCATTGAGACGGGTCACTCTGAAGAAGTCGGTCAGAAGTGTCTTTCCATCGAAAATATAGGTGTCGTCGGGCAGACGTTTGTAAGTCACCTCCTCTTCGTCGTATTCGTCATTTATGTCGCCCACGATCTCTTCAAGCACATCCTCGAGGGTCACGAGTCCTTGTGTGCCGCCAAATTCGTCGACTACGATGGCCATGTGTATGCGTCGGCGGCGGAAGTCTTCAAGCAGGTCGTCGATCATGCGCGACTCCGGCACGAAGTATGGTTCGCGTACGAGTTTCTGCCATTCGAAGTCTTGTGTGTCCTTGCCTATGTAGGGCAACAAGTCGCGGCTGTAAAGCACACCCTTGATGTTGTCGTCGGTGCCGTCATATACCGGCAGACGCGAGAATCCGCTTGACAGTACGATGTCCATCACTTCGTCGAAGGTCGAGGTGATCTCTATGTCGGTCATGTCGACACGCGGGGTCATGATCTCCGACGCCGTGGTGTCGCCGAACTCAAGTATGCCTTCGAGCATCTCCTTCTCCTCGACGGCTTTCACCTCGGTTATCTCAAGAGCCTGTGAGAGGTCGTTGACCGATATGTTCTCGGCTTTTTTTGTGACTATGCGGTTGACAATGCCGGAGCTTTTCACAAGCATCGAAGATATAGGGAACAGTAGTTTTACGGCGGTGCTTATGCCGCCAGTAGCCATCTTCGCCCATTTCACGGTATATGTGTTGGCATACAGTTTCGGCAATATCTCGCCAAACAACAGAATGAGGAACGTGAGCACCACACTCTGAAAAATGAAGTTGAGTACTCCGCTGTGGAATACGAATATCTGATTGAATGCGAAGTTGCAGAGT
This sequence comes from Muribaculum sp., assembly GCA_009775095.1. GTDB lineage: Bacteria > Bacteroidota > Bacteroidia > Bacteroidales > Muribaculaceae > Muribaculum. The sequence continues at coordinate 129,926 of VSOZ01000007.1, forward strand.
ATTACTATGGTGACGTTGACAAGATTGTTGGCGATAAGTATTGTGGCCAACAGTCTTTCCGGCGCACCGAGAAGCCGGTTGATGGTCTCGCCTTTAGGCGACTCTTCAAGGCTCTCGAGCTGGGAGGGTGTAAGAGAGAAGTATGCTATTTCACTTCCTGAGACGAAGCCTGATATTATAAGCGCTATCGCGGCGAGTATCAGTGCTATAATGCTTCCGGCGGTTGGTGTCGCCACATCCACCATGTTTTCGGCTGCCATGATTATCATCCCCGACAGTGGGGATGTAGCCGGTAACGGGTCTATATCCAATTGTAGAAATATTAGTTAAACAATATGTCATCTTTTGCGATGACGTGTCGTAGTCACCGCAAAATTAATCCATTTGCCTCAAATGTACAAATATTAACGATATAATCGGTAGCGATGCCCTTATTTTACAGGCATTTTGGCTATGCGCTTCTCGTGGCGGCCGCCGTCAAACGGTGTCTTGAGGAACTCGTCGACGATAGCGAGTGCGAGAGTAGGTTCTATGAAGCGTGCAGGAAGTACAAGTATGTTGGCGTCGTTGTGGGCGCGGGCAAGTCGGGCCAGTTCCACGTTCCAGCAGAGGGCGGCGCGTATGCCCTGATGCTTGTTGAGAGTCATGCCGATACCGTTGCCGCTGCCGCAGATGCCGATGCCGGGATAGTCGCGGCCCTCTTCGATAGCTTTGGCACACGGGTGTGCGAAGTCGGCGTAGTCGCAGCTCTCGGCGCTGAAAGTGCCGAAGTCTTCACACTCGATACCTTGCGAAAGCAGATAGCCCTCTATAACGCTTTTGAGTTCATATCCGGCATGGTCGCTGCATATGGCGATCTTCTTACCGGGTTGCAGGATAGACATGATAAATATAAAATTAATGATGAATGTTTCTAAAATTTCTGCATGTCGACAAGCCGTTTGTAATAGCCGTTTTTAGCTATCAGCTCGTCATGACCTCCGGCTTCGACAATGCGTCCGTCGTGCATCACGCATATTATGTCGGCGTTCTTGATTGTCGACAGTCTGTGGGCGATGACTATGGTCGTGCGGTCCTCCATCAGACGGTCGAGAGCGCTCTGCACAAGTTTCTCGTTTTCGCTGTCAAGGGCCGATGTGGCTTCGTCAAGTATGAGTATTGGCGGATTCTTGAGAATGGCGCGTGCTATCGATATGCGCTGGCGCTGTCCGCCCGACAGGCGGCATCCGCGGTCGCCTATGTTGGTGTCGTAGCCGTTTTCCGACGCCATTATGAAGTCATGTGCGTTGGCTATCTTGGCGGCTTCTATGACTTTCTCCATCGGGGCTTCTTCAACGCCGAAGGTGATGTTGTTGAAGAATGTGTCATTGAAGAGTATGGCTTCTTGATTGACATTGCCCATGAAGCTGCGCAGGTCCTTTACCTTCATGTCTTTGACGTCTATGCCGTCAATGGTTATGCTGCCTTTGTCGATGTCGTAGAAGCGGGGCAGCAGGTCGGCCAATGTGGATTTGCCCGAGCCGCTCTGTCCGACAATGGCTACAGTAGCACCGGCGGGTATATGCAGCGACACATTTTTAAGCACGGGCATCGTGCCGTAGGAGAATGTCACGTCGTTGTAGTCGATTGTGCCTTCGAGCTTGTCTATGCTTTTCGGCTCGACAGGATCTTTTATGGGGTTCTGTGCGTTCAGAATGCGGTCTACACGTTCCATCGAAGCAAGTCCTTTCTTTATAGAATATACTGCTTTTGACAGCTCCTTGGCGGGATTGATGATATTATAGAAAATCACCATGTAATATATGAAAAAACCTGCCTCAAGCGAGTAATTGCCTACAAGAATGAGTGTACCGCCGAACCAGAGGACTATGGCTATGGTAAGTGTGCCGAGAAATTCGCTCATGGGGTGAGCCAATGATTGGCGGCGGGCTATGCGGTTGCTTATCCGGTAGAATTTCTGGTTTTCGCGCTTGAAGCGGCTGCGTACTTTGTTTTCGGCGTTGAAAGCCTTGATTATGCGCAGACCTCCGAGGGTCTCTTCGATATTTGACATAAGCAGTCCCCATTGGTTCTGCGCTTCAAGTGACTGGCGTTTGAGTCGCTTGCCAACGCGCCCCATGACGAGTCCGGCTAACGGTAGAAGTATTAGTACAAACACCGTAAGTTGCCATGATATGGCTATCATCATGGCAAGGCATACGATGATCATAATGGGGTTTTTGAAAAACATGTCAAGCGATGACATGATCGAGTTCTCGATTTCGGCTACATCGCCGGTCATGCGAGCCATGACATCGCCTTTGCGCGAATCGGTAAAGAACGATATAGGCAGACTGACGATTTTATTGTACATGTAGTTGCGTATATCGCGCACTATGCCTGAGCGCATGGGTATTATGAAATAGGAGCTGAGATATGTGGCTCCTGTTTTAAGAGCGGTCATGATAACGAGCATGATTGCCAGTGCTGCGAGAGCACCGGAAGGCCCCCAGTCGGTAATCATGAGCTGGGTGTAGTAGTAAAAATTGTTTATGATTACATCTTTCAGTGAGACGCCTTCGCCGGTGTGCATCAAGGTGTAAGCCATCTCCTCTATGCCGAAGAGCATCCTTAGGATAGGCACGATGAATGCGAAAGAGAACAGCGTCAGAAACGCCGCCAGAATGTTGAATATTATATTAAGCGCCAGATACTTCTTGTAGGGAGGCACAAAGCGTTTGATGATCTTGAAAAAGTCGTTCATGTCGCAAAGTTAGTGAAAATTCATTAAGCGAGCTATAAGCCACCCTACAAATGTAATATTTATGAAATATGACATTCGTGATTAATGTGCGATCATTTTGATTCTACGTGTAGCGAATACGTGTCATCGGCGTACTCTGTAGCCGGCATGTGTACAAGCAGTATGCGGGTCGAAGCGTTTTCGTAAAACTCGACAGGATTTGCTCCGGAGGGCAGACATGTGAATACTTCATTTGCCGTCGACAGGTTCAGGCTGCCTTTTTCGATGCCGTTTTGTGAGAGCAGATATTGTAATCCCGCTTTGGCCTTCTCTGCTGAAACGGGGTGAGAGTTGTCGTTTGGAATTACGGAAATTGAAATCCATCGGGTATTGTCTTTTTGCGATGTATGTGTCACTGCGTATTCATACATGCGGTCAAGGCGATTGTATACGCATGAGCTGCCTCCGGTCAACGACACATTTCCTTTCGTCCAGTCAAAACACATAAAATCGCGGTTGTAAACTATGATCGTGGTTGAGTCGGTGTGAATGACCTTGTTGTTTTTATATCCTTTGAGGTAGTTGGTTATCTGTCCTTCATGATAGAAGTAAGTACTGAACTGCCGGGTCAATTTCTTGCCTTCTCCGTCGCTGTCGGTATACTTGCTGTACACTTTGTATGTGTCAGGCAACACCTTTGCGCTCCACACTATCGAATCATATGGTTCTATAAATGACGGCATATCCAGACCTACTTTGTCATTGGCGTAGCCGTCGGTTATGCGAAACGATACAAGATCGAGCGGGGCCGCTATAGTATAATCCTCGCCCATGAGTGTCATGGGGCGGCTTGTCGGTTTGATTTTGAACCGGTATGATTGCGACAGGTTGTTTATGTCAATTCTCACTTCATCCGAATAAGTATCGGTAATATTAATCTCTTTTATGTCGCTTACCGGAGAGTAGCCGGTAAGGGGCTCGTTGTTGCGGTAAACGATTTGGAGCGAGTTTTTAACGCCCACAGCAAGCGGGGCCGTTATGCGGCAGTTACCGGTTTTGTCGATCGTTATCGGCTCGTATGTCGTGACGCTGCTGTTGTCTTCGGCTCCTTCGTAATATAATGACTGCCAGTTGTCGCCATACGAAAATGTATTGGCCACGGCATATTCACCGTCAGTAATATTAAAGCCGTCATTGACAACGGTTATCTCGGTCAGCTTTTTGCGCGGTACGGTTATGTTGAGCTTCAGGGTCTTCCCCTCCTTATTGCTGTTAGATACAAAGAAATCGAGTTTCCGGTCGGGAAACGGCATGATGTATTTGTCCGGCGATATGTTGCTCATATCCACTCTGAAGTAGTAGTACCCTCCTGCCCCGGTGTCTTCACTTATCTCAAAGAATATGCGGTATATGCCGTCTTTGTCGGTGGTGCCTTTGGCTTTATGCTTTAACAGTGAGCCGGTAATGTTTCGCCACTCGTAGTCCACGCTGACCGGTATGTCGGCAAATGGAGTGCCTTCGGGTGTGCATATGCGGCCGGTTATGATTGTGCTGGTGGCGGTCGGCTCCTTGATGAAATCATCTTCTTCCTTGTCGCAGCTTGTGAGTGATGCAGTCAGCATCAATATGCAAATCAGGTTGATAAGTGATGTGGCTTTCATAATCGATGGGTTTGAGATGATGTCGTATTTTAGCGTCCGCCGAATGTTTCGGCTATCTGCTTCGCTACATTTTTCAGTGCGCCCCTCATGTCGGCGGAATGGCTGATGCCGAGACTTGATGATGCGCCACGACATGATGCTACTGGACGCCCCGACAGGTAATCTATGAAATTGACGGTTATGACAGTCTCTTCATCCGTAACGTTTACCCCGTATTTGACCATCAGAAGTTTTTCCTGCTGTTGCGTCGACAGCTCGTTGATGCGCCAGTCGCTGACAAGTTTCAATCCGGAGCCTTCGACAGCGTCAAACAATTGGATCTCATACTGCATCAGTTCGGCCGGTATGTGATATGTGTCATTATTTATAATAGAAGCGTACGCGTATTTATTTAGATTTACATTGCTTGATACGACCGATTTTGACGTCGTGCACGAGGACAATAGGCATACAATGCCTACAATCAAGAATGTGACAAAAACAGTGGTTTTCTTCATAATTTCCATTGCTTGTTTTCTGAATTATTTGATAAAATCAAAGATAGCGATAAAAATGTCATTATCCACAAAATTTTATGTTAAATCTATAATTATCTTAAGGTTTTCTGGAAATTGAACACAGAATTTTTACGGCAAATGTAATCAAAGATTTGCTTTTGCCAAATACTTATAGCTATCTTTGCAGATATATCATCATGCACAATTTATAATAGAACCATATACAAGCTATGAACTCAAAATACAAATTTCGATCTCTAAATATAATATTGTATATTGCACTCGTTTTATTCACAGCGGCGTGTACAGAATCTCATGTTTCAAGTCAACTTAAACATGCTGAGAGTATTATGGAAGAGCATCCTGATTCTGCATTACATTTGATTAATGGCATAAAGATTACTCAAATGAGAAGCGATAAAGAAAAAGCGCAATATTCTTTACTGAAGTCAATGGCTTTAGATAAAAATTATATAGACACGACCACGTTTGATGTACTACAACCGGCAATAGATTTTTATTTAAGAAATGGAAACTCGAATGAAAAGTTGCGGACATATTATTATCAGGGGCGCATATATCAAAATAGGGGTCAGCGGATTTTCCCGGTTGGCGGAAGCTCCTCTCAACCATATTGTGTAGCCAGTCTGAACATGAAGAATCG
>VSOZ01000008.1 GCA_009775095.1 Muribaculum sp.
GCGATTCTTCATGTTCAGACTGGCTACACAATATGGTTGAGAGGAGCTTCCGCCAACCGGGAAAATCCGCTGACCCTTTAATAGACATACAGTATCAAAAAAAATGAAAGTGCGCTACTTCACAGCAGCACACTCCCTCATAACCAAAATTCAAGTATATATTTCTTGTCGTCTAACAATCTGTTGTCTACGAAAGCCAACAATCGTTATCTGACCCGGGAACCGCAGTCAATACAGAAGGTAGATGTAGAATGAAAAAGAGAGGCGACTGTGTTTTCCCAAGTCCGTGACTTTCATCAAGCCGATGCAAAGTTACCGCTTACCGTCGAATTTAATCGCACTTACATCTGAAATAAATCTAAATTAGACGAAATGAGTGAACAATGCGTGCAACTCGTTTGTTATCAGCCCGTTTCGTGTCATTTTGCCACAAATCGCCCGAAGAATCGCACCCAAACATAAACACACTTTTAGTTAAACGCCCTGTTTTACAATTTATTAACATCACACATAGCCATCAACAAAAGAGTAGTGTCGAAGACACGAAATATGTCTAACCCCATGATTAGCGCTAAAGCGCGGTTCATGGGGTATATGAGCCGGACATACTTCATTTCGCGTCGAGGACCCGAGACATTTATAGCTTCATGAGGCATGTCGCCTGTCCCCGACAGGCATTTATTACGGTGAATTCACCGACCCCACGAACCGCGCTACGCGCTTATCGTGGGGTTCTACAAATTTAAGCATCTCCGATGCTCATACCTGTATGATGACATAAAAAAGGGGCCGCGAGCGAGTCGCGGCCCCATACCCCAGCAGTAATTCCAACGAGGGGATTTTTACACCAATCCGGGTTCTGTATGAACCTTATATTTTACCATCCGGGATTCTGAGTCAGGTTGGGGTTCAGACGTATCTGCTCCTGCGGTACGTAATCAAGATACTCGTAAGTTCCCCAGAAACAGTTGGCGGCAAGAGTTGCCACGGGACGACCATAGTTGGGATTGGTCGGCTCTTCCGAAGCGAAACCGTACTGCAGAGGACGGGTATTAGGATCGAAACAGGGCTCACCGAAATAGTTGACCACGCTTGCAGGTCCGTTCACCGTGTTGGCCGGATTTGTGTAGGCGGTGCCGAGTATGCGGCGTCCTACCTTCCGTCCGTTAAGGTTTATGTGGGCTATACCCCAGCGCTTGAGGTCATCCATGCGGAAGTTTTCGGCAAAGAGCTCGCAAGTGCGCTCACGGCGTATCTCGTCAAGCATTGTCATGGCATGACATTCATAACTTCCGGTAGCGAAGTTGAACCAACGGGCGTCAAACTTGCCGGCAATGAGAGCATTGGTCAGAGGAGCCACCTTGGCACGTCTGCGGTTCTTGTTGATCGAGAAGTCAAGATCGGCATCGGATATCTGGCCGTTGCCAAGTTCACATACAGCCTCGGCGTAGATACAGTGTACCTCGGCAAGACGGAGTATAGGCCAGTCGGGCGACTCGTTGTTCTGGGCACAACTTGATTCAATAAGGTACTTGCGGCATCCGTAGCCGTTGTGAGTGGAGTTTACACCGATCATAGGATTGTAAACGCCATTCTTGCTCTGGTTGGCGGGATCCATCGGGTCATATTTGTTGGAAGGAGCCGGGAAGAGAGCTTCGGGATAAGGAGGCAGGTTGGCTTTATTGCGTGCGTCGCCATACTCGGTTGATGCTGTATAGTTGACATGATAAGGAAGTGTTATACATCCTACAAAACGCATATCGCGGTTCTCAAACTCACCCTCGAATGTATCGTAACCGCCAAATTCGGGATTGGCATATACATCGTCCCAGCTCGAAGATGTACTCATAAATATAGGAAGACCGTTGGAGCATACAAATGTCTCGCCAAACCAAGCGCTGATGTTGGACGACTGACCGGTAGTCACGGTGTAAGATAGGTTATTGCCACCTTTTTTGTTTACTTCATCATAAGGATTGTTGATGATGAACTCCTTGTTGGTCTGCTTGCCTACGCCCTTGTAGTTGGCTATCTTGCCGTTGCTGTCATCAAGATTGAAAAGATAGTAGTAGCTGAGTCCGGTGTCGGAGCACTCGTCCCAAAGAGCGAATGTGCCGCGCTCGGCTTCATCTATAACGGCTTTCGACATGTCACGGGCTATAGAGAAGAGACCGTCGATCGAGGGATAGCCTTCGGGCTTTGCCTTACCGGCGCCCACTGTCTCGCCGTCACCATCAAGATCAAGACCGATAGAGGGTGTGTACTTCTCCCAAGTAGCCTCATAAAGAGCCACACGGGCAAGGAAGCCCTGAGCACCTTCACGGCAAAGCTTGCCGCGGTTTTCAAATCCGGCTATTTTGGTCTTGGCGGGCAGAAGTTCGGCCGCACGCTTGAGGTCCTTGATAATGAAGTCAGCCACTTCGTAACGGCTGTTGCGCTTGCCGTAAACTACCTCATCGGCTACGTCGACAACATGGTCGATGATGGGCACACCGCCGAATGTGCGAAGCTGGTTGAAGTGGTGCCATGCACGGAAGAAGTAGGCCGTACCGACCGAGGCGGCTATAGGATGGTCGGCTGTCATCTCGTCGAGAGGACCGGCATAAGAGGCGGCCTTCTCAAGAAGGATGTTGCACTCGCGGTGACCGCCGAAGCCCCATGTGCCGTGCTTCTCCTGAGCGCTTGCGCCGCCATTGCCGCCGATACCGGAGATGTCGAGGTTGAGTTCAAATTTCACGTCCCACTTGCCACCGAAGCAGTAAAGACGGTTGGCCGCCTGCTCAAATTGCTCGGGGGTCTTGAATGCGATAGCGTCGGTACCCTGATCGAGCGGCTCCTTGTCGAGGAAGTCGGAGCATGCCGTCATTGTAAGGCCGACGGCGAGCATCAATATCGATTTATTATATAGTTTCATAAACATAAAGTCTTTAACGGTTATCAGAAAGTAAGTTCAACACCGAAATTCAACATGCGGCTGAAGGGGAAGATATTGTTGGATGCTTCACCATGCTCGGGGTCATAGCCGTCCTTGACCTTGGTCCACTCCCAGAGGTCATCGCCCGAGAAGTATACGCGGAACTTGTCCACGCCCACCTTTGAGGTCCACTGACGGGGCAGAGTGTAGCCCACCACGAGATTCTTAAGACGTATGTAGCGGTTGTTGGTCACGGACACATCGCTGTTCTCGTAATTAAACTTGTTGAAGTTATTGTCGCGCGAGAAGATGGTGTATTTGTTGGAGTGATTCTCGGGTGTCCAGCCTTTGCCTACGAAAGTACGGTTCTGCTGGGTATAGTTGGCCACCAGAGGAGCGTAGAGATAACCGCTGCGCAGGATAGTCTGCTTGCCGATGCCTTGGAAGAAGAACGATATGTCGATGCCCTTCCAGTCGGCGCCACCCTTGATACCGAACGACAGACGCGGAGCCTTGTCACCGGCGTAGTAAATATCATCCTTGTCTATAACACCGTTGCCGTTGACATCGACGCGTTTGCGGGCTCCGGGACGCAGACGGTTGGTACCGTTCTGTGCGGGTGCGGGCAGGATGTTGCCCGGCTTGGGTCCGGAATGATCGGCATTCCAGTAATACATCTCATAATAAGCGTCAACCTCTTCCTGAGTCTGGAACACTCCGTCGGTCTGATACACATATATACAGTCGATAGGTTTACCGATAAGACGCTTGGAGTTGGTACCTACGTTAGGTATATTTTCATTGTTGGTCAACTCAAGCACTTTGGTCTTGGCGTCAAACAGATTGAACCCTACGTTGTAGTTCACCTGACCTACGCGGTCGCGCCAGTTGAATTCAAGTTCCCAGCCGCGTGTGCGAAGCTTACCGTTGTTAGTCTTAGGAGCAGAAGCACCCAGTACTGCCGGATATATCACATCAATGAACATGCCTTGGTTGGTCTTCTGGAACCAGTCAAACGAAGCACGCAGACGGTTGTTGAAGAAGCCGAAGTCGATACCGGCGTCATGCGACAGGAGAGTCTCCCAAGTACGGTTGGCCGAGCGCATACCGTCGATCCACATGGTAGTCTGACTTGTTCCGCCGAGGTATATACTACCGGTCTTGATAGTAGAGAACGACTCGTAGTTACCGATACCGTTGACCGAACCTGTCTTACCGTAGTTGTAACGGATCTTCAGGAAGTTCACGTAATTGTTGGCGCCGATGGTCTCCCAGAACTTCTCATTTGAGATAACCCAACCTCCCGATATGGAGTAGAAGTTCTTCCAGCGGTTGTTGGGAGTCAGCTTGGATGAACCGTCGCGACGTCCGAGAAACGATATCAGGTAGCGGTCGGCATATGCGTAACGCAGGTCGGCCACATATGACATGAAGCTCCATGAGCTCTGACCACCGCCGGCGGCATTGTTGTCACCACCGTTCCATACATTGAGGTCAACAAGACCCGAGCCGGGATAAACCTCACCTTTGTAACGACCGGCCGATATGTTTTTGTAGTCCTCCTGCTCGCCGGTTATACCGATCATGGCGTTTACATCGTGCAAGCCGAATTTACGGTTGTAGTAAGCAAACGCTCCGAGAGTGAAGCTGTTCCAGTAACGATGATACTCGTCAAGACGTGCGGGGCTGCTCTTGACACCGCCCTTGGTGACATTGTTGCCTGCCCAGTCATAGAAGCGCACTTCAGTTTTTGAATTGGTCTCCTCACGCTCCACGCGCTTATAGGCGCCGCTACCTGCTATAGAGAGGCCCTTCACGTATTTTGAGAAGTCAAGAGTGATTTTGCCGTTTGCGCGGAATGTATTCCAGCGGGTCTCTACCTGACCGCCGTCCTTGAGAAAGCCCACAGGGTTACGCTCCTTCGAGAAGGTATCGTAAGGAAGACCTTCGGGAGTGGTGAACGCCCAGAACCACGGGTCCATGTGTCCCTGACCCACACCTTGCGAAGGCGACTTGATATTGCGGCGTTCGTAAGACATACCGGTCTCGATCTTGAAGAAATCATTGGGCTTATAGTCGGCATTCAAGCGGGCACCGTACTTCTTCTCACCATCCTCGGCTATACGGAGCTGCGACTGTGCGGTAGAATAGTTGAGCGATGCGCGGTAGTTAAACTGCTCGTCGCCACCGGCTATGCTCAGGTTGTGCTTCCAAGTGTCGGCGTCGCCAAACAGGTAGTCGTTAAGATAATTGTTCGGCTCCCAACGTGCTACCACGCCGCCGGCGTTAAGCAATGTCATGGTACGGCCCTCCATCAGAGCATTGAAAAGAGTCTGGCCGGTCAGAGTCTCGGCTCCGGGAACGATTTCCCAAGCGCCGGTTTCGGGATTTTTCTGCGCCGGAGTACCGGAGTTGTCGGCATTGGCGAAAATCCACCAGTTGAACCTCTTCATCAGCTCATCGTGATCGGTGACGTCGGGGTTGTTGGCCATAGTATCGTTATACTGACCCTCAAAGAACATCTGAAGCCACTCCTGATTGGTGGTCAGAGGTATCTGCAGACCGTCGATAGTGCGGCTGTAGCTTCCCGAGTAGGTCACCTGCGGTTTGCCGAGGCGACCGCGCTTGGTGGTAACGAGGATGACACCACCGGCCGAACGCGCACCGTAGATGGCGGCCGAAGCATCCTTCAGTACGGAGATGTTGGCTATGTCGTTACCGTCCATAGAGTTGAGCTCGTCAAGCGATGCGGCCTGACCGTCAATAAGGATAAGCGGGCCGCCGCCGTTGATAGAATAGGCACCGCGGATCTCCATGTTAGCACCTTCATTACCGGGTCGGCTCGAACCACGGGTCACGGTCAAGCCCGGTATCTCGCCCTGAAGTGCGGTAGAGGTGTTGGTCGTACCGCGACCGCGGTATACCTCGTCACCTTTGATCTGGGCGATGGCTCCGGTCAATGACTCCTTCTTCTGGGTGGTATAACCGGTCACCACGACTTCGTCGAGAGCGGTAGCGGAGGGCACAAGATGAAGTTCGAGATTGCTTTTACCGTCAACCGACACAGCAAGCGGACGGTAACCTATATAGGACACTTCAAGTACAGCGTCTTTCTTGGCACGGATGGTGAAACGTCCGTCAATATCGGTGGCCGTAGCCTCGGTCTTGCTGCCTTTGACGCGCACCGTGGCACCCACAACAGGGTCGCCGAGCTCGTCGATGACCGTACCGCTTACGGTACCGGCCTGAGCCTGAGCTGATGACTGCGCGAAAAGGGGCATGCTTATGGCGGGAGCACCAAGCGTGAGCACTGCCGCTAACAGATATGCTTTCTTATTCATTGCAAAATTGTTTTGACTGATTTATTACGATTTAAGATTATTCGGCGGGAGTATAGGCGTTGAACTCCGATACCATGACGAAATTGCCGCCCTTGTCGGTTTCGGCAAAATAAGCCTTGATATAACGGGCTTTTTTGACCTCTTTCATACAGAAAAGCTGATGACGGTCAACATTGCGGTCAAACGCATACCAGCCTTGATTGTCCCATGCCCATGCCGTAGGATCGGCGCCGGTGGCGTTGGCTTCGGAGCAGGTATAGAATGTCTGGCCTGTGTGGGTGCCGTTGTTACCGCCGCGACGGCGTATAGATACGTTGGACACTTCTACCTCCTCGCCCATGTCGATTATAAAGAAGTGAGGATAGTCTGACGGAGTCTTCCATGAAGTGTGCCAGAAAGAGCCTTCGTTACCGTCTATCATTTCAAGAACACGACCGTTCTTACCGCCATTCTCTCCTATAGCTTCCTGCGATGAGTAACCGATCTGCGGGTCATTGCTTTGAGCGAAACCGGGGAAAGTCCATGCCGAGCGGTCGAGAGCCACTACTTTCTTAACATAAGACTCCATGGTGCGGGGATCGGAGGAATTGCCGTCAGCATCCTGCGCGGTAACTGACAATGATGCGGTAGAACCATTGATGAATTCCTTGTCAGATGTAAACAGGTGTACAAAAGTTTTGCCCTCGCTGTTGGGAGAAGCCTCAAACTTGTAGGAGCCACTCTTGGAGGCGTCGGCTTTGTCGGTATAGTTGACCTCGACAAAAACCTTTGCCACGGTCTCGTTTTTATATCCGACATAAATACCACCCCATGCAGGCTCTGCGGTAATGGACTGCGATACGGCAAGGAAAGCCGGTGCTCCGGGAGCGGCCGAGTAGGTCACCGCACCCTGATTGTTGCCGCGCAGCGAGCATGCGTAAAGATTGAAGTCAACGGGGTCGGTCGATACAAATCCGCTGACAGTAGCCTTTACCACACCGTTCTCATCGGCATGATCTTTCGAGAACATCTGATAAACCTCCTCGCCCTTGGCGTTTTTGTAGGTCACTTTCGTATACATGAAACTCGGGTCAGAGGGTATGGTCCATGTAAGATAAACCTCTCCGGGACCCGCAACCGAGCTGACATCGGTCACTTTGGCCGGTGCAGCGTCATTGATACTTGCTTTACCTTCAGTCTCGTCACCGCAAGACGACAACATCAGCGACGGTCCGGCAAGAAGCGTCGCAATGAAGGCAGCACGAAAAACATTAAGCACTGTTTGTTTCATACGGTTAATTTAAAGTTAATATTATAGAGTTAAACACATAATTACTAAGCTGTTGCCGATATAAATCCGCGTACGGTACGGCGCGCTCTGCACAATTGATTTTCTACCGTACGAAACGACAGATTCATTCCAAGAGCTATCTCATCGACCGATTTCTCCTTGAATCGAGCCAATACATATATAATACGGCGGCGCTCCGGAAGAGCTTTGACGCACTTTGCCTCGAACCGGGCAATATCACGGGCTATGATAGACGATTCGGTAGTATAATCGACGACACTTTCCGCCCCGGTGATGTCGGTACTTTCTATAGCGCGAGTAAGATATACATGACGCAGGTAGTCATTCACTCGATTACGGGCAACCGTATATATAAAGGAGCGTATCGACTCAGCTGAAAGCTCCTTGTCATATTCAAGAAGACGCAGCCATACATCCTGTGCTATGTTCTCGGCATCGAAGATGTCGGTTACGCGCACAGATATGTAGTTGAGTACCTCCTGATAGTACTCGACATAGCTTTGGGCTATCAAATCGTTGTTCCGTGACCGGTTTTCCATGAGTCGGAGTTGTTAATGTTTCACATGGTAGCGAGAGCATGTTTTTGCAATCGGTACATGGCAAAATTATGTTAATTCCGACGAGTGTGAAAAGTTTTACGCCCCGAATATGTCTCAACTAATTATTTGAGACAAACTTCTCACAACATATTAATGCTCAATGTATTAAAAATATGAGATTTTAGTCTCACAATATTGTGAGACTCTATACTTGATAATTACACCATCTTAAAAAGGTTATTTTTATTTTAAACTTCAAAATTTTCACGATTTTCAACACTCACGGGAAATAATAAAATCCTCCTCACGACACAACACTTCGCCTCCGGCAGGACGCTTACGCGCCTAAGCCGCGCACGCAGTACCGGAGACATACGACTCATTGCAAAAAAACCGGTTGTTAAAAATAACTGTATTTGTAGGGCCGCCAGTAGTACGGCGGCCGGTTTCTGCCCACATAACCATCCCGATGCGCGGGCGCCGTGGTACTGGCGCCCCTACCTGCCGACAAAACATTAACGACAATTCAATCCGGTTTTGCTCCTGATCTGACAAAAGCAAGAGGCATGGAGCCGTTCGGTCCCCATGCCTCTTATATCTTGTCAGTTATGACTACATTAATGACAGCCGCCACAGCAGCCGTCATTGCAGCCGCCCTCATCGCCGCAACCGTCATGGTCGCCACAGCCGCAGCCACCGCATCCATGAGCCGGCTTTAACTCCTCGGGAGTAGCATCGCGTACCACTCCAATGCTGCCTGCAAAGCGTACATCTTTGCCGGCAAGCGGATGGTTGAAGTCCATAACCACTTCCTTATCGGTAACTTCAAGCACCTTGCCAGAAATGCGAAAACCGTCCTGCGTCATCATGGGCACTACGGCGCCGGGCTTTATATGCTCGCCGTCAAACTTGCCGTCAATCTCAAAAAGCTCTTTTTCAAGATGTGCCACCTGCTCCGGGTCATAATTGCCGAAGCTCTCTTCAGCCGATACTTTTACGTCAAACTTGTCGCCTGTCGTCAAGCCGTCAATAGCCCTTTCGAGCGGAGCTATCACACCGCGCGTCACTCCGAATATAATCTTTTCGGGATCCTCGGCATCTACCTGATGCACCAAAGTCTCGCCATCCGGATTCACCACGTATAGGTCGTAAACCATTTCGACATATTTGCCGGGTTGTATTTTTTCCATAATCGTCTTATTATATATTTAATGTGTACTTACTCTTTTGTACTAAACAAAAACCGGGCCAAAAAAGATGTTAAGAGAATATATAACACCTATGACCGCTTAAATAGTCGTTCCGAACGCGGCTATAAGGGCCGAACTGATCGACATGTAGATGACCATGCCTATGATATCGTTGGTTATCGATATGAACGGGCCGGTGGCAAGGGCGGGATCAATCTTGAAGCGCTCAAGCGTAAGAGGCACGAATGTACCGAATATCGAAGCAAACACCACCACGGCAAAGAGCGAAAGCGACACCGCCACAGTGGTAACCTGCGCGGGACCGAGCGCAAATATATTGTAGACAAGCACCAGCATCGATATGATGCAGGCATTGAGGAGCCCTACACCAAGCTCTTTGAACAGCTGTTTGGTAGAACTCTTGATGTCAAGCGAACCGTTGGCAAGACCCTGAACGATGATAGCCGACGACTGAATGCCGACATTTCCGCCCGTTCCGCCGATAAGGGGTATAAACAGCGCCATGGCGGGATTCACGGCAAATCCTGATTCGAAATGTCCGAGTATCAGCGAGTTTCCGATACCGCCGAGCATACCGATAAGCAGCCACGGCAGGCGCGCCTTTGTCTGATGAAACAGAGTGTCGTTGCTCTCGATATCGCCCGAAAGACCCGAGGCCAACTGATAGTCGCGCTCGCTCTGCTCACGCGCCTCATCCATGACGTCATCGACGGTAATCTGCCCGACAAGACGCCCTATCGAGTCGACAACAGGCATGGCCACAAGGTCATACTTCTCGAAATCGAGTGTCAGTTCGTCGACCGGGGTATCGGTCTTGACCGACACGGGATCAAGTTCCATGACATGCTTTATTTTGGACACCGATGGGTGGGTAATCATCTTTTTCAGCGGAAACACTCCACGCAGACGGTAATCGTTGTCGACCACATACACATAATATATATCGTCGAGATCCTCGGCCTGCTTGCGCATCTCCTGCACACACTGGGGCATGCTCCAATTCTCGTTAACGACGATCATCTCAGTGCCCATAAGACCGCCGGCGGTGTCCTCGTCATACTTCAACAGATCTATGATGTCGCCCGCCTGCTCCACATCGTCTATATGCGACAGGATTTCGTCACGGTCCTCTTCGTCAAGTTCCTGAATTATGTCGACCGCATCGTCGGTATCAAGGTGATCGATGACCTGCTTGGCTATGTCTTCGCTTGACATGGCGCTGAGCAGCTTATGACGGTCATCCTCGTCAAGCTCCATGAGCACGTCGGCGGCTTGATCGGCATCAAGAAGCCTGAACAAAAATTCAGCTTGTTCGAGGTCAAGATCGCGATACAACTCGGCTATATCGGCCGGATGAAGCTTGGCAAGCTCCTTCCGGGCCGTCTCCTCGTCGCGATTGCCTATCACGCCCGTTATATGCTCAAGATATTCGGGAGTATACTCTTTCATCAGCACATTGAGCCGTCACGCATGGCGGCAATTTTTTTTGTAAGTTCCACAAACCTGTCCACACCGAGTTGCTCGGGCCTCATGCCCCATACGGGGTCTTCGTCAAACACAGCCGAAGGGGGAAGAAGTCCGCGCAATGAGTTGCGCAACGTCTTGCGCCGCTGTCCGAACGACGTCTTCACCACAGTCTTGAACAGACGTTCGTCACAGCCCAGACTCGTCACGGAGTTGCGCGTGCAGCGTATGACACCCGACTTTACTTTTGGCGGCGGATTAAACACATGCTCATCTACGGTAAACAGATACTCGACATCATACCATGCCTGAAGCAGCACGCTAAGTATGCCGTACACCTTCGAGCCGGGTCCGGCGGCAAGCCTCTCGGCAACCTCCTTCTGCAACATGCCCGAACAGCAGGGTATGCTGTCCTTATAATCAAGCACCTTGAAAAATATCTGCGACGATATGTTGTACGGATAATTGCCTATGACGCAAAACTTGCGGCCCCCCATAAGCGCCGACAGGTCCATCTGCAGGAAATCGCCGTCGACCACGCGCTCTTTCAATTCAGGGAAATTCTCATTAAGATAATCGACACTCTCCTTGTCGATCTCCACGACAGTGACGTCATGGCCTCCGTCGATAAGATATCGGGTAAGCACTCCCATGCCGGGCCCCACTTCGAGCACCGGCACCCCCTTGTAGCGGTCAAGAGTGGCGGCTATGCGCTCCGCAACCGACGTGTCGGTAAGAAAATGCTGGCCGAGAGCCTTTTTAGGTTTAACTTTCTGCATGGGCCGGTAAATTTTATAATTAACTTACAAACTTAACCAGAATTTTCGAAAAGCCCAAAGAAAAACCGCCCAATGTAAAAAAAGAATTCAGCGGAGTATGGGCCAATGGTAAGATTTCAGAGCGGCTATACAGGCGGCTTCGCGGCCGCCGCAATAACGATCGCAAAGTTCATGGAATTGGCGGGAGTGCGACATATGCGTAAGGTGTGCGAGTTCGTGACACACTATATAGTCGCGAAGTTCACGAGGCAGAAACACAAGAGCATGGCTAAGGTGGATGGAGCGGGCCGAAGTACACTTGCCGAGCGTGCGGTAACCGCTCATTATGTACCATGAGGCGGGAGCCACACCAAGCCGTCGCGCAAGCTCGCGTGCAGCCGGCAGAATCAGACGTGACGCCACCTTCGCCGCCACCCTGCACATGACATCGCTTATCATCGAGCGACCATTGTCCGACGACATATCAATATCCGTACCTACTTCAAGGTAAGCACGCTCCTCTTTTACCGTAACAAGTATCGATGTCCTCCGATAGCTCTGACTTTTTATCTCAAAAGCAAACCCGTCAAGAGCTACGACCATGCCGTCATAATAAGATACGGCAGGACGTTTTGCCATAAGCCGCGGGGCCAGACGGTCAAGCACCTCGCGCACATCGCTCTCCCCCACTCCGGCAGGTACCGTAAGGCGCACCGAGCCGTCGCGCCATCGGGCCACAAACCGCCGGGCATCGGAGCGGATCGACACACATACCTCGCCGAGCAAGGCATGCCGCATAACACACCGCGAGAGTATCATCTTTTATCCGGCCCCCCAGAGCAGTTTTGACCGTAGGGTGTCGACAAACCGGTGGTCAAGCCGTTGCACGACCTTTGTGACAAACGGCGCACGCTTCATGACGATAGTCGTATTGACCGGCAATGTCACAGAACGTCCGTCAAGACTCACCCGATAGGAGCTCGTACGCGACAGTGTGGTGACTGACACCACGCTGTCGTCGCTGACGACAAGCGGCCTCATGGTGAGCGAGTGGGCGGCTACGGGCGATATGACCCATACCGGCGCGGCAGGCGCCACGATAGGGCCACCGACCGACAGGTTGTAACCCGTCGAGCCGGTGGGAGTGGATATGATAAGACCGTCGGCGCGGTAGTCGGCAAGTCCCGCTCCGTCTATGGAAGCCTTCATGTTGATCATCGAGGCGGTATCCTGCTTCAGGATAGCCACTTCGTTAAGCGCATACGGCCAGCAGTCGATTTTGATGTCGGGCGACGTCACTTCGATCATCGTACGGTTCTCCACCCTGAAGTCACCGTTGAACAGATTGTCGAGCCCGGCGTCCATTTCGTCGACTTTCACGTCGGCGAGATAACCGAGATGCCCCGTATTTATGCCTAAAATAGGTATCTCCTTGCTGCCCACACGCTGTGCCGTGCGCAGAAAAGTGCCGTCGCCCCCTATGCTGAGGGCTATGGCCGCGCTGAAGTCATCGCCCGTTATTACATCGTTGACTTTGGGTGGTGCCGGTAGCATCCGGCAGAGGTAGTTATAGAACGAACGCTCCATCTCCACCCATGCATTACGGTGCGACAGGCGCTCAAAAAGCTGCAGAAGAGTATCAAGATGCTGCTCCTGATAAGTATTTCCGAATACGGCTATCCTCATAATTATACTTCAAGATAGTGGAGCAATGCGTTGACCCTCTCGACCATGTCGGCGTTAAATATGCCGGGAGTACCGGCAATGCTCAAAGTGTCGTAACCGTAGCGGGCAAGCGACCTCGCCACCGACTCACCGCGCGAGTGATTGACGCGTATAAGTATCGTGGTAGGGCTGTCGGGCTCGGTTCCGCCGATCACGTTCATATTAAGCAGATGGGCATCGGCATCCTCTACGGCATGGGCTATGGCCGAGGCGCTGTACATGCTCGGCGGACAAGTCACCGTAAGCTCCGAGTATTCATTAAGTTGAGGGAAAAGCGATGACAAAGCGCCAAGCATCGACATACGGTCTATGATGCCCAAGCGCTCCTCTGTATCGTCATCGACGACAGGTACCGTTTCAGCCCCCGACGCCATACGCTCCAGTACCAGCGACAACGGCGCTGACGCCTTAACGGCTTTCCCTTCGGGATAAAGCTTGTCATTACGGTCTGAAACAGCCGATATATGTATAAATTGAGGCGATATAATATCTTTTGCGGTCAAAACGTTTCGTGGTTTTATTATTTCTGACTATTTTTGCAGTTGCATTTGTTGCAATATAGGTTACAAATATACGGATTTTTCTCCATACTGACGTAACTTTTTATTATAACAACACATTACGACTAAACTGAGATTAATAAAAGAATGACTAATCTAAGTGTTAATATCAACAAAGTAGCTACACTCCGCAATGCCCGCGGTGAGAACGTGCCCGATGTGGAACGTGTTGCGGTTGACTGCGAAACGTTTGGTGCACAAGGTATAACCGTACACCCACGGCCCGATGAACGTCACATAAAACATGAGGATGTATTTGCTCTGCGTCCGCTGATAAAGACAGAATTCAACATAGAGGGATACCCAAGCCCTGAATTCATGGACCTCGTACTCAAAGTAAAGCCTGAACAGGTGACGCTTGTACCCGACGCTCCCGACGCCCTGACATCCAATGCCGGGTGGAACGTAACTGCCCATAAAGAATTTCTTACCGAAATAATTGACCGTCTGCGCGAGGCCGGCATACGCTCATCGGTATTCGTCGACCCCGACGTGACCATGATCAAAGCGGCGGCCAAAACCGGAGCCGACCGTGTGGAGCTGTATACAAAACCGTATGCCGACATGTATCCTACCGATCCCGAAGGAGCGGTGGCGCCATATGTGGAAGCGAGCAAAGCTGCCCATAACTGCGGCCTCGGCGTCAACGCCGGTCACGACCTCAATCTCGTCAACCTCAAGTATTTCCACGAAAAGGTACCATATCTGAACGAAGTGTCTATAGGACATGCCATTATCGCCGACGCCCTGTACTTGGGCCTGAAAGAGACGATAAAGCAATACAAGGAGTGCCTTTCATGAACCGCAATCGACAAGTAATCACATCATAAAATATTCATAATCACAATTATGTCAATTCTCAACTCGATTATCGCACAGAGTGCCGAACAGTTTACCGACACGCTCAGTGCCGTGAGCACTGCGGCAGCACCTGCAGCGGCTGTAACTCCCGAACCGGTGGAGCTGTCCATGTGGGAGCTGTGCATGAAAGGCGGTTTCATCATGATACCCCTTGCCATTCTGCTAATAATCAGCATATACATATTTATAGAGCGCTATATAGTCATACAGCGCGCGGCCCGCGAGGACGCCTCGTTCATGAAGCGTATAAAAGACTACATCCATGAAGGCGAAATCGAAAGCGCCAAAAACCTCTGCAAAAAGGACGGCACTCCCTACAGCCGGCTCATTCTCAAAGGTATAAGCCGCATAGGACGTCCAATGAACGATGTGCTTGTAGCCATCGAAAACACCGGCAATCTCGAGATAGCCAACCTTGGCAAGGGTCTTACTTGGCTTGCCACAGCCGCCGCGGGAGCGCCGATGCTCGGCTTCTTGGGCACGGTAGTGGGCATGGTCGAGGCCTTCTTCGCCCTCGCCAATGCCGGTTCGTCGGCCAATGTCAGTGTACTCGCCGGAGGTATATATGAAGCGCTTGTCACCACCGTAGCCGGTCTTGCCGTCGGCATCGTGGCCCTATTTGCCTACAACGCTCTGGTAGCCAAGCTCAACGGCGTCATGAAGCTGCTCGAAGGTAAAACTATGGAGTTCATGGACCTGCTCAACGAGCCGGCATAATATCTGACACGACATGGCACTTAAACGTCAACATGACATGATGGCAATGTTCTCGATGGCGTCGATGACCGACGTTATCTTCCTGTTGCTCATCTTTTTCATGATAACCTCCACTTTCGTATTTCCCACGGCTCTTGAAGTCAACCTGCCCCAGAGTTCCGTGCAGACAGCGCTCAAGCCGGGCACAAGGGTGTACATCGACAAGGACAACAACCTCTATGCGTCATTCGGCGACGAAGAGCCCCAGTCTATCGAGACGGCGTCGCTGCTTACATTTCTGCAGCTCGCGCAGCAGAACGAGCCCGAAGGCTTCATAGCCATATATGCCGATGAAGAGGTCACTTACGGGAAAATAGTGGAAGTGCTCGACATGGGGGCACGCAACAACCTGAAGATGGTGCTCGCGACCAAACCGGCACAAGTGCCGGCTACGCCTGCGACACCGTCGATAGACCAAATACAATAACAAGTCATTGAAAATGACACAGCAACAACGCGACAGAATAACAGCCTCGGCAATCACCCTGACGGTAATGGCGCTTCTCGTCATTGCATTGACCTGCCTGTACTATCGCGTCACCATACCTCCCATGGAGGAGCGCCGCTGGCCGCCTGTAGACTCAAGCGAGATAGTATTCGGCGGTGAATTTGTAAAACTTGGCGACATGCCCGTGCCCGTTCAGGAAACTGACAACAGACCGGTGCCGAACAATGCTGCCGATGCCGCCCTTGAAGGCAGCGACATGAATGACGCGGGAGAGGCCGTGGCCGAGACTCCGCCTTTGGTAAGCACCACAAACGAGTCGCCGATGAAGGTCAAAGAGAAGCCGAAACCCGAAAAAACCGGCCCGACGAAAGAGGAACTTGCCGAACGTGCACGCATAAAACGCGAGAAAGAGGAGGCCGAGAAGCAGGCACGTATCAAAAACAAGATGCGCACAGGCTTCAACACGACCAAAAAGGCCGGTAAAGGTGAAGCAGGCTCGGCGAACGGGAACTCCAACACCGGAGCACTCAGCGGCATGGCCGGACATAATCTTAAAGGACGCACAGCCGAAGCATGGGGACGCCCCAACAGTACCCTGTCAGGCACAATTCGCATAAGAGTCACGGTAAATCGCAAAGGAGAAGTCATGGGACTCCCCTCTTACATAGGCGGAGAAGGGCCTGCGGCCGCCAACGCGGCAGTACGCCAGAGCTGCATAAAAGCCTCGCAGCAATCCAAATTCTCCGTCGACCTCGAAGCTCCGGCCACACAGACCGGTATCATAACTTGGAAATTTGAATAAGACACTTTATACAGCATGAAGAAATATAACATAATCAACAACTCGCTCGGATGGCTGATGTTTGCAATTGCAGCAGTCACCTACCTGCTCACCTTGGAGCCGACAGCGAGTTTCTGGGATTGTCCCGAATTCATATCACAAGGCTACAAACTCGAGATAGGCCACCCGCCGGGCAACCCTATCTTCATGCTTGCAGCGCGATTTTTCGTCAACTTCGCGCCTGACGTTCAGCATGTAGCCATGGCTGTCAATACCATGTCGGCCCTGCTGAGTGCCGCTACCATACTTCTGCTCTTCTGGACCATAACCCATCTGGTAAGACGACTTGTCGTAGCCGATGACGCGAAGAGCGTATCACTCACCGAAATGCTTATAATCTTCGGTTCCGGTATTTGCGGCTCGCTCGTCTACACTTGGAGCGATACCTTCTGGTTCTCCGCCGTCGAAGGTGAGGTGTATGCTTTCTCTTCATTCTGTACGGCACTCGTATTCTGGCTCATCCTTAAATGGGAAAACCGGGCCGACCAACCCCATAGCGACCGCTACTTGGTGCTCATAGCTTACGTGATAGGCATATCCATAGCCGTGCATCTGCTTAACCTGCTCTGTATACCGGCCATCGTGCTTGTATTCTACTACAAAAAGTTCAAAAACCCCGACGGAAAGGGTTCATTGATAGCTCTATTAGTATCGTTTGTAATAGTAGGTCTGATTCTTTACGGGCTCGTACCCGGTTTCATCGAGATGGCCCAATACTGCGAGCTTCTGTGCGTCAACGGTCTCGGTTGGAGCTATAACAGCGGACCTATAATCTACACTTGTCTTACACTCGCCGTCATGATATGGGCCGTGTATGAGCTGTATCGTCAGAACAACGCCCTGCGTATAAAAATATCGTTCTTCCTGAGCGTATTCCTGTCAGGCATACCTTTCATCGGCGACGGCTGGTTTATTCCCGTTGTAGTATTTGTAGGCCTGCTCCTGTATCTGTTCAAGTTCATGAAGCGTGTGCCGGTACGCATATTCAATGTCGTGGTACTTAGCATACTTGTCATATTTATCGGTTACTCCTCCTATGCACTGTTGCTGATCCGTTCGTCGGCCAACACTCCGATGAATCAGAACGCGCCCGACAATGTGTTTGCGCTGAGCTCCTACCTCAACCGCGAGCAGTACGGAGACAGGCCTCTATTCTACGGACAGACCTTCAACTCTGGTATAGTGTATCAGGTAGACGCCTCCGGACGTCCGCAGGCGCTGAAAAAAGAAGGCAAGACACTTTACGGCAAGACTGTGAAGAAATCGTCCGACGAGCCCGACCGC
Organism: Muribaculum sp.; assembly: GCA_009775095.1. Lineage (GTDB taxonomy): Bacteria > Bacteroidota > Bacteroidia > Bacteroidales > Muribaculaceae > Muribaculum. The sequence continues at coordinate 17,994 of VSOZ01000008.1, forward strand.
TACGAAGTCACCGGCTACAAAACCGACTACGTGATGAATCCGGAGCTCGACATGCTCTTCCCGCGTATGTATGACGGAAAGTATGCCGCAGCTTACCGCGACTGGACCGGCATGAAGGGCACCCCTGTAAACGTCAACACGTATGTTGACGAGAATGGCCGCCCCTACGGTTCGCCGCAGACTAAAATCAAGCCTACTTTCGCCGAAAACCTGCAATATCTGTTCAACTACCAGATCAACCACATGTACTGGCGTTACTTCATGTGGAACTTTGCAGGGCGCCAAAATGACATTCAGGGCAATGGCGAGGTAACTCACGGCAACTGGATATCTGGCATACCGTTCATAGACAACCTGCGACTCGGCGACCAGTCGCTCCTGCCCGACGACCTCGGCGCCGGCAACAAGGGCCATAACGTATTTTTCATGCTGCCGCTCATTTTCGGTATCATCGGACTCATATGGCAGTCCTTCACTTCACGCCGCGGCATCGAGCAGTTCTGGGTTGTGGCATTCCTCTTCTTCATGACGGGCCTTGCCATAGTTCTTTATCTTAACCAGACTCCCAACCAGCCCCGTGAGCGCGACTACGCGTTTGCAGGCTCGTTCTACGCATTTGCCATATGGGTGGGCATGGGTGTTGCCGGCATATGGCGTCTGCTTGTCATTCTGTTCAGCGACAAAGTCAAAGCGGGCGACAAGGTGTCGCGCATGCTCGCTTACGTAGCCGTAGCGGCGGGCATACTGCTGCCACTTCAGGTAGTATCGCAGACTTGGGACGACCATGACCGCTCCGGACGCTATACCACACGCGATTTCGGCATGAACTACCTGTCGAGCCTCGAACCCAACGCCATTGTATTTACCAACGGCGACAACGACACCTTCCCGCTGTGGTACGCGCAGGAGGTCGAAGGCTTCCGCACCGATGTCAGGGTAGTCAACCTGTCATATCTCACCACCGACTGGTATGTCGACCAAATGCGCCTGCCCTCATACGACGCTCCCGCCATTGACATGATGGCCACTCCCGACATATACGCCCACGACAAGCGTCAGTTCAGCTACTATCTGCGGCCCGACACGACCAAAGTAAACGTCTTGTCGGCCCTCAAGGCTCTGTATGCCGACGACGCCAACAAAAACGAATGGGGTCTCTACGAGTTCAAGTACCCCAACATGTATCTCCCTATAAACAAGGATGACATGCTCAAGTCGGGTCGTGTCACCGAAGAGGAGATGCCCGCGGTTGAGGAGTACATAGACCTCGACCAGAGCGAAGAGCCAGACGGCGGTCTGCGACTCAGCAATGTCATAGCGCTCGACATGCTCGCCACCAACGCCGCCAGCGGATGGAAGCGCCCCGTATACTTCGCCATGACAGTACCTGACAGCTACTACCTCAATCTGTCGCCCTACATGCGCTCGACCGGTATGGCTTACGAAGTCGGCCCTATCAAAAATAAGGATTACGACGGTTACCACATGGCTGTGAACACCGACAAGGCCTATGACAACATAGTCAACAAATTCCGTTGGGGAGGTCTTGACAAAGCTCAAAGCGCCGACGACATATATCTTGACGAGACAGTGCGCCGTATGGTAACCACCACACGCACCACCATGCTCGACCTCGCCACGGCCTTGTACAACGAGGGCGTGACAGCCGAGATATACTTCCATCAGGATAGTGTGAACATGGACGCTCCGCAGCGTGAGAAGATAACCTCGTTCATAGCCGACCGCTACGCAAAGGCACAGACCGTAATGGACCTCATGATGGAGAAACTGCCGGTATATACCGCTCCCTACGGTGTCACAATCGGACTGCAGATAGCCGACATATACGGACGCCTCGGCGACATAACCGACAACAAGGCTGACAATGAGCGCGCACTTCAGGTGCTCCGCGACGAGATAGACCTGTACAAGCAGTACGTACTCTATTTCCAGACCCTCACCCCGGCGCAATTTGCCACACTTACACGTACCGACCGCTACATCTACGACTCCTACTTCGTGTCGCTGATATCGGCCTATGCCGAAAACGGCGGCGACGCGCAGGAACTTATGAAGCAGCTGCAGGCCGAAGGTGTCAACTTCAGCCGGTACTATAAGCAAAAGCCCGAGACAAATCCGGTCAAAGTCGAATAAAGCATTATCCTGCAACATCATGTTTATCGAGCAACCCCCTCTGCTATACCGCATCCTTTTCCCGGAGGCGGTATGGCGTATAAAACGCAAGAAACGCAAGGTTATCTACCTTACGTTTGACGACGGGCCCATACCCGAAGTCACGCCGTGGGTGCTCGATGTGCTCGATTATTACAACATTAAAGCCACGTTTTTCTCCGTAGGCGACAATGTGAGGCGACATCCCGAACTTCTCGAAGAGATAAAACGGCGCGGCCACAGTTGGGGCAATCACACGATGAACCATCTGCAGGGATTTAAAGTCACCTCGCGCAACTATCTGCGCAACATCAAGGAGGCCGACAACCTCATCGACAGCAACCTCTACCGTCCGCCTCACGGCATAATGCGATGGAGTCAGGCCAAGGTCATAAAAGATCACTTCAACATCATCATGTATGACCTCGTCACACGCGACTACTCCAAGAAGCTAAACGGCGAGCAGGTACTCAACAATGTGAAGAAGTTTGCGCGCAACGGCTCCATTGTCGTGTTTCACGACTCGTTGAAGGCCGAGCGCAATATGCGTTACGCCCTTCCGCGCGCCATCGAGTGGCTCAAAGAGCAAGGTTATGAGTTCGAGGCCATCGATATGTAGCGATGACGTCATTGCCGAAGGGCTTCGTCTCGGTGCCACAGTCGTAGGAACGGCCCGGGTAGAGCCTGTCGACGCAAAGACATCGGCCCGTTATGACGCTTGGATAGCTGCCGGATGCCACGGAGAGATGGGCTATTTGGCACGCAACATGGAGTTGCGCAACGATCCCCGCGGCCTTCTGCCGTCGGCCAAGACCGTCATCGTAGCCGCTTTCAACTATTACCCGAAACATCTTCAGCCGGCCGAGAACCCTCAGTTTGCCTACTACGCTTACGGCCGCGACTACCATGAAGTGGTGCGCGAACGGCTCAACGCTCTTGCCGATTTCATCAAAGAGCGCTATGGAGGCGATACACGCGTGTGTGTCGACACAGCCCCGCTCCATGAGCGCTACTGGGCACAAAAGGCCGGCATCGGCTTCGAGGGCGTCAACTCACAGCTCATTATACCCGGGCGAGGGTCATACTTTTTCCTCGGGGAAGTGCTGACATCGGTCGACTTCACCCCCTCCGCGCCATGCGACTGCGACTGCGGACGCTGCGGGGCATGCATGCGTGCATGTCCGGCCGGAGCCATAAAAGGCGACGGCACAATCGACGCTTCACGGTGCCTTTCCTATCTCACCATAGAATACCGAGGCGACCTCCCGGACGACACCCCTGCCGGCAACCGCATATACGGCTGCGACGCCTGCCAGCTCGTATGCCCCCATAACCGCCACGCGCAACCAACCGACATAGCCGACTTCGCCCCGTCCGAGCGGTTTCTCACACTTGACGAAGAGCGGATAGCCGCCCTAACACCCGAAAGCTTCAACGCCATATTCCGCCACTCCGCCGTAAAACGCACCAAACTCAGCGGCCTCCTGCGCAACCTCCGTCTCCTCCGCTCCCGTAAACCCCTCCCTTAATTTATAAAGGCATACATCCTATTTTCATCCTCATTATATAGCTTCACATATAACATATTTCCGATAGGCTATATGAGTTTACTATTTTTAATCATATATGAAAAACATCTGTAAAAGACTGTTAAGAAGCAACATTGCCCTAAAATAAATTGGTAGAAAATACAGAAAGAACCATATTGAATTAATTCTAATCCAGAAAACGTTGTCGAATTATGATTTTGGCATTTAATTTGCTATATTTGCAAAAAAATCGCAAATATTGAAGATAAAATGATACTTGAAATCCGCTTGAGCAACTTCTTCTCAATTAACGATGAGGTGGTACTGGATATGCAGGCAGCAAGCATTCAGACTAAAAAAGCAAAGGATCTCGAAGAAAATACATTTGTGTGCGGTAATGAGCGGCTGCTTAAAACTGTTGCCATTTATGGTGCGAATGCATCAGGTAAGAGTAGTATAATCAAGGCTATTCGCGCTTGTGTGGGTATGATATTCTCTTCTCACAATTACAACGAAAATACAATATTTGCTTTTACTCCGTTCAAATTCGGAGGCATTGGCAAGCCCAGTACTTTCTTTATTAGATTCCTACTTGATAGCATTGAGTATGAATATTCTTTTGAACTCAATAAAGTTGAAATTCTGAAAGAAAAGCTATACTATTATCCTAATGGACGTCGTTCATTAGTGTTTTCTCGTGATGAGACAAAAGGGCCCGATAAAAAGGATATATATGATTTCCGTTCGGTGATTCGCCGTCCTATGGACGTTGCTGCCAATACCTCCAAGAAAACACTTTTCGTATCGCGGGCCAGCCAGATGGACAGAGATGTCGCAAAAGATGTTTTTCGATATTTTAATGAGCGTTTTATTTTGAATTATTTCGGATATAATTCATTCTCTGTCGAGCGCTTGTTGAATGAAAACAAAGAGCAGTTCCTTAATGTACTGCGAATTGCCGACAGCGACATTGTCAAAATCGACAGCCGACACGAGAATAAAGTCCTGTCTACTGCAGTGATTGACCCTGCAGACAATCAAATATTGTCAGTAGAAGATATTCAGAAACCACAGTTGGTCATTACAACCTATCACAGAAATAACCCTGATGTCCCTTTCAATTTTTTTGCAGAAGAATCTGATGGGACACAGCGTTTATTCAGTATGATGCTGACGATTCTGGATATCGTCAAGAATAATAAAATCTTGTTGATAGATGAAATCGAGACGCAGCTGCATATAAAACTTGTAGAGTATATTATAGGTTTGTTCAATAAAAGCGAATCGGCGCAGCTGATATATACTACGCACAATACATATCTGCTTAATACCAACAAGTTGCGCAAGGATCAGATATATTTTGTCAACAAACGGGATGACGGATCCTCGGATTTGTATTCGTTGTTTGATTACAAAGATTTCCGCGACGGACTGGATGCTGAGAAAGCATATCTACAAGGTCGTTTTGATGCCATCCCGTATATTGACGAACAGACGGATAGTTTTATAAAATAGGAATTGATATGGGACGACAAATAAGAAAATCCAAAGGCAAAACAATGAAGCCAAACTTCTTTGTTTTCTGTGAAGGAGAGTCTGAGGTTGCCTATATCAGTCACCTCCGTTCGCAATACCGTGTGCCGATTCAGATTATTCCTAAAAAGAGCGATTCAAACATATCCGTTCGATATATCGAGAATTGCAAACGGGAATATATTGTAACCGAAAATGACAAAACATTCCTAATGTATGACCTTGATGTGGATAGGATGTTAGTACATTTGCAAAGTATTCCGGATACGATATTGCTGGTGTCAAATCCATGTATTGAGTTATGGTATTTGTTGCATTTTGAAGATTGTCATGCCGAATTAACTCAAAACGTCTGCATAAAAAAATTGAAAAGACATCTTGACCACTATACAAAAGGGAGCTTGCTATTGTTTGAGAAACAACAACTATCTGAAAGGGTATCTGATGCTGCAATAAGAGCTAAGAATTTAGTGTCATATAATAATCCATCAACCACCATCTATAAAATTATAGAATTACTGGAACGTTTGTAACTTGAAAGTTATGTCGAGTTTATAAAAATCTGTAGGATAATACAAACAAGCGGCAGGAGGGTGTATTAAAAATATTACAGAAATGTATTACTAAGACATAACCGACGACGGCAAGGCGTGAGGCCTTGCCGTCGTCGTATTTATTGCTATCGTTGCTTTAGATTGACAGGCGACGGAGGGTGTTGAGCAGGTCGCGGTTGATAGGCTTGTCGTTCTTGATGGCCTTTGAGAAGGGCACATACACAATCTCATCGTTGGAGATACCTATCATGACATTGCGCTGGTCCTCGAGAAGCGCATCGATTGCAGCCGAACCGAGGCGTGAAGCCAATATGCGGTCGGAGGCGGTCGGCGAACCGCCGCGCTGAAGGTGTCCGAGTATCGACACTCTTACGTCATAACCGGGATACTCGTTTTTCACACGCTCTGCAAGAGCCATGGCGCCACCGGTGACGGGACTCTCGGCCACAAGTACTATCGACGAGTTCTTGCTCTTGCGGAAGCCGTTTTGTATAAGTTCGGCCAACTGGTCGACCTCGGTTGATATTTCAGGAATGATAGCGGCTTCGGCTCCTGAAGCGATGGCGCCGTTCAGTGCGAGGAAGCCCGCGTCGCGGCCCATCACCTCGATGAAAAACAGGCGTTCATGGCTTGTGGCCGTATCGCGTATCTTGTCGACACACTCCATGATGGTGTTAAGCGCCGTGTCGTAGCCGATCGTGCGGTCTGTGCCGTAGAGGTCATTATCGATTGTTCCGGGCAAGCCGATGATGGGGAAGTTGAACTCCGTGGCAAATATGCGCGCACCGGTAAGCGAACCGTCGCCGCCTATCACTACAAGCGCGTCAATCTCATGCTGCTTTATTGTGTCATAAGCCAACTGACGGCCTTCGGGAGTCTCGAACTCCTTGCAACGTGCGGTCTTGAGAATAGTACCGCCCATCTGTATGATATTTGACACATTCTGTGTCTTGAACTCAACAATCTCGTTGGTTATAAGACCGCGATAGCCGCGATATATACCTTTTACCTTGAATCCGCTGAAAATAGCCGAACGAGTCACCGCGCGTATGGCGGCGTTCATTCCCGGCGCATCGCCTCCCGACGTGAGAATACCGATTGTCTTAATCTGGCCCATATCTGAATAGAATTATTAAAGTGAATACATATTACAGCATACAACCCGCAAAAATAAGCATTTAAGCTGTCAGATACAAAATTTCGCGGTTTTTTAACGTTGAGGTTGTACCTCGGTGACGATACATGTATTTGCACCTCGCCACGGAAGCATACCCCAATACCGCTTATAAGTGACCTTTACCGGCGTCCCGGTGCCTTTCAGCTCCGACAACTGTCGGGCAAGTTCGTCTCTGTCTACTGAAAACGTAAAATCGCGTGAATATGTTTTCGTCGAATCAACAAGCGCGCTTCTGACTATCATCTGACCCTCCCAAGTCTTGAATATGACACCCTGTTTTTTCAGGTCGACGACGTAGCCTGTCTCGTTCATATCTGTCTCATAAGGATTTAAATAGCGTACCCAGAAGCCTATGCCAAGCGCGAGAAGCACAAACAGCACCGACCACAAAATCATGCGCCGCATAGGATGACGACGACGGCGGCGAGGCTCCGGCTCGTCGCAACCTCCGACAGCGGGATCTTTCTGTTCGCAGCCAAACTGTATCACCGGCTTCTGTACGGCGTCATCCGACGGCTCCGGATCATCGGCCATAAAATAATCAGGTTTCGAGTCTAAATCCATATTATATATCAATAAGTGATTCTATGTTATCTTACGGTTTTCTGACGCTTGTCCATGGCTATCGACACAAAAGCATACAGGCCGAGGAGCACCAACAGACATGTCTGCGCACCCCACACAATCATGGCGAAAGCTCCGCCCTGATTTATGTCGACCCCATAGATGCCGAGAGCGAATATAATGGCGAGATGCCACGGTCCGAGGCCACCGTTGCTGGGAATACCCATAGAGATACTCGACAGCACAAAAGCCACAAGCGCACACACTATGCCAAGATGCTCCGTAAAAGAGAATGCAAAAAACGCCACATACAACTGAGTGAAATAGCACCCCCATATAGCGGCCGTAAGCAAAAGCCACTTGCCCTTATGGGGCATCGTGCCCACTACGGCGAAACCGTTCCACAGATTGCGTACGGCATCACGCACCTTGAGCACCCACTTGTTATCCGTACGGCTCATAAACAGCCATGCTATAAGAGCCACTACCACGACACCCGCAATCCATACCCACGGCGAGTGCAGCAGATTCTCTATGCCCTGATAAGTCTCGGGGTACTTGTGGCCGAATGCGATAAACGCCTCGCGGGCTATGCAGAACGTAAAGAGGGTAAGCAACAGCACTGTCACCGTATCGGCAAGACGATCACACACCATAGAGCCGAAAACGGTGGTAAACTGGGCATCCTGACGCTTGGCGATGTACCCTGTACGCCATACCTCGCCGAGGCGCGGGGCAAGGAGGTTTATGGCATAGGTGCCGAATATACTCCACACAAGCGGCGGAAGCGGAGTACGTATATTGAGAGCGTCGAGCTGTATGCTCCACCTCATAGCACGAAATATGTGGGAAAACACACTGATTACAAGAGCCACGCCTATCCACTTGTAGTCGCAGTCGCTTATAGCCGCCTTCATCGTGGCGATGTCGATTTTCGTATATAGATAATAGCACAACCACACACTCAAGGCCACAGGCAATATATACTTGAGCAGGTCTTTTAATATTTTGCTTGTCTGCTTTTTCAAAATCGAGGTACTTTTAATTCTGCAAAGATAGTAATATTTGACTAATATACGACCCCTTACACCGCAATTATAGTGCCTTGAAGCGGATACCACAGATAACCGCGCACTTCCTTGTCGGGAAACATACCGACCACATAGTGCACATACCGACTTACCTGACGCATGTAACGCGACGACTCCTCCTCTCCGAATTTATAATCGATTATGTCGATATGTCCGTCGGCTCTCCACACTATGCGGTCGGGGCGATAGTGGCGTATCTCGTCGTCGCCCGCGGCAACAAACGTGCGCTCGGTCAGGAGCCGCCGATAGCCGTTGAACCATGCTGACACACGGCTGTCGGCCAACGCTCCGGCTATAGTGTCGATATACTGTGCAGCCTCCTCTTCCGGAATAAATCCACGCATGACCCGACGCCTTACTGCCGTCTCCACACCGTCCGGTGTGCGGATATCGCTCATTATGTCATGATATATGATGCCCTTGCGACGCGGATAGGCCATCTCGTCGAAGTCCTCTATGCGGCTCATCTCCCAGACCTTCTCGTTGTCATACGAATAATAGGCCGGCATGGCTTTTGTCGCTCCGGTGGTGTGCTCCCAGCCGTATCCAACGGGAGCTCCCGCCGTGAACGTGCCCTCGTCGTCAGTCTTGTCGTCAAGAGTCATCAGCAGGTCCGATATGTCGGGCACCGAGGAGCAATATGCATAGTCCACCGTATTAAATGAGGTGGCAAGCAGGGCGCCTACCGATGACTCTCCGTAGCGCCCGTCATCCTTATCCTTGCATTTATATCCTATGAACAGTTCGTTGACTGCACGTGTGAAGGCCACATAGGCACAGTTCATCACGTCAAGACACTGTTTGTCGATCACCCCACGCGATTGTGCTTCAAAAGGCGTACCCGAAAGCTCTTTTCGTATCAATAGCGGTAGAAACGGCGGCACTTCATCAGGCGCGAAATTGTCGGCAAATATACGATATGTAGCGCCCGAGTCGTCACGGGTGTCAAACCACACAAGCTCTCCGAAGCGGGTATTGCTCCACGGCCAGTCGACAAACGGCACATGGACGCACGGAAACTCAAGTCCTTTGGACTTATGTACGGTCATCACCTTTATCGCCTCCACATCGGCCGGCAGGGCAAGCGACTCCGACCGCGACCCTTTCGTATCCCACCATTTCAGAAATGACCTCAGGTCGGCGCCGGGTTTGTCGCTGAATCCGAGTATTATGTCCTGAAAGGCGCATATGAACACATTGTCCGATACAAGGCGATCGGGCGATATATAGCGGTGTATTATACGCTCCACTATCGAAGGCAACCCCGAGCCGGTAAGTCCGGCTACCTCACGCAGAAACTCGTCAGGCACCTCTTCACGGCCGAAAGCCTCCGATATGGCGCTTCCTTTGTCTTCGTCGCGCGACATAAAATAGCGGAACCGGCTGTATATGTCTTCGGGAGTACGACGAGTATCGGCACATGCGTCACGCTCGTGCGATAGCCGGGCGGCAAGGTCGTGCATGACACTCGCTATAAGCTGCACCGACTGCGAGTTGCCTATCAGCAGCGCATCCTCCGACATCACCTGTATGCCGGCCATCTCGGGGTCCTCACTCTTACGGCGCAGCAGGTCGGCCACTACCGCGGCCCCCTCCGACGAGGTACGCACAAGGACGGTTATGTCGCCCTGCGAAAATCCCGATGCAAGCTGACGTTTTATCTCGCAGGCCATGACATCGAGTATGGCCTCGTCGTCGTCATAACGCACCGCCTTTACGTAGCCGTGCAAGTCCTTTTTGGCAATGCGCTGCACCACGTTGGAGTATATGTCGTCGACACCTTTGGCCGAGGCGAGAAACCGGAATACGGTATTGTTGAAACGCACCACTTCCGACGAACTGCGCCAGTTGGTATTCTCTTCCGGTATATTGCCGTGAAGCTCACTCTGACGTGCAAACTCACGCGGTACGTCGCGCGCTATAAGGTCGACATCCGAGTTACGGAAACGATATATCGACTGCTTCTCGTCGCCGATTATAAGATTGTCGTTGTCGGTCGACAGGCTCTCGCGCAGCAACGACTCGATGTTGAGCCACTGCAGGCGCGATGTGTCCTGAAATTCGTCGATCAGGAAGTGTCTGAGCCGCACACCCATGCGTTCGTAGATAAAGGGCGCCTCCTCCTCGCTGATTATCCGCCGCAATATGTCATTGGTGTCACGAAGAAGTATGGCGTTGTTGTCAGTCTGATTCTCGTTTATATAACGCTGTACCTCACCGAGGAGCCCCATAAAGTATATCTGGTCTCTGATCAACGACAGGCATTCTATGTCGTGGCACATCCTGACACATTCATTTACCGTAGCACTGACAAGACTGTCGGAACCGGCTCCGGGATAAGCGTTTTTCTTATATCCCGAGTAAGGGTTGTCAATATATGAGGCTACGGTCTTGCCGCTTGCATCGGGCACTCCCGAGGCCCATTTTTTTATACGGTTCTTCAGATGGTGGGTCATGCTGCCGTATACTCCCGACGCTTCAAGAAGCGCGTCGCGCTCCGACGCATAGCCACTCAACAGCGCCGGATACTCGCGGACAACCTTGTCAAGGCGCTTCATGAAGCCGTGTATGCGCTCGCTGTCATCAAGATATGAGTCGATTTCACGGGCGTGTATCTTATATGTCTCCGACAAGGCGCTGCGCACAAACTTGTGCAGGTCCTCGATAATCCTCGTACGGCGGTTGAACAGCAGGAAGCCCTTGCCGTCACGCATCAGCTTGCGCATGAACTGCTTCAGCCACACTTCAAGAAGGCGTATGCGACTGTTGCCCGACATCTCTTCGACCGAAGCCCTGTTTATGGAAGTCAGCATAGAGTCCACACCCACTATTATGGCGTTTTCGTCATCAAGATCCACGTCGTAATTGCCTGTAAGATTGGCTTCGCGGGCAAATGTGCGCAGTACAGTCTGAAAGAATGAGTCAATCGTGCTTATGTTGAAGTTGCCGTAGTCGCCGAGCAACGACTGCAAAGCGGCCGATGCACTTTGGCGCAGACTGTCGGGCGAACATCCGAGCTCCCGGCACATACGCTCTTCATAGTCGCTGCGGCCGTCGCCCTTGCCGGCCAATAAAGCAAGCTGGTGCACGATACGGCGCTTCATCTCCTCCGTAGCCTTGTTGGTAAAGGTTATGGCGAGGATGGATCTGTGGCGCTTGCCGTCGCGGGCAAGACGATACACTCCGTTCTCGTCTTTATATCCGAGAAGCAGTTTTATATAATTATAGGCAAGCGTGTAGGTCTTTCCAGAGCCGGCCGACGCCTTGTGTATCTGCAACATAAGCCGCCTCGTGCTAAATGATGCGGGCCTTGTAGCCCAGCGCCTTCAGAAGCTCGAGAAGCTCCTTGCGGCGGTCGCCTTGTATAAGTATCTCACCTCCGCGGGCCGAACCGCCTGTAGCAAGACGGCGCTTGAGCAGAGCGGCAAGATCAAGCAGTTCATCATCCGATCCTTGAAATCCGGTTATTATGGTAGCCTGTTTGCCTCCACGACCCTTTTTCTCCAATATTATGTCAAGACGAAAGTCGGTCACTCTCGTTTTATCCTCACGGAGCACTTCGGCCGGTGTCTCGTCGCCTTGCGGCAGGTCGGGGTTATTTGCGAGAAAGGCCTGCATGGCGGCCTGCATGTCGTTGGTTTTCATATCAGAGGACTGTTTAACAATACATTAATCATATTTCGGGAGCCACGCTGTCGACCGCCGCAATTGAAGTCTCCGGCAAGCTATCGGCAGGACTCTCGGGGGTGCCCACCATCGACTCAAGCAACGCTCCGTAAGCCATGTCGTCAACATCAAGGCGGCTGTAGTACTCGTGCGCAGCCACCGGATCGATGCTGAACGCCTTTATATAACACTGCTTGGCGATGTCCATGTTGTCATCACGTCCGACCGAGTCTGCGATTTTCATATAGAATATCGACATATCGCAGAGCACTCCGATATTTTCGCTTATAGAGTCGGTCTTGCTCTCGCGCAAGTCATCGCATATGCTTTTGGCCGATCGGTAGTCGTCGCGTTCAAGAGCCATACGGGCCTCTTCCATGCTCTCGCTCACGCTTGCCGACCCGCAGCCCCACAGCATAAACAGTGCCGGTATTATGACAAGATATAAAAACTTCATATATACTTTCGGTTATAAACGGTTATTTCGTGTTTTTTCGGTTATACAGATACTCGATGCCGTCCTTCTCCAGAATCAGGACCGACCCGTCGCTTGACACGACCTTGCGCGTCAGGCGCGGCACGACATCGCCCATGATCGATGTATCGCCTTTGGCCTTTATGCTGGTGAGGTCATTGAGTATGATAAGCGAGTCGTTCTCAACGTTCCATGTGCCGGCCACCTCCATAGTCAACACATCGGGATGTATGTTGCGCACTATACATGTACCGTCGCCGTTCAGTTCAAAGACCGGTAACTCTGCCGATATCTGGACGTTGTAGTAGTTCCCTTTTATTTTTTTCGCCTCCGGTGACAGATTTCCGCACGACATGCACAGACATGATAGAGCCGCTATCGACAATACTTTGTTCATATAGTGTTTTTATATATAAACACAAATATCGTAAAATATTTTCATTGATGCAATAGGATGCGATATACATTTTCCGTCCGACGGGCTATCGCATCCCAGTCATAACGCGACATGTCATAGGAGCGCACGACCCTGTTGCGCAGTTTCCGGCCGATTACCCGGGCCATATCCTCGACATCGCCGACGGCGAAAAAATCGTCGGTCGACAGCTCGGCAAGCCGGTTGGCCTCGATGTCACTGACCGCCACGTCAAGACCGTAGCTCATAGCCTCAAGCAGGACTATAGGCAATCCCTCATGGTATGACGGAAGAACAAAAAGCGCCGCTCCCGACATGACCTCGGCAAGTTCACGCCCCTTGATGTAGCCGGTAAGCACCGCGCCGGCATCGGCGGCAATCCTCTTCAGCCGGGCCGAATAATCATCTTCATGATCGCTGTCGCCGGCTATAACGAGCTTCATGCCGCAATCGCCCAAGCTACGGTAGGCCTCCACGAGGTCATGAAATCCTTTTTCTTTCACAAAACGCCCCACGGCCAGTATGTAGCGGCCCGGCGTTACCCCTATCTGATCCAAAAACGCTGTCGAAGTCACCTTACACGGGCTGTTGACGCCATTAAATATCACCTCGACATCTTCACGTCCGTAGTCATTACGTATAGACTCGGCGATAAGTTCCGATATGGCTATGACGCGATGACTGTATCTGACTCCCAGACGCTCCCCCATACGGAGCATCAGGCGCCCCATACGTCCCCATTTGGCCCGGTTATAGTCTGGGCCGTGATGGGTCATGACCACCTTTAGCCCGAGCAACCGGGCGAAAGGAACCAACAAAGAGGGCCCTACCGCATGTATGTGTAGCAGATCGGCATGCATTCGTCCGGCAGCCAATACCGACAGAAAAGTATGCACGACAGCTTCAAAGCGCTTGCTGCGCGGGGCATATACATCGACCGTCCTCACGCCTTTGTACTCTTTCATACGGTTTTTGTCGTTGATGTACGGAGTGCGCCGCATGACAATGACCTCATGGCCTTTGGCGGAGATGCGTGGATAAAGCTCCTCGCAGTGTGTCTCCACGCCGCCTGCAATTCCGGGGATCCCCCGCGTACCTGTAACCGCAATCCTCATTTTAACTTTATTATAGCGACGGCTTCAATCCGGCCGTTACGCGCAGTTTGTTTTTCAACACCCACAGCGCCGGCCCCGCGATATGTCTTTTCATTGAGGGAGCGGCAGTGCCAACCATCCAGCAGTTTTTGGGACAGTGTCTTACTTTCTCACGCACCAGCGCAGCCTGTTGGCTGTGCCATACGGCATCGAATCCCGACTCGCGGATATTGCCCATCGACTCTTTCCAGAAGCGCTCCTCCAGTCCGTTGCAAGGATACACCTCGCCTTCCGGATCGATGAAAAAGTTGACCGAGCCGGCCTCGCAGGGCAAGAGTCGCGGAGCACCCTCGATGTATCTGATAAGCCCCATGTTGAAGTAGGCCCTGAACCATGACTTGGGCTTGGGCTCTCTTAACTGCCGCTCTACAAGCGCATAAAAGTCGCCGGTCACCCGCTCTCTGTCGGTGATGACGTTGTCATACTTGTGAAAGTAATATGAGTTGTGGAAGGCGGCCGTGGCAAACTCAAGCCCCAGTTCACGCGACAGATCGTAAAGCCTGAGCATATCGCCCGAATTGCGGTCTGACACCGTACATCCAAACCCGATGTCACGAAGCCCCTCACGCTTCAACGCGCGCAGCAATCCTACACCCTTGTCAAAACCGCCGCCACGTCCGCGAAGTTCGTCATTTGTATCTCTCAGGCCCTCGATGGATACTCTTATCCCTATTTCCGGAAAACGTCGGGCCACATCGATGACCCGGTCGTCGTACCACCCTGAAGTCGATATGACAATACGCCGCGTATGACGGTAACACTCCTCTATTATCTCGGGCAGATCCTCGCGAATAAACGGCTCTCCTCCCGTAAGGTTGATAAACTTCAGCCGGGGAAGCGATACAAGGTCAGCGGCCTTTATCTCATCGGCACTATCGGTCGGATACCGCCATATGTTGCACATACGGCAGCGCATAGGACAGCGGTAAGTCAGTATTATCGACGCATCGGAAGGGCAAGACACTTTCATAGAGCGTATATATCAGTTAAGGACCCGTAATACTTTTCCGCCGAGAAGCGCTCGCCTGCTCTGCTCCGTATGCCCTCATAGTCCCAGCGCCGCGAAAAGGCCTCATGGACTGCACGTGACATGTCGACAGCGTCGGCGGCGGTGAAGCACAGGCCGTCGCCGTCATCGATAAGCTCAGGTATGCCCCCTATGAGCGCTCCGGCTACGGGAGTGCCCGCACAGAGCGACTCTATGACACCGAGCGGACAGTTTTCATAACACACAGAAGGAATTATCGAAAACCGCGCCCGCGAAAGCCGACTCATGACCTCGGGTGTGTCGCAATTGCCTGTAAATTTTATGTTGGCGCATGAGCCGTATCGTTGCCGGAGGGCATCTCCCGAAGGACCGTCGCCAATCACCTGCAGCTTGTAAGGCAGTCCGGCGGCGACCTCAAGCAGACGGTCAACTCCCTTTTCGGGCGACAGGCGTCCTACGTAACAATAGTAGTCGCCGTGCTCATCCGGAGGACAGGAAGATAGAGTCTCACAAGTCTCGGCTGAGACAAAATTGGCCATAACCGTCAATTTATCAGCCGGATATCCACCCTGAAGCATTTTGTCGCGCATAAAACGGCTCGGGCAAATAAACGTGTCAACCGACTCCGTAAGTCTGCGGCGGTTCCACCTGACGGCTTCGGCCCAAGCCAACGCTCCGGCAGCAGCGGAATTCTTCATACAGCGGCGACGCATGACTGCCGTTTTATCGGAAAAGCAGCCCTCGCATACCTCGCCCCTATACAGGCACAAATATGACGGACACAGCAGCTTATAATCATGCAGTGTCCAAACCACCTTTATGCCGCGCCGATGCGCCATCAAAGCCACCGTGGGCGATATATAAGAATGTATGTTGTTGAGGTGCACCACATCGGGGCGGAATACATCAAGCATGGCGGCAAACGCGCGCCTCACCCCGGCATAGCCCAAAGTACGCGCCGCGGCCTTGAACCGCGAAGACAAACTGCCGTCAAACCGCACCTCCGGAGCGAAAATGCCCTCATATTGCGACGGCCCGTTACACGGATGACGCATCGACCACACGGCCACATCATGACCGTGACTGCGCAACAGCCGCTCGAGAGCAAGCGTGTATACGCAGTCACCGCCGCGCCGATAGTAGAACTTGTTGACAAGCAAAACCCGTTTCTTCATCGGCGCAAAAATAATATAAATACCCCACTATACCAACATACCCGAGGCTACGGACGATGCCACATCATCACCGAGCGTCTCGGCCACTATGGCAAATCCAAATACAAAAGCCGACGAAGGTCCGTTGGCCGTGACAAGATTGCCGCTTATCACCACGCGGTTGTCCATATACTTGCCGCCGTTCTCTACAAGCTGGTCCTTGAACGAAGGGTAGCACGTGGCTTCCTGACCGCGAAGTATACCGAGCGGTCCGAGCACAACGGCCGGCGCAGCACATATGGCGGCTATGCGTCCGCCCTTGATCCACTGCTTGTTGAGCATATCACACACCTTGCCCGAAGCGGCTACATTGGTAGCTCCCGGCATACCTCCCGGCACTATCAGCCATTCGGCATCGTAAGAGTCTATGTCATCGACTGTCTTGTCAGCTGTCACGGTGACTCCGTGAGCGCTCCTGACCTTGTTGTCGGCGGTAACCGACACAGTATATACTTCCATTCCGGCGCGACGCATTATGTCGACCGTAGCCAGAGCCTCTATATCCTCGAAGCCCTCGGCAAGAAACAAGTAAGATGTTTTCATTTCAATAAAGGTGTTTGTTTAGGTTGTTTCTCAAAATTAGACAATTATATTATATAACACAATAGGCGGCAGCAAATTTTCATAAAAAATCTTGCAATTATTTTTTGAATATTAAAAATTTATCATACCTTTGTGGCGTGATAGTATTGCACATTACTGCAATACTACATCGCAAAAGAATTAATAACCCTAATATATTAATGATGATGAAAAAAGTATTATTTGCAATGGCACTCCTGCTTACGGCAAGTGCGGCGAACTCTCAACTCCTGTGGAAAATCTCCGGTAAAGACGCCAAAGGCGACTCTTACATCTTCGGCACCCATCACATAGCGCCGGTGTCGTTGATCGACAGCACACCCGGACTTAAAGACGCCATGGCCGGAGTCGATGCCGTATACGGCGAGATCGACATGTCTGAGATGACATCGCCCTCCGCCCAGCAGGTCATAATGAGTGTATCCATGGCCCCGGCCGACAGTACGGTGACAAAACTTCTCACCACCGAGCAGATCGATTCTGTAAACGCCGTTCTCGGCAAGTACACCAACGGCATGCTCAAACTCGACCAGCTAGCCATGTTCAAGCCCCGCATGATCGACACCCAGCTCGGCATGCTTCAGAACATGGTTGCTTTCCCCGAATTTAACGGACAGGAACAACTCGACAACACCATCCAGACAAAAGCCCGCGAACTCGGCAAGAGCGTAAAGGCCTTCGAAACACTTGAACAGCAGATGAACATGCTCATGAGCGGCTCAATGGCCGATCAGGCATCGGATCTGATGGAAAGCGTGAGAAAAGACGGCGAAGCTGCGGAAAAAGCCCATAAACTCGCCGATGCATACATGAGCGCTGACATAAATACGATCGAGAAGATGTTTCTTGATCCGGACCTCGGCATGGACGAAAAGACCCGCAAGATGCTCATCGACGACCGTAACGCCAACTGGCTTAAGCAGCTATCATCAATACTCCCCTCGGAAAGCGTGTTCATAGCCGTAGGAGCCGGACACCTGATCGGCGACACCGGCCTTATAAAAGAGCTGCGTAACGCAGGCTATACAGTGACCCCGGTAAAATAAGCATACAATAATGATAGTTCTAAATAATCTAACCTACCGTTACCGCAAGGGCGCCGAGGCTTTGACCGATGTCTCGGCGTCCATAGGGTCCGGCATCCAACTGCTCCTCGGCGAGAACGGCGCCGGCAAGACCACCTTGCTGCACATAATTGCAGGACTTCTCTACCCATCTTCAGGCGAATGCCTTGTCGACGGAGCCGACATATCGAAGCGTACTCCGTCGCAGCTGTCACGCGTATTCTTTCTCGGCGACAACATGCCGTTCCCGGCCAAGACCATCAACGAGATGGTACGCATACATGCGGTATTCTATCCCGGTTTCGATCAGGAGCAGCTAAACCGCAATCTGTCGTCATTCGGTTTCACCGGTGACGAACCCATAGCCAAACTGTCGCTCGGCAACCGCCACAAGGCGCAAGTGGCTTATGCTCTGGCTCTCAGAACCGACGTACTTCTGCTCGACGAGCCGGCCAACGGACTCGACATCGCCGCCAAGCAGGCCCTTCAGACCATGATAGCCTCCAACGTAAGCGAGGAGCAGACCGTGATCATATCGACCCACACCGTAAATGACTTCCAGAACCTGTTTGACGGAGTCATAGTGCTGTCGCGCAGCCGGTTGCTCCTGTCAAAGACAACCGACGACATTGTGTCACGCATAGCATTCAGAGTATCGCCCATACCGGCGGTCAATCCGGTGTATGAGGAGTCGCGCATCAATCTGTTTCACTCGATAACCGAGAACACCGACGACACTGACTCCGACATCGACTATATACTGTTGTATAACGCCATAATGAACGCCTCGTCGCGTCCACGCCTCCTCCAACTGCTAAATCACAACGACAATGAACAGCATGATTAACTCCATACCCGTCAACAACTCCTTCTCATGGCGGCGTTTCGTGGCCGTGGCCCGCTTCTATTATCCCCGGTTGCGCATACAGATACTGGTATACCCGATTGCAGCGGTATTCTTCTCAATATGGATTTCGGTGGCGGCCGGCCACGAACTCGCCGAACTGATAGCCGCTCCGGTCATCATGGCCATAGGAGCCATGATAAGCTTCGGCCCAATAGCTCTTGCCTGCCGCAAAGGCATTGAGACCGAGACCCTGCTGCCTGCTACCGGAGCCGAAAAGTGTACATTCATACTCCTTTACGGACTTATAATAATACCGCTGCTGATACTCCTTCCCATGCAGATTATGTACTTCATGCTGCCTGTGGACCAATCGGTAGCATACTTCGCCAATCTCATTTTCAAGACAAACAATCTTGTTATAACCGACACTTACGGACTATCCGTTGTACAGCATCTGGCGCCTGCCATAACATGTCTGTGGGCTGTCATGACCCTCAAAAACAACCGTGTGGTCATGGGCATTGTCTGGACATTTGTATTTGAAGTCATTACAGCCATCATAGGAGCATCATACGGTATCATATGGGTGTTTAAAAAGGGATATAATGACGGCTTCTCAGGAGTACCGGCCGACCCCGACGCAATTGCCGAAGGCATTATCGAAGGCATGATACCTTTCATGATAGTTCTAAGCGTCATTATGATTATTTATTGTATCTTCGCCTTGGTAAAGACATGTCAGAACATCAAGAACCGACAATTGTAATAAGGGAATAATGGATTTTTCTAACAACAAACCCATATATAAGCAGATCATCGACTACTGCTACGGTAAAATCATGGCCGGAGAGTGGGTGCCTGATGCCCGTATTCCCTCGATAAAGGAGTTGTCGGTAACGATGGTGGTCAACAGCCGCACGGTACTTAAAGCGTATGACGACATGCAGGCGCTCGGAGTCATATACCAGCGGCGCGGTATGGGCTACTACGTGGCTCCGGAGTCACGCGACATAATATTGACCGAACGACGGGCTGAATTTTTTGAAGAGACTTTGCCTGATATAATGAAAGAGATGGACTTGCTCGGTCTGACATGGGATGACCTTATAGCCCGCTCGCATTAAGAGTATCAGCATCATGAAACAGCAAGTTAAAATCAGCACCTATTCAATAGTCATCACACTCATCGCGCTTATCATAATGGGCGGGATGATATTGATAGACCTGCACAGGGGCTACTTATGGGCGGCGTGGGTTGCCATAGGACTGGTTGTGATCATATTCTCGGCGGCACTTTTTTACATGCCGCTGTCCATATCGGTCAATGACCGGGAGCTGTGTATCAACCGGCCGTTAAAAGTCAAGACCATAGTGTTGGACGATATAACATCGGCGGTCCTATGCCCTCCGACCATGGCTGAACGCCGCATATGCGGCAGCGGCGGGTGGTTCGGCTACTGGGGATGGTTCAGCGAACGCGACCTCGGTAAATACTTCGCCTACTACGGCCGGTCGTCAGACTGCTTCCTCATCACACTCAAGGACGGCCGCCGCTACATGCTCGGATGCCACAATCCACAATCCATCATCGACCGCATCAACCGGGCCAACGGACGGTGGAAATAGGGGGCATGAGAAGAGTTAATGCCTTGCCGGACGGTAGGGACGCCTGTACCACGGCGTCCGGTCGCACCCGAATGGCCATATAGGTCGCAGCCGGCCGCCGTAATACTGGCGGCCCTACAAACACAGTTGTCTCTTAACGATCGTTTTTCCTAAAACCAGCAACACCTTGACACGACACTTCGCGTCCGACAGGACGCTTGCCCCGCGTAAGCCGGTGACAAGGTGGCCTTTGGCCGGCGCAGTCTCCGGTTGGGGGGATGCGCACAATGGTTTCGAGTCCCGGCGGGACTCATGCTTATTCTCCTTGATTGTCCGTTTTAAGCAAGAACCTTTACAGGTTCTTTAGTGTGTAGGTATCACATTGACCGGGCACTGCGTACCCGGCTTACAGGTGGCAAGAGCCTTTTGCAAGGCTCTTCAACGCCTATCCTCCATTGGAAACCGGCTTATTTGCGCAAGGTATAGATCCGACTCACCTATCCGGATGATCATCCGGGTATGTGGGTTCCGTAGTTTTCTTTTAACAATCGTTTTAAAAATAGGTCTATAGTTTCGACTTCAGGAAGTCGGGAAGTTCGGGGTTGTTTATACGGGGTATTTTGTCGCCGCTCAAAGCACCGTTGCGGTCGATTAGATAATATGACGGAAAAGCTGCTACACCAAGCGCACCCATTATGCGGTTTGACATATCCTCATCCGGAATAAATATGTGTACCGCGTCGTTTATTGACGGAGCCAGTCTGCTCCATGCGGCGAAATCTGATTTTAACCATATTACGGCAAAAACCGCTCCCGAATCCTTAAAATGCGCCCTGACGCCATTGCTGCCGGTTAGCGCCGCTCTGCAAGGCCCGCACCATGTGGCGCTTATATCGACATATATAACTTTGTCATGATACTTCCGCGTTAGCCATTCAATCGGGTTTGCATCATCGATGTTGTGTATGCGGCCATTTTCCAGTACCGTCATTTTACTTGGCAATATCCTGTCAATATCAATCGTATTAGTCGAGGATGTGCCATATATACGGTCATAATAGTCTGTATTGAAAAACTTTGATCTTTCAGGGATGGGAGCGTCGCTAAGCGAGGCATACATCAAATCACGTATAATACTATTGGGAACACTGTCGATATACTCCGGAAAACGATTGCAGAGCGCACTTAAGTGATACGGAAAAATCATCACCTTGACGTTCTCTTTGTTGAAAATATCGAAAATCGTATCGGTAAAGAATGCCACCTGCTCGCTTTCATCGCTTCCAGTGAACCCTATTGCCTGATTGGCGATAGTAAACAGGTTGTCAAGTTGCAGCATACGTGCCGCTTCTTCAGATATAGAGTTGCTTGCAATATAATCGTCAACCTTCGCCCGAGCTCTATTGAATTCTTTTTTAAACCCAGCCATGTATTCGGCAAGCGGCGTGTTGTCAGGAGGCAGAGTTACGTCATAATATATCGGTGAAAGGGCGTGAACGGCATGGGCATACTCTTCGTTCAGCTTTGCATGACTGCCGTCAAGCCTAAAGGTCATCGGCGACTTGGAGGCATCTATTTCAACAAAAATTGAATCTCCGGGCTCGGCATAAGCATTGACAAAGAGCCGCCGGTTATAGTTGACAGTAAAAGTATGACCGAACGAGAACGGTATACGTTCTGAAAACACACCATTATCATCAAGATCCGACACTCGACGCTCCGATTTTTCAGATATGTCACACTCGTTGATTATTATGGTCTTAGATCCGTTGTCCGGTATATTTATAACCCGCCCCGAAACTGTAATGCAGTCATTCTGCCCGGCATAAGCCGTAAAAACAGTACACCATACTGTCGCCGACACAGCTAAAAAACATAAAAAGCTCTTGCCGATTGCCATTATGCCGAGGTTTTTCAATATAGCCATGAAACTAAACATTAAGATGCTTTATCAAACGCTCTACCGCGTTTTGCAACGGGATGATATCGTTTTTAACAGCATCGAATACAATTTCGGCATCAATTTCAAAATAACCATGTGCAATATGATTACGCATTCCGATGACATCATTCCATGCAATATCCGGACAAACAATCGACAATAAATTACCTCCGGTCCGTTTGTCTATTTTGCTGATACCTTCGCCTATAGATTCAAGCAACATGCATGTTGCGGCAAGCGTTTTTATTCCATCAGGGGAATAATTATAATCGTCATATGATGTTATATTACGATTCCACTCTGCTATCCTGACTATAGCCTTATTGATTTGAGTAAGAGTGTCTATTATTACTTCGTTATCAAATGACGTATACGGCATCTTTTTCTATTTGTGATAAAAAAAACGGGCGGAGATTGCCATGACGCCTTATAAGATCTACAGACATTCCGAACAAATCTTCCAAATAACGTTTAAGTTCCAATACCTTAGATATCTTGGGCGGCATTTCAACACATATGTCCACGTCGCTGTTTTCTCTATTGTCACCGCGAGCCATTGATCCGAACAGGCACATCGATTTAACTTCGAAATGCTCTATTATATAAGGAGCCGCTTCTGAAAGCCTATCAATACATTGTTGGCGCGTATACATAATTAATACTGTTTGATCACAAATATACAACAAAAATAAAACATTAAAGTAATTATGACTTTTAATTTCATTATTGTCACTAAAGAATTGTTTGTTATGCCGATGACGGTAAAATGAGTCTCTTTAACAATGATGTTATTTTCGGATTAACAATCACTAAATAGCGTAGTATAATGCAGAGTAGCAATCGATTGACCGATAAACGAAATGTTAATGCCCGATTGTGCATAAAAACGTTGTTCTGTCGTATTATCTTTGCGGAAAAACATCATTTAAACCAATATCACATACGATGAAACGTACACCGAAATTTGACAAGGCTTGGAGCGAGTCAATAGCCATGCTCCCCACAGAATTGCAGCAACCCCTCGTAAACGCCATCAAGGAGTATCAGACCACAGGCACCGAGCCTACCGACCTGCACCCTATAGCGCAATGCGTGTTCAACCTGTTGAAACCGACGATAGACCGCCGCGCCAAAGCCGCATCCTACCAGCGGCGTCGCCGTGAAGCAAAGACTGAAATGAAGTTTGCACCCGTCACCATCGAGGCAGGACGCCTTGTCAAGCAGGACCGCAAATACATCCGCCTTATCGCCAAACGCTACAATATGATACACTCCCACATTAAAACAGAGATCGACCGCATGTCGGCCTTGCTGACAGATCAAGGCGTAGACCGCATACCGGTCTTCATTTACAAAGAATACCTTGAACAGCATCTTGACGGCTACACGCCATCGCCCGCACCGTCAACGCATATATAAAAGTCTATATTCTGACGATTTATTAGATTTTAAGCCAACGAATCAACATATTTTTGTACCTTTGGAAATAGATAGACGCAAATAAGTAAGCGTTTACACAATTTATATTACCGCATAATTGAAATCGTCATTGCTATGATTGAAACAAAAAGGCTCATTTTGAGAACATGGCGAGAGGAAGATGCAGAGGCGTTATATAAATATGCCTCCGACAGCCGCGTTAGTGAATTGGCGTTATGGCCTTGCCACACATCTGTCGGCATGAGCCGTGAGGTGATAAAAAATATATTTGCGCCCAATCCATATTCATTCGCTATTGTTCTCAAGACCACTGATGAGCCGATCGGCAGCATCGGCCTTGTGCCAAAAGACGACGAGCACCACAGCACCAACGACGCGGAGCGGGAAACAGGCTACTGGATAGGCCGTCCTTATTGGAGCAACGGACTGACTACCGAAGCGCTTACAGGACTGATTGGGTTTTGCCGCGACAACCTGTCTCTAAAATCACTTCTGATTACGACCGACAGCCGTAATATAGCTTCACAGCGCGTAGCCGAAAAGTGCGGTTTCCGGTTATTTGACGAGTACACATACGAGGGAGTGTCAAGCAAAGCATATCGTCTATATCTGTAAAACTGCCGAAATAACACATCTTAAATAGGACAAGCAATTATGAAGATAACCTCGAAAATCGTATTGGCAATATCGATCTGCATACTATTGATGACCGGCAACGCATACGCCTTGAACGGCACATGGCGCGGAGAGCTCGCCTTAGGACAAACCAAGCTGCCCCTTGTATTCAATTTTTCGGAAACGTCTGACGGCACTACGTTGTGCACCCTTGATTCGCCCTCACAGGGAGCTAAAGGCATACCCGCCGAAGTGTCGATCTGCACCTCCGACTCCATAGCTCTTAACTGCAAATCGATCGGAGCAAGCTATTCGGGCAAAATTTCCGGCGAAGCCATAAAGGGCACTTTCCGCCAGCGCGGCTACTCGTTTCCGCTCAATCTCGCACCGGATACACCTATCGAGGAGCGACGCCCCCAGACACCCAGACTGCCATTTCCCTACAGTATTACCGACACCACATTCACAACCTCCGACGGCGCCGTGATGAGCGCGACCCTGACCATGCCGCTTAACGAATACAGTACAAAAATACCGGTAGTAATAATGATCACCGGCAGCGGTCCTCAGAATCGCGACGAAGAGCTTTTTGACCACAAGCCCTTTGCCGTAATAGCTGACTATCTCGCCCGCAACGGCATAGGCTCACTCCGATACGACGACCGCGGCACCGGCAAGTCCACCGGCGACTTCCAGAAAGCCACCACCGCCACATTCAAAGACGACGCACACAGCGCCATATCGCTGCTCCGCACACTCCCGCAGGTAGGAAAAGTCGGTGTGCTCGGCCACTCCGAAGGCGGCACAATAGCATTCATGCTCGGAGCCGACAAGTCGACCGACTTTATCATTTCATTGGCGGGCATGGCGGTAACGGGCAGAGAGACCCTGATGAGCCAGAACAGCCGGTCACTTGACATAGCCGGACTCAAAGGGGCCGACAAAGAAAACAGTCTTAAACTTGTCGGACATATATTCGATGCCATGGCCGAACAGAACAAAAAGGGCATATTCGAGCCTGTTGATGTAGATTCAATCTACACACGCTCGGGCCTTACGGTAAATCCGCTGATTGTATCCTCGCTGAAAATGACCCGGAAGATGCGCACGCCGTGGCTTGATGCATTTCTCAACCTGAATCCGAAAGAATACCTCATAAACATAAAGTGCCCTGTGCTCGCAATCAACGGTGATAAAGACACACAGGTCGACGGAGCATCCAACACAGCCGTCATACGCGAACTTGTACCGCAGGCCGACGTCCGGCTTATACCGGGGCTGAATCACCTTCTGCAACATTCAACTACAGGAGACATAAGTGAATATGATAAAATCCGTGAGACAATATCCCCCGAGGTCCTTGCCATTATTGTAGAATTCATAAACAGAAACACCGCCCGGAATTTTTAAGAATCATGTCTTTACGCACTCCTTACGATGGAGTGTAGCTTCTAACATAAAACAACACCAATCATAGACCTTACATATGAACAGAAAAACGACATTTATATCCATGGCAGTGGTCATTTCGGTGATTCTATGCCTGACACTGTGGCGCATCGGCTCGGAAGACATCAACAGGACTCTGTTGTTTTTATCGTCGTCGCTTCTGGCTGTCATCATAATATTTCTATTATATGTGTGCTGGTGTCACCTTAAGGTGATCAACAAAATACAGAAAGAGGAGGACAAGATGCAACGCCGACTCACCGGTATCGTCAATACCATGCCCGTTCTGTACATGTATCAAGAGATGATCACCGATGAAAACGGAGTCATTGTCGACACCATATACCGTGAGGTCAACAACCACTTCATGGAGGTCATATTTGACCGAAAAGACTGCGTGGGCAAGCACGGCAGCGAACTCTTCGCCCACTCCATGCCCATATTCATGAAAGCCTCCAATGAAGCGAAACAAACCGGCAAGGCTGTCAATTTCCAGTATTATTATCCTGACAAAAAGGTCTATTTCGACATTGTGGTGCGTCCGATCGAGAACGGGCGTTTTATGGAGTACTTTATGATCGACAGCTCCAATATGTACCATATACAGCAACGCATGCATAACCTCAACAAGAAAATGGGTATAGCGCTGGAGACATCAAAAGTGTCGCCATGGCGATGGGAGCTTGACAAGCACATGGTATTTCTACACATGGCCGCGCATAACGAAAATAATGAGCTGACCCATAAAGAGGTGGCCATACATGAAGAAAACATGTTCTGCGAGATTCATCCTGACGACCGCGATAGAATACGCCGCTACACCGACGAGATAAAAGATGGTACAAGAACCCGGCTCAAGGAAGAGTTTCGCATGCGATATCCTACCGATGACGGTAAAAACACGACCGAATGGGTCGAGATGGTAGCTATCGTATCGTCAAAGGATGAAAACGGGCGCCCATTGATACTTGTAGGCTCACTTCAGATAATAACCCACCGCAAGAAAATGGAGAACGAACTTCTTATGGCCAAACAGAAAGCGGAAGAGTCAGACAGACTCAAATCGGCGTTTCTGGCAAACATGAGCCATGAGATACGCACTCCGCTCAATGCAATTGTAGGATTCAGCTCGCTGATAGCCTCGGCTGAAAACGACGAAAACAAAGATAAATACTCACAGGTCATAGAGACAAACAGCGACCTGCTCCTTCAACTTATCGGTGACATACTCGATCTGTCGAAAATAGAGGCCGGAACACTTGAATTCAAACACTCCGACTTCGACCTCAACAAGCTGTTGACGGAAATAGACAGTTCACTGCAATTACGTCTGCCACACGACAAGCCCGTGACGCTGTCGCTGAAGCCGGGTATGCCGCAATGCATAATCAAATTTGACCGCAACCGCCTGACACAAGTCATAACCAACCTCATCACCAATGCCATAAAATTTACCGAACACGGCGACATATGCATTAGCTACATACAGGAAGGCAATATGTTGCGCTTCAGTGTGGCCGACTCCGGATGCGGCATTGCAGAGGACAAGAAAAAAGACATTTTCAAGCGCTTTGTAAAGCTGAATTCGTTCAAGACCGGTACCGGATTGGGACTGCCCATCTGTAAAAGCATAGTTGAAAACCTCGGAGGTGAGATAGGAGTCATTTCCGATGTAGGACAAGGCTCGACCTTTTGGTTCACCATACCGTACGTGCCGGCTATGTCGCCTGAGAAGAAAGATGTGACGGCGCGAAAAATCGGAGAGTCATCCTCACAAAAAAAGACAATCCTCGTAGCGGAGGACAATGACAGCAATTATGAGCTTATCGATGCCATACTCTCATCAAAATATAACCTCGTACATGCGTGGAACGGCCAAGAAGCCGTAGATCTGTTCATGGAGTGCAATCCCCGGCTGATAATCATGGACATAAACATGCCGGTGATGGACGGCTACGAAGCCACCCGCGAGATACGTAAACTGACATCGTATGTACCGATACTCGCACTGACCGCTTATGCCTATGCATCGGACGAGGAACGGATTCTCAACAGCGGCATGAACGCATACATGGCCAAACCCATAGATTCCCGCCTATTGAAAAACCGCGTCGCCGAACTACTAAACGAACAGTCATAAAACCGTCTTTAACACGCTGCACTTTAATATAAAAAGAGGGCCGGCCCCAATCAGGGTCGACCCTCCAACCAATTATCCACTAATCTTAGAATTACCTAAAACCATCTTACAAATGGATGGTACCTAATGAAAGTCAAAGTTTTACTTCTACCGCGCTGCCGCTGTAGTCGACTGTAACACCCTTGGCGGGCTTGTCAAATGCCACCGGATGCGACTGGTCAACGAGCACGACATTGAACTTGCGGTTCTTGAGCATGCCGGGATATTCGCCCTGACGCTCACCGATGGTAAGGGTAGACGCGGCATTGTTCCATGTCAGAGGTATGGATGCCTTCATGCCCTTCTCGTAATTGTAGTTGACGCCTTCGTCATCGTATAGAGTGAAGCTGCCGTCGCGTCCGGCACATACAAAGAGTGTCACGGGCTCGGTGGAAACCTCGGCGGTAGACTGGATGTCGCCTCCAACGGGCAGTATGGAACCGGCACGCACGTAGAGAGGTATACGCTCATAGGGTGCGGCCACATTCATAGTCTCGCCACCGGCTATGTACTTGCCGTTATAGAAGTCATACCAGCCGCCGGCGGGGAAGTAAACCTCGCGGCTGCGGTCGCCGTAATGATATACGGGAGCCACCAGTAGGTCGGGGCCGAACATATATTCATCTTTGATATCGCGTACGTTCTTGTCGCCCGAGAAGTCCATGACAAGAGGACGCATGATAGTATAGTCGTCATAATGGGTCATGCCGGCAAGCGAATAGATGTAAGGCATGAGGTTGTAACGAAGTTTGGTGTAGTATACGATGGACTTGTAGGCGGGATGTCCTTCCGGAGCGAGATTGAACACCTCGCGGAAAGGCCACTGACCGTGGGCGCGGAACAGAGGAGCAAACGCACCGAACTGATACCAGCGGGTGTTGAGCTCACGCCACTCCTTAAGATCGGCATTTTCCTTGCCGGTCTTTTCAAACTCCTGCTGTGCGGCCACATAACGGTCTTCCACACAGAAGCCGCCTATGTCCATGGTCCACCACGGAATACCGCTGACAGCGAAGTTAAGTCCGGCAGACATCTGCGCGGCCATGTCCTCCCAACGGGTGGCTATGTCACCGCTCCAAGTGGCGGTGGAGTAACGCTGCTCGCCGGCAAATCCGCTACGGGTAAGGAGGAAGACGCGCTTGTCGGGATCAACGCCGCGCTGTCCGTCGTAGATAGCCTCGGCATTCATCAGCGCATAAGCGTTGAAGTACTGAGTAGAAGGACCCAGAGCCGTGGGAGTTATAAGATCCTTGCGGTATTGGATGTCGGTGCAGTCGCGTATGTTAGGCTCCGAAGCGTCCATCCACCATGCATCTATGCCGAGCGGGTAGTAGTGCTCATACATCTGCTTCCAGAAGAGCTTGCGTGCATCGGGGTCGTATGCGTCATAGAACGAGCCGAGATAACCGGGTCCCACCCAGTCGCGTATGCTGTCGGTCACGGGGAGCTTGTACATCCATCCGTTCTCGTCAAATTCCTTATAGTGTTCGGTGGTGACATAGAACTTGGGCCATACCGATATCATGACGCGTCCGTTCATGTCATGTATCGAGTCAACCATGCCTTTGGGATCGGGGAAACGCTTGCGGTCAAACTCATGGCTACCCCACGAGTCCTGCTCCCAGTGCAGCCAGTCGATGACGATATTGTCGATAGGGATATTGCGCTTGCGGAACTCTGCGAACGTAGACTCGACCTCTTCCTGAGTGTTGTACTTCTCGCGGCTCTGCCAGTAACCCATAGCCCACTTCGGCATTATGGGCGCCTTGCCTGTAAGAGTACGATAGCCCTTGATGACATCGTCCATTGACTCACCGTATACAAAGTAGTAGTCGATCTGCTCCTGCATCTCACCCCACCAGCTCATTTTGAGCTGCTCTTTTGGGTCAGTGGGGCTATACACGCGAAGTCCGCAGTAAGCCACGGCACCGTTGGGCTCCCACTCTATCTTGATGGGTACACGCACGCCGGCCTCAAGTTCGGTCGAGAACTTGAAACTGTTGGGGTTCCATGCCGTACGCCAGCGTTCGGGCACAACAAGCTCATTATTTATATATATTTTCTGATAACCCGAATAATACATGATGAAGCGGTAAAGGCCCGAAGTCTCGGCCTCGATGGAACCTTCGTAAGTGACATGTGAGCCATTGAAAGGGAAATTCTCGGGCAAATTGACCACATGGGCGAGGTCGCCGCGCTTCAGATGCTCGAAGTAGATCGAGTCCTCACGCTGTACGAGCGGCTCGCTGCCATCGGCAGGCACATACGTACCGGTCAACGCACCCTCCTTGCCGTCTTTGTCATATAACTTGAAGACTCCGCCGAGTTGTTTGTAATCCTCGGGATTGCCCCAGCGACAGAGCGAGTAGCTGTCCCAAAGTATACCGTAGTTGTCGGTCGACACTACAAAAGGCACCGACACTTTGGTATTGTACTGAAAGAGCTCCTCGTTTTTACCTTTATAATTAAACTCGTCGGCCTGATGCTGTCCGAGACCGTATATGCCCTCCTCGTCGTTGACCGACTTAAACAGCTGCCGCACGGTGTATGCTTTCTTGCCCTCCACTTCGATGGGAGTGAAGCGGCGGCCGCCCTCGTCCTCGGCAAGGATGAGCTTGCCGTCCTTGTCATAGAACATGACTTCGCCGTCGGCCAGCGATACGGTAGCGGTAATGCACGAAGTGCTCACCGATACTGTAGAGTCGGTAGAGGCAACATCGAAATGCGGTACAGAATCCTGCGGAACGATAACAAGACTCGGAGTGTCGGCAAACTTCTTGTCGGGCGTGGCCGACACGCGTATGAGTTTTTCGCCGAGCACCTGAAGCCTGACAAGACGTGCGCCGTCGGCATCCACGTTTTTGACATTGACCGTGATTCCGGTATCAGTCTTCTCGTAGGGCGCCGATGAGCATGAAGCCACCAGCAGAGCCGAAGCGAATGTTAAGGTTAAATGTCGTAATTTCATCTTATTGATTTAATTGATAATGATGTTTAGTTTTTGCAATTCAAAATTACCAATCATCCGCCACAATCAGGATTAACTCATGTTGAATAATAATGGCGCAAATGTCATACACTTGCGCCATTTGTTAAATTGTAAGGCATAAAATGTTATACCCCCTCTTTTTTCTGATATTCCGAGGGCGACATGCCGTATTCTTCCTGAAAATATTTGCTGAAATACTTGGGATTGTTGAAGCCCATGCGGTAGGCTATTTCCGACACATTCAGCTGGCTCTCGCGCAGATACTGGGCCGCACGTTTTAACCTGAGCACACGTATGAACTCTATGGGTGTCTTGCCCGTAAGCTGCAGCATCTTTTTGTAAAGGTGCACGCGGCTCATGCCTAACTGACGGCTCAGCTCCTCCACCGACAGATCGCTACGTGACAGATTTTCCTCAACATACTTCACGGCCTTGTCGACAAACTGCTCGTCGAGCGAGGTTATCTTGACCGGTTCCGGTTCAGGCTCGATAAGCGGCCGCGAAGCGACGTCCTTTCGCTTCATTCCTACCAACCGCTTCATCTTAAGCAGCAGCACCTCGTTGTTGAACGGCTTTGTCACATAATCGTCGGCTCCGGTGGCAAGTCCTTCGACCACCGACTGCACATCCTGCTTGGCCGTAACGAGTATGACAGGCAGCCCGGCCGTAGCCTTATCGGCCCTAAGGCGCCGGCACAGTTCTATACCGTCCATATGAGGCATCATAAGGTCACTCACTACGATGTCGACTTTTTTGTCGTTCAACAGTTCGAGAGCCTCCACACCGTCGCCGGCGGTAATAACGTTGAAGTCATCGCTGAGCTCGTCGCGCATGAAGTCAAGAAGGTCGTGGTTGTCATCGACCACGAGGGCCACCGGCTTCGAGGCCTTGGCATTCTTCGGTTTAGCCGGCACATCGGATGCAGCGGCAGAACCGGAGTCTACCGGCATGCCTATTTTAGGAGCCACGCCCTCTTTTACAGGAATGTCGACGGTAAATGTGGCGCCGCCGCCCGGAGTGTCCTGCACCCACACGTCGCCGTCGTGCAGCCTCACATACTCCTTGACCAGATTCAGCCCTATACCCGAACCGCCGTCGGCCCCCTTGCTGTTGCGACTCTGGTAGAAACGCTCAAACACCTGTGTCTTATCCTCGTCGGCCACGCCACATCCTGTATCGACCACCTTTATGCGCAGCATCTTGCCTGTCAGCGTAAGGTCGACCGACACGGAGCCTCCGGCCGGGGTAAACTTCATAGCGTTGGATATCAGATTGTTGAGCGTTTTACTAAGTTTATCGGCGTCAAACACCATGTCAAGATGCTCGACGTTGGTATTAAAGGACATGGCTATATCCCTTTTTTCGGCAGCCACACCAAACTGATTGTAGACAGCCCGAAGAAATTCTATTACATCGCCCGACGAACCGTTGAACGTAAGCGCGGCCACCTCGCTCTTGCGGAAGTCAAGAAGCTGATTGACAAGATACAGCAGACGATTGGCATTTGAATAAATAGTATTCAGGCGCTTCTTCTCCTTTTCGTCGCGCGAGTCTTTGAGCATCGACTCTATAGGCGACAGGATAAGAGTAAGAGGCGTGCGCAGTTCATGGCTGACATTGGTGTAGAACCTGAATTTAAGCTGGTTAAGCTCCTCCTGTTTGCGAGCGGTCTCTTCGCGTCGCTTCTCGGTATAGCGCTTACGCTCTGAACGCCGCACCATATAAAGCACCAATACCGCCGCTCCTACGGCGAGAAGACCGTAAAGGATCTTGGCCCATATCGTGCCCCATATCGGCGGGTTGATGACTATTGTAAGTGTATTTTCGGCATCGCCCTCCACGCCGTCATTGTTGACCGCCTTCACGACAAGCCGGTAAGTGCCCGGCGGTATGTTGGTATACGCCGCATGATGCATGCCCGACGGACACTCTATCCAGTCACTATTGAAACCCTCAAGTTTGTAATAGTACGTAGTATGGTCGGGCAACACGTAATTGTCAGTGGCAAACGCCACTGTAAAGCTGTTCTGACGATACCCCAGCTCAATGCGCGAAGTGTGGTTGAGCGCCTTTTCGAGCACCACACGGCCGTCATATTTACGCCCCGGCTCTATCTTCTCGTTCAACAGACTAAGCCCGGTAAACATGACTTTCGGACGACGCAGATTGTAGTGTATGCTGCCGGGAGTCGCAATATTCAACCCGTACAGTCCGCCGGCCACGATATCGCCATTATCGAGCCGGGCAAGTGAACGTTGGTTGAAAGTACTGTTCTGCAGGCCGTCCTTTCCGCCATATACATGTGACTCAAATCTATAGCCGGGATTATTGAAGTCATTTTCCACCTTGATATTGACAAGACTTCCGTCGACACTCACCCACATCGTATGGGCGGCATCCTCCTCCACTCCGAGTATATAAGGACGGGGCACGTCGGCAAACACCTCCACGTCATAGAGCGAGTCACGCTTCATGTCGTATACGTTGAGTCCCTCACGGGTGGCAAGCCACAAAAGCCCGCGGCTGTCAAAGAAAAGCTGGCTTATATAAGGGCTGGCGAAGCTTTTATCGCCGTCGCGCGACCCGCCGAAGGTCGTTATCTTTTTTGTCACAGGGTCAATGACCGACACTCCGGCAGTTGTACCGGCATAAATCTTACCGTCAGTTCCCCGGCAGAGTGAGTTTATATAGTCGCTTTCAAGCCCTGTCGAAGCCGCGTCGTAGGTCGTAAACCGGCCGGTAGCGGGGTCAAGGAGCTGCAACCCGCCGCCCAGAGTACCCACCCACAACGTTCCGTCCGGGTTCTCAAGGAGCGACCATACATTATCGTTGGCAAGCCCTTCAGTCGTCGTATAACTACGAAATGCGCCGTTTTTGTAATGCTTCAGCCCGCGGGTAAATGTACCGATCCATACACTTCCGTCGCGTGCGGGAGTTATACAGGCTATGGCGGGATGATGAGAGCCGTCGGCGGGGTCATGTACGACACGCTTCTCATCGGTAAGACGGTTCCACAACATAAGTCCATCCTTATCGGTGCCCACCCACACCATGCCCGGTGTCGAAGCCGATACCACACAATTGACATCCGGAAACGGCTCAAGATCAAACTTAAACTCACTGTCATTACATACCGACACACCTTTTTTCTGTGTGCCTACCCACATGGCGCCGGCATCGTCGACATACATTGTGGTCACAGAGTTGTTGCCGAGCGAATAGGCGTCTACAGGATTGTTGACTATGCGCCGCTCTCCCACACCTTTTTCCACAAGCAGTATGCCGTCATTGTCAAGGCCCATCCATATAAGCCCGTCGGCATCTTGAGCCATGGCCCTCACAGAGCCGGGCACTATCGACTTGGGTACCACCGACATGTCGATACGACCCGAATGAGTGTCGTAGGCCCACAATCCTGCCTCGCCGAATATCCACAAAATACCGTCGCGATCGGCAAAAAGCCACATATCCTCTTTATGTGGATCGTCAGCACCAAATATCTCTGCACCATCTATAACCGACAGATTGCCGTCTATTATACTTATACGCCCCCTATCGTCCACAACAGCAGTCGTAGAGTCGTTTATAGCCGTCACGGAGGTTATGTCGCAGCCGTCCGATGTAAGAGGTGTGAGTTTATCGGACCGGCCGTCTTTATAACGGTAGAAACCGTCGCCGCGCACATTCAGCCATATACCGGTAGGCAGTATGTTCATGTACGACGGAACAGCACTGACACCCATCTTCTTGAACTCAGGAAGCACATCGTTGTCAAACCGGTCATGCACCGGGTCATACACACCGTAGGAGTCGCCCATGTGTACCCATATACGACCGTCGTCGCCCTGAAGCAGCTTGTCTATATAACTGTCACTCAAAGCCGTACTGTCGGCAGGGTTGCCGCGATATACCTTTATATTATATCCGTCGTAGCGGTTAAGACCCGAAGAGGTACCAAACCACATAAACCCCTCCTTATCCTTAAGTATACAGTTCACTTTATTGTTTGACAGGCCGTCGCCGGCCTCGATATGCTTGAACCTCAACGGCCCCGCGGCCGTCGATGACACAACCGCAAGCATAAACAGTACCATCAATAACGAACGATTTCTCATAATGCGCTTCATGATATATTAATGTGTTTGGAATACAAATATAGTCATATTTGCCGAAAGCCGAAAAATATACAATTATTAACTGTATAAAATTAACAGCCTGCTAATGCAAGGCACGCCCCGCGGCGACAGCGTTTTGAGTCGGCGCCGCAGTCGCGACCCCTTCTCAAAACGCTGTTTTATAACAGATTTTATCCCTCTCAAAACATTTTATACCGACGAGAGAAACATTTAAACCCGAAATCAACCCGTATGATACCTGTTAATTTTACATTTTAACCTTTAAAATATATGAAATTAGCATAATTTTGTCACGGTTAATCTTACGCTATTTTAACATAAGCACTTACCTAAGACGACCTAAAACTTAAAACAACTAAACTCTAACACTTAAAATCACTTTCAATGAGAAAAAGACTAATGGAACATTGCCGGGAGTCACAACTCTTCCGCATTGCATTGGTGACACTGTGCCTCTTGATCTGTGTAGGCTATCTGCATGCCGAACCGGTCACTGTCACGGGTACGGTGACCTCAGCAGCCGACGGCGAACCGCTTATCGGCGTTACCGTACAAGTCAAAGGTACCGCCAACGGTACATCAACCGACATTGACGGCAACTACTCTATCAAAACCGAGACAGGTGCAGTGCTCCTGTTTTCCTACGTGGGCATGACCTCCCGCGAAATCACCGTTACATCTGACCGCCTCGACGTAGCTCTTCTCGAAAACTCCGAAGTTCTTGACGAAGTGGTGGTAGTAGGTTACGGTGTACAGAAAAAGAAACTCGTCACCGGCGCCACCGCGCAGATCAAGGGCGACGATATCGCGAAAATGAACACCACCTCGCCTCTTCAGGCCATGCAGGGACAGCTTCCGGGTGTCAACATCGCTTCCGAGTCAGGACGTCCCGGCTCCGGAATGAAAGTTACCATCCGCGGTCTCGGCACCACAGGCAACGCCTCACCTCTTTATCTTATAGACGGTGTGGGAGGCGACCCCGCCACTCTTAACCCGGCCGACATCGAGTCCATTGACGTCCTTAAGGACGCAGCCAGCGCGGCCATTTATGGCGCGCAGGCTGCCAACGGCGTAGTCCTCATCACCACCCGTCAGGGCAAGGAGGGCACCGCCAAGGTCACTTTCGACGGCTACTACGGCATCCAGAGCGCGGCCCGCAAGATCAAGATGCTCAACGCACAGCAGTACATGACCATCATGGACGAGCAGCAGATCAACAGCGGACTCGAACCTTACGACTGGTCATCGATCAACAGCATATGGCAGCGCGACGCCGAGGGCAACCCCGTAAGCGTATATGACACCGACTGGATCGACACCATGTTCAAGGACAACGCAGCCACACAGAGCTATACAATAGGCGTCACCGGCGGCTCGGCCACGTCGACTTACGCCATGTCGCTCGGTTATATCGATCAGGAAGGTATAGTAGGCGGTAAAGAAGCCAACAACTACTCTCGCTACAACTTCCGCATCAACTCCGACCACAAGCTCTTCAACGGCCTCCTTACCGTAGGCGAACAGGCCAGTTTCATCTACACCAAAGACCACGGTATCGGCATTGGCAACCAGTACAACAACGGCCTTCGCGGAGCCTTCTACACCTCACCTCTCGCTCCGGTGTACAATCCCGCCGGCCCGTTCGGCTATAACTCCACTGTAAACTCTGACTGGAACAAAGGCGACGGCAACCCCTATGCTAACATGATGCTGCTGAAGAATCAGAATAAAAACGCCACTTTCTCCGGCAACGTATATGCACAGCTCGAACCGATCAAGAACCTGCGCATACGCACCGTATTCGGTGTTGTCTACGGCGCCAACGAGTCACGCAGCTTCGAACCGGTATATCAACTCACCTCTACCGACACCTCACACAGTTACACCAAAGTCACTCAGCAGAAGACCAACTCGCTCGGCATGACATGGACCAACACAGCCACCTATGACTGGAACATCGGCGAACACGCTTTCAACGCCCTTATCGGTATGGAGGCTTACCGCTATCAGGGTTCTTACCTCGAAGGCAAACAGGGCTACCTGAAAGAGGGCTTCGACGATTGGGAACATGCTTGGGTCAGCAACGGCACCGGTGCATCGACCTCCGACGGACTCAACGCCGCCGGCTACCCGCACGACGAGTCGCGCTCGGTCAGCTACTTCGGTCGTCTCGGCTGGAACTGGCAGGAAAAATACATGATCAACGCCACTTTCCGCGCCGACGGTTCTTCTAAGTTCGCACGCGGCCATCGCTTCGGTTACTTCCCCTCGGTATCGGCCGGATGGAATATATCCAACGAGTCGTTCATGGAGTCCACCACTTCTTGGCTCGACTTCCTCAAGCTCCGCGTCAGCTGGGGTCAGGTAGGTAACCAGAACATCGACAACTACCAGTACCTGTCACCTATCAAAAACACTTACGCCAACTACTTCTTCGGCGAGTACTTCGGTCCTAACGGAGTGTACAACGGCGACTACAACACCATCTGGGCCAACAACTGGGGCGCATATCCCAGCCAGCTCGGAAATCTCGGCGTGACTTGGGAGACCTCGGAGCAGACCAACATCGGTTTTGACGCCCGTCTTCTCGGCAACCGCCTGTCGGTCAACTTCGACTTCTATCTCAAGACCACCCGCGACTGGCTTGTCAAAGCTCCTATCCTCGCCACTGCCGGTACAGGCGCTCCCTTCATCAACGGCGGCGACGTCAAGAACACCGGCGTCGAACTCAACCTTACATGGAACGACGTCATCGGCCGCGACTTCTCTTACAGCGTAGGCATCAACGGCGCATGGAACAAGAACAAAGTCGGCTCGATACCCAATCAGGACGGTATAATCCACGGTAACTCCAACGAGCTTTACAACAATACTCCCGAGTTCTACCGTGCTGAAAACGGCAAGCCCATCGGTTACTTCTGGGGCTTCAAGACCGCCGGCATATTCCAGAATCAGGAGGAGATCAACCGCTGGCTACAGGCCGGCAACGGTGTACTTCAGGACAATCCCCAACCGGGCGATGTCATATTTGTCGACGTAAACCGCGACGGCATAATCGACGATAACGACAAGGTTGACCTCGGCAACGGCATGCCCAAGCTCTCCTACGGCTTCAACATCAACCTATACTGGCGCAACTTCGACCTCGGCATCGTGGCCACAGGCGTAGCCGGCAACAAGATCGTCCAGAGCTACCGCAGCTGGGACAGCCAGCAGGCCAACTACACCACCGCCATTCTCGACCGCTGGACCGGCGAAGGCACATCCAACCGCATACCCCGCGTG
Organism: Muribaculum sp.; assembly: GCA_009775095.1. Taxonomy (GTDB): domain Bacteria; phylum Bacteroidota; class Bacteroidia; order Bacteroidales; family Muribaculaceae; genus Muribaculum. Next base: position 56,659 of record VSOZ01000008.1, read on the forward strand.
ACCAACCAGAACATCAACTGGCAGTTCAGCGACCTGTATGTACAGGACGGCGACTATCTCCGCATAAGCAACCTCACCCTCGGCTACAACTTCGCTCCGCTCATCAACCAGAAGTGGTGCAGCCAGTGTCGCCTCTACTTCCAAGCACAGAACCTCATCACTTGGACCAAGTATGACGGTATGGACCCCGAGATCGGCTACGGTACACAGTCATGGGTATCGGGTGTCGATATAGGTTACTATCCCCGTCCCCGCACCTTCCTCTTCGGTGTCAACCTTTCATTCTAAGATTTGAAAACTCATAAGTTTATTTACATATTATGACTAAATTAAGATTCAATATACTCTCCATCGGTGTGGTCGCCGCCCTCGGACTCTCGTCATGTGCCGAGAGCTTCCTCGACGTCAACTCCAAGACCGAGTCCAACACCGATAACTTCTACAAGACCGAAGCCGACGCTTGGCGCGCCCTCATAGGCTGCTACAACGGCTGGCGCCAGACCTCCACATCGCCCGGCGTAGGCTTCTACGTGGCCTCCACCATCATGGGCGACGAATGCTACGGCGGTACCGGAAACTCCGACGGCCGCAATTATCAGGTCATCGACCGCTTCGATCAGGCCGAGTCGCCCGCCGACCTGCAGATGTTCACCCTCGACTGGCAGCGCTACTACGCCGGCGTATACCGCTGCAACGAGCTTATAACCCGCGAGGAGCAGATCCAGTGGTCGCAGACCGGCTCAAACCGCGGCCTGTACATGGGCGAGGTGCGTGCGCTCCGCGCGCTGTTGTACTTCGACATGGTGCGTCTGTGGGGCCATATACCGCTGTTCCTCACTCCGGTCAACGAAAACCGTGAGCAGGCCGACCCCGCCGAGGTTTATGCAGCCATATTCGAGGATCTCAAATATGCCATCGACAATATACCCGATAACGCCAACCTGACGAAGGACCAGTTTGGACGCATCACCAAGTATGCGGCCGAGGCTGTCCTCGCACGCGCGTACCTCTTTTATACCGGTTATTACGGCAAGGAGCCCGGCTTCACCGATGCCGAGGGCAACACTACCGGCGTTGTCACCAAAGCCGACGCTCTTGCAGCTGTGGAAGACGTTATAGCAAGCTCCAACTATGACCTGCTCGATGACTACAAGGACTTCTGGCCCGCAGCATCGGTAGTGGCCAACATCACCTCTCCCGGATGGAACACCGAAGCCTCAACCTACGCAGGCGACGCCAACAAGGAAGTGGTACTCAGCATGAACTTCACCCCGATGGCATCGTACGCCACCGACGGAGCCGCCGACGGCAACCGCTGGCAGGTAATGATGGGTATGCGCAACCCGCTCAGCGTAGTGCCTTACTATGCAGGATGGGGTGCCTGCACCGTTATCCCGGGCTTCATTAACAAATTTTACGACAACACCGACCCGCGACGCAAAGCCGGCGTGATCGACATCAACGGCGAGGAGATAAACACCGACACAAACTTCAAGCCTTCATACAACGACTGGCGTGAATACACGGGTTACACCGTCAAGAAGTACTCGCCCCTTGCATTCTATCAGCTTGACGACGGAGGCAATCTTGTCATAAAAAATGCTAATATGTCGACCGGAGCGGGCGATATGCAGATAAATAACTGTCAGCCGTACAATATAGTACGCTATGCCGACGTTCTTCTTATGGCAGCCGAGTTAGGATCGCCCCAAGCCGCCGCATACATGCACGAGGTGCGTAGCCGCGCAGGACTGGGCGACATAGCCGTCAATCAAGAAAACATCATGGCCGAGCGTGCCCGCGAACTCGCGTTTGAAGGCATACGTTACTGGGATCTTCTCCGTCAGGGCGTGGACGTGATGGCCGATGCAGTAGTGGCAAGCGCAGGCGACGTGACAAACGGAGGCACTCCCGCCCGCGTAACCTACGACAAGTCCAAGATTGTAGCCAAGAAAGGCCTCTGTCAGATACCCAACGATCAGATAGTCCTGTCAAACGGCGTGTTGAAACAAAACGAAGGCTGGTATTAATGACAACACACACTATAATCATATCATCAGAAAACTATGAAGTTTAAGTATTACTCATTTCTTGCAAGCGCCGCCCTTATGCTGGCTGCCGCTTGTACGCCTGACGACCATGACCTGTCGGCTCCCGAACTGACTGCCGACGACCTCGTGGAAGGCAAAGCCTACAAGGTCGAAATTGATCAGGCCACCAACAAAGTGACTATGACAAGTCTGCTGGGCAACAAATACGTTACCAGCTGGATACACCCGCAGGGCATCGAGAAGAAAAACTCCACCGAGGCCCGCATACCCTTTGCCGGAGAGTATGAGCTCAAGTTCGGCATAATGACCCGCGGCGGCATGGTGTACGGCGAACCCTACAAGTTCACCATCAACACCACCAACGGCGACCTTCTTACCGATCCTCTGTGGACATACCTCACCGGCGGCGCCGACCGGTCCAAGACTTGGGTCATGGACCACGGCAATCTCGACTTGGGTTCGTTTACGTTCATAAACTACTTCATGGGTTGGGACAAGTTTACCGACGGCAAGGAGTATCAGGCATCCGATTACCCGGACGTTGACGACGTCAACTGGTCATGGGGTGCAGGTGAACCCGACTGGATGTTTGCGGCCGATGTATACGCTTCCATGCCCGAACTGACATTTGACCTCATCAACGGCGCCAACCTTACGGTAAACGGAGTGACAAAGCCTTTTGTCATGGACCCCGACCGCAAGACCCTCACCATGCCGGCAGGCGTGAAGTGGCTGTCTCCCGATGTGGCTGACAACTGGCTCGTGGACTGGGTGAACCTTGAACTCGTTAAGCTCAACGAGCACGTGCTCGGCATCAAGGCCATACGTAACGACGGTGCCGGCGGCAACGGCGACCAGCGTCTGGTCATATGCTACGTTGAAAAGGGCTGGGACGGCACTTGGCCCTCGGGCGGTCCGTCGGCAGAGCTCGCTCCCGTACAGCAGCCCTCTTACGACAACCTTGCGGAGTCGCTCTTTACAATCGTAGGCTCCGACGCGTCTTATCTCGGCACAGCCACGACCCTGCTCCTAAACGACGAGACTCCGTATGACTACATGTGGTGGAACGGCGCTGTGAAACAGGACGGAGCGCCCGTCGGCGCATGGCAGTGGATCGGCAACTACGGAACTCCCTCCGCTCCCGCTTACCCCGCCATCGATGACTTCGCCCTTACTCTCGAACGCAATAACGGCACATACAAGGCTTCACTTGAAACCATTGACGGTGCTTCGGCTTCGGCATTCACCATCGAAGGCAACAAGCTCGTATTCGAGAAAGAGATAACTCTGCTAAGCGTTGACAACATATCAATCAGCGGCAAAGAATTTACCGTAATGGCATGCGACCCCGACAATGAGGAGATAGTGCTCGGCGTTCCCGCCGCAAAAGACGAGACCGGTGCAGTGAACCGCTACCTCTGCGCCCGCCTCAAAATCAAGCCCATCGGCGGCGGACAGACCGGTCCTACCGTACTCGCAGTGGACAACAATTATGTCAAGAGTTATCTTGAATCAGGCGATCATTACCGTATAGAATTATATAACGCTTTCTATGATGAAGATGGTCTGTATCCTATTGACTTAACAAAACTTCGTTTCAAAAAAGGACAAACAATCAAGATTCGTTTCACCTTGTCCGGAATAGACTGGAAAGCTGATAGTGATCCTAAAGTGCTCTTAGCCCACAATTTCGACAAAGATCTGGATCCTTTCACATGGCCTTCCGGAGGTGCAGGTTTTGATGTTCCATCAGCTGTATCGCTCAATAAGAATGGCGAAACCGAAATATCGCTGACTAACACATCTGACAAGACACTAAAATTTGAAGGAACAAGTTGTTTAACCATATGCATACAGCAAAAAGGACTCGTCAATTCTCCTGTTGATGCCGACGGAAATATCGATGCAAGTCAGGTTACAGCTTCCGTTACGTCATTAACCATCGAATAAATTTACCTTAAAGGAACAGTAAACAATGAAGAAAAACAAAATATTTATATTCGCGTCGCTGCTGCTCGGCCTCTCGTTTGCCGCCTGCGATGACGATGACAATTACTTCATTTCCACCGACCCCGTTATCGACGCTTCGTCGATAACGACCGGGTCGTCGGATGTGACCGCCACAACCGCTACCCTTTACGGTACGGTCAAGGGCCTTGACGACAAGAGCGCCGCATTCTACAAGGTCGGCTTCAACTACGGCTACGAGCAGAACGCTCTGACCAACACCGCCGACGGCACTCTCGTCAAGGGTGAGGGCCGCGCCGACGGAGGCACCACCATCACCGCCGCACTCTCGGGCCTGCCTACCGGCAAGACCATCTACTATCAGGCTTTCGTGACCCTGAAAAATCAGGTGACATTCACCGGCGAGGTAAGCTCGCTCGTCACCACCGACGCCAAAGTCACCACCGCCGACGCGCAGTCGGTTGACTTCACCGGCGCAGTAATGGGCGGTCAGGCCACCGACGCTACTCCCGACGCTACCGTGGGCGTTGTCATAGCCACCGCTCCCGACGTCGAGACTGTGCGTGCCGGCCTTATTCTGCCTGCAGCATCGCAGGAAGCAGCGTTTACCGTGGCCAAGAGCGGCCTTGCTCCCGCCACCAAATACTATTACGCCGCTTATCTCGACCTCGGTTCGGGCATAGTGTACGGCGATGTAAAGGAGTTCACCACCGCCGCTGCCGACTTTGATGCCGACAACGACTTCGTGGACCTCGGCCTCTCCGTAAAGTGGGCCAAGAGCAACCTCGGTGCAAAGAGCGCCACTGACCTCGGCGGACTCTTCGGCTTCGGCGATGCCACCGGTGTCAACAACTCCTTTGACCCCGCTCAATACGCCTCAGCCGACATCTACAAGACCAAGCAGGACATCGTATGGCTTGCTTCCGACGGCGTAGCCACACTTCCCTCGGCTGCCGACTATGAAGAGCTATTCGCAAAGTGTAAGGCCGAATGGACTGAAGTAGACGGCGTGGCCGGATATCAGCTCACAGGCCCCAACGGCAACTCCATCTTCCTGCCCGCCGCAGGTACACGCACCGCCAATGACGTGACCGGCGAAGGCACTACCGGCTACTATGCCACCGGCTCTATCAACGTGTCTGACAACACATTTGCCGACGGCTTCCAGTTCTTTTCGGGCAACAGCACAAAAATATCGGTGCCCGTATATCAGGCTCTCTCGGTGCGCGCCATATCTACTGCACGCAACGTACCCTTCGAAAAGGCACATCTATATACCAAGTGGTATCTTGACAACGGTCAGGACGGAAAGCAGCACGTATTTGAAGGTCCGTTCACCCAGTGGGGCGACACCGACAACTGGAACACCGTGACCAACAACTACCCCAACCTCGACCAGCAGATACACTGGGAGATGGGCACGGATAGCGGATGGATCGGCTACACCTACGGCAAGGACTACGGCTACATGGAATTTACCGAGGACGGTAAGGTCAACATACACCGCATAGCCGAGGACGGCACCGTCACCGACGAGACCGGCACCTACACCATCAATGAGAACGACAAGACCATCGACATAGACGTAGACGTAATTTGTGCCAACACATGGATAGGCACTAAGAGCGGCAAGCTCAAAATACTCGCCCTCGACAACGACGGACTGCGCATAGCGCTCCCCAACGGCGACGGTTACGCATACTCGCTCAACTACTACAGCGAGCGCAAGCGTGAGTTTGACGACGCCACTCCGGTGAACTTCCAGTGGGTTGACGGCAACTGGGCCGGCAACTGGGGCGAAATCATCGACCGCATCGACGCCGACGCCCTTGACGGCAATCACACCCTAACCTACTCGGGAAGCGCTGTGAGCGCCATGGTGGTCAACATCGATTTCCAGAACATCGTTGCCAAGTACCCGAATGTGGTTATATTCATAAACGAAATCCGCACCGACGGCACCGCCATCAAGTTTGACGCCAACAACTTCTACTATGGCGACATTGAAAATAACGGCAACTACCGCATAGAATTATTCAACATATGGGGCAAGGGCGCAGCCGACGGCAAGATAGTGAAGAGTCCGTTCAGCGCCGCCGTCAATGTAGAGAGCGACCCCGCTGTCAGCTTCACCTCCAAGATTGAGGTTGACTACACGATCATCACCAATCCTGCGGCATATACACCCAGTCTTATAACCATCACTCCCGATTGGGCAGGTGACTGGACCGGACCTAACGACGGCTCGTTCACACCGGTTGTCGATGATAATTGCAAGATAGTTCCGAGCAAGAAAGAATTTGACATCACGCTAAACGCCGGCGGCACCGATTACTCCGCAGGCTCAATCATGACGTTTATCAACACGGCAAACCTCATGGATGCATTCCCCGCAACCCGCATGACCCTTACCGATATAGCCATCGACGGCACTGCGCTTACCGGATGGGATGCCGCCAAGGTACCCAACTCCAGCGACGGCAACCAGCATCGCCTCGAACTCTGGAATACTTATGGAGTGACTAATTCCGCAGGATGCGCGTTCGGCACTCCGAGCGATACCGATCCGGCTGTCGTTTCAGAACTCGGCTTCACGACTTCAATGCGCGTCAGGTTTACTGTCGACAGTTTCTTCCCGACCGTAGAGTGGTAAAATAGCCCATAATCCACAAGGGCGCCGATTTGACACGCGGCGCCCTTCATAAACACTGCAAATATTTAATACTTACCAAATACAATTTATGAAAATATTCAGAAAATTATATCTTCTTATGTCACTCGCCGTGGTTCTGCCTTTCGCATCATGCAGCGACGATGACAACGACAGCCGCTTCGAGACTATCGACATACCATCGGAGCTCCTTGCCGAAGGCATCGCGGTTGAGCCTGCCGGAGGCATCACATCGTTTGTAGCCAAGTCATCGGTTCCCGTACAGACCCGCGTAGAAAGCGCCGACGTTGACGAAGAAGGCAAACCCGCCGACGCATCGTGGCTCACCACTTCGGTAGCAGGCGATATAGCCAACGGATACACCGTGACCGTGACCACCCAACCCAACGAAGGCAAAACCGCCCGCTCGGCAAAAGTGCATGTATTCGCCCAGAACGTGGCACGCACCGTGCTCGTCAAGCAGACATCGGCATACGTAGTGCCCGAGCCCGGCCCCGACGCCACTATCAAAGACATTTCGGCCATTGACCTTGTCAAACTCATGACCACAGGCATCAACATAGGCAATACAATGGAGGTACCTTCAGGCGAGACCGGATGGGGCAACCCCAAGGTCAACCAAGACTACATCAAGGGCCTGAAGGCTCTCGGCTTTAACGCCGTGCGCGTACCCTGCGCTTGGGACAGCCATGTGACCGACAAGAATAAAAACACCATCGACCCCGACTGGCTCGCCCGCGTGGACGAAGTCGTAGGCTGGATCGTGGCCGAGGACATGTATGCCATCGTCAACATACACTGGGACGGCGGCTGGCTTGAGAACAACGTACAGAACGCCTACAGCGAGGAGATTAACAAGAAGCAGCACGACTACTGGACCCAGATAGCCGGCCAGCTCAAGCACTACGACGAGCATCTGCTCTTCGCCGGCATGAACGAGCCCGGCTATAACACCGATGCCCAAGCCGAGCAGTCGGTACAGAACATCATCAAGTATCAGCAGACCTTCATCAACGCAGTGCGCGCCACCGGAGGCAACAACTCGCTGCGCCACCTCGTAGTGCAGGCTCCGTCGACCAACATAGACCTCTCGGTCAAGGACAACTACATCAAGCACATGCCTGTCGACCCCGTCTCGGGAAAACTATTTGTAGAAGTACACTTCTACGACCCGTCAGACTTCACCATACTGGAAAAGGACAACGACTGGTTTCAAGGTTCACGCGTGAAATGGTTCTGGGGTGCCGCAAACCTTGTGGCGGGCTCAGACCGCAACTCAACCGGACATGATGAAAACTCCGTGGCCACGCAGTTTGCCAAAATGAAGTCGGCTTACGCAGACAAAGGCATCCCCGTCATACTCGGCGAGTACAGCTCTGCCATCCGCGCCAACGCCACTCCGCTCGACAAGCACGAGGCATCACGCGCGCTGTGGAACGAAGTCGTGACCCGCGAAGCCCGTAAAAACGGCTGCATACCTTTCTACTGGGAGACAGGCGGCGACATCAGCCGCACCGACGGCAAAGCCAAGTGTCAGTACGCCATCGACGGCATAATGCGCGGCGTACAGGCTTCGGCCTACCCTTTCTGAAAATAAGTTTGCACACTTTTCCGCACCAAAGAACATAAGACACATCACACAAAGGGCGAGGACCTCGGTTCCCGCCCTTTTCGGGATCATATACAAAAGCCGGTTGGACTGTTAATATTTTGTCGGAAAGTAGGGGCGCCAGTACCACGGCGCCCGCGTAGCCGGATGGCCATATAGGTTGCAGCCGGCCGCCGTACTACTGGCGGCCCTACAAACATAGTTGCTTTTTAACAACCGTTCTTTTATATTGCCCCTCTTTCCGCATCCCCCCGCCGGGACTACAACTCCTATATGGCCGACCGGGTACGAGGGCGCCGTACTGCCGGCGCACCTACAAAAAATCAGGCTGTCAATCGCAAGGTTGACAGCCTGATTGTACCCGGACCCGGGATCGAACCGGGATGGATTGCTCCACCGGTGTTTGAGACCGGCGCGTCTACCGATTCCGCCATCCGGGCGTTATTCGGTGGTGCAAAGGTAGATAGTTTTTTTCTGTTTTGCAAGTGTTTTAAAAATATTTGCTTATTTATTTGCAATAGTTAATTCGTTTGAATATATTTGCATATTACTGTTCAAAGCGCAGAAGTAGATCCTTAGTTTAACCAACCCATAACCAATCCTTTATGAAAAAACTTTCATTTCTTGTACTATCCATAGTCATGTCATTGCCGTCAAACGCAGCGATAACTCAAGCCAACATGAGCCCGAGCACAAACGGCAGCTACGTTTTCTCTTGCTACGGTGAAACCGGACCGATATCACTCCAACTGTCGCTCTACCCCGACTTCAGCCGCGCCACAACTGCCACGATGAAACAGACGACAGAGAATCGATTGCGCCATACAATGACCCTGATGCCCGCAAACCTCACCTCGGGCAGATACTACTGGCGGGTAATAAACTTCGCCACAGGATCGTATGCTCCGGCGAAGGACAAATGGACATATTTCGACTTCACCGGCACAGCCAAGGAGAATATACCCGACCTGACTCTCAAAGACGAGACCGTACACGACACATTCAAGCCCGACACAGACACCGACATAGACATCACATCGCTCTGGCTGCGATCATTCAATCTCAAAAACAACATATTCAAGTCAATCGACCACCCCAACAGCAACAAAGCCGAAACATGCGAGACATACAACCATGGAGCCGTGGTGCGCGACGGCACAATCTACATAAGCCGCGGCAGCCTGTCAACATCGGGATGGGTGCTCGACAAAACACGCGTGTGGCTCGAACGTTACGACCTCAAGACCGGGAAAGAACACAAACTGCTGCTAGTCCGCACTCCCGGCGGAGGCGACTATCCGTCAAAAGAGGTTATGCCATGGATACGCGAGGACGCCGACGGTACAGTATACTTCACTACATCGCGCCTCAATAACGGAGCGCCGCGACGGGTGACGCTCTATACCGTGGAACTTGACGGCATAACGACCGCCACCGATGAAGTGACCGCACGCGAAATAAAAACACTGACATTGCCCGAAGGCTTCGACCAAGGGGGCTTCTTCACCGTCGACGGCAGCATAGCCTCCGGAGAATACACGTTATGGAGTATACCCGAGAACTCCTATGTAGACACCGAAGCAACGGACTTCACCGTACACCGCTGGAACATAAAAGGGAGTTCGGTAAAGCATTCCAAAGCCTCTATGCCCGATATAAAATGGCTTACTCCCGACCTAAATCACTTCAACGGCTTCGGCATGCCGCGCGTATACCCCGTCAATGACGAATATTTCTACATGCACACCGGACGTACGGCGCCTTCCGAAGCCACAATGTCGGTCATGCTGTGCAGATTTATCGACGGTGCCGAGTGTGAAGTGGTCAGCTCGTTTGATGACAGCGGGGCTACGGTGCCAGCTACCGCTCACGGCAGCGCCGGACTGTCCATGTTTGAGATAGCCGGCAACAAGCTGATTGCCTACGGTGTAGCCAAAGAGAAGGACAATACTGTCATGCAGATTGTGGCAACACCAACCTATATCTCCAATTTCAAAGAGCACAAGACGGTATGGCGTCTGTGTGACGACAAAGGCATGTCGACCAACGCATTTCAAGGATGCGACGTAAAATACCTTCCCGGAACCACTGACGGCGAGGGAGGGATGTTGCTGCTCTACGCCCCTAACGCCGCCCTCGGCCTATATAAAGTAGATGTCGACTCGCGCTCAACAGGTATAACGACTACGGAAGCCGACACGCCGGCGGGAGTACGCTACTCCGCGGGAAGCATAATCGCCGACCGGGAGATTGACGGCTTCACAATGTATGACCTCGGGGGACATATCGTGGCATCACATACCGGCCGCGGCACTCACTTCGACATAAGCGACACGGCTCCGGGATGCTACATAATAAAAATAACCGGGTGCCGGACCGCTGTCAAAATTTTAGTTACACGATAGACGCACATACATTATGATGTCTTTTACTGCATTTATGTTGCGTTTTGTTAAAACATCGACATAAAGAGCCTTTTTATGTTTCGATTCTTAGCGAAAGTCGTGTTATGGCACACTTTAGGCATTTGTGTGCCATAGGTTAAGGTTTTGTTAAAAGGTGTTACGCATGGGAATTAATTCTTATATTTGCTTGTTGAACGTTTTTAAATATACGATAATACAATCAGATTATGGCAAAAGTAAAAGGTGCCGTAGTGGTAAATGAAGAGCGGTGCAAGGGTTGCGACCTGTGTGTGGTAGCGTGTCCTACCGACACTCTCGCGCTTCAGTCAAAGGAGGTCAACGACCGAGGATATCACTTTGCCTACATGGCCCGGCCCGACTCGTGTATAGGGTGCAGCAACTGCGCTGTTGTGTGCCCCGACGGTTGCATAGAAGTATATCGCGTGATCGTCAAGTAACAACTTATTAAATTGCCTGTTATGAAAGAAGAGATAAAACTGATGAAGGGTAACGAAGCCATAGCCCACGCCGCCATACGATACGGCGCCGACGGATACTTCGGCTACCCCATAACTCCCCAAAGCGAAATACTCGAGACCCTTGAGGAACTTATGCCGTGGGACACCACCGGCATGGTTGTGCTGCAGGCCGAGAGCGAAATAGCCGCCATCAACATGGTGTACGGAGGTGCCGCATGCGGACGTGCCGTATTCACTTCATCGTCATCACCCGGAGTAAGCCTCAAGCAGGAGGGCATAAGCTACATAGCTGCGGGCGAACTGCCGGCGCTGATAATCAACGTGATGCGCGGGGGACCCGGACTTGGCACAATACAACCCTCACAGGCCGACTACTTCCAAGCCGTAAAGGGCGGAGGCCACGGCGACTACAAGCTCATAACCCTCGCTCCCTCATCGGTTCAGGAGATGGCCGACTTCGTCGGTCTCGGATTCGACCTCGCATTCAAATACCGCACTCCCGCCATCATACTCGCCGACGGCATCGTGGGCCAGATGATGGAAAAAGTGGTGCTCCCCGAGCAGAAACCGCGACGTACTCCCGAGCAGATTGCCGAGCAGTGCCCATGGGCGGTCACCGGCAAGCCAAACCACCGAGAGCGCAACATAATGACCACCCTCGAGCTCGAACCGTCGGCCATGGAGGTCATAAACAACCGTCTTCAGGCCAAATACCGCATAATAGAAGAGAACGAAGTGCGTTTCCAAGCCTATAACACCGACGACGCCGACTACCTCATCGTGGCGTTCGGCTCCATAGCACGCATATGCCAGAAAGTTGTCGAGGAGGCCCGTGCCGAAGGCATAAAGCTCGGGCTGCTCCGCCCCATAACCCTATGGCCCTTCCCGACCGACGAAGTAAAACGACTTGCCGCAAAGGTAAAAGGCATACTCGTGGTCGAAATCAATGCCGGCCAGATGATAGAAGATGTACGCCTTGCCTGCCACGACAGTGTGCCGGCGTATCACTTCGGACGCCTCGGCGGCATAGTGCCCAACCCTCAGGAAGTACTTGACGCATTCTTCGACCGCTTCCCCGAGGCCAATTCTTAATCTAACCCGCTAACAGAAGAAGATTATGGATAACAACGATATAATCCGCCCCGAAAATAAAGTGTATTCCCGTCCGGCACTGCTTACCGACAATACCATGCACTATTGTCCCGGATGCAGCCACGGAGTTGTACACAAACTCATAGCCGAGGTCGTTGAAGAGCTCGGACTGCAAGACCGCACCATAGGCATAGCTCCCGTAGGATGCGCCGTGTTTGCTTACAACTATGTCGACATCGACTGGATAGAGGCCGCTCACGGACGCGCACCCGCCATAGCCACCGCGGTCAAGCGTCTGCAACCCGACCGCATGGTGTTTACCTATCAGGGCGACGGTGACCTTGCCGCAATAGGCACCTGCGAGTCGATACACGCCGCCAACCGCGGTGAAAACATAGTCATCGTATTTATCAACAACGGCATCTACGGCATGACCGGCGGACAGATGGCCCCCACGACCCTTGAAGGCATGGTGACCTCGACAACACCCTACGGCCGACGCGTGGACCTTAACGGCTACCCGCTGAAGATAGGCCCCATATTCGCCATGCTCGACGGCACCTGCTACGTGACCCGCCAGTCGGTACACACCCCGGCCAATGTACGCAAGACCAAAGCGGCCCTCAAAAAGGCTTTCCAAAATTCGATGGAAGGGCGCGGCACATCGGTAGTGGAGGTAGTGAGCACCTGCAGCTCGGGCTGGAAGATGACTCCCGCCGAGTCCAACAAGTGGATGGAAGAAAACATGTTTGCCCACTATCCGCTGGGCGATCTTAAAAACACAACAGAGCAATGAAAGAGGAAATTATAATAGCGGGATTTGGCGGACAAGGCGTGTTGTCAATGGGCAAAATACTCGCCTATGCTGCCCTTATGAATGATCTTGAAGTCACTTGGATGCCGGCTTACGGACCCGAACAGCGCGGCGGCACCGCCAATGTCACCGTCATAATAAGCGACAGCCCGGTAAGTTCACCCGTGCTTGACAGCTATGACGTGGCGGTAGTGCTCAATCAGCAGAGCCTCGACAAGTTTGAACACAAGGTAAAACCCGGCGGTATGCTGATCTACGACTCCTACGGCGTGCATCACCGTCCTACCCGCGGCGACATAACCGTGCATGAGATAAAAGCGATGGATGCCTCACTCGAGATGGGCAATTCGAAGATCTACAATATGATTGTACTCGGCGCACTGCTTGGTCTGCGCGATCTCGTACCGATGGATGCCGTGCTCCGCGGACTCAAAAAGACCCTTCCCGAACGCCACCACCACCTCATGCCGCTCAACGAAGAGGCCATACGCCGCGGACAGGCCCTCGCCGCCGAAGCTGCCAAATAACGTACTTTACGAGCGCCTGTAAAAAACAGTTGTCAAATGATACGTGTTTATAGGCGCTCTTAAACCTTAAAACGAGCTTTCGTACCTGTCCCTAAATATAAATCAATTCTGATGACAGGGCCTATTTCGGCAGAATTGGAGCTGCCCATGACGGCAGTTCCTCAACATAACGTTTTGCAAGTTCGCCGTTGCTCATACGGAAGAGAAGCCGAGCCTCCGTATCCTCTATTGAATTGTCATATACATAGAGCCTATCAACAATAGTTGATAGTATTCGACAATTTGCAATCGATTTGTCGTAGCGAGAAATAATTTTAGTAATTGGCACATCGTGTCCACCTTTCAATACCCGATATGCAACTCTCTTGGCATTGATTGTCGGAGATTCTGTTGAGACAAAAAATAACCTTATGAAAAAACCGGCTTCTTTAGCACGAAGTATATAGTCAACCTTGTCACCGGCTGACATTACAGTTTCAAAAATATGACTCTTTCGCCCAACAAGGCATCTTTCACGCCACTCATTGCAATAATTGGCCGCTTTGAGAATAGCATCTTGATTGTTCCAGTCACCAAATATATCACGAGCCACATTGTCTGGATTTATATATTCCGAATCCTCCAGCCATTCATGATGGAGTATTTTTGAGGTCACAGACGTTTTGCCAGATCCGTTGGGCCCGGCAATCACTATCAAAACCGGACGATGATGTTCAACAATTGCCATTTTTGATTCTATTTATAACATCGCCCCATTTTTCTTGTGCAGCCTGCGTAGCAGCCTCAATTCCGACAGCAATACGTTCAGCCGCCCGTCGATTGCTTTCTCGGGCATCCTCTGCAACCTCACGCATAATCTGAGCCATGCGCTCATCACCCGGCTCTTCCATCGACGTCAGCCGATAACTGTTCATCTGTTCTTCTGACATAATCGACAATTTATTGTTATTCAATACTAAATATAATTCGCGAGTGGAAGTTTATTGTATGTCGGCCAAAAACCGATACACAATACCATAGGCAAAACTGTCCATCGCAAAGTTAGAAAAAAAGTGTGACGTAGCCATTGATCTGCATCAAATCAAGTAACAATTTAATTCTGCCAAGGAAATCATCAAAAGATCTTATAACGAGCGCAGAGAGAGTCAGTCTTTTTTGTCGTCGGCGTCCTTTGGAAGCTCTATGCGTATAAGTTCAAGACGAGTGGCCGACTTTTTAAGGATGGTGAAAGTCATTCCCTCGATGTCAACGACAGAACCTTGTGACGGTATCTCGCCGAGATTATTGAGAATGAAGCCGGCAAGAGTCTGGTACTCGTCTGATTCGGGAATATCTATATTGAAGTTGTCACGCAAATCACTGATCTCGCATCGTCCCGAAAATTCAAATACTCCGGGCTCAATCTGACGTGCCGTAAGACGGCGGTTATCGTGCTCGTCCTGTATGTCGCCGAATATCTCCTCGACAAGGTCCTCAAGCGATACAAGTCCGGCCGTACCGCCAAATTCATCGACCACTACAGCCATCGACCTCTTTTCAGCAAGCAGACGACGCATCATCTTGTTGGCCAACAGTGTCTCCGGGGCAAATATAACCGGCTTGATCTCCGCTTTCCAGTCAGAGTCGGGCTTGAACAGCTCACTCACGTGAATATAACCGAGCACATTGTCTATGTCCTCACGATACACTACAATCTTCGAACGTCCCGACGAAGTAAAGAGCTGCGAAAGCATCTCGCGCGTAGTAGTATCGATATTAACGGCCACAACCTCGTTGCGCGGTGTCATGCAGTCACGCAGATGCGTCGACGAGAAGTCGATGGCGTTATGAAATATCTTAACCTCGTTCTCCACCTTGTCCTGAGCGGCCGTATCGTCAATAGACGTCTGTATATACTGGTTAAGCTCCCCTATGCTGAGCACTCCGAGCGAGCGATTGGCATCCTTTATGCCACACAGCCTCATCAACGCCTTTGACAGCCACGCCGTAAATATGGATATCGGATAAAGCACCACCCA
This sequence comes from Muribaculum sp., assembly GCA_009775095.1. Lineage (GTDB taxonomy): Bacteria > Bacteroidota > Bacteroidia > Bacteroidales > Muribaculaceae > Muribaculum. The sequence continues at coordinate 72,293 of VSOZ01000008.1, forward strand.
GAAGCAGAATATAGGCAATGCGAAATACCGCAATGACGAGTTGGGATTTATACGAAATATGGCCTTTGGGAAGAATTCACCCGTTATAAGTATCACCGCGGTCGAGATAAGTGTCTGCATGACAAGCACAAAAACCTCGTTGGGATATATACTCTCAAGCCATGGCGACAGCAGCGCCGCAGCCCCCATGCCGTATACGACGAGCATGATGTTGTTGCCCACAAGAATAGTGGATATGAACAGCTCCTGATACTTATAATAAAGATTGACTATATGTCCGATAAAACCTCCTCGCTTTACATCGATCTCCACCTTGACGCGGTTAGAGGATATATAAGCGATCTCCACTCCGGAGAACAGAGCGGAAAAAGCCAGCGATACTATTGCGATAATAAGCCAGTTAAGCGTCGATGAATCCATAATTCCTGTTTACTTCTTTTTAACAAACGTATCGGTACGCAGAGTGGCTTGGTCCGACATTACTCGCTTTTCTAGCTTAGGCGACTGAGGACGCAACGGGCTACCGCCTACCTTGCGCAGCGGACGGTCACTCTTCACGGGGACGGCTGCTGCGGGCACTTTAGTTTTATTGTCGGCGGCGGGAACCGGAGTTTCGACAACAGGCGGTGCCACACTATCACCGGCGGCGGTGGAGTCGCGACGTCCTTTGAAGTCAGACACCGGAAATATACCGGCAGGCTTGTTGATAGAGTAAGTCGTCATACGTTCGTTGGAGTTGAAGCCGTAGCCCTCTATGATGCGGTCGCTCTTTTCTATATGTATAAACGAGTCGGAGTAAACCTTGCGCGACCGTTGGTCCCAGAATATCTGCTGCGACAGAAACTTCTCATTCAACGTATTTAGTACGTTTACGTCGCCGTCAAGACGCCATAATCCTTTATTTTTGAAATAAGTGGCGGAGTCGCATACTATAGTGGCCTCGGTTGAGAATTTGTCATCAAACTTCTCCAGAAACATTCCCTCCGGGAATCGCCACTGCGGCTCCTCGGCCTCATCAAAGACGAGCCACAGAGGCGCCGTGATGCGATAGCGAGTGACTCCGGAGTCCGATATAAGCGTCACTACATTATAGGTAGTCATCGTAGGCACCGTGTTTCCGTCAACCTCGCGGTGTATGACGTCGGTCTTCTCTTCGGTACAGGCAGTGATGCCAATTACAGCCGCCAGAATTACCGACGGCAGCACACGCAATCCGGAAAACGATGTACCTCTATGACGCTTCATAAGCCTAACCCGAAGGCGATTAACGTATCTTGGGCTGGAAGAACCAAAGTTCGTTGAAGTTTATGCCAAGCGTGATGTTGAAATAATTCTCCTTTATGAGCGGATTGGGATTAGCCTGACGATGTTTCCACTCAAATCCGAGATTTATAACCGTCTTAGAACCCGGAGCAGGAAGACCGAAACCTAACGCCAGCCCGTATTCACGCAGACTGTTGTCGCCTATCTTCAGGTAGTCGTTGCTATAATATCCTCCGAGACGGTAATTTATACGCTGCACGTAGTTACCACGCGGACGCGGAGTAAACTGACCACCCAGCGCAAACTTCCAGCGGTTGTTGAACTCCTGCATGCGGTCGGGGTCCTCCACAAGTGTATACTTTGCGTCTTTCCAGTTCTGATATGTGAAGTCAGCCTCCAGCATCAGACGGTCACGCCACTGATAGTTGACGCCGAAGCCCCAAGTGTCAGGCAGCGAGAAGTTGTTGCGCATCGACATGTAGCCAATCGTATCAGGCTTGTTCTCGGTAGAGGTAACGTCATAGTTTATACCCCATGCATGACCGAGCAGAGTCTTTTTAGGCGAGTATGTCAGACCGGCGGTAAGTTTGTTGTCGCGGTTGACATTGTAAGCATACTGTATACCGAACTGCAGGTGATAGTCGCGCACCTGAACCACACGCTCAAACAAGGTAGTCGAGCCCGATGACGTATAGACATACGTATCGTTGATATTAGTACCGAACAGATAACTGATATTGGCACCGACCGACAGCCCTTTCAACGGACTTGCGCCCACACCGACATACAGCTGGTTAAGACCGCCGTTGCCCGAACGGGAGCTTGAGCCGTTATCGATTTTCGAGCCGAAAGCATATCCTACCGAAGTATAGGGGAGCAGACCGGCGCTCACACCTACGTTCTTGCATATAGGGAACTGGATGGTGACATAGTCAAGACCGCCGCCGAAATCCTTGCCCGACTCATCACCCTCGGTGCTCCATAGAGCCGTACCGGTAATACCCATATCAAACAGGAAAGTAAGCGAATCCATAGCCGCATAGCTCGCGGGGTTCATCACATTGATCTGACGACCCGAGCTCATGGCATAGCCCACGCCGCCCATGGCACGCTGTGCCGAAGTGGCATTATCATTGAGTATACCGTAGCCGTAGCGCGAATAAGGAGTCATCGGGCCTTGGGCAAAAACACTTCCGCAGGCGATGATGACCGCCGACAGTATACCTATAATTCGTTTAGTTCTGTTCATTATATAATAAAATGCTGTTTAGTCCTTTACATACGAGCAATGGGTCAACCTCCACCTGCGACTCCACAAACTCCGCCAAGCGCACCGCGTCGCCTCCGGTAAGCATAACTACCGAGTCGGCAGGCATGAGCGAACTGTAGTACTCTATCTCGCCCACTATTCCGCGCACGACACCGCACTTTATAGCCAGCCGTGTATCTGTGCCCCACAAAGGCACCTCGCCGGGAGTCTCGGTATCGACATAAGGCAGATGACTGGTGAGCTTGTTCAAAGCCTCGGCACGCATCCACAGACCGGGCGCTATATTGCCGCCTTTAAACTCTCCATCGGCCGTAAGCACATCATAAGTCACCGCAGTACCGGCATCCACCACAAGCACATTGCGACCGGGATAAATAGCTCTCGCCCCGGCAACAGCCGCTATGCGGTCGCGGCCGAGCGATACCGGAGTCGTATACCCTATTGTTATCGGAAGCGGCAACAGCGACGTCATCTCATATACTTTACGACACAGGCCACGCAACGTGACAATAATCTCCTCGCCCCGGCATGCTACCGAGCAGTATATGGCCACGTCGGGCTTATACAATGCGGCTATCTCCTCCAGACGCGAAGGATCAAGCACATCGTAGCGCCACTGCTTTACAAATTCATCGCCTTGAAACACGGCGATTTTTGCAGCCGAATTGCCTTGGTCTATAACTAAATTGTAACCCATTGCGGCAACAAAATTACTAATTCCGCGTGAATTAATAACTTAAAACCTCACTATTTTCGACATTAAGGCGGCTTTAACAGCCGTTTCGTGCGTTTTTTAACCTATTTTTCAATTACCGCGGTTTTTTTTCAGCCCGCGGAATCATGATCGACGTATATATGAGCACCGCACCGCCGGCAAGCGTAAAGGCAAGCCAGTCACGCGCTCCTGTCGTCTGATAGAACATGAAGAAAGTAGCCGCACAGAAAAACACCGACGACCACATCTCTATACGGTGGAGCCGCTTAACCCGCAGATTATCGCCCTTGTAGGGTGTCATTATGCGGCCTATGAGACTCAGTACGGCGCCGGCTCCGTAGATCCACCGACACAACTCCATGCCGTAACCCATAATAGGCATCAGCACCCCTATCGCTATAAGAATCATCCCGAACGTGATGACCCATGTCCATATTCTGTTCATTCTATTATATATACGTCTTCGTTTTCACGCTGCATGTGATACTGCTCCCTTACTATACGCTCCATAGTCTCCGGGTCGGTATCGAGGCTGTGGTTAAGAGCCTTGTAATAATCGAGAGTATCCTGATTGGCCTTTATCTCACGTTTTAATTCGGTAATCTGACGGTTATACTCTATCGACTTCAGGATCGAGTTGTCGTTAAAAAACAGCACGATCAGTATAAACGCCATGACGATTATAAACGTCACCGATATGTAGCGACGACACCATGTCAGGATATTGTTGAACGATTGACTCATAACAATGCAAAGTTACAAAATCCAGAAGAAGCTGTTTAAAAATAAACGTTAAAAACTACGGCCCCGTGTAGTCAACGGTGAGCTACAGCTATCTTACAGGAGGCGGCGCGTGAAGAGCTGCCGTCGTCGCAGGCAATGGAGGCTCGGCAAATGTAGATGCCGCGGGACACGGATCTACCGGCCATGTCGGTAAGGGACCATGTGACCGGAGCGGTCGTGAACATGTCGCTGCGTCCGGCCTGAACGGTAGACCACACAAGACGTCCGGCCATGTCATATATGGCAATCGTGACGTTGACACGTGAGTCGGGTCGGTCATGATTGATATAGAAGTTCACACGATCGATAGCCGGATTCATGTCTACCCGAAAGTCAAGCAGGTCTGGAGCGAGTCCGCGGGTCACGGTGAAGTCTATGACCGACTCGTCATGGTTGCCGGAGGTATCCCATACACGCAGAAGCAGCGTGTGGGGACCGTCAGACAGTCCGTCGAGAGGATATTGCAGTGTGCCTGAAGATGAATCCTCACCGGGAGTATAGTACATGGAGGGATCCGGCAGTCTGACAGAGCCGTCAAGAATAAGAGTAAGCTGATGACCGATACCGGCACCGGACATATTTATGCCTACGTTATCGGCGACAGTGGCAATGACTACAGGCGACTCGTTGACAGCCTGACCGGAACGGAAAGAGGGAGTGTTGAGATAAAACGAGGTTATTACCGGGGGTTCGTCATCTTCCGCGGCGGAGTCATCATAACCGTACACATAGAAGTCGCGACATACTCCGGCGGCATCACGGCCGTCAGTGCCGGCGGCATACAGCGATAGCGCGGGAGGACGACAGTTGCCGGCAATCTCGGAAGGCATGGATATGTCAAAAGAGAAAGTGCCGCGGTTTACGTCAGCGCGACACACGTATAAGCGGTCGCCCTGCTCCTCGAATGTCAGTCGGGGGCCGCCGTCGTGGCCAAGTCCGGTAGTGCTGTGTTCTGCATCATAGAGTGTCGCACGAAGTGTACCTTCAAAATCCGTCACGGTTGCACCGGCCGCATCCGTGACACGTCCGCTTACCGTAACGCGCGACAAGGCGCCGACTACCGGAGGAGCATCGGCGTCGGGCACTTCCCCGCCTATAGAGTCGACAACGGCATGAAGTCGCGGTTCAGCCACACGCAGTGCCGGATCGCCGAGAAGTACATAACGAAGCTTGTTTGTGTCATTATTGAGCAGAGTGTTTTTAGCCTGACGGAGCATTTCGCCAAGAGGCAGAGGCAACCCGTCCTGACCGACAGTCGACATCAGGGAGGCCACGGCGAGAGAAAGCGACAGATTGCGCGCTGAGTACACGGGGCGCGTAGCGGCGACAGCGGCGATAATGCCGTCGGGGTCAAAGAAAAGCTTTTCGGCTCCGGATATTTCGGGTGTGTCCCAACGCAGAAAACTGCATGTAGCTGCATAAAGCACCGGAGGATGACGAAATCCGGGATCATCGAGGTCAGGCTTGGCAAGCAACCCTTCGGAGGTCCAGCTGAAAGTGTTGGCATGGCCCGTGTACCACCACCACAAAGCGCCCTGCCGGAGCTGCCGGAACATGCGGTCACGGGCATCGCGGGCCACACGGTCGACGATATTGAATGCGTCGACGTAGACCTTTGTATACAACCGTCGGTCGACGCTGTCACCGGCGCGCATTGCACGGTATACGGAGTCCATCTGCGACAGATGCGTGCCGCTGTCGCCGTCATCGGCCACGAGCACGGCATGATGCTTCCAGTCGCCGTTATCCTTATCGGACATATATGCGGCTATCTTGTCAACGGCAGCATCGGCCTCATTCGACGAGGTGGCGGGTATGCGCCCCACGGCTATGCACAGCCTGTCGCGACCGGGCGCTGCACCGGCTCCGTCGGCAAGCAAGGCAAGTATGTCATCGCCGGTGTATGATATGTATTCATTGTCGCCTTCGACAGTCTGCCATATGGGCAGTACGGGATAGCCGACAGCAGCCGCGGCGGGAGTCATGCGACGGTGGTCATGGATGCCTCGGCCAAACATCAACACATAGCGCAGTTTGGAGCCTCCACGGTCATAATACATTTTCAGCAGCCGGCGAAACGCTCCAAAGTCAGGAGTGCCGGACGAAAATTCATTGTAGACCTCGCGGTCGGTGACAACGGCCACCTCAAGCGGGTCATCCTGATTATTGCGGTGCAGTTCGGCAAGCCGCCGGGCCTGTGGCAGAAACTCGCTGACAGTGAAAATGACCATGTCGGGCACGGACGTGCCGTGAAGATCTTGAACGGATACTTCGCCAACATATTCCGGGACCGGCAACGGAGCGCCGGGGAGCCATGCGACATAGTCGCGGCGTCCTGACTCGGTGGCGGTCCACAAAGCACGGGAACCGTCGACGGTGTATCGGACCGGCTTTACCGATGCAGGGTCGGTGACGTCCCACAGAAGAGTGCCTGTACCGACACCGTCAAGTGACATACAGGGTGTCGAGGAACCGAAAGAGAGATAGCCGTCGCGAAGCCTCAGTCGCCTACAATAGTTGACCGTGATGTAGTCGAGGCGCGCGAGTCTTACCGACGCCCGGGGAGTAAACGTGACGGTAAGGTCAAGGCGTTCGCCGTCGACAGCAGCGGTAGCATCGACGGCGCGCAGAGTATAATGACTTTCAAGATCATTGGCGGTCGATGGTATCACTGCCACCTCGGTTACCGGAAGCGCCGTGCCGTTAGCCGAAAAGCTGACCGTGGACGAGCCGCCGACGGTCTTGGTGGCAAACGCGCAGTTGAGCCACAACTCACCGCCGGCATTATCGGGAAGCGGGAAAGAGAATGTCTGCGACCGATTGCGGGAGAAGTCTTCGCCAAGCAGAGTGTGGCCGGTATTGCCTGCCGAAAGCAATTCGCTTTCATGAAGCATGGGAGCCGTAAATGTAGTGGCCGCCTCGCCGTGTACTTCAGGCAGCCCTATAGTGTCGGTGCGTTCCTTACGGGAGTCGGTCTCGGTTATAAAATAGTATCCTTCGTCAGAATAATAATTGCGCTCACGGTCAAGTCGGCCGTTATAACCGGCCGTCCATTTCATGCCTGCCGCGGCGTAAAACACGATGCCCTCCGGAGTCAGTTCGGTAAGGACGGGCGGCAGGTCATCCATATAACCTTTCAAAGTAAGACGATCACTTATCGGGAAGCCGCCGTAGCCATACACCGCTACTTTTTCCGGGTCAGAAAAGCCCCATTGCCTGAGCTTGTCACGGGTTATAAGGTGGAGTCCGTCACTACCGACCTTTATTTTAACCCAACGGCCGGATGACAAAACGGAGTGAGCCGCGTAAGTATCGGGCGAAAACGCGTGAAGGCCCGGCGCAAGCCATAAGGCCGCGACAAGCCACACCACGGCGAAAGCCGCATGTATCGCACCGTGCCGGAGTTTCATAACTGTATAACGTAGGCTCACGCATGTATATTTTTTCGCCGGTTGAGAATTTTTGATTAAATTTGCACCCGAAAACAACACCGAGTGCTTGCTACCTCGTAAAAAACAAGAAACATGTCTAAAAACTCAACAAAATTCACATTACCGTTTCTGGTACTCACGATACTCTTCTGTGTGTGCCTCATCGTGGCCAATTTGGTCGAAATAAAGACAGTAGCGCTTGGCCCGCTGACCGTTACCGCCGGTATGGTCGTCTTTCCCGTAAGTTATATAATCAATGACTGCCTCGTAGAAGTGTACGGCTTCAGAAAAGCGCGCCTCGTCATATGGCTCGGCTTCATGATGAACCTTTTCGTAACACTTATGCTCCAGCTCGCCATCATACTGCCCGGAGCCTCGTCATGGGGAGGTCAGGAGGCCATGCAGGCCGTGTATGGCAATGTGCCGCGCATACTCGCCGGATCGTTTCTCGCATTTATCTGCGGGTCGATGGTAAACGCATGGGTCATGAGCCGCATGAAAGTGGCGTCGGGCGGCCGCAACTTCTCGCTGCGCGCCATAGTAAGCACACTCTGGGGCGAAGGCACTGACTCTATCATATTTTTCCCTATAGCTTTCGGCGGCATTCTGTCATGGAGCGAGATAGCGCACCTTATCGTTGTTCAGGCCCTGTTGAAGACGCTCTACGAAGTACTCATACTTCCGGTGACCATCATGCTTGTAAAGCGACTTAAACGCATCGAGTCGCTCGACACTTACGACGAAGGCGTGACCTTCTCGCTGTGGTAAGAAGCTATTCGAACGTTCGTGTTAGACAGGCGAAAAAGATTTTATTGTCCAATCAAAAGATTGGTATTTCAACCGTATTTTGCATCATATGCGAAAAAAAACATTAATTTTGCGGGCTGAATTAAATAAACCAATCTCACTGGAAATGATTTCGTTATCGTCAAAAACGGCAAAGATAATATATTCAATTATCGCAAGTGTTCTTCTCATACTTGTCTGGAATAATGCATGGAAAGTAACCGCGTTATTGGATATTCAATCTTCTCTGCTCAATAAACTTGGGCGCGATTTAATCGTTATTCTTGCAGGTCTTCTACTTACCGCCATTGTCATAAAACCAAAAGAGATATTCGCTTTTCTCGGATTAAACGGCAACATTGCCAAAGGACTTGGCATTGCGTTTCTATGTGTGCTGCCTCTATATATAATTTTTCCCATTTTTGGCTCTTTCAATACAGACACCACACTCTCTTTGATCTTACGAAAAAGTATACTTCCCGGATTTAAAGAGGAGTTTGTATTCAGGGCGTTTATGTTCGGTATGCTTTTCCGATATGCAAAGACAGGATTCTTTTGGGCCGTTATACTGCCGGCACTCTATTTCGGCTCCGTACATCTTTATCAAGGGCATGATGCCATTTCTGCACTCGCAGCCTTTGGTGTAACCTTTTTAGGCGCAATTTATTTCAGTTGGATGTACGTTGAGTGGAATTTCAATCTGTGGGTACCGGTCGGGCTACATATACTGATGAATGGCGCTTGGGTGATATTTACAATGGAAGGGACAGAGGTTGCCGCAGGTGGCTTGATTTCAAATATAGTACGAGTAATCAGCATACTCTTGGCGATTGCCTTAACAATATGGTATAAGAGGCGTAATGCCACCAAAATTTTCAAATATCCTGTCTGGCAATTTTAGACTGCGGTTGTTTATCTATCTCAGCAATTTTCTATCGCCCATATCGCCGTTTTCCAACACGCTCATCTGATGGATAGCGATTTGGTTCAGCTTGACAAGTCGTTCGCTCTGTGTCATACCCTGCTCAATGAAAACCGCATTTAGATTTTCCATATTAGACAGGCATATAAGTTCGTTAATCGAGGCGTAATCACGGATATTGCCTTTCAGGTCGGGGTGTTCGTCGCGCCATTGTTTTGCCGTCACACCGAACATCGCTACATTCAGCACGTCGGCTTCGTTGGCATAAATCATATTCGCTTGTGCCTGAGTGACCTCCGCCGGAATAAGATTCTGTTTTATGGCGTCGGTATGTATTCGGTAATTGATTTTCGACAACTCGCGTTTGGCCGACCATCCCAAAAGCCGTTGTTCCTCCGTCTTTAGCCGCTGAAATTCCTTGACTATATATAGCTCAAATTCAACTGAAATCCAACTTGCAAACTTGAATGCGATATCCTTATGTGCGAAAGTGCCTCCATATCTCCCGGATTTTGATACAATTCCTATTGCTTCCGTAGCCTCAATCCATTTTTTTGGAGAAAGAGTAAACGCATTTAATCCTGCTTGCAACCTAAACCCCTCGAATTCGGTGGGTTTAAAATGGGGATTATATAGCTGCTCCCAAATACCTAAATATTCTATGGTGTTTCGGTTGCGCATCCAGTTTGCAATAACACTATTTGGCTCATCACTTTTATGCCGGGCCAAATCAGTCAACGAGATATAATCATCTCCATTGATATTTATAATTGTAATGTTTGTATTCTGAACTATGATTTTTGCCATTGTATATGATATATATGCCAATACTCAAAGTTACACATTTTCGGCGATATAAGCTGTACTCCGTATAGCAACATGAGCTGTTTTCTATGTTTTTTGATTTAAACCTGCTTGTCGATTCGCTGTGAAACGGCTAAATTTGACGTAATACAATTTTTTTGACGAAATGACGCTAAAAAGTATATTGATAACGGGGTTGTTAACAGCCATCACACCGTTGTGTGTTAATGCACGACAGAAAGAAGTACGTCACAACGTGGCACGTGACTCCATTGTGCTTAGTGACCCGGCAATTCTTGCCGACAGTAAAACACAGACTTACTATATGACAGGCACCGGAGGCAAATTATGGAAGAGCAAGGATCTTGACCGATGGAGCGGCCCCTACGACGTAGCCGCTACCGACCCCACATCATGGATGGGACCACATCCCGCCATATGGGCGGCCGAACTGCACGAATATAACGGGAAATACTATTACTTCGCCACATTTACCAATACCGACGTCATCATCGACGAGTATCGCGGCAACAAAATAGAGCGCAGAGCCTCGCACGTACTTGTAAGCGACAAGCCGGACGGCCCATATCGTCCGATGGCCGACGATACATATCTTCCGGCCGACCGCCCTACTCTCGACGGAACATTTTGGGTAGACACCGACGGCAAACCCTACATGGTTTATTGCGGCGAGTGGCTGCTAAACTGGAACGGAGCAATGGAATTCATAAGACTTAAAGATGACCTTAGCGGAACCATAGGCGAAAGTAAGGTTATGTTCAGGGCCTTTGATTCGCCGTGGAGCCGCGAGATCATCGACGGGAAAGAGAGCCCAAGCAAGGTCACCGACGGACCGTGGCTGTTCAGAACCGGCACAGGACGCTTGGGTATATTGTGGACAAGCTGGGTGTATGATGTATATACTCAGGGGGTTGCATATTCAAAATCGGGTACTCTTGCCGGCCCGTGGGTGCAGGAAAAAGAGCCCGTGACACCACCTAACTTCGGACACGGCATGCTATTCAAGACTCTTGACGGCAAGTGGATGATGTCGGTACACAGCCACAAAAACATAAACGGCCATTACCATCGTGTGCCCCACCTTTTTGAGGTAGACCTGTCAGGCGACAAACTGATTGTCAGCAAGACTCCTCTCGGCGGTAAATGACAAATCTACGCAATTAGCTTTCAAATAGCTCGGCATGTGAACCAAGACGCACGAGGTCAATACTATCTGTATCAGGATCAAACCATATCAGCAAAAAATCGCCCTCGATATGACACTCCATATAACCGGCATAGTTTCCGGCGAGCATATGAGGATAATTTTCCGGCGGTATAGGCTCCTCATTCTGTAACAGGCTTAGAATTTTGTAAAGTTTTGCCAGTTTTCTAGGATTGTTTCGGAAGCGTTTGTAATCCTTTTTATAACGTGTTGTCGGTTTGAGTTTCTTCATAGTCCCATCGACTTCTCCATAGCCTCAATAGAAGACATATCCAGAGGCTGAACATCGCGAAGTGCACCTGAGCGCACTTCCTCCATAGCTTTAAGTGTCACCTCGTTAGGAGTATGATAAGCGGCATCGATAAGAAGAGTTTCTACAAAGTTATTAAGGCTACGATTCTGCCCCTTTGCCAATTTCTTTAGCCGTTCAATCAAATCAACCGATAAACGAAAACTTTGGTTCTTTTTTTGAATCGCTATATCCATAATTGTAATATTATATAATACAAAAGTAGTATTTTTATATTATAAATACAATATCTTTATGGCATAAGTTCGATCTGACTTCTGATTCAATCACTACCTTCACCTCATCAAAAATACTCCCGCCTCAACAAAACTCAAACAAGTTTGGTTTTGTATTCGGCTTATTTGTATCTTTGCGAGTAAACCGTTACGCAATGGAAATAAATGCCGGGATATTCAACGATTTTCTCATTGCTATGGCCGCCACAGCCGTAGTCGTCTTCATAGCACTCCACTTTGTCGAGGCCGGCTATGGCATGATGTACAACAAGCGATGGGGCCCGACAATCAACAATCGCCTCGGCTGGGTACTTATGGAGGCTCCGGTATTTGTGGCCATGCTTCTGTTGTGGGCATTCTCACAACGGCGTACCGAGACGGCGCCGGTGGTTATGTTTCTGCTTTTCGAACTGCACTACTTCCAACGGTCATTCATTTTTCCACTTCTAATAAAGAGCAACGGACGCATGCCGCTGTCGATAATACTTATGGGCGTCACATTTAACGTGCTCAACGCTCTTATGCAAGGCGGATGGATATTCTATATATCACCAGCCGGATGCTATCCGGATTCATGGCTGTTGTCATGGCAGTTTATCGCAGGTACCGCAGTATTTTTCACCGGCATGTACATCAACATCGACAGCGACCGCATTATACGCAATCTGCGACAGCCCGGCGACAAGCGCCACTACATACCCCGCGGCGGAATGTTTCGCTACGTCTCATCGGCCAATTACTTCGGGGAGTTTGTCGAGTGGACAGGCTTCGCCATACTTACATGGTCATGGGCCGGAGCGGTTTTCGCACTATGGACATTTGCCAATCTCGCCCCGCGTGCCGGCAAAATCCACGACCGATACAGCCGGGAATTCGGCGAACAATTCACTTCGCTGCGTCTGCGGCGTATAATACCGTACATCTACTGACAATGGAAAATAATAAGTCAATACTTTTCACTGAAGGGCGCATAGGCCCGGTGACACTGCGCAACAGAACCATACGCTCGGCTGCATTTGAAGGGATGGCCGATGGCAACAGTCCCACCCCCATGCTCAAGGACTACCATGTATCGGTGGCCGAAGGAGGTGTGGGCATGACCACACTCGCATATGCCTCCGTGACCCGCAACGGTCTGTCATTTCCGAGCCAACTGTGGATGAGGCCGGAGATAACACCGGCGTTACGTGACATAACCGACTCCATACACGCCGCCGGAGCCAAAGCTTCGATACAGCTCGGACACTGCGGCAACATGTCGCACAAATCGACGGCCGGAGAGACCCCCATATCGGCTTCGGGACGCTTCAACATCTACTCACCCACTCCGGTAAGAAAGATGCGCGACGACGAGATAACCGCTATGAGCAAGTCGTTTGGCGAAGCGGTGCGCATGGCCCGCGACGCCGGCATGGACTGCGTGGAGATACATGCCGGCCACGGCTATCTGATAAGCCAGTTTCTGTCGCCATACACCAATCACCGGCGCGACCGCTGGGGAGGCTCGCTCGACAACCGCATGCGCTTCATGAGGATGTGCATGAATGAAGTGATGGAAGCGGCCGGCAGCGACATGGGCGTGGTGGTGAAAATGAACATGCGCGACGGCTTCAAGGGGGGCATGGAGCTTGACGAAACCCTCACCGTAGGCCGCGAGCTTGAGCGCCTCGGCGCACACGCGCTCGTCCTATCGGGCGGCTTCGTGAGCAAGGCACCCATGTATGTCATGAGAGGCGAGATGCCCATAGGAGCGCTCACACACTACATGGACTGTTGGTGGCTGAAATACGGTGTAAAGATGTTTGGCCGCATGATGATACCGAGTGTACCCTACAAGGAGTGTTATTTTCTTGATGACGCCAAGGTGTTCAGAGGCGAGCTTAAACTGCCGCTCATATATGTGGGAGGATGCTCGACACGTCAAAGCATCGAGCGGGTGCTCGGCGAAGGATTTGAGTTCGTGCAGATGGGCCGTGCGCTGCTGACCATGCCCGACTTTGTCAACCGCATGCGCGACGGGCTCGACTCGTCGGGTTGCGAGCATGTCAACTACTGCATAGGCCGCATGTACTCGCGTGAGATGGCGTGTCATAAGTGTGTCAGCGACCTGCCGCCCTCGCTGCGACGCGAGATAGAGGCCATAAAAGCACGTCAGCGATGAGTGTAGCCTTAGTGACGGGAGCGTCGTCGGGCATAGGGCTTGAATTTTGCCGTCAGCTCGCCGACTTGGCATACGACATTATAGCTGTCAGCAACCGGCCCGATGACCTTCAACGGTGTGCGGAGGAGATTGAAAAGACATGGGGCCTCAAGATAACGACATACTGCCTCGACCTTGCCTCACCCGACGCCGCCGAAAAGTTGCTGGATTTTGTATCCGAAACGGACCTTATACCTGAAGTTGTGATAAACAATGCAGGAATATTTGACTTCAAGGCGGTGGCTGACATGGAGCCCGCCCGCATTGATGCCTACATAGACCTGCACATGAGGACTATGACCCACATATGCCTTTTGTTCGGTGACATGATGTCGAGTCATGGCGGCGGATGTATACTCAACATGTCGTCCATGTCGTGCTGGATGCCCATGCCGGGGATAGCCATGTACAGCGCCACGAAAGCCTACATAAGGGCATTCTCACGGGCCTACCGCATAGAGATGAAGGAGCGCGGCGTATCGGTCACGGTAGCCTGCCCGGGAGGCATTGCCACAGACCTTTTCGGGCTTCCGAAGCGGCTGCAACGGCTCGGCACGAAAGTGGGAGCGCTTTACACGCCACAGAAGTTTGTACGCAAGGCCCTGAAGCGCACACTGGCGGGTAAGGCGCAGTACATCAACGGCGTCATGAACAGGCTGGCCATACCGGCCGTGGCTTCCCTGCCCGAGTGGGCACGCGTACTTATCAAGAAAAAACTCCTCGATAGAATCAGCAAATGAACAACGACGGAGTATACATAGTCACCGGCGCTACCGGCGGAATAGGACGCGCCATAACAAAAGCGCTGACAGAGCGGGGATGCAAGGTCGTGCTCGCATGCCGCAACACCGACAAAGCCGAGCGTCTTGTCAATGAACTCGGCAGCTGCGGCGCAGGCTGCGATATACTGCGACTCGACCTGTCGTCGCTGTCGTCGGTACGCGCTGCGGCACGGGAAGTGGCCTCGCGCCGCTACATCATAAATGCGCTCATAAACAACGCCGGCACCATGCCCGGAAAGCTGACCGTAACCGATGACGGTTACGAAGAGGCCACACAGACCAATTTTGTATCGACCGCCCTTTTCTCACGCTTATTGGCGCCATTCACGTGCCCGGGCGGCTCTATCGTGTTCACGACATCGATGACACGGCGCATTGTCAAGCTACGCGCCGACTGGCAAGAGAGGGCCGTCACGCACCATGGACGCTTCACCACTTACGGCCGAAGCAAGCTTATGCTGACGCATTTCGCCCTCGATTTTGCCGATGAGTTGAAGTCGCGCGACATAAAGGTCAATTGTTCCGACCCCGGCATCGTGGACTCCTCCATAATAACAATGAACAACCCGATTGTCGATTACCTGAGCGACAGACTGTTTCGTCCGCTTATCTCGACTCCTGCACAAGGTGCCGAGCCGGTATTGGCCGCACTCGACAGCAATCTCACCGCATGCATATTCACCCGCCGCGGAGTAAAGCCCGTACCGGAGGCATACCTGCACGATCCACTTCACGCACAGCCGGCGGCCTTCATCAAAGCTCTTTTATAAACAGCCTGTCGGCCAACATAGGGTCAAAATGCGGAAAACCGGCTGCGATTTCCGTAGCAGGCAGACTACTCTCGTCGCTTTCGGCCAGCAAACAGTCAATCGGTATCACCGTCGCCGACAAAGGGTTGTATCGCTCACCGAGCGACAGATAAAAACCGTGACGCACCAGTTCTTCAGCAAGCTGCGGTTTGCCGCGGAAGCCGTGTACAATCCACGGCACAGAGGGCTTAAGCTCCTTTTTTAACGCTATTATCTCCGGAAACGCCTTTACCACATGCAGTATGACCGGCAGCCCGCACTCCTCGGCTATAGCGGCCTGTCGGCGAAATATGGCTGTCTGCACGTCAAGCGGAGCGCCCGCAAGCCGGTCAAGACCGCACTCGCCTATGGCCGTTATGCGGCCGCTTCGGGCAAGCGCGCCGGTCTCCTCAAGATAACCGTCGACCAACGGCGAGCTGGTGTCCCACGGATGCACTCCGGCCGAGTACATCAGCTCAGGTTGCATGGGGGTGGCGAAGTCGTGGTTTATTATGGCTCCGCGACGCGACGGGTCATGTGTATGTACATCGGTAATCTTCATGGCACCGGGTCGTAGCCGCTTCCTCCCCACGGATGACAGCGGCCTATGCGTTTCAGCGCGAGCCACAGCCCCTTGACCGGACCGTGCTTGCGCAGAGCCTCGATAGCATATTGGCTGCATGTAGGCGTATAGCGACATGCCGGGGGCAGATGCGGCGATACGGCCCCCTGATAAAAACGTATGGGCAATACGAGCAGGTCAGTCAGCAGACGTCGCATCATCGGCTTCCGTTATTTGAGGTAAAGCGTCGCTTATGCGCGACAATATCTTTTTCACCGCATCCTCTATGCGGCGATAGGGCTGAAGTGTGTCGGCAACAAATATAAACGCTATGTCAATAGGCAAAGCGGTCGCGTCGGGAAGCAGAGAGCGGTTGAGCCTGTAGGCCTCGCGTACGCGCCGGCGCATGGCCACACGGTCTACTGCATGGCGCAGCCTTTTCTTGGGTACCGACACAAGAAAGCGGGCGCCACCGGCCCGTGTACTGTCGAGCCGCCACACCGCTCTTATAGGAAAAGACATAACGCCCGCTATCCCCGGCGTACGGGAAAAGAGGGCGTCTATGGCTGATACGGAGCGTAATTTCTCGCGTTTATATAGACGATGCGATGTCACGTCAATTGTTTTGAGCATCCTCCTTCAGGAAGAGGTCGAGAGCGGCCGTCATCGAGGGCGCTTTCACCGAGGGGGCCTCCATGTCAAGACGCAGTCCGGCGTTGCGTACGGCTTGGGCAGTCGTGGTGCCGAAGCAACCGATCTTGATCTCGTCCTGCTTGAACTTCGGGAAGTTCTTAAGCAGCGAGTCGATACCCGAGGGGCTGAAGAAGAGCAGCATGTCGTAATCGAAAGGTTCGTCGGGACCGAAGTCATTGCTGACCGTGCGATACATGACGGCCTTCGTGTAGTTGATATTATTGTGGTCGAGTATGTTGAGATCCTCTTTGTGCACATTGCTGACGGCATACAGATAGCGCTCCTTGTTATGCTTGAGCAGATAAGGCAGGAGGTCGTCGAGCTTGCCGGTATTGACAAAGAATATCTTGCGTTTGCGATACACGATATATTTCTGAAGATAGTTGGCTATGGCTTCGGTAGTACAGAAATATTTCATTGTATCGGGTACGGTGTAGCGCATCTCTTCACAAAGACGGAAGAAATGGTCTACGGCAGTACGTGCGGTAAAGATTATCGCGGTGAAGTCAGGAATGGAAATTCGGGATTGACGAAATTCTTTAGCGCTCAAGCCCTCAACCTTTATGAACGGACGAAATTCAATCTCGACACCGTATTTTTCCGCAATTTCGTAGTAGGGCGATTTTTCTGATGTAGGTTTCGGCTGCGAAACAAGTACTTTTTTAACTTTCACTCTATGAACAACTTGTGTAAGATTAGCTAATTAAAATACGACAAAGTGAAAATATGCCGTTGAATACCAACAAAGCCGGTATAATTTCCACGGTGCAAAGGTACAAAATAAAATAAAGCAACGTTGAAAAATTGTGGTAAAAAATTCTAAATCCCTTATAAATGAATATAATCCGTGCACACAAATATAAAAATACACTTGTACATAACAGCGCTTCGGTAGAGGCCGGATAGAAAAGAACGGCCATGGCCGGAAGAAGCAGGCAGAAGCCGAGTAGCGTCTGCGAAGAGTTGAAGCCGCTAAGCAATTGGTCAGACTGTTTCGGCTCGGCAAAGACATACCCTATGACCTTGTAGGCGGCCACCTGAAGAAAATAATACACAAATGTGACACCGATAAACGCACCGGCTACCACAGCGGCACGTGCCGGCGGCACATACAGCCCTAACAGCGGCATGGCCGCAAGCAACAGTATGGACTCGCATACACACAGCTGCACGATAAGAGCGCCCATAATGCGGGTCTCGTTGACGGTGCGCTCGTCAAAGAGCGTGGAGCGGCGGCGCAGACTCCACATGTCGTTAAACAGAGTCTTCAGAAATCGCGAATACTGGCGTATGTTGAATATCACGATCAGCATCATGGCTATGATGATGCACAGCAGCCCGGAGTTATAGCCCAGCAGTTCGGGTCGAGGCTCAAGGGGCAGTCCCGCGGCATAAGCGCTTACGGCATTGTTGATGCCGGCGGCGTCGACTTCAAGCGGAGCCTGAAATGAATGACACAGATTTATTGACTCGACGACTGCCATCGGTTATCAATATTTCTCGCCGCCGTCGTAGACAGCCCGGCAGTCAAGCGCCGCTCTCACGGCGTCCTCCGGAGTGTCGGCCACGGTCCACAAGCCGTGGGCGCGCATGAAGTGCTCGTCGTCAGTGTGCCGCAGGTGGGCAAGCAACATGTCGTAAAACCCGTAGGCGTTGGCTATCACGACATTGCCCTCATAAAGGCCCAGCTGACGCCAAGTTATGATTTCAAACAGTTCGTCAAGAGTGCCCACTCCTCCGGGAAGCGCTATGGCTCCGCACGACAGGTCGGCCATGGTCTTCTTGCGCTCGTGCATCGACTCCGTGGTCAGGGTCGTGTCAAGCCCGGGGTGGTTCCACCCGCGCTCCATCATGAAACCGGGAAGCACACCTACGGTCCTGCCGCCCGCTTCAATGGCGCCTTCGATAGCGGCCGCCATAAGGCCGCCGCGCCCTCCGCCGCTTATGAGTGTGTGGCCGCTGAGGGCTATGACCCGCCCCACAGCATGCGCCCACTCCACATAGCGCTGATCGACGTCAGAACTCGACGCCCCGTATATGACTATACCCTTGCTGTCCATCGCGGCCTACTGCATCTCCATAAGACGGGCAAGATACTTGCCTATGATGTCAAACTCGAGATTAACACGGCTCCCCTCCTTGATGCGGTGAAAGTTGGTATGCTCGAATGTATATGGTATTATGGCCACGCGAAACGACTCCGGCTCCGAGTCACACACCGTGAGGCTCACGCCGTTGACAGTCACCGAGCCCTTCTCGACAGTCACGTAGCCGCGGCGTACCAGAGCCTTGTCGGCCGTGTAGCGAAAGCGGAAGTAAGTGCTGCCGTCGACCTCGCGCACCTCGTCGCACACAGCGGTGCAGTCTACATGGCCCTGCACGATGTGGCCGTCAAGACGTCCGTTCATCATCATGCTGCGCTCCACGTTGACAAGGTCGCCCGGCTTCAGGTCGCCGAGATTGCTGCGGTCGAGCGTCTCCTGTATGGCGGTGACGGTGTAGGTGTTGTCGCCCGGCAGCGACACTACCGTAAGACACACACCGTTGTGCGATATCGACTGGTCGATTTTCAACTCGTCGACAAACGAGCATGTGAGCGTAAAGTGCACATTGCCGCCGTCGCGTTCAACGGCCGTCACCCGGGCCGCTTCCTCTACTATTCCTGAAAACATAAATTGCGTTTATATAGATTTATAATGCAAAGATACGAATAAGCCGAGAGCAAAAGCAAATTTGTTACCGATTAAATGACTATATTCGCGTCATGATACTGATGTGGATATCCATAGGGCCGGTCGAGACTTGCGTGCTGTTGCTCATAGCCGCGGCTGCTGTCGTAGCCCTGTCGGTGCGTCCCCCCGCGGCGGTGCCCGTCGAGGAGTTTTATTACGCCGGCGCGCTTTCCGACCACGACGGCGACGAGGCGCCGGCGCCCGTGCTTGTAGTCGACGCCTGCGGCGGCACTACCGTATGGACGCGCTACGGCTTTGACCTACAGACGCCTGTTCCAATCCAAGCCGTAAGCATAGCCCTCACCCTGCGCGGCACCGAAGTCACTGTCGAGGAGCGCATTGTAGCCGCCCGCGAGCCATCACCGTCCACCGGCGAGGTAATCGCCCGCTTCAGCCCCGACTGCTTCGTCGCCGGACGCACCTACCATGTCCGCTACAACTCCTCGGCTCTGAGCCGCTCCGTCACCTTCACCTTCGTCGCCGTCGCCGGCCCCGCTCTCCGCCTCCCCCTCCGCCACTAACCTCCAGCCGAAATCCCCCGTAAACACATTGAATACAGGGCACTCGGTCAATACCCTACATGATGGTAGGGATGCCGGTACCACGGCGTCCGAGCACCCGTATAGCCATCCGGAACGTAGCCGGCCGCCGTACTACTGGCGGCCCTACAAACCCATTTGTTTTTTAACTCCTATACGCTAAAAATGGAGCCTGACAAGGCTCATGCCACCGCTTTAGCCGGGGCAACGTAGTGCCCGAGTGGACATTTCAACAAAAAAGGTGGAAAAACCGACAATTAACACACGCACCCTATCCACCATTTGGTTTTATTTGTATATTTGTAGCCGACATCACGCAACGACCCGCATGAAGACCCTGCACGCCGTCATATTAACGCTAACCCTGCTCACCCTCGCCGCCTCCTGCAGCCGGCGCCACCGCGCCATGCACCGCGAGCTCGACCGCATAACCGTCGTTGAAAATGCCGATGCCGTCATACGCATGAATGCCGTATACGATTACTCCGTGCGCGAGCGCGAAAATCAAGAATTAAAAAATCGCGCGCTTACACTTGAACGCAATCTGTCAATAGCATTGACCCTCGCCGCCATTCTTGTCATAATATGTTTATTCGGCATAAGGAAAATGCGGACTAACAAAAAAGAGATCGAAAAATTAAATCTTAAATTCAGGTTGCTCCAAGAAAAAACTTCCAATAACTCCACTCCTCGACCCTCATCCGACGAAGCATTAAGGAATGATGCCGCGACAATCAATTTTATTGAAAAGATAAATCTCGGCCAATACAAATTCAATGAAGAAGAATGGGAAGACCTAATCAATGCGTTCACCACCCATTCTCCACAATTCTCATACATATTCTTCCAGAATAGGATACTGTCAGTTACCGAACAGCGCATAAGCATGCTCACGAAACTGAATGTACCAAACAAGTCCATCGCTAAAATTCTATATAAAAGCGAGAGCACAATATCCTCAGCCAAATCACGCTTATACAAAAAGCTTAACAACACCGCCACTGCATCGGCCGGCGACCTGAACAACCTAATCGCCCCACTGCAAAAACAAAAAAGAAATTGCAACATATGCTAAATCCCCCTAAATAAGCCAATATTCTCATTGCAAAAAACAAAATTTTCCTATTTGCAATCTAAATTATTCTGCCCAAACACAATTTGCAAACTTTTTGCAAACTGCATTTTAAGATATTTTCATTTAAAATCACCATATTTGCTAATAATCCAAAAATTATCATGAAACGCAAACTCTCACTCGTATTCGGCGGAGCCGGCTTCATCGGCTCGCACCTGTGCCGTCGGCTTCTGTCGCTCGGACATGAGGTAATAGCTGTTGACAACCTGTCGACCGGCAGAATTGAGAATCTCGCCGAAGTAGCAGCTATGCCGTCTTTCCGCTTTATACGTCATGACATAACTTGCGCATTGCCCACGGCACTTACTTCATTAAGCGCCATCGACGAGATTTACAACCTCGCATGCCCGGCCTCACCCCGGCACTATCAAAGCGACCCGGTCAAAACCATGATTACTTCAGTCACAGGCTCTATCAATCTTCTTGAACTCGCGCGTGCGTCCGACGCCCGCATATTGCTTGCTTCGACCAGTGAAGTATATGGCGACCCCCTTTTATCGCCGCAGAATGAAAGCTACTGCGGCAATGTCAACACTACCGGACCTCGAAGCTGTTATGACGAAGGCAAGCGTGCCGCCGAGACGTTGTTTAACGACTACCGACGCATGTACGATACTGACACCCGTATTGTGCGCATATTCAATACCTATGGCCCGCGTATGAGCGCCGATGACGGACGCGTAATACCCGCATTCATCACCCAAGCGCTTAAAGGAGTGCCGCTTACCGTAAACGGCGACGGCTCGCAGACTCGCTCGTTTATGTACATCGACGACCTGATTGACGCCATCATACTGATGATGGGCAAGTATATAACACACAGTCCCGTAAATCTCGGCAACCCTGTGGAAATAAAAATCATTGAACTTGCCGACATGATAAAACGTATTACAGGCTCAACCTCGACAATAGACTACCGACCGATGCCGCAGGATGATCCGCGCCGACGATGCCCCGACATAACCCGTGCCCGCGACGCACTCGGAGGCTGGTTTCCTGCCGTCGATCTTAACTACGGACTCACCGCCACTATCAACTACTTCAAAACTTCAAAAATCTAACCGCAACCTAAATACCTTAACCCGATGAAACCCAGCAAATACAACTACTATCTACCGTGGAAAGACGGCCAACATGTCATTTTCAATGGACTAACCAAGCGCTTTTTCTTTATTTCAGACTACAATAAAAATACGATATGCAATCTCATTCAGAATCCGGTTACGGATAATGCTGAATACTCATCTTTTTATGAAAAGATGGAAAACGACGGTTTCATTGTCAAAGATGAGGATAACGAAGTCAAAACTCTAAAATCATTATATGACAGATTAAGAATGCCGAAACACTATATGCTGATGATATATCCGACATATAGTTGCAATCTAAGATGCTGGTATTGCATCCAAGAACATAGAAAAGTGTTTATGTCGACTGAAACCAAAAACAGGCTGAAAGAACACATCAAAATATATATTGAAGAAAACGATATAAATGAATTGTATCTGTCTTGGTTTGGAGGAGAGCCGTTATTATGCTATGACGATATCGTAGATATAAATTCTTACGCCAAAGACATATGCCAAAGTAAAAATGTGCATTTCTCATCAGGAATAACCACTAACGCAACTCTGCTTTCCCCACAACGCATAAAACAATTAAGCGAACTTGGCGTGGAATTTTATCAGATAACAATCGACGGATGCCGTGAAAAACATGAAAGTGTAAAATTCATGGAGGGAATATCATCATTTGACCGGACTCTGAACAACATAAAAGACATTTTAGATATAGCGCCCCGCACAGAGTGTGTACTGCGAATAAATTATGATGAGAAAACGCTTGATGCCAAAAGCGTTATGAAAGATTTGGAAAGATATTTTTCGCAGGAAATAAAGTCCAAATTATCAATTACCGCTAAGAAAATATGGCAGGTAGAAGAGACATCTCTACCACCATATTATCTGTCAAAATTCAATAAAGCACTTAATGACGGCGGTTATAATGTTCATCACTATTTCTTTGGTATGTGTTACGTAAATCACCATAATTTCTACACCATTTATCCCGACGGCTCAGTTGGTAAATGCGACAATGACCACATGGATGAAGCACGAGGATATCTCGATGATAAAGGTAATATTGTCTGGAACAGTACATATGCTTTTCCTGACTTTGATCATTTTGAATCCGCGACAGAGTGTAGCAGCTGCAAACATTTTCCTATGTGCTGGGGGCCATGTCCGAAAGTGCTTGAACGAATGCTTGCCGACGGCAATCCTATAACTTGCAGTCAAACACTACGTGATGAAAAAACCGTATCGGATATTTATGATTACATAAAAGCCAATGAAAACATTTAGCCTGCCCTATTTTAATATTCTGACAGTCCTTATAACGATCTTGATGTCAGCAGCCGAACTATGTGCGCAAGATAGTCTTCATCATGAGCTTGGTGAAGTGGTGGTAAGTGCGGCTACAGTAAGCACCAAAGGCAATAAAACCACCTATCGTATAACACAGCAAATGCGTAAGGGCACCATAAGCACCGCCGAAATGATAGGACGGCTTCCAAATTTCAACTTCAATCCCGCTACAAAAGAGGTACGTTACAATAACTCCACAAGTATCGTGGTTCTTGTTGACGGTATCGAAAAGCCTATAACCAATGTGTTTGACTTGGAGCATATTCGTTTTGCCCGAATGGTAGTGACCGATCGTCCGCAAGGTAAATATCAAGGTACTGAAGTTTTGATAGAGTTTTTTACTAAAGAAGACTACGAAGGCTACGAAGGACAGATAGGTTCGCTTGCCATGTGTACATTCAACGAAAACGAAGACCAACGTATAAACAACGAAAACAGTTGGGTTTATGGCACTTTCACAAAAAATCGCTGGACAATCTTTGCACGTGCCGTACATAACTGGGGCGCGACCAAGACCGACCGATGGGCCTCCACGCAATATCTTATATACGGAATAACGGAAGATATGTCACCTGTAAAGGGCGTCCCGCGCAATTGGATCGGTTATGACGGAAATCTATCAGCCTACGCAAGCGCCGACTATATGATTGATAACAAAAGCTCTTTTTCAATTGTATACACATATGGCAACTCCAATTCAAGAAACTACTTTAATCAGCATATAAACCAGACATTTGATAACTCATCCGCAACCAAAGAGTTTATGAGAGACAATCGTACCCGTGCTACAGGCAACAGTCACGCTGCGGCCGTATTTTATCGTAACAGCCGCCACCGCGTAAACTTTGACGTGGACTTCAACTACCGCTTCATGCCATCCACAAGTCTCAACACGGTTACAGAACCTGATATCAATATAAAAAATGACTTCCGCGACCGCATGAATTTCACCCGGTTCAGAGCATCGGGAAACACAAGTTGGAAAGATGGCCGGGTAACTCTGACATTCGGCTATGAAAACACGTGGAAAGATTACCGGCGGCGCCGCGACGAAAATAACGAGATTCTGAGCGCCAACAGTTTTATGCGCAACAAACTTTATGCCGGAATCGGCATGTATATGGACAAGTTCAGTTTCAATATTACCCCATGGATTGAACAGGTCCATGCCAAAACCGACGGTAAATCACAGACCACCTACCCGATAGGAGGCAGTGCAATGGCTTATTATCAGCTTACCCCGGCTAATTGGATACGCTTTAACTACGGTTGCAGCACAAGCTACCCCGATCAAGCCCAATCAAGTGAATGGGGCTACTTCACATCGCCACTCATATGGGAAGAAGGCAACCCGTTTCTTAAAACCAATGTCACCCACTCGTTGAATCTATGGCTTGACATGTGGCGATGCTTCAACATACAGTGCGGCATGTATTACAGCCCCGACGATTATGCACTGATTTACGGTACAAGAACCGGCATGACTCCTGCGGGAGTTACCGGTCCCTACATTACCGCTATATACGAGAATTACAAGCATAAAACGTACTGGGCATCCGCCTCAGTCACAAAACGATTATGGAAAGACTTTGTGTATAAAGCCGATATCCGCTATAATTATATGCAAGCCTACACTTCGCTATATCACAACCACGCCCATTCAATCGACTTTAGTACATCGCTTACATACTACAATACACGCCACAACTTAACTGCGCAGGTAGCATACGCCTATATACGCGCCAACAGCATAACTCCACAGTCAACAGCAAAAAACAGTTTTGAGAATCCTCAAATATCAATTACAAAAAGTTTTCTTAAAAGACGATTGTCTATCGGACTTACCTATGCATGCTTCTTTCAATTTGCCGGAGGAAATAACACTGAAAGCATTCTGGACACTCCCGGTATGAAAACCATATCGCTCGAAAAAAGCTTCAACCGCAGCAAAAACAGAGCATGGATTACCCTGTCTTACCGCTTCAGCGGAGGAAAGTCGGTAAGACAATACAACCGCGACATTTCCAACGAGAGATAAATATTCCTTTTTGTTTAATTAAATTAATTTAAGTATGTCTATTTTAAAACGTATCAAAACAGATCAAAGAATGGATTTACTGACCGAACTTGAATCCATTCAAGTAAGAGGTGGCAATTACACAAATTCAAGACAAAGCGATGGAAAGTGTAAGTATACAGTATGCCCGGATGGATATTGCCCCAACGATTATTGTCCAAAAGGCTATTGTCCGGTTTACAACGATCCCAGCTCAAGTGCTTGTGGTTCACCATCCGGAGGTGGTACCCATAGCTTGAGCGGAAACATCTAATTCTTATCATTTTAACAGTCATGCTCATATAGGGCATGACTGTCATATCACAACCATGAAACAGATAATATTATTGCTCCTCCATAAAAATTATCTTCAAGCTGAAAGGCTTATCCGTTATTTTGACGGTCAATGTCCAATATATATTCATGTTGATAAAAAATCGCATTTAACTGTTGACCTGAAGAAACTTTCATCGCTACCGGGAGTAAAAGGAGTATATTCCCGATATAAAGTACATTGGGCGGGATACAGTATACTTAAAGCCGAAATATTTTTGATGAAAATCGCCCTTACTGAAAATAATATCGGTTTCTTTCATCTGCTTAGCGGACAAGACTATCCCCTGAAGCCGTTAAATAGTTTTTTAGCATTTTTCAACAGCTGCAACCAAGTAGGTTTTATACAATGCGCCCATACACCTAATCCTGCTACTGATGACAATACTTTTATGAGGCTTCAACATTATATATTATCTGATTACATTGACACCAAAAGTGATGCAGGAAAAACAAAAGTATGGAATCTCGTAAACTGGCAAAAACGTCATGGCATAAAAAGACGCATTCCGGACCAACTTGAACATTTATACAACGGCTCGGCATGGTTTTCATTACGACATGACGTAATCAATATGATTTTAGAATACACAAATAAACATCCTTCATTTTATCGCAGGTTGCGATTCACCTATGTTCCGGAAGAAACATATATAGCAAGCGTCGTTCTTAATTCTTCATTCCGAAACAGTATTTCGCATCAAAATGATTGTCGTGCCATAATATGGAATAAACCGGGCATTGATTGTTCCCCTGTTAATATTACAACTAAAAATTTCAAACAACTATTCAATAATCCGATTGACTTCTTTGCTCGAAAATTTGATTATCCCGACAGCCTTGAAGTAATGGACATTATAGACCGCTACATGCTCTATCCCAAGCAATATGATAAGACACAGACTGCTAACCTTAACGATTTTAACTATGATTCGGGATTATGTGACGCGATAAGGCGCCTATGCAACAGCCTAAGGTTAACATCGGTATGCGACTTCGGATGCGGTCCGGGATGGTATGTGGCTTGTCTGCGCGACAAGGGCGTGTCGGCTATCGGTTACGACATCAACCCGCACACTTCCGAGCTGTCGGTACTCATGTGCGGAGGTCGCGACGAGAACTGCTGCGCCACAGCCGACCTGTCGGAGAGCGTCGATGCCGGATGCCGGTTTGACCTTGTCATGGCTCTGTCGGTGGGTGAATTTATACAGCCCGAGCGTGAGGCTGTGTTTATCGACAATCTTCGTCGCCACACCGCAAAATACCTCATAGTAAGTTGGAACGACAGGGCCGATGACCCGTCGGTGGTAAATCCGCAACCGCAGAGCCGTATTATAGAACGTATATGCGGACCCGACCGCGAGTTCTGCTACAACGAAGTGGCTACCTCAATGCTGCGCGAAGCCTCATCATTAAAAATCCACAAGAAGTACCTTATGGTCTTTCAACGCATATGAACACAGCGCGCGAATATGACCTTATCGTGGTGGGAGCCGGCTTGACCGGATGCACCATAGCCCGGCTTGCCGCCGACAGCGGGCTGCGATGCCTCATGCTCGAACGCCGCCGGTCGATTGGGGGCAATTGTCGCGACGAAGTAAGAGAGGGCATAAACGTGCACCTGTACGGGCCCCACATATTCCACACTTCAAGCGAAGATGTATGGCGCTTTGTCAATCGCTTCGCTTCATTCAATGATTTTGTATATCACCCCCTGGCCCGCTATGAAGGACGGCTTTATACATTGCCGTTCAACCTTACTACATTCTCCCAGATTTACGGACATCGGTCACGACAGGAGACCGAGGAGTTTCTTGCACGACTGCCGCACTCACCCGCAGGGTGCTCACTCGAACAAAAAGCCATTTCAATGGTAGGATCCGAGATGTATAAAATCCTGATAAAAGGTTACACCGAAAAGCAGTGGGGACGCCCTTGCCGGCTCTTGCCGGCCTTCATCATAGAGCGCATGACACTCCGCCTCGACCATGACGACAATTACTTCACCGACAGTTATCAGGGCATACCCGTCGAAGGCTACACAGCCATGATGATGCGGATGACAGAAGGCATTGAAGTCAGGACATCGGTTGAATTCCTTGACAATCCCGGCTACTGGGCAAAGCGCGCCCGAAGCGTTGTTTACACCGGGCCTGCCGATGAATTGTGCGGCTACATATTGGGATATCTTGAATATAGAAGTCTTTATTGGCGTCACTATTTACACGAAGTGCCGGTATATCAGAGTACTGCGGTAGTCAACGAAACGTCGGCAACCGTGCCTTACACCCGTAGCATAGAGCACAAACACTTCTCCACGTATGACCTGCCTCTTACAATCGTGTCGCACGAATATCCGCAAAGATGGCAGCGGGGAGAAGATGCTTATTATCCTATTGCCGATAAGCGCAATATCTCTCTATATGAAAAATATGTCGATTTGTGCCGAAACCGGTATCCTGACATTATTCTTGCGGGCCGGTTGGGATGTTATCGCTATCTCGACATGGACAAGGCCATATCCGAGGCCATGAAGCTTTTCAACCTAATCCTTAAAAAAATACGGTCATGAGCATATTTCGCAACAGGCATTTCCGGCTTATCCGGCAGCGCGACTCGATGCAGTGCGGCGTGGCCTGTCTCGCTATGGTGTGCCGACACTTCGGGGCCGGCTATACGGTCGATGAACTTGAGCGATACTGTACACCGACAGCCGAAGGGGTGTCGCTTAAAGGCATCGCTGACGGAGCCGCGGCTGTCGGCCTCGACACCTGCGCGGCGCGGGTGAGTCTCGACGACCTTACCGATGACCGTATGCCGGCCATACTGCATTGGTGTCAGAACCATTTCGTGGTGCTCTACCGTGTGCACCGTGGTCGTTATTATGTGGCTGACCCCGGAAAAGGACTTGTCGACTACTCCCGTCGGGAGTTTGTTGGCCATTGGGGCGCCGCAGAGGATGATGACAATCCTGTAGGCATAGCCCTGTTTCTCGAACCGCAGTCCGGTTTTCCGCTCGTGAAGCCGGCGCCACGGTCCTCGCCACGGTCATTCCGCTTTCTCGCCGGCTACATAAAGCGCCATCGCAAGAGCTTTGCAGTCATAGCCGCCACACTCGCCATAGCCTGTGCACTACAGCTCATCATGCCGTTTCTGACGCAGTCAATAGTCGACTGGGGCATCCGCGACAAAGACATCGGCTTCATATGGCTCATCCTTGCCGGTGAGCTTATGATAGTGACCGGGCGCACCGTGACCGACTTCATACGCAGCCGTCTGCTGCTCCACATATCGATGAAGATCAACATATCGCTCGTGAGCGACTTCTTCATAAAACTGCTCCGGCTGCCTATGGCGTTTTTTGACACAAAACTCATGGGCGACCTGCTGCAGCGCATAGGCGACCATGATCGGGTACAATCGTTTCTTACAGGGCAGGTGCTCAACATAGCTTTCACACTGCTGAGCTTCATCATATTCGGCACAGTGCTTTTTATATATGACAAACCGATATTTACCGTATTTCTTGCCGGCAGCCTCCTCTACGGTCTATGGATAACCCGTTTCCTGAGCCGGAGAAAGGCACTCGACTACGAACTCTTTGAAAGTCAGGCCATAAACCGCAACCGCACCTACCGCTTCATTACCGCCATGCAGGAGATAAAACTACAGAACTGCGAAACCCGACGTCGCAAGGAGTGGGAAGACGCACAATTGCGCCTCTTTGACGTACAATTGAAAGGCCTGAAGCTGCGCCAGACTCAGGAAGCGGGCAGCATTTTCATCAACGAAGTCAAAAACATAGTTATAACCGTACTCGCGGCATCGGCTGTAATAGACGGACGGATGACTTTCGGAGCCATGCTCGCCGTGCAGTACATAATAGGCCAGCTCAACAGCCCCGTAGAGCAACTTATGGGCTTCATATATTCGCTTCAGGATGTGAAAATATCACTTGAACGCATCAACGAAGTGCACACCTCACGCGAAGAGGAGTGCCGCCCCGGACTTGCCCGACACTTCACTGGCGATGACCGCTCGATACAATTTCATGACGTTGACTTCAAGTACGACCGCCACGCCCCTGAAAACACCCTCGACAACATAACGCTCCACATACCTGCCGGCAAAGTCACCGCCATAGTGGGCGCGTCGGGCAGCGGCAAGACAACACTCATAAAACTGATGCTTGGCTACTATCCCGCGGCCAAAGGCGAAATATCCATAGCCCGGCAACCCATAACCGACTATAATCTGCAATGGTGGCGCAGTCAATGCGGAGTTGTCATGCAGGACGGCGTCATATTTTCGGAGTCGATAGCCCGTAACATAGCCGTAAGCGACGGCGACATTGACCGCGAACGACTGATACACGCCGCTCGCATAGCGTGTATACACGACACTGTCGAGGCCATGCCCCTGCGCTACGACACCCTCATCGGACCCGACGGCGTAGGTCTCAGTCAAGGTCAGAAACAACGCATACTCATAGCACGCGCCGTATACCGCAATCCCGACTTCATATTCCTTGACGAAGCCACAAACTCCCTTGACGCCCGCAACGAACGCGACATAGTCGAGAACCTCGCCGGCTTCTACCGAGGGCGCACCGTGGTTGTCGTAGCCCATCGTCTCAGCACTGTAAAAGACGCCGACCACATAATTGTACTCGACCGCGGACGCATAGTCGAGACAGGAACCCACGCCTCGCTCACCGCACACAAAGGCCCGTATTACAATCTCGTCAAAAATCAGCTCGAACTCGGCTCCTGAACCCGTTTTTTCCGTAACTTACGAAAATTAAACGATATACCCGATGAAGATAAACCACAATATAGCTCATGGACTCAACTATGTAGGTAAAGTCGACAATGTCACCCATATGGACGGCATGCTTGCTATAGCGGGAATAACCGGCCTAACCGGAGAAGCATTCACTATCGGCCACCTGTCGTTCGGGCCTAACAACTATACAGCCGACTGGAGAGACCACCTGTTTGTTCACGAATACGGACACTACATGCAAAGCTGGGTTATGGGTCCTTCTTACGTAAACATCGTAGGCATACCAAGCCTGTTAAGCGCAGCCGGCATAAGCTCCATTCCTCACGATTTCCGTTGGTTTGAAACCAGTGCCAGCCGTTTAGGAACCAAATACATGGATAAAAAATACGGTTCCGGCAAAAGCGATTGGAAGCTTGGAAGTGAAAATCATTTTGACATTAATATTTTCAATTCAGGTGGCGAATCAAAATATATTAATCCACGTACAAGAGGAAAATCGCAAATATCATATCCGATATCCGGAGCCAAAACCTCTTTCTGGGATTTTGTAATACTTTAATAACGTAATTTAAAATCAATTAGTAAAATGAAAAAATTAAATAGTCTATCAATATTACTATTTATATTGCTACTTTGCACTGCTACCCAATGCGAAAAAGAAGAATTCATTCCGGTTACGTTTGAAAATCAGACATCGGAAACACTATATTTCGTAAACAACAATGGACGAGAAAATTTCGAAGACCTACTAAAAGGCGGTTTTAGCAAGCTGATTCTGCCAAATGAAACGACAGAAGTAGCTCATATACCTGACCCATATGAAGGTGCAATAATTTATTACATCTTTAAAGAGAGCACTTTGAAAAGATATACTAAGGAAGAGATTGTTGAG
Organism: Muribaculum sp.; assembly: GCA_009775095.1. Classification (GTDB taxonomy): domain Bacteria; phylum Bacteroidota; class Bacteroidia; order Bacteroidales; family Muribaculaceae; genus Muribaculum. The sequence goes on from VSOZ01000008.1 coordinate 103,940, forward strand.
CAGAATATATACGACAAAAAATACGAATTTACCATTCAACAACTTAAAGCGATAGATTTCAAAATAATTTATACCGGTAATTAAACTTTTAAGTCATGACATATTTTAAATTGGCATTTGTATTATGTTCGGTTTTCTCTACTTTATGATACGGTTGTGATGATTCTAAAGAATCCCCGGTTTCTAAACAAATAACGTTTGTCAATTATTCACCTGAATTAATATATGCTATTTTTGATAATGAACCTATCTCAGCAGAAAAGGCATTGACAATCCCGTATTATGATGAGTGGCATGTCATAAATACGGAAGAAACTCATACCGGCTATTACATGTATGTACATAAAGGCGGAAGCCTGTATGTGCTTATCTACAAACCCGAGACCCTCAAAAAGTATACTCGCGAGGAGCTTATCGAAAACGACATCGCAGACTACCGCTACACTTTCACTTACGACGAGCTCGAAGCCCGCGACTTCACTATCACCTTCACCGGCGACTAAAACCCACTTACCCATATGACCACATTAAACATAATATTAGGCGTGCTCCTTACAATCGTATTTGTTGCAATATCCTATTTTATGGCACGACAGCTATTCAAGGCCATAAAATCGCGCAACAAAGTATCGATCATCTACTCATCAGTCATAATCCTATTTTGGGTGGCATTCATAATCTATGCCATAATCCCCCAATACTCCGCCACCTTCAACCTGACAGCGCACTCCTGACATATCCCGACCCTACAGTATCCCCGTCAACATCCGACCGCTTGGTAGGGGCGCCGGTACCACGGCGCCCACTTACCCGGATGGCCATATAGGCTGCAGCCGGCCGCCGTAATACTGGCGGCCCTACATCGCCTCAACAAAACTCAAACAAGTTTGCTTCTGACCCCTATGTTCTTATGTATCCCGTCCTACCCCATAATGCTCAAATAAATTTGGCATTACCCCCGGCTTATTGCTATCTTTGCACTATCTTAACCGTAAATCAGCGACACAGTGACAGCCCCTTCAGCCACCCGACATGCCCGTGTAGACGTAGCCGACGTGCTCCGCGGACTGTCAGTGCTCGGCATCATACTACTCCACTCAATCGAGCACTTCAACTTCTATTCGTTTCCCGACACAGCGACGCAGCCCGCATGGCTCAACTTCACCGACAAAGCCATATGGGACGGCCTCTTCTTTCTCCTCGGCGGAAAAGCATATGCCATATTTGCCCTCCTATTCGGCTTCAGCTTCTTCATTCAGGACGATAACCAGCGCATGCGCGGCAATGACTTCCGCCGTCGCTTCTGCTGGCGCCTGATCCTGCTCTTCATAATAGGCAACATCAACGCCGTCTTCTTCACCGCCGAGATACTCGTCATGTACTCGCTCATAGGCTTTGTGCTCGTACTGACATGCCGCCTGTCGACCCGCACCCTGCTCCTGCTCTCGGCCCTGTGCATGATCCAGCCCGTAGCCCTGTACCACACCGTAAGGGCCCTTGCCGACAGCGCCTACATAACCCCGTCGCTACCCACCGGCGACCTCTGGGGAGCGGCTTTTGCCGTACAATCGGGCGGCACATTCTGGGAGACACTCAAAGTCAACATATGGGAAGGACAGCTCGCAAGCCTCGCTTGGGCGTGGGACAATGCCCGCATATTCCAGACAGCAGCCCTCTTCATACTCGGCATGCTCATGGGGCGCGAGGGATGGCTCCTCGAGTCGCGGCTCAAAAACTGGGCCCCGGTGCTCGGCTGGGCGCTCGTAATCTACTTCCCCCTCACCGGTCTGGCCTCGCTCCTGCCCGACTTCATAGCCAACGAGAACGTCACCCGGCCCCTGCTGCTCATACTCACCTCGCTCTCCAAATTCTGCTTCATGCTCATACTCGTGTCGGGAGTGCTCTACCTTTGGTATCGCACCCGCGTGCGCGACACTTTGGCCCGCATAATACCCTACGGCCGCATGAGCATGACCAACTACGTCACCCAGAGCATGATAGGCTCGTTTGTGTACTACAACTGGGGCCTCGGCATGCACGCGCACCTCGGCATCACAGCCAGCTTCCTGCTCGGCATAGCCCTGTTTCTCGCCCAATACATGTTCTGCCGCTGGTGGATGACGCGCCACTCCCACGGCCCGTTTGAGTACGCATGGAAGCGCCTCACATGGATCTGACAACGCTCCACCCCGTGTTTTTTCACATACATTAGTACCGCATCCCCTTGCAGGTCACCGCGAAGTTAGCTATCTTTGCATCCGGAGACTATGGCTACAGAAGGCACAACACATCATTCACGCGACATTCTGCCCGAACCGACCCTGCATCGGCTTCCGTGGTATCTCGCTTACGTCAGCTTACTACGGGCTGCCGGCATCGAGTATGTCTCTTCGACCCAGATAGCGCGTCAGATCAACGTCGACGCCTCAATGATAGCCAAGGACCTCTCCTTTCTCAACATAAAAGGCAAGACACGCATAGGCTACGAAGTGACCTCGCTCGAGCATGTGCTTCAGGACTTCCTCGGCTTCAAGGTGGGCCACAACGCTGTCATAATAGGCGTAGGCAGCCTCGGCAACTCGCTCATTCAGGACTCCGGTCTGACCAACTACGGCCTCAACATCGTGGCCGGCTTCGACATACGCCCCGAGCTTGAAGGCACCTCCATATGCGGAGTACCCATCTACAACATCAGCGAACTGAACCGCCGTCTGCCCGAACTCGACGCCTCCATAGGCATAGTCACAGTGCCCGTCGAGCGCGCGCAGGAAGTCAGCGATCTCGCCGTAAAAGCCGGCATAAAGGCCTTGTGGAACTTCACCCCCTTCCGCATCACCGCCCCCAAAGGCATCGTGATACAGAACACCTCAATCTACTCGCACCTCGCCGTAATGTACAACCGTCTCGGCGCCGGCAACACCAAATAAACCCACCCTGCATAGCCGCCGGCATCATGAAAGTAATAGCATTTGACCGTACACCCGACTCACCGCTCGACATGCCCGTTGGAGCCGACATCATGCCCGACTCCGCCATAATAAAAGACGCCAAGCCGTTTTTTCTGCCTCCGTTGTCTGACAACTGGGACTACTACATCTGTCCGGCATTCCGCGTGTCGCGCCTCGGCAAAAACATAGGCCCGCGCTTCGCTCCGCGCTACATCGACGCCGTCACCGCAGCCGTCATCACACGTCCGGTCGACGCCATCGACCGTTGGAGCGGCCTCTCTGCCGGACTCCTCAACATCTACGAAGGAGCCGTCATAATAGGTGACTGGCAGCCCCTTGACATCCTCACTCCCGACACCAGCATAACCATCGACACACCCGACACGACAACATTCAAGATCGGCAGCGCATACGATGAGGCGTGCGCCCTCCTTGCCGCCACTGCAGCCATAGGCACCATAAAGATCGGCGACATACTCATACCATCGCGCCGGCTCTTCGCCCGCAATCTCCCTCTCGGAACCCTGCTGACCGCCACGGCAGCATCCACTCCCCTGCTTACCCTCAAAATACGCTGACCTCACGGTCAGTCAAGGCTGCCGTCAAGAAAGCGCTCAGCCGGAGGCAGGGCGCCTTTATACACTACCGTACCGGTAGAGTCCACTATCATATACGCGGGAAAACGCACTACTCCATGTGACTCCATCAGAGCCTTGTTGCCCTCATAGTCGACCGACAGGACAGGAAATGTATAACCCCGTCCATGCACGATGCTGTCGCCCTTGAGAGGCATTTCACCCATCGAAGGAAAACGACAGAACACCGCATACACGCCGACTTTATCGGTAAATTTATACTTATCATGCAGCCTCTCTATCTCAGGCATCGCTTTATAACAATACCCGCACGAGCTTGACCAGAAGTCGAGCAGCACATATCCCTTGCTGACAGAAGAAAGCGGCACCTCGTCGCCGTTCGAGTCCGTGACTGTAAGCTCTATCTTCTCCGAACTTGAAGACCGGCCGCTGAAAGAGCCGTAACGAACGAAATTGTACCAATAGTCCCAGCCGAAGAAAGCCATCGCCACAACCGTCGCCAAGAAACCGGCCGAAACGGCGACACGGAGCATCCTGTGCCGTGAAAATCCACCCGCATACCAAGCTATTATGATAGCCGACATCTTGAATACGGTGTCAGGCACCGCAGCGTACGGGGCGGCGCATATAACTATCAATATTTCCGAGACAAAGGGCAGAAGAGCTACAATGAGGAAATACCATGTACGGTACCTATACTTCGTAGCCCGTTGCAGCAGCAATGTAACCGCAAAAAGCAATATAGACCCCAGAAATTGCGACAACGCGAACCCCTCAAGTCCGAAAAGCGTGAAATATCCGCCGCGCGGCAAAATCGTAAGCAGGTACAAGCACGCATACACGACAAATATCACCGCTGCCGCAGCGCATTTCCTCATCACCCTGCCCCTCATCATATTATGAACTATGAATTATGCACTATGCATTATTCACACTCTTCCCAGCGGAGCACGGCACCGTTGCGGCGTGCCGGGTCGGCACCGGTGTAGTCCATCGAATATGGGCTGCCCGTGGTGGGGCTCTTGCCTATGTAGCGATGATTGCGCATCGACATGAGCATGAACTCCTTGTCAAGATAGTCCTGCCACATGAACTCCTCGGCAAGCTCTGCGTTGTCGGTCAGACGCACGTCGCCCGGCAGTCCGAAGCCCGATACAAACACATAGCGGCCGTCGGCACACTGCAGCACCACCTTGCCGTTGCCGCGGTCAAGCACGCGGAAGCGTGTCTGCGGCGAGACGTTATCCTTGGACGTGTCATACACAAGTCCGTGCAACATAGCGTTCATGGGCAGTCCTGTCGCCATGTTTATGATGCGGAAAGTCTTTCCGAAAGGTATATAGCCCGTACGGTCGGCTTTCGGCTCCTCGACAGTGAAGTTGTCAAACTCCGCATATCCTCCGTTTTTTCCGTTTTTATTGAAAGCAAACAGCGACATGCGTGAACCTTGGAAGGTTATAAGCTGGTAACTCAGCGTCATTTCACGGCCTATCGAGTGAAACTCCCGGCCGTCGGTCGAGTAGGCATACCGCCCCTTGTCGTTGTCGAAGTCGCCGATAAAGCGGAGCCATATGCGACCGTCGGTCAGCTTGACGGGCACGTCGGTGGTGTCATTGTCAACCTGCTCAAAGCAGCGAAGCACCGGTTGCTTGCCCTCCTTGACGATGCCGACCCATGAACAGGGCACGTTTATGTTGCCCAGACCGCACACGTCACCATCCTTAAGATGGTTTACATCAAGCTCGACGGTGGTTATCGACGCCGGCCCTACGACACGCTGGGTCAGCGTATTGCGCGCCCACATAAGCTGCTCGGCAGGCATGGTACGCAAACGCAGCCGTCCGCCCCGCAGCTCCCACATCTTGTCGTCGGGATTATGGTTCCACTGCCATATGCGCTTCAGTTCACGGCCGTCGAAGTCGTCGCTGCGCTCGTAGGCGGCGTGAGGCGTCACGGTGCCGCGAGCTGCTGTCGACGGTTTGAGCCATGTACGCGGTGCACGTCCGAGATTTCCCTCAAGCCCTATCATGGGCCATCCGTCAACCCATGTCACGGGCGCCAATGTGGTAGTGCGACCGATCGAGTGGAAGTCCATCATCAACAGCGCCCACCACTCTCCGTCGGGAGTCGATACAATACCGCCCTGATGTATGTTGGACGCGGCAGTCTTGTCAGGGTCGGCCGGCGCTATCCTTACAGGATGACCGTCAGGCATGATGCGGCCGTTGATGCGCGTACCCGGCGCCGCATGGTAGCCGAATGTCTCGTCGGCCGTTATAACACAAGTTTCATACGGACCCCATATATTATCGGCGCGCGAGCACAGAGTACGGCCGTTGGGAGCATAATCGGTCGATATAAGATAGTACTTGCCGTTTATCTTATACATGTGGTGGCCCTCGCCTATAGCGCTGCCCTCAGGAATGATGACACGCTCAGTACCCTCGACCGGACCGCTCATATCGGGCTTCAGTTCCGTACACTTAACCTCGCCGTAGCCGTGTATGGCATATATCTTGCCGTCGTCATCAAAGAGCACGCCGAGATCATAGATGCGCCCCTGCATGTTGATGTGCTTCCACGGACCCTCTATCTTGTCGCTTATAAAGCACTGCAGTCCCTTGCCGTTTACGTTGGAGTATATGTAGAATTTGCCGTCATTGTAGCGTATACATGGCGCCCATATGCCCTGACCGTACACCTCCTTGCCGTTTTTCAGCGAGAACGCGTCGTCATCGAAGTCAAAGCGGTCGAAACAATATGATACATTCTCCCAGTTGACAAGGTCTTTTGAGTGGAGTATCACAAGCCCCGGCACAGAGTGCATCGTTGTACCGGCAAGATAATAGTCGTCACCGACCCTTAAAATGTCGGGATCGGAAAACTCGTCATACATCAACGGATTAGTAAATGTGCCGTTGCCGTTGTCGGCGGTCCATGAGCGGCTCTGCGCCGACCCGCACAATGCGGCGGCAGCCAATGCCATACTTAATACAATCTTTTTAGCACCCATAACTATATTGCTGTTATATCTTATTACTTAATACTTATCACCTAATACTTAATACTTAGTACTTGTCGGTTTTTATAAAACCGACTCTGTTTGTAGGGACGCCCGTACCACGGCGTCCGCATCCCCGCATGGCCATCCGGGTGCGCGGGCGCCGTAATACTGGCGCCCCTACTTTCCGACAAAATATAAACCGCTCAACCGGATTTTGCTTATGATCCAACAAAAGCATAATACCACGGTTTATCTCAATGGCCGTCGCGCTCCTCAGCACGCTCGACAACATGGCTACCCCCAGTTCGGTAAACGCAAACGGCATGTACTTGAAGTTGCTTCCTCTACCTTCTTTCAAGATGCCAAATTGGCATCTTGAAAGCTCTTCTTTGGTGAGTTCAAACATAAAGTCGTCACCTTCAAAGCGCTCGATATTACGTCGCACGGCTCTTTTAAGTTGCGCCGTTTCAACGCCGTACATTTCCGCGAGGTCGTAGTCAAGCATTACCTGCTGACCTCTTATCTCGTAAATCTTATTCTGTATTAACTGTAAATTATTCATGGTTTCGGTTAAAATGAGGGAAAACTGATGCGACACCCTTACAGGCCTGACTGACACTTGACTTTTATACTTGAACGAGGGAACGGTTATGACCTGCTTTAATTGTAGCCCGGAGCGGAATCGAACCGCTATCTAAGGTTTAGGAAACCTCTATTCTATCCGTTGAACTACCGGGCCGTCACATAACCTATATTAGACAATGCAAAGATACGAATAAGTCGAGTGCAAAACCAAATTTATTTGAGTTTTGCCGAGCATGAGTATCCCGGAAATTGTCATAATATAAAAACGGGAGCGACCTTAACATCGCCGCTCCCGATATTTGTTTGCCCGTCGGCGTATGCGACCTACTTCTTGTACTCAACCGCGGCCTTCTCGATATTCAAGCCGCGTTTGTAGTTCTCGATGTATACGTTGAAGCCGGCCACTTCAGCCTCGGTAGGAGTAATTTCGGTGCCGACGTCGCCCGCAAACACCTCTTTGTCAAGATAGTCGGGAAGCGTAAGGTTCTCGGGATTGTTGACAAGATACGATGCCAGCAGCGCCATGCCCCATGCTCCGCCTTCGCCCGCGGTATCCATAACCGATATCGGCGAGTTGAGAGCGGCGGCAAGTATGCGCTGACCCACACCTTTGGTCTTGAACAGACCGCCGTGACCGGTGATGCGGTCGACCGATATCTTCTCCTCGTTAAACAGAATGTCGTTGCCAATCTTGAGCACGGCCACGGAGCCGTACAGATGGGCGCGCATGAAGTTGGCGAGGTTGAAGCGGTCATTGACAGAACGCACGAAGAGCGGACGTCCCTCGGCAAGTCCGGTGACAGGCTCGCCCGAGAAGTAGTTGTAAGCCAACAGACCGCCCGAGTCGGGATCGCCGTTGAGAGCGTTGTTGTACAACTTGCCGTATATCTCGTTCATGTCCACAGGTAGTCCGAGGAGTTCGGTGTATTCGCGGAACAGACCCACCCACGCGTTAAGGTCGGATGTACAGTTATTGCAGTGCACCATAGCCACAAGGCTGCCGTCAGGTGTAGTCACGATGTCGATCGGCTCGTAAGGTTTGCTTAACTCCTTCTCAAGCACAATCATAGAGAACGATGAAGTACCGGCCGATACATTGCCCGTACGCTGCTTGACTGCGTTAGTGGCTGTCATGCCTGTACCGGCGTCGCCCTCGGGAGGACATACAGGTATACCGGCCTGCAGATGGCCCGACGGGTCGAGCAGCTTGGCACCCTCTGCAGTAAGGCATCCTGCGTTTTCACCGGCAAGGAGCACCTTGGGCAGTATATCCTCGAGTTTCCAGCCGTAACCCTTGGGCGCGACAAGAGCGTCAAACTTCTCTACCATCACGGCGGAGTAATTCTTGGTCTCGGGGTCGATAGGCAGCATACCTGATGCATCGCCTATGCCGAGCACCTTCTCGCCTGTGATCTGCCAGTGTATATAGCCGGCCAGAGTAGTAATGAAATCAATATCCTTAACATGCTTCTCGTCATCGAGTATAGCCTGATAAAGATGCGATATGCTCCAGCGTAGAGGGATATTGTACACAAACAGCTCCGAAAGCTCGGCGGCCGCACGCGCGGTGTTGGTGTTACGCCATGTGCGGAAAGGCACGAGTATCTCCTGCTTGCTGTCAAAGGCCATGTAACCGTGCATCATGGCGCTGATGCCGATGGCGGCGAGTTTTTCGATCTCCACGCCATACTGCGCCCTCACGTTGTCCTGAAGGTCGCGGTAACAGTCGCGCACGCCCTCCCATATTGCCTCGATGCTGTAGGTCCAGAGGCCGTCCACAAGCTGGTTTTCCCACTCATGGCTGCCTTGTGCTATAGGACGGTTGTCAGGCGATATGAGCACGGCTTTGATACGGGTAGAGCCAAACTCGATACCGAGTATGGCTTTACCTGTCTCTATTTTGGTTTTTATGTCAAACTCCATAATGACTGCCCGTTACTTGTTAAGCATGTAGTACACGTCATTGTAGCGAAGCTCCTTCTTGAACTCCTGTATGGTAGTGTTCTTGTCGATGCGTACCATCTCGATGCCGGCCATCTCCGCATAGTCCTCCCAGTATTCGGGAGTAAGAGCGTAGGAGAAGCATGAGTGGTGGGTACCGCCGGCAAGTATCCATGCGCCGGCGCCGATCTCGAAGTTGGGCATCGGTATCCACAGTGCCGAAGCCACGGGCAGTTTGGGCAGCGGCTTGGACTTGATGCACTCTACATCGTTGACAATAAGACGGAAACGGTTGCCCATGTCGATGACAGTGGCGGTTATGCCGTTGCCGGGCTTAGAGGTAAACACGAGGCGCGCGGTAAGGGCCTTGCGTATGCCGATTCCGAGGAAGTGAACCTCAAGACGGGGCTGCTCTTCGGCGATAAGCGGACACACCTCAAGCATGTGGGCCTGCAGGATAGAGCTCTGGGCGCCGTCGAAGTTGAGCGTATAATCCTCAAGGAACGAGCAACCGCCTTCAAGACCTTGAGTCATGTACCAGAGTGTGCGGTAAAGAGCGGCCGACTTCCAGTCGCCTTCGGCGCCGAAGCCATAGCCCTCGGCCATAAGACGCTGTGAGGCGAGGCCCGGTATCTGATCGAAACCTACAAATTTGGGGTCGTTGATGTCGGCTGTACCGAGGTCGTCGAAGTTGGTGGTAAAGCCCTTGGCACCCTTGTCCTGAAGACATGCGCGCAGTGTAAGCTCTGCCTTGGCTGCATTCCATACCGACTTGTACTCTACGGTTGAAGGATCCTTAACGGCGTCCTCACACTTGTACAGCGCAAAGTAAGTGTCCATAAGCTCCTTGACGGCCTCATCGGTCACACCCTTGCCATACTCCATAAGTTCGCTTACGGGGCAGTAGTCGACATGATAGCCCAGACGCATCTCGGCATCAACCTTGTCGCCGTCGGTAACGGCCACGTTGTTCATCTGGTCGCCGAAGCGGAGTATGAGCATGTCCTGAGAGTCGGCCCAAGCTGCGGCCACGCGCGACCATACGGCTATCTTCTCCTGAACGGCTTTGTCCTTCCAGTAGCCGACCACAACCTTGCGCTTAACGTTCATGCGGGCGCAGATATGTCCGAACTCGCGGTCACCGTGAGCCGACTGATTGAGGTTCATGAAGTCCATGTCCATGGTGTCCCACGGTATCTCGGCGTTGTACTGGGTGTGGAAGTGGAGCAACGGCTTGCGGAGCTGCTGCAGACCGTGAATCCACATCTTGGCCGGCGAGAATGTGTGCATCCAAGTGATGATACCCACACACTTCGCGTCGTTGTTGGCGGCCTTCATGACGGCTTCAACCTCTTTCGACGAGTTGGCAGTGCCTTTATATACTACTTTTATAGGGAGATTTCCCGAATTATTGAGTCCGTCTACCATCTCTTTGGAGTGTGCGTCAACCGCTACTACGGCATCGCCGCCATAAAGGAGCTGTGCGCCGGTCACCCACCAGAGTTCAAGATTTTCAAATGCTTTCATAATGTATAGTTTTAAATTGGTTAATGTTGTTATTTTTTCTGTCCGTAATAAGCACCCGGACCATGCTTGCGGTTAAAGTGCTTCTCGATGAGAAGAGGGTTCATGGTCAGGTTGGGATTGACCGTATAGGCTATGCTCGCCATCTTGGCCACCTGCTCCATGACCACGGCGTTGTGCACTGCGTCATGAGCATCCTTGCCCCACGCAAACGGACCGTGATTCTTCACCAGAACACCCGGAGTATGAACGGGATTCATACCCTCGAAGCGCTTGATGATGACGTTGCCGGTCTCAAGTTCGTATTCACCCTTTACCTCCGCTTCGGTCATGTCGGCCGTACAGGGTATGGCGTCATGGAAGTAGTCGGCATGTGTTGTACCTATATTGGGCAGATCAATGCCGGCCTGCGCCCATGCGGTGGCGTAAGTGGAGTGAGTGTGTACCACACCGCCTATCTCGGGAAACGCCTTGTAAAGAGCCAGATGGGTGGGAGTGTCGGAAGAGGGACGCAGATCGCCCTCGACCACATTGCCGTCAAGGTCAACAACCACCATGTCGTCGGCCTTCATCGTGTCGTAGTCGACACCGCTGGGCTTGATAACGACAAGGCCCGTGGCACGGTCGATGCCCGACACGTTGCCCCAAGTAAATATAACAAGTCCGTGTTTTACCAGATCAAGATTGGCACGGAACACTTTTTCTTTAAGTTCTTCAAGCATGTCAGTTTACATTTTAAATTTATCCGATTGGGCGTATAGCTCCTCATCGAAAGTATATAGCGAGGCTCCGCGGCGCGATGTGACCTTGTCGATCATGTCGGTGCGCTTTATACACGGATTCTCGAGTATGCGGCGGCGGAAATTGCGCTTGTCGGCCGGCTCACCCAATATAGTCTCATACAGGTTCTGAAGCTGCGTGAGAGTGAAATACTCAGGAAGCAGCTCAAACGCTATGGGCTCGCAGGTAGCCTTGCGGCGCATGGCCTTGACCGCCCGCCGTATCATCTGCGGGTGGTCAAAGCACAGTTCCGGAAGATTGTCGACATCGACCCATTGGGCGTCATAGGCCTTGACACGGTCGATGTAAGCGTCATCCCACTTTATGAGAGCGTAGTAAGCTACCGACACCACTCGCTCGCCGGGGTCGCGGTCAAGGTCACCGAATGCTCCCACCTGCTCCATGTACACGTTGTCAAGTCCGGTAAGTTGATGAAGCACTCGATATGCGGCATCGTCGACACTCTCCGACGACTTCACAAAGCCACCCATCAGTGACCATGACCCGAGCGCGGGCTCAAACTTACGGCGCGTCAGCAACAGACACAAGCGACCTTCGCGCAGCGTGAACACCATACAGTCCACGCCGACGAGCATCTTTTCATGAGCGGAGTAAAAACCTTGTTCGCGAAACATATTACTTCAATACGGGCTATATGTTTGATTACCAGAAATACCAGTAGAATGCGGCAGTGATGGCAAGGATGATAACAGTGTGTACTACATCCCATGTGCCCCAGCTTGCACGGGTGGCGGCACGCTGCTCGGCGGTAGAAGTTCCGAATACAAGACCCTTGATCTTCTCGGGCGACGGAGCCTTTGTGCAAAGCGATACCACAACACCTACGGCAAGGCAGAATACGAGCATCCATCCGCAGAAGAAGAGCCAGTTGCAGTCATAGAATATATACTGGAAGAGACTGGGATCGCTGCCGCCTATCTCGGCGTTGCTGTAATATATCTTGGCGCAAAGACGGGTAAGACCGATGATAAGACCGGAAAGAAGGGCCCACATGCCGCCGAGAGCCGAAGCACGCTTCCACAGGATACCGATAAGGAAGGCGGCGGCGATACCCGGAGCGAGTACCGACTGCACATCCTGCAGGTAGAGGTAAAGCACATCGCCCACAGAGCGCATGACGGGTATCCAGAGAATACCGAGTACAACGATAACGACGGTAGCGGCCTGACCGATGCGCACGAGCTTCTTGGGATCGGTCTTCGGTTTAAGACGCTGATAGAAGTCGATGGTGAAGAGGGCGGCCGACGAGTTGAACAGCGACGCGAGCGAGCTCATGAGGGCGGCAAGAATACCGCACACGATAAGACCCTTCACACCGGCCGGAAGAAGTTTGGCCACGAGAGTCGGGAAAGCGGCGTCGGAGTTGGGGCTACCGTTGGGCAGCATCGGCAGGAAGTCGCCGAGATTCTGATGAAGAGCAAAAGCTATCATGCCCGGGATAAGGAACAGGAACACCGGAAGCAGCTTCAGGTAAGCGCCGAAGATAGTACCGCGGCGGGCCTCCTTCTCATCCTTACCGGAAAGTACGCGCTGTACTATGAACTGGTCGGTACACCAGTACCAGAAACCGATAACGGCCGAGCCGATGAGGGCGCCGAGCCACGGATACTGCGCGTCACGGTTGTCACGGATAAGGTTGACCATAGTGTCGCCGTATTCGTTGACCTTCACGGCAGAGCATATGCGCATCATTTCGTCCCAGCCGCCGAGCTCTTTAAGACCGAGCACGAGAATTATGAGCGAGCCGAGAAGCAGTATGGGCGTCTGTAGCACCGAAGTATAAAGTACCGATTTCATACCGCCGAATATAGTATAAAGAGCAGTGATGAGCACAAGGCCGATAGCGGCAATCCAGAAGAAGTCGATGCCCCAAAGCTCGTCGATGCCGAATACCTGCTGGAATACAAGACCGCCGGCATAAACCGTAACGGCAACTTTTGTAAGCACATAGCTTATGAGCGAGATAGTGGCAAGGATAGTACGCGACTGAGGATTGAAACGCTTTTCAAGGAATTCAGGCATGGTATAGACCATACTGCGGGTGTAGAACGGCACGAACACCCAACCGAGGATAAGGATCATCCAGCCCTGTATCTCCCAGTGGGCCATGGCCATACCGGAGGATGCTCCGGAGCCGGCGAGACCGATAAGGTGTTCCGAACCGATATTGGATGCGAAAATCGACGCACCGATCGCGATCCAAGTGGCATCTTTACCGCCGAGGAAGTAGTCGGCGGCATTGTTCTGTTTCTGACGCATTACCCATACGATAATGCCGATCAGGGCTATGAAAAAAAGCCCTATGACAAGCCAGTCAAGAAATTGCATGATGATTGGTTATTAAGGTTAATTTATTTTTCAACACCGAATTTAAATATGCAACGACTTGAGTACTTTTCGCCCGGAAGCAGTATTACCGAAGGCCACTGGGGTTTGTTGGGGCTGTCGGGATAGTGCTGAGTCTCAAGGCAGAGTGCGGCATGCTGGTTGTAGACCTTGCCGTTCTTGCCGGTAACGGTACCGTCAAGGAAGTTGCCCGAGTAGAACTGAATACCCGGCTCGTTGGTATACACACTGAGGGTCACTCCGGTTGAGGGAGCCACGAGTTTCACAGCCTCCTGCGAGATGTCGCCGGCAGCGTTGAGCACCCAGTTGTGGTCAAAACCGTTGCCGTTCTTGATCTGCTCGAAGTCAAAGTTCTTGATGTCGGCACCTACCTCTTTGGCGGTAGTAAAGTCCATAGGAGTATCCTTAACGGGGAGTATCTCGCCGGTCGTCATGAAAGTGCTGTCGACAGGAGTATATCCGTCGGCGTTTATCACAAGCACATTGTCGTCGATCGACTTGGACGGATCACCGTTAAGATTAAAGTAAGTATGATTGGTCATGTTGATTACCGTAGGCTTGTCGGTCACGGCCTCGTAGTCGATGTCGAGAGCGTTGTCGGCGGTAAGCTTATAGGTAACCTGTGCGGTCACTTCACCGGGGAAGTTGTTGTCTCCGTCGGGCGAGGTGATCGAAAGCACCAGCACAGAGTCATTGGCCTCTTTCACGTCATATACCTTGTACTGCCAGCCTGTGGGTCCACCGTGAAGGGTGTGACCGAAGTTATTTGTAGGCAGTTGTATGGTATCACCCCCGATAGGCAGACGGCCGTGGTCGATGCGGTTGGCATAGCGGCCTATAGCGGCACCGAAGTCGGTCTGGTTGTTTTCGGGGAAATAGGCTTGAACGCTGTCAAGTCCGAGAGTCACGTCAATAAACTTTCCGTCACGGTCAGGAACGCTTATCGACACTATGCGGCCTCCATAGTTGGTGACACACACCTCCATGCCGGCTGCATTTTTAAGCACATAAAGGCCGGTGGACTTGCCATCCACTTCAGCCACAAACTTGTTCGGATCAAGGCCCGAATCGGTCAACTCGGGAGCCGCGTTCTTGCTACCGCAAGAAGCCATAAGCATTAGGGCTCCTCCACAAATCAAATTCAACTTCAGTTTAAACATAACTCACTGTGTTCTTGATATAGATTTTTATGGGTGTAAAAGTAACACTTATTTTGACAATTCAAAAATTTTTCTATATGTTTTACAACATAAATCGTATTAGACCAATTGGTCCTATTGGTCTAATACAATAAAAAAGAGGCGCTCCGCGATGCGGAACACCTCTCTTTATATAGGCTTAAGGCCGTTGATTATGCTTTCTTGGCTTTGCGACGGCTGTCGGTAAGGTAAGCCACCGGAGCTGCCACGTAGATAGTGGCGAGAGTACCGGTGATAACACCGAACAGCATGGCGAAAGTAAAGCTGCGTATCGACTCACCGCCGAGGATGAAGATGCAAAGCAACACGAGCAACGTAGAGCCCGAGGTCATGATTGTACGACCCAATGTGCTGTTGATCGACTGGTTGATGAGCGTGAAGAAGTCCTGCTTGGGATAAAGCTGTGTATTCTCGCGCACACGGTCAAAGACTACCACAGTATCGTTGATCTGATAACCGATCACGGTAAGGATGGCGGCTATAAACGTCTGGTCGATCTCCATCGAGAACGGAAGCACTCCCCAGAAGAGCGAGTAGAAACCGATGATGGTGAATGCCGTAAAGGCTACGGCTGCGAGAGCACCCACCGAGAAGGCCACGTTGTGGAAACGGAGAAGGATGTATAGGAACATAGCTATCAGCGACAGGATAACGGCTATATAGGCGTCTTTCTTCATGTCGGCCGCAATAGTCGGTCCCACTTTCTGCGAGCTCTGTATACCTACATTCTCGTTGGTGGTCGAGAAGTCCTCGAGCGACATGCCGCCGAGTTCGTCCTGAAGACCCTCATAAAGTATCTGGGTTATCTCCTTGTCCACACCGTCGGTCTCGCCGTCGATCTTGTAGTTGGTCGAGATACGCACTTTGGTGTCGTTGTCGATAGTGATTACCGAAAGCGAAGCGCCCGGGAATTTGGGTGCCAGCTTCTGGGCAAGCACATCGGTCTTCACCGGATGGTCAAACTGCACGATGTAGTTGCGACCGCCCGAGAAGTCGATACCCTGATTCATACCGCGGGCGAAGAGCGATACAGCCACGATGATTACGAAAAGTCCGCACACTGCAGCCGATATCTTGCGCTGGCCGAGGAAGTTGACCTTTGTGTTTGTAAACAGGTTCTTTGACAGGCCGGTAGTGAACGTCAGACGCTGGAATGCAGCCGACTTGCCGAAGGCGATAAACACCAGACGGGTCAGGAACACGGCGGTGAAGAACGAGCACACAATACCGATGATGAGCGTAGTGGCAAATCCCTTGATAGGACCGGTACCGTAGAGCAGAAGGATAACGGCGGTGATGACCGAAGTAAGGTTAGAGTCAAAGATTGCGGAGAATGCGTTGCTGTAACCGTCGGCGATAGCCTGACGTATGTTCTTGCCGGCGCGGAGCTCCTCTTTGGTACGCTCGAAAATAAGCACGTTGGCGTCAACGGCCATACCGAGCGCAAGCACGATACCGGCGATACCCGACAGGGTGAGCACGGCTTGGAACGACGCGAGGATACCCATCGTGAAGAAGAGGTTGCACACAAGACCGATATTGGCCACAAGACCCGGTATCACACCGTAGATGGCCATCATGAAGATCATCAGCAGCACGAGTGCTATGATGAACGACAGGAAGCCGTCATGGATGGCCTGCTTACCGAGCGACGGACCGATGACGGTATCGCTGACAATGTCGACCTTGGCGGCCATCTTACCCGACTTAAGCACGTTGGCCAAGTCCTTGGCGTCCTCGACCGAGAAGTTACCGGTTATCTGCGAGCGTCCGCCCTCGATGACCGAGTTGATGCGGGGATATGAGTATACATGTTCGTCAAGCACGATAGCCACGGGCTTGCCGAGGTTGTTCTGGGTCACACGGGCCCATGCCTTGGCACCGTCGCTGTTCATGTTCATCGACACATAGTTGCCCTGAAGGTTGTCGAAGTCGCTCGATGCCGATACAACCACGTCGCCGCCGAGAGCGGGCTTGCCGTTGTTTGACTTAAGAGCTATGAGCGAGTATATCTCGGCCTTGCGGGTAGTGTTGGTCACGGTGTCGGTGTACTGTACCTCCTGCGGCTTGACCTCCCAGCGGAGTTTCAGGTTGGAGGGAAGTATGCGCGATGCGGTCACACTGCCGAGTATCGAGTCGATGACCTCACGGTGAGCCTGAGTGGCCATACCTACCACGGGAGTGCCCTGATAGCCGCTGCCGTCGAAGTAGCCGAAGAGAGTCGAGGCAGTACCGGTCGAGTCGCTGCGGAGAGCGGTCTCGAGGGCCATGAGCTGGTTCTGTATCTCGTCGAGAGTATATACTTCGTAAAATTCGAGGTTGGCCGATGCCTTGAGAAGCTCGCGCACACGGTCATGCTCTTTTACGCCCGGAAGTTCGAGAAGTATCTGGCCGTCCTTTTCAAGCTCCTGAATGTTGGGAGCCACAACACCGAACTGGTCGATACGGTTACGGAGCACATTGGTCGAGCTTGACACACGGTCCTTGACCTCTTGCTTGACGGTAGCCTCTACCTGCTCGGCCGACTCACCGCGCTTGGCGACATTCTTGAACACCACCGCCATGTCGGCTGCCGGGTCAACACGCTTGTACTCCTTGAAGAAGGCGGCCACATAGTCGCTCGTCTTGCTCTTCTTGACTACCGAGTCGGTAGCGGCAAGTACGCGGTTAAACGTAGCGTTGTCGTCGGCATTGGCGATCGAGCGGAGTATGTCGGGTACCGACACCTGCAGGATCACGTTCATACCGCCCTTTAGGTCGAGGCCCAGCCCCACGCCCATCTTCTGCACTTGATTGAACGTATAGCCTAATACAGGGTAAACTTTCTCTTTACCGATTGAGTCGATGTAGTTTTTGTAAGCTTTCTTGTATGCTTCGCCATTGGCGTCACCGTTGGCCACGACCAACGCATACTGCTCCGCTTTATTCTCGTAACGGCTGGTCACCCATGAAAACGAGAGATAAAACAGACACACGAGCACCAAGAAGATAGCTATCACTCCGGAAATGACGCTTCCGGTCGTACCTTTGCTTTGCATGTGTTGTTAGTTGATGATATTAAGTTATTATGTTAATTTATTCATAAGAATTTCAGGGTGCAAATATAACTCTTTTTTCCGTCAATACCACAACAGATTGACGATAAATTAGCCTTTTCGAGGCTATTTAGGCGTGTTTTTCAATACACAAGGGCCATATTGTCGACCCACAAGGTCATTCCGGGCGTCCCTTCATAGGCTACCCCGCAGCCCGACGAGGCCATGACAAGCATATGTGTGGGGGTAGCGTCGGCGCTGTCCCACCCTACTTCACGCACCGGCACCATCTTGCCCCGGCTGTTGCGCGCATAGTAGCTGCGGTCGGCCGGTATCAGCCCCATGTAGTCCTTGTAGTCGGGATGCGATGACATGTCGCCGTAATGTACCGTCAGCTCATGCCCCCGCCGCCAGTCGCTCGATGAGGCGTAGCGCTCGCGGCCGGTGCCCACGCGCTTGGCGTAGATATTGCCGTCGGCGTCCTCCCACCGGCGCTGCAGGAGTATGTATACCTCCGCATTGTCTGTTCCGTCGAGCTGCTTGGTCGAGGTGCCGGTAGCACGCACACGTTTGACTCCTTTAGGTATCTCCACTTTATAATCGTAGCGCAACGCCTTAGGCCGTCGGGTAAACGGCACCCCCATCTCCATCTTTGAGTAAGGGTTTGACGCATTGCGTATTGGCTCTATGTTATAGCCGAGATATATCGATCCGGCCACAAGAACCTTAAGGTTGACCAACCCGAGCACCTGAACCTTCTCGATTATGGTTGTCATCTTGCAGCATCGGCCCCCTGCGGGATTCTCGTCGGGAAACACAGCGTTGCTCCCCTTCACTACGCCCATCACATTGGCCATGACGTTCGACGTGGCCCACGGCGAGCCCCCTTTGTTGCTGTAAGGCTTGGAGTTGTCTATCACCTCCTCCGGACCTATCTCGTAGACCTGCTTCACCTTGCCGCCGAGCACCCTTGACTCATGGATATTGCGCGTGATCCAGTTCTCGAAGTCGCCGTACTTTATCGGCTCCACCGTCTGCGCGCCGGCAAAAGCCGCCCCCACCAGCCACAATATCGTCAACACCGTCCTCATCCAATCATGAATTATGCATTATGCACTGTGAATTATGCATTACAAACTATGCCCTGAAAATAACCGCTGTCGCCATAGCCGCTATACCCTCGCCGCGTCCCGTAAATCCGAGCCGCTCCGTGGTCGTGGCCTTCACCGACACTGCCGACAGGTCAATCTCCAGATCGGTGGCTATGCGCTCTCTCATGACCGGTATATGGTCGAGCAACTTCGGAGCCTGCGCCATGATGGTCAGGTCAACATTGCCTATTTTATAACCTGCCTCGGCAAGCAGTTCCCTCACCCGGCGCAACAATACGCGCGAGTCGGCACCCCGATAAGCCTCATCGGTGTCGGGAAAGTGATAGCCTATGTCGCGCATGGCCGCCGCGCCGAGCAGCGCGTCGCTAAGCGCATGCAGCGCCACATCGGCATCGCTGTGACCCAGCAAGCCCATATGATAAGGCACCTTGACCCCGCCGAGCCACAGCTCGCGCTCCTCGACAAGACGGTGCACGTCAAATCCGTTTCCAACCCTTATATCCATAATTCCTCTTTTTTATTTTCAGCAATTTTAGCAAATATAAGGCATCGGCGGGTCATAACCAAATAAAAATTGGTCGTTTATCATATAATCGTTTGAGGTGCACGGTGTTATCGGCTGAATAGAGTTTTCAGCCCGTCCATGTCGAAGGTCAGAGTGAAGCGAAGTGTCTGGTCGAGCGGCGATGTCTGCTGCGAGGCTATCATATAGGCCGCGTCAAGACTGAGCACATTGAGCGCAAATCCTGCGCCCATGGCAAAATATTTGCGCCCGCCCTTGAACTCGTTTTCATAGTAGTAGCCGGCGCGCAGAAAGAACTGCCGGTTGTAGCTGTATTCGGCTCCCACCGACCACATTATCTCGCGCAACTCCTCCTTGAAGCCGCCCGGAGCGTCGCTGAACGACTTGAATATGCCGGTTATCGACGACATGTCCTCCCACTTGGCCTCGGCGTCAAGGTACTCCTCCTCGCTGTCGTAGTCCTTGAGGCGCGGTTTGGTCGGCACAAGCAGCTTGTTCAGGTCGAGCGACAGAGCCAGATTATGGTAGTCGGCCAACGGAAACGTGAACGTGGTGCCAATGCGCAGATTGGCCGGCAGAAAAGCCGGATCCTCGCCGTCATTGTAGCTCACCTTCGAGCCGATGTTCGATATATTCCACCCGAGCGACCACTGACACTCGTTGTGTCCGATTACCGGATAAGTAGTGTAATAGCCGGCCACATCGACCGAAAATGCCGACGCACCCGTCTGCTCGTCGCCCGCGTATGAGGTCGAGAATCCGAGGTCGGAATAGATGTAGCGCAGCACTACTCCCATCGAATACTTCTCCGACAGCTTGCGTGAGTAGCCTACGTCAACCGACAGCTCATAAGGATTTAGGCTCCGGCCGCCATACACGTCACTCGACGTATCGATCTCACCGAGCGAAAAGTAACGCAGCGATGCGCTCAGCGCCTGATTGTCGTCGCGGCCCACCTTCCAGTATCCGGCCACGTTTGCTAAAAATATGTCGTTGACTATCTTGCGAAGCCACGGCGTATAACTCAGTGATACAGCGGCACGGCTGTAGGCAAACGCGTACTTCGAGGGGTTCCAGAACTGCGAGTTGGCGTCAGGCTCGGTGGCCGCGCCTATGTCGCCCATTGAAGCGCCGCGTGCGTCGGGAGCGATGGACAGCGACGTCACCCCCGTCTGTATAGGGTTGAAGTCATCCTTGCTCTGCCCGTAGCACGCCACACTTGCCGCCGCAGCCAGCAATAATCCTATAGCACTGTTTATAAAACGAGACATCTCCTTACGTAATAACGTTATGTCTATATAACCCGTTTACCCCCGTTTTATTGCCCGTCCCCCCTAAAAAACTTCACCGATTACTTGACACGTTGGAACAATTAGTGATCAATGTAAAAAATCGGTTGTTAAATCGAGCGCGTCGGAGATGCGCTATGTGCAAAGCCCCACGATAAGCCGGCGTAGACGGCGGTTCGTGGGGTGGTCTAAACCTGAATAGCAAGTGCCTGTCGGAGACAGGCGACATTCCGCATAGGTCCATTAGGATATGTCTCGCGTCCCTGACGCGAAGTCATTGGTGCAAGCCTCCGATACCCCATTCTAAGTATGTATTGCATCCGCAAACAAAATCAGACAATTAACTTCAACCGGACTTTGCGGCTGAGCCCCAATCAGTCCTATTTATTCCCAAAAAGGGGAAGAGCACCACGCCCTCCCCCGAGATTAACATTAAACAGGACCGATTTTTAAGGCTTATACGTTTATTTTATAGTCGACGAATATTGGTCAATGAGTTCTTTCATGCGTTGGCTTATCTCCTGCGACTGCCTGTAAAGCTCCATTCTATATTTTCTTGAAGATGGAGAGTTGCCGAATGTATGAAAGTCAGCATTCATCCGCTTCTCAATCTCCTCAAGCATTTTGCGGTATTCCTCCAGCGCGAATCTAAGCTCGGTCTCTTTTTGCCCCAGTCCGGCCTTAGCCTCTTCGAGGTCATTGATATTCACGCCATACAATTCGGCTGCAAGACCGGGCATATCGGCCATTGAAGACCGCTCGAAGATTTTGGCGTTATATTCATAGTTGTTCTCTATGTTGTACCATCCATTGTGCACCGTCATTTTCAGTGTAAGGCCCGGCACCAATTTGAAGTCGATCCATGCGGAGCACAGTTCGTCGCCGGGAAACAACGCCCTTATGCGGCCCGCCTTAATCCGATCGACATCAGCCTCATATCTGAACTTCTTGTTTACCACGGGCACACAGGCCACTATGCTGTTGTCGCCGATTTCACTTTGCGTATCGGCTACATATACATTGTAACATGAATCGGCTATCGCGTCATCGACCGTGCCCTCCAAGACAAACCGCGTGTTAAGGACTGCGGGCACAGGCATACGTCCTCTCATGGCCGCCACGTCATCCTTGATAAGATCGGGCCGTATCGAGGTCACACGGTATATCTTGCCATTGCGTACCGGCTTGCCATTATCAAGAACAAGAGTGTAGTTGTCGCGCAGACGCGGATTCTCGGGATTCTTCACGTTGAGTATCCACATCTCCTGCGAGTTGTCGGTACGCGGCGTTATTGATCCGCTGCCGGTTGTTATTGTAAAATTCTGCATTTCACCGGGCTGTATGTGCACATATTGATATCCGCACTCCTTGTCATCCTCAAAACAGCGTATCACATGCTGAAGTGCATCGTCGTTCTCCTTGCACTTGACCGGTATTACCTCGGTTTTCTCTTCAAGCACACCCGTATCGGGATTAATAAATGTATGCTGCGATGCCGCATACATGTCGCCACACTTCTTTGAAAGGCGCTCCAGCGCCGACTCAAGCGATTTTGGCTGCCTGACAAATTTGTCGGGAGCTCCGTCCGCCGATAACGCGGCCGTACCGAGCATAAGCAGTCCGATGATCAGTTTATTCATATCAAAAATGGATTTATGGTTTTTATATATTGATGTCAGCTATTGATTGTTCGGCTATCTCGATCTCAAGAAGTATACGACTTATATAAGCCATGCGGTCCTGCCGCTTCATCAAAGCTATATCCTCTGAAGTATACTCCATATTTTCAGGCCGCGTGACGGGAATATCGGTCTCCGCAAGTATTTTCGGCATGACACCGCTATCCTCGACGCTACCCATAGGCATGGCTCCCTTCACAAGCGGCCGCTCCGGCTCGTCCTGCGGCCCTTCTACAGGCTCCGGCTCTATGGACGCTTCCGGAGCCGCAACGGCCGCTGGACTATGCCGCTTCATTGTGACATGCTTAACCGCCGGAGCGGAAGCCTCGGCAATAAGCATATCCTCAACCTTAGCGCTTACGACCTCAGACTGCGGAAGAGTGTCTACAGTTACCTCGGCCACACAAGGAGTATCCGCCGCATCCTCAACGCTCCGCTCCGAACGCATCAGCGACACGATAACCACTCCCGCCACACATGCCGCGGCAATCCACGGAATATACCTCAATCGGCGAGGCGTCGATAATGAGCCGGCTTTCTTGATGATTTTCGGTCGAAGTTCGTCCGACGCATGAAACTCGCATCGCGGGCTTAGCATCCGCTCTATATCTTCTATGTCATAACGGTCATCTTTCATATTCATATTTGTTTGAGAGAGTTTTTTATCTTTTCAGTCGTTCCTGAATATGTTTTATCGCATATCGGTAGCGCGATTTGGCTGTAGCCTCGGGTATCGCCTGCAGCTCCGATATCTGTTTGAACGTCAACCCGTCGTAGCATTTCAGTCTCACGATCTCCGACTGTTCCGGTGGAAGTCCGTCAAGCAATTCTTTGACTCGACGATACTCCTCATAAATCGATCGGTCGGCCTCGCATGCCGGTATATCTTCAACCTCATCTATCGACACCATTGTCTGACGGCGCTGCCTGTGATAATCGGCACATGCATTGCTTATACTCCTTAATATATAATGGTCCGGATCACGGAGTTCTTTACCGTCGCGTATCATGCGAAAAGCCGATACAAACACATCCTGTATAAGATCTTCGGCATCCTCGCGCCGCCCGATACGCATATAGGCAAACCGAAACAGCCAATCCTGCCGCTGCGCGACAAGATTTTCCAGTTGCTTTATATGGTGTTGGGCGGAAGTATCCATTGCTGTCTGTATCCGTTGGTTTTATTATCCGTTCAATAAAATAGACGGGAATCTACAAAAATAGATTTAAAATACTCGGCTTTTTCAAAAAATAATTAGACTTATTGGACTAATTAGACCAATAGCCCCCTCTTCAAATGTTAAAATTCGGTGTTATGCCCGATTGTGCATAAATCGGGGCGGTGCGTGTATTATATTTGCAGCGAAGAACACAACCATAAACCCC
>VSOZ01000009.1 GCA_009775095.1 Muribaculum sp.
TTTTCCATTGCAGATTTTATTTTCTGCAAAGATACAATTTTTATGGCGCTAACACAGGTTTATTACCATGCGCCGATTTAATCGCCGAACAATGATTCAAAAGATTTTGACACAGCCTCATGTAGGGAGGAGGGATAAAGTAAAGCGGACCGTGTCAGTGACACAGCCCGCTTTTAGGGTGAGGTGTGGGGGTCGAACCCACGACCTTCGGAACCACAATCCGACGCTCTAACCAACTGAGCTAATCTCACCATTTTGATGGTGCAAAGGTACAACTATTTTTGTAACCTACCAAACGTTTTAAAGAAAAATCTATCGATTGGCGACATTTTTTTCTCAGGAAAAGATGTAGTGTCGCGCAAAACATCGATATTGTGATGAAGAAATATATTCTCGGCCGAAGACTCAAAGGCCCTACACTGTGACTTCCATGTAGCGTCATGATACTTTTCCACAGGCACCAATCTGAAATTTCCACCAGCGACAGGCGGTACGGTAAATACCAAACGATAATCAGCCTTATCGACGATAGCACGCCCATCGGCATCACGTCTAAGCACCACTTTAACCATAGCTCCGCCGCGAGTGTCGCGTGTTTTCATATTGGAAATAAAATTTCCGAGCGAATAAACCAGCAGCACATTGCGCCCCTGTACATTATGACGCATCTCCATAGGCTGTATGACATGAGGATGAGAGCCGATGATCATATCCACTCCTTCATCGACAAGAAAGTCGGCAAGTACACGCTGCGATGACGCCGGCAATAATTCATACTCGTTGCCCCAATGGATACATACCGCAACAATCTCGGCTCCGGCCGACCGCGCGGCAGAAATATCGCTTTTCATCAACGTCCGGTCAATGTAATCAACCTTTGCCCGTGTAGTGAGTTTTATACCGTTGGTGCCGTAAGTATAGTTAAGAAACGCCACCCGGAAGCCGTTAATATCTCTAAGCAACGGCAAAACAGAGTCGCGTTCCTGCCGGTTACGGTATGTACCGATATGATCCACTCCCCTATCGTCAAGACACTCGATCGTACGGAGCAACCCCTTGTCGCGCTTGTCAAGAGTATGATTATTGGCCGTCAACATCATATCGAAACCGGCATCGGCAAGAGCATCAAGATAACTGTCGGGAGCGCTGAAACACGGATAGCCCGAATAAGGCTTCCCGCCGAGCGGTGTCTCAAGATTGACTACGGCATAATCGGCGGCATCTATATATGCTTCGACAGCGGAAAAACATTCCGAGTAATCATACACACCGCCATCACGTCGTGCGGCATCGATCTGCGCCTGATGCTGCATGGCATCGCCGGCAAACACAATCTCAGCTTTGGGTTCTTCATTAAAAAAAGAACCCAAAGTGAACAATATGATGTTTAAGAGAGGAGAGAACATATCATGACGTTATTTTCCGTATATGGCTCCTTGTCCGGCAAGAAGCGTATTCTTCATCAACGAGCATATGGTCATAGGACCCACTCCACCGGGTACAGGGGTAATACAAGAACACAACGGAGCCACATTATCAAAGTCTACATCGCCGCGCAGGCGGAATCCGCTCTTACGGGTGGCATCGGGCACACGCGTAGTGCCTACATCGATTATCACGACACCGGGCTTTACCATATCGGAAGTCACAAAACCGGGACGCCCCAAAGCGGCTATTATTATATCGGCTTCACGGCATATATCCTTGATGTCTTTCGTAGCGCTGTGGCATACGGTTACCGTAGCATCGCCGAGATTGTGCTTCTGCATCATAAGTGTAGCCACAGGTTTACCGACGATATTGCTTCGTCCGAGCACCACACAACGCTTGCCTTTGGTGTCTATATCATAACGTGCGAGCAACTCCATAATGCCGGCAGGGGTAGCCGACAGATAGCATGGCAGCCCGATAGACATACGGCCTACGTTTATAGGATGAAAACCGTCGACATCCTTACGGTAGTCGATAGCCTCGATTATTTTCTGTTCCGATATGTGGGCAGGCAGCGGCAGCTGCACTATAAAACCGTCAACATCCTCGTCGCGGTTAAGTGTATCGATAGCTTCAAGAAGACGCTCTTCGGTCACATCCGACTCAAAGCGGATAAGCGTAGACTTGAATCCGCACTGCTCACAGGCACGTACCTTATGAGCCACATAGGTCTCGCTACCTCCGTCGTGGCCTACCAGTATAGCCGCCAAATGAGGACGTTTCTTACCCTCGGCAAGCATTTTCTCAACTGTCGCCGCTATCTCCTCTTTTATAGTATCGGCTACTTTTTTACCGTCAATAAGTGTCATTCAACTAATGATTTTTAAGTTTTATAAAAATAAAACAGCGCACCGGCAACTGCATACCGATGCGCTTTATGAGTTAACGTTCTCCGCGTGTATTACTTGCGAGCGATAGTATCACTTACAGTAAGATGAGCACGACCCTTAGCGCGACGGCGAGCAAGTACCTTGCGACCATCGGGGGTAGACATGCGTTCACGGAATCCATGCTTGTTCACTCTTTTTCTGTTAGAGGGCTGAAACGTTCTTTTCATCGTTTTATAATGTTATTGTTTTGTTATCAAGACGCATAAAGCGAGTGCAAAATTACATAAAACATTTTATTAATGCAATACTAAAAAGACTTTTTAGTATCTTTTTTCAGCGTTGCAATATGATAAGCCGCGGCATATCGTCATCATTGACAAAAAGCGAACGTCCTTTCAGATAGCGCATAGCCCGCAGTATAGCGGTCTCGACAAGCGGAGCATTCTTGACTATACGGTCAAGTTGATCGATATTGACGTTTGTGACCCGATTGTCGGCCACCACGGCTACAATGCCCGACACAAACACGGTAGAATGGACCTCGCGATCAAAGCGGTCTACACGTACGACGCCGTCAACTATATCGACCAATGACTGACGATAGACCTGCCCGGCATGCAACACGGCATGGCTAAGATATCTCATGATTGCGCCCGCCCTACTCTTTTTTGCCGTTAAGATAACGTTTTATACCGGCACGGTTGTACTTGTCGGGGTTATAGCGGGTACGTACCAACGATATACTGTCGACATACGTCACCTCGCCTTTATCGGGTGACATACTCAACACGCCGTATATATAGCGCAGATTTCTAGCGGTATCGACCGGGAATGTTATAGTATTCCAACCATCCTGACTTACCGTATTGGCAATATAATCTGTAGTGCCGTCATTGTACTCACCGGCAATAGTCCAGCGTATCGGCGAGCGATGGTTGCGCACATACACACTCCATGTATATACGTCGCCACGTTCCCAGTTGTCGTCACGCTTAAGTCCGAACTTCATGTTATCGGAAGGCATGCCATAGGCAAAACGGCGGTACTTGGCGTCGCTCCAAGCGTCGACCGAGTCACCGACAACCGCAAGTTGCACCCTCTCGCCGCTACTCGACACATCGGCATCCTTAAGCTCCGCCTCCAGACGTTCTATAACCATATCATAAACCTCGATGTACTTCTCGACATTATGACCGTACCACACAAGCGAAGTATCGACCTGTTCGGCGGTGACGCCGTGCTTCATGTACACCGACTGTTTAAGTACCTTGCGCAACGAGTCGTTGCGATAAGACGCGCTGTTGAGGTCTATGACACCTTCACCTTTATGAATGTCGACCAACAGGTCGGCCATATCATCGGGCTTGATCACATAGTCGGGAGTACGGTCGCAAGCGACCGCACCAAGCGCTATAACGCCACATATCAAATATTGTCGGAATTTATTCATTTTTCCTTTTCAACACTCTTTTCCACAATAGGTGCGGAAAGGTATTTGGAATAAAACAATATCAATACAAATATGCCCACCGTAATAGCGGCATCGGCTATATTAAATATAGGCTGGAAGAACAAAAAATACTCACCGCCTACAAAAGGCATCCATGAAGGCCAGTAAAAACTGAACAGCGGAAAATAAAGCATGTCTACGACCTTGCCGTGAAACAACGGGGCATAACCGCCCTCGGGCGGAAACATGACGGCCACTTCAGGCGGATAGGGATTGTTGAATATCATACCGTAAAACACAGAGTCCACGATATTGCCCGCCGCACCCGCAGTGATGAGTGCGCAACAAGCTATATATCCGGCCTTGATGTCGGGGCGTTTTCTCATATGACATATGTACCATATGCCAAATCCCACAGCCACGATACGAAACAGGGTCAGAAACAACTTACTTCCTAGCTCCATACCGAAAGCCATCCCGTTATTCTCGATAAAATATATTCTGAACCAGTCGGTTATCACAAACTCCTGCCCGATATACATATTGGTTTTAACCCATATTTTCACCAATTGGTCGACCAGAAGCACTCCGGCTATGATTATAACGGCAAGCCAGCCTTTAGACAGCTTCATCTATACGATAATATATTTTAGCGTTTCTTTCCGTTTTCTTTGGCCTCGACGCTCAATGTGGCATGAGGCACGGCAAGAAGACGTTCTTTAGGTATAAGTTTACCGGTCTGACGACATATACCATAAGTTTTGTTTTCTATTCTCACGAGAGCGGCCTGCAGATGCTGTATAAACTTCATCTGGCGCTGTGCCAGCTGACCGGCCTCTTCCTTACCGAGAGTGCTGGCGCCCTCCTCAAGCACTTTAAATGTGGGCGACGTGTCGGCAGTGTCATTACCGTCACTGTTCATGACATTGGCTTTCAACAGGTCGTAGTCGCGCTGTGCCTTTTCAAGTTTCTTCAGGATAAGTTCCTTGAACTCCTGCAACTCCTCATCGGTGTAACGTGTTTTTTCACTCATAACAATATGTTCATTTTAGGTTAGGGTACCAAATTAATCACCGCCTTCAGCTCTATACCGTCAAGGTCGAGAGTCTCGACAGTATCGTTGTCGGCTATCGGCGCTACAGATACTGTTGAAGCGAGTACCTGCTTGGCGATATAGTCGCCGTAGGCCTCAATAGCCGCATCGGTATTTTCGTTAGGAGCGAAAACAACTACAATCTTGTCCACGATGTCGTAGTTACGTCCCTTACGTATGTTCTGAATACGGTTCACTATGTCGCGGGCAATACCTTCACGGCGCAGGTCGTCGGTGACCGTCACGTCAAGAGCCACCGTAAGATTGCCGTCGTTGGCCACCTGCCATCCGGGTATATCCTCCGATATAATCTCCACATCAGCCAGCTCCACCTCTGCGACAACACCGTCGATGTCAAAAGCGAACCGGCCGTCACGCTCAAGAGCAAGTATGTCGGACTGCGACATAGACGCTACTTTTGCAGCAAGCGCTTTCATAATCTTGCCATACTTCGGACCGAGCTTTTTGAAGTCGGGTTTTACACGCTTAACGAGCACTCCCTCATCGTTTCCGACAAATTTTATCGATTTGACATTAACCTCGCTCAATATAAGATCGGACATAGTCGCTATCATATCTTTCTGACGATTGTCAAGTACGGGTATCATAAGTGTCGACAACGGCTGACGTACTTTTATATTGACCTTGCGACGCAAGGCGAGCACCATCGATGTCACATCCTGCGCGAGCTTCATGCGCTCTTCAAGATCAGGATCGCTCTCTCCGGCAACAGGGAACGAAGCAAGGTGCACGGAAGAAGCGCTGTCCTTGGTCACGGAAGTAAGATCGGTGTACAACCGGTCGGCGAAGAACGGCGATATCGGCGCGATAAGCAACGCCACAGTCTCAAGACATGTGTAGAGCGTCTGGTAAGCGGCAAGTTTATCCTTGTCCATCTCCCCGCCCCAGAAACGTTTGCGGTTAAGACGCACATACCAGTTGCTGAGGTTGTCATTGACAAAATCATTTATGGCACGCGCCGCCTTGGTAGGCTCATAGTCGTCCAACGCCGACTCAACCTCACGTATGAGGGTATTGAGCAACGAAAGTATCCAACGGTCTATTTCAGGTCTTTCCGCCACGGGCACCTGCGGCTGCGAATTGTCAAATCCGTCAACGTTGGCATACAGAGCGAAGAAAGAATATGTATTATATAGTGTGGCAAACAACTTACGGGCCGTCTCCTTCACTCCCTCGGGATCATACTTGAGGTTGTCCCACGGTGAAGAATTTGCAATCATGTACCAACGCAAGGGGTCGGAGCCGAATTCATTTATGGCATCAAACGGGTTTACGGCATTGCCGAGACGCTTCGACATCTTGTTTCCGAAACGGTCGAGCACGAGTCCGTTGGAAATAACAGCCTTGTATGCCACCGAGTCAAATACCATGCCGGCAATGGCATGGAGAGTAAAGAACCATCCGCGTGTCTGGTCGACACCCTCGGCAATGAAATCGGCGGGATAAAGCTCGCCGGAGTCAAGACCCTCCTTGTTTTCAAACGGATAATGTATCTGCGCGTAAGGCATGGCGCCTGAGTCAAACCATACGTCGATCAGGTCAAGCTCACGGTGCATGGGCTTGCCGGTAGATGACACAAGCACTATATCATCGACATAAGGGCGGTGAAGATCAATCTTCTCATAATTGGCCTTCGAATAGTCACCGGGCACAAAACCTTTCTCCTTATAGGGATTAGCTTTCATCACTCCGGCCTTGACCGATTTTTCGATCTCATCATACAACGTAGCCACGCTGTCGATACATATCTCCTCTGTACCGTCATCAGTACGCCATATCGGGAGCGGAGTACCCCAATAGCGGCTGCGCGACAGGTTCCAATCCTGAAGATTTTCCAGCCATTTTCCAAAACGGCCCGAACCGGTGGACTGCGGCTTCCACTTTATAGTCTCATTGTTGGCCATGAGTTTTTCGCGGGCGGCAGTAGTACGTATAAACCAACTGTCAAGCGGATAATAGAGCACCGGCTTGTCAGTACGCCAGCAATGAGGATAGTTGTGCACATGCTTCTCTATCTTGAACGCCTCACCTGCCTGCTTCATTTCTATGGCTATAACCACATTAAGATCCTCGGCTTTCTCGGCGGCCTTGTCATCATACTTGCCGTCGACGTTGAATTGCGGATCGTAAGCGTTTTTAACATAGTCGCCCTCATGACGCTTGTACAGCTCCACATTGACGCAATGCTCCACAAACGACTCGGCACAGTCATCAAGAAGATAATACTTTCCGGTAAGATCCACCATAGGACGGGTCTCGCCTTTGGTATTGATCATAAATAACGAAGGTATGCCGGCGGCTTTGGCCACGCGTGCATCATCGGCACCGAAAGTAGGCGCTATATGCACAATGCCGGTACCGTCTTCCGTAGTCACATAATCGCCGGGAATCACACGGAACGCCTCGGATGAAAGTTCGACAAAATTATCCTTGCCTACGCCAAACACCTTTTCAGGGCAGCGAGCGGCATATTCTTTTACAAATTCGGGGGAGTTGTCATTAAGTTTTTCGGTCGGCTTAACCCACGGCATGAGCTGGTCATACTTCATGCCTATAAGATCAGACGCCTCATACTCGGCCACGATACGGTAAGGCACTGTCTTGTCGCCGGGCTTGTAGGCATCCATCGGCAATTCGGCGCCCTCGGGCTTGAAATATGCGTTAACGCGTGCCTTAGCCAAGACAACGCTTATCTTCTCGCCGTTATAAGGATTATATGTGTTGACAAGCACATACTCGATCTTCGGTCCGACACACAGAGCGGTGTTGGAGGGCAGAGTCCACGGGGTAGTTGTCCATGCGAGAATGCAGGGAGTACCCCACCCGAGCATTTCGGGTTTAGGCTCGGAAATACGGAACATGGCCGTAACCGTAGTATCCTTTACATCGCGATAGCAACCGGGCTGATTAAGCTCGTGTGTACTCAATCCGGTACCTGCGGCGGGCGAATAAGGCTGAATGGTGTAGCCTTTGTAAAGATAGCCTTTCTTGTACAATTGACTCAGCAACCACCATACGGTCTCTATATAACGGTTGTCGTAAGTGATATACGGGTCATTCATGTCGACCCAATATCCCATCGAGTTGGTAAGGTTCTCCCACTCTTTGGTGTATTTCATCACTTCGCGGCGACAGGCGGCATTATAGTCGTCAACCGAGATTTTTTTACCGATATCCTCTTTGGTTATACCGAGAGACTTCTCGACCCCAAGCTCTACGGGAAGGCCATGAGTATCCCATCCGGCCTTACGCTTCACATGGAAGCCCTTCATAGTCTTGTAACGGCAAAATATATCCTTAATGGTACGAGCCATCACATGATGGATACCCGGCATGCCGTTGGCCGACGGGGGACCTTCGTAAAACACAAACGACGGCGCACCCTCACGCACTTTCATACTCTGTTCGAAGAGGTTTTCGGCATTCCAGCGCTCAAGGACGCTTCGATTTATCTCGGAAAGATTGAAATTGTTATATTCGTTAAATTTCTTTTTCATCTCAGTGACTAATTTGCCTAATGTAAAATTTTTGCAAATTTACAACAAATCAGCCAAATTAAAAACTTTTATACGTTCTTACTTATAAATACTGAGATTATTAATGTATGTCACGAAGTAGGCTGAAAAACTCCGCTCTCATCTCGGGAGCTGAAAAAAGGCCGTTGTATTCAATTGTAGTCGTGCTTGAATCCTGCTTCTCCACGCCACGCATCTTCATGCACAGATGCTGGGCATTGCAGGCCACGATAACCCCCTTTGTATGCAGCGAGCGTGAAATGCTGGCGCATATTTCAGACGTAAGACGTTCCTGAACCTGAAGCCTGCGGGCATATACGTTTACGGCACGGGCGAGTTTTGAAAGACCCACCATCTCTCCGTCGGGTATATATCCGACCGAT
The DNA here is from genome assembly GCA_009775095.1 of Muribaculum sp. GTDB lineage: Bacteria > Bacteroidota > Bacteroidia > Bacteroidales > Muribaculaceae > Muribaculum. The sequence goes on from VSOZ01000009.1 coordinate 8,784, forward strand.
ACACGACCGAAAAACGGCAGTATATGGTGCTCACAGAACGAATAGAACTCGATATCCTTTACAATGACCATCTGTGAGCCGGCATATTCAAATATAGCCGACTTCATCACGTCATCGGCATTTTCACGATAGCCCTGCGTAGCATAGTACAGAGCCTTGGCAGCCCTCACGGGAGTCTTTTCAAGGCCATGCCGCGACGGGTCGTCACCGAGAAGCCGTATTATGCTTTCATAATGCTCCGCTATCCGTGCTATTACCTGATCCTTATCCATCACTTGAGAACAATCAGTCTTCCGATACGATTATACGGTCGCGCACAACCCTTATCTCTCTGCTATAACGGGGGAAAGCCTCTTTAAGCTCGTGAGCGGCGGCATTTGCGTCGTCCTGAGTACGGAAATTACCCACACGCAATCTCCAGTATGGTGAGCTATACACTACGTAAGTCGGATATTGAGGAAATTTTGCAGCCACATTGCGAGCTCTCGTACGGGCCTCAGCCTTTGCAGTGCGAGCATTGTTGTCGGAAAACACCTGAATGCGATAGCCTCCGGTCTTGCCCGACACGGGGCGCGCCTCCTCGGCGGCATGTGGTGCTTCATATATAAGCCGATGCTCCAATGCCTCGGGCATAATGACGGTTATGGCGCTATCAGCCTCGATATGCTCCACGATCGATGCCTTCCGCGACAGCGAATCGGCATTCTCGGCGCTTGCTGACACATGCCACAAGCCGAGAAGCAACATTATCAAAATCCTTGTTATCTTCACTTATGTATCGGATTGAATTTCGTGCAAAGTTAGTTAAAATATAATATACTTGCAATATAAAAAAACGGACGCCGGCCGGAATATACCGGAGCGTCCGTAGTTCTGTTTTATTTCGATACGGGGTATCTTGATCAGAATGCATTTACAATGCCCATGAACGATGCTGCATCAAGAGCGGCACCGCCGATAAGTCCGCCGTCAACGTCGGGCTTTGCAAAGAGCTGGGGAGCATTTGAGGGCTTGCAGCTACCGCCATAAAGGATAGAGGTATCCTCAGCCACTTCCTTGCCGTAACGCTCTGCTATGACACCACGTATAAACGCATGCATGTCCTCGGCCTGATCATCGGTAGCGGTCTTGCCTGTACCGATAGCCCATACCGGCTCGTAAGCGAGGATAATCTTGCCGAAATCCTCGGCTGACAGATGGAAGAGAGCCTCTTCGATCTGCTTCTTTACAACCTCGTTGTAAGTGCCGTTTTCGCGCTCTGCAAGCACTTCGCCTATACAGAAGATAGGAGTAAGGTTGTTTTCAAGAGCGAGAGCCACCTTTTCTTTGAGAGTCTCCGAAGTCTCACCGTAGTACTGACGACGCTCGGAGTGTCCGAGTATGACATAAGTGGCGCCTGTAGAAGCTACCATTGAAGCCGATACCTCGCCGGTATAAGCGCCTGACTTATGGTCAGCGCAGTTTTCAGCACCAAGACCGAGCTTGCTCTTATCGATCACTTCATTTACAGTTGCGAGATGGGTAAAGGGAACGGCAATAACGACGTCGCACTTGGGAGTTGCATCTTTCAATGCCTTGTTCACTTCACATGCAAGAGCCACACCTTCCTGAAGATTGGTGTTCATCTTCCAGTTTCCTGCTACAATTTTCTTTCTCATTCTTAATATATATTAATCATTTGGTATTGTATTATTATCTGCAAAATTAATTATTTTTTCCGATTTCTGCGCGAGAAATGCAATTTTACTGCCCTTCCGCTCCTATCTATGCCCCACAGCACCGCCTCGACGCCCAAAAACAGCACCGTAAGCAGCCAGAACAGAAAAGTGCCGGAATATGCCAACAGGTCAAGGGCATCATTGTCAGCCGACGCAAACCAGTCGCTGTCAATCGACGACAAAGAGCGCTTCCACACGATATCGCCGTCTTTAAGATACACGACCGATACGTTGCCTCGGGCCAGCTCTTTAAGCGAAGTATCTTCAGCCGTATATATGTCATACGAGGCCATTGAGAAATCGCGCCAGAACTCCACGCCTTTGCTGTCGGAGCCGAGTATGGCTATCATCTCACCGCCGAGCGACCTTACATAGCGGTTCATGTCGTTAATAAGATATGTCGATGAAGCATCAAGATTTTTCATCTCGGGGATAAGCACCAGCACCTGTATGCCGTCAGAGGCGATAACCTCGCCGGTCACATCCTCGTCACCGTCAAAGACAGCCAACGTACGCTCTTCGACGGCATCCATCCGCTCCGGCTCTACACGGTCGACAAAGGTCCAAGTGCTATCGGGCAACTCATCTTCGCCGAACTCCATGCGTTCGCCATCTTTTTCATAGATAAACCGCCACTCCCCTTCTTCTTCATCATTGCGGTCAGACAACAATGCCGTACCCTCTTTGTAAGGGCGGAAATCGACAAGCGGCTGTATATTATATCCGAAAAGTCCTATTATAACTATGTATACAACCGCCACAAAACCTACAAGCCACTGCGAATATGCCGAGAACAAGCCGCTCACCTCACGGTTATGAAACAGCAGATAGACCAACATAGCCGAGATGACCAAGTTTTTAATAAATGTGGCCGTATTGGATATAAGCAGAAAATCGCCGAAGCAGCCACAATCGCTTACAGGATTGGCGACGGCTATATAGAGCGTCAGCGGCAACATGGCCAGCATCATCAAAGACATCAGCCACACACATGTCCGCTTATAACATCCGGTTATCAGAAACCATCCGGTAAGAAACTCAACGGCCGACAGCCCCATAGCCACCACAAGAACCAACGAACGCGGTTGCGGCCATGACCATACGTTAAGGTACTGCTCTATTTTATATATAAAGCCCCATACGTCGATCATCTTTGTCGTACCCGACACGATGAAGACGGCTCCTACCAGTATGCGGAAGGTCCATACGACAGCCTTGTTGTGACGTTGTAAAAACTCACTCATCGCCCTCGGTCAGCTTTATTATGGCGAAAACAGAGTAGTTTATCATGTCCTGATAATTGGCGTCTATGCCCTCAGACACGAGTGTCACCCCGGCATTGTCCTCAATCTGCTTTGTACGCATCAGTTTCTGAAGTATTATGTCGGTATATGAATGTACCCTCATGCCGCGCCAAGCCTCGTCGTAGTCATGATTTTTCTTAATCATAAGCTCGCGGGTAAGAGCTATATAGCGGTCATAAAGCTGAGTAGCCCGCTCAACGTCAAGATCCTCCTTGTCGCTGAAGCCAAGCTCAAGCTGTATAAGTCCAATGACACCATAATTTACGATAGCAATAAACTCGGGAAGTATGCCCTCGCCCACCTTTGACACTTTTTTGGTCTCCAGCGACCTTATGCGCGTGGCTTTTATAAATATCTGGTCTGTGACCGACTCCGGACGCATTATGCGCCACGAAGCACCGTAGTCCTTCAACTTCTTAACAAACACGTCACGACACTTATCAAGCGCGCGATCAAACTGAGCTATTGTATCGGCCATAAAAATATTGCTTTTATCATTGCAAAGATAGTATTATTACACGATATCACGAAAACAAGAATACGTTTAAAATATGCCGCTGTATCAACAATAATGCGAAATACGCATTTATTTTATATGACTACGAGAAAATATTACTATCTTTACGTAATCAAACGAGACTGAAATGAATATCACTTCTGCAAAATTCGAGATAAGCAATTCAAATGTGGCAAAATGCCCTGACACCAATCGCCACGAGTATGCCTTCATAGGACGCTCCAACGTAGGCAAGTCATCGCTTATAAATATGCTTACCGGACGCAAAGGATTGGCCATGACCTCCTCCACTCCCGGAAAGACCACGCTTATCAACCACTTTCTGATAAATGACGAGTGGTATATAGTCGATCTGCCCGGCTACGGGTATGCCCAGCGCGGTAAGAAAATGCAGACTGAGATAAAACGCATAATCGAGGACTACATTCTCGAACGACGCCAGATGACCAACCTGTTTGTACTTGTAGACTCTCGTCATGACCCACAGAAAATCGACTTGGAATTCATGGAATGGCTCGGAGAAAACGAAGTGCCGTTTGCCATAGTGTTTACCAAACTGGACAAGCTGTCGGCCACCGCGGGTAAAATACAGACCGGCAAATATCTTGACCGCCTGCGAGAACAGTGGGAAGAGCTGCCGCCCGTATTCTATACATCAAGCAACAACGGACGAGGCCGCAAAGAACTACTTGACTATATAGAAGAACTTAACCGGCTACCTTTGGCATCGCCCGACGAGTGACTGTAAACACCTTTAACACGTTCCATTTTAAAATACTTTTTAATTATGGAAGAGAAATATCTGACTCCTGAAGAAAAAAGATATATGCTTGCGGCATTTCGCAAGTTGCTCGTACATACACGTGACGTCACTGAACACGGCGACATTGCGAAAGTAAGACACATCATAAACGAAGGCATACACCAGAACCATTACCGCCGCGACCGCTACGGTATAAACCCGACGGTACATAACTTGTCGACAGCCCTCTCTCTATGCGAGATGATAAGCCCCGACAGAAACATGATAATAGCTATCCTTCTTTTCAATCTGTGCAAAACGGAGTTTATACCTGAAGAGGAGCTTGTAAAAGAATGGGGTGACGACATTGCCAAACTCATACGCGGACTTTTAAAGGTGTCAACCCTCTACAGCAGGCAGGCAGCGGTTGAAAGTGACAATTTCCGCAAACTCCTGCTGACATTTGCCGAGGACATACGTGTCATAATCATCATGATCATAGACCGCCTCGTACTTATGAGGTCTATCAACCACCATCCAAACGAAAAGATGGTGCACGATGTGGCATACGAGGCAAACTATCTGTATGCTCCGCTCGCCCACCGTCTCGGCCTATATGCCATAAAGTCGGAGCTTGAGGACATGTCGCTCAAGTACACCAACAGAGAGACTTATACGGAGATAGCGCGCAAGCTCAACGAGACAAAGACAAGCCGCGACGCTTATATAGCCGAGTTCATACGTCCCATAAAAGAGAAACTTGGCGCTACGAATCTGAAATATGAAGTAAAAGGCCGTACAAAGTCCATTTACTCGATATGGAACAAACTGCGCAAACAAAAAAATGACATTGAGCACATCTATGACCTTTTTGCCATAAGAATAATAATTGACAGCGAACCGGCCAACGAAAAAAGCGACTGCTGGCTCGCCTACTCCATAATAACCGACCTGTACCGGCCCAATCCCTCGCGACTGAAAGACTGGCTGAGTATACCGAAAAGCAACGGGTATGAATCGCTGCATATAACAGTATACGGCCCCGACCAACGATGGGTGGAGGTGCAGATACGCACCAAGCGTATGGACCTCATAGCTGAAAAAGGTCTTGCCGCCCACTGGCGTTACAAAGGCATCAAGAGCGAAGGCAATCTCGACGTGTGGATGAACAATGTGCGCGACATCCTTGAGACCGCTGAGACCGGACCTATGGAGCTGATGAAAAACATGAAGATGGACATCTACGACAAGGAGGTATTTGTCTTCACACCGAAAGGCGATCTTTATAAGTTGCCTTACGGAGCGTCGGTTCTTGATTTCGCGTTTAACATCCACTCCAATCTGGGGGTGAAATGCACCGGCGCTAAAGTCAATGACAAAAACGAAAGGCTCAACTACAAGCTTAAGAGCGGCGACACAGTAGAGATACTTACATCAAACACTCAGGTACCCAAACTCGACTGGCTAAACTTCGTCGTGACGTCAAAAGCCAGAAACAAAATACGCCAGACCGTCCACGAAATGAACAACCGCTCGGCCACTCTAGGTAAAGAGCTGGTTGAGCGCCGCTTCAAAAATCGCAAGATTGAACTTCAGGAGCCCACCATAATGAAGGTCATCAAGAAGATGGGCTACAAGACCGTCACCGACTTCTACTATGCCGTGGGCGACGAACGCCTCGACATAAACGACATAATAGCCGAATACGAGGCCGTAGAGCGAAAAGCCGCCGAAAGTGCCGAGATAAGGTCAGCCGAAGAATTTCAGCTTGTCAAGGAGGAGGACGACAATACTGATGACGTACTCGTAATCGGCGACAACATAAAGGGTATCAACTACCGCCTTGCAAAGTGCTGCAATCCTATATTCGGCGACGATGTCTTCGGCTTCATCTCCGCGGAAGGAGTCATAAAAGTACATCGCTGCGACTGTCCCAATGCCGCAAACATCAGGGAGAAGTATCCTTATCGTGTCATTACAACACGATGGTCGGGCAAACTCGGACAACAGTTCGGGGCCACACTGCGCATTATCGGGCATGACGATATAGGTATCGTGACCAATATAACGTCGATCATAAACAAAGAAAAAGACGTGACCCTCCGCAGCATATCCATAAACTCTAACGACAACATATTTCAGGGCTTTCTTATAGTAGGTGTAAACGACACCACTACCCTTAACAACCTCATAAAGAAACTAAAAACAGTAAAAGGAGTAAAAGATGTACAACGCAGCAAGTAAACTACATCCGCTACTGATAGCAACGGCTCTGCTGTTTGCATCCTGCGGAAGCAAGAATGACGAGTCGGCGCAGGCCGGTAAATTAGTGGCCGAAGCGGATTCCGCTCTTAAAGCCGGCGACTATGCCATAGCTCTTGAACGTCTCGATACACTTAAAGTGAAATATCCGGCACAGATAGACGCACAACGCGAAGGCATGCATCTGCGACCGCTTGTAATCGAAGGGCAGACCATAAAAGAGCTCGAGTCAACCGACAGCCTTCAGTCATGGTACAGCCATCTTCAGGACTCACTCATGCAGTACTTTACACTTGTAGACAACCCGCAGCTTGTCGAGGGATATTATGTCATAAAGGAGTATGCCAAGTCGACGCTGTTCAACCGCACGGGAGTCGAGTCAAGAGTATCGCCCGACGGCCAATTCTATATGATAAGTTCGCTTACATCGAATCCGGTCAAGCATACATCCATATCACTCGCCGACGGAAACGGGAAAGTCACGACAGCGACCGTGGCTTATGACGGAGAACGCAATTATCGTTCAGGCGGTACGGAGATGATAACCTTCACGGGGGCCGAATGTGACACACTCGGGCACTTCCTATCAGGTAATCAGACAAAGAACATCAAACTGATATTTAACGGCACCAAGTCGCACACGACAACGTTGTCAGCCAACGACCGACTTGCCATGCAACGCGCCTACAGCCTGTCACAGGCCATGACGGGAAAACGCCGCATGGCCGCCAAACGCGATTTTCTCGACAAGCAACTGCTCCTTGCCCGAGACCAAGCCGCACGCACGTCACACACCGGTGACGACAAATAATACCTGCCTACAGACCTTGACGGTAGAGCCAGCCGAACATATAGGCGTAAAGTGCTTCCCTGACTTCAGGTTTTGACAAGACAAGGTCATGAAGGCCCCCGTTAACCGTTATTTCAGTAACCGTTATTCCGAGCCGACGCCCATAGCGCGATATGTCATCGACATCGAGCACTGCGTCGGCTTCGCTATATACAGACGCGGGGTCGCCCTCCTTCACACTGCGGTCAGAATGCATAAGCAGCACTGGCACTCCGATATGCGGATCATTCTGCAATATGCCCTGAGCAAGGTCGATAGCCCTTATCCAGCCGGTATCCACGTCGGGCGATACTTCGAGTTTCCAATCGGTATTGTATTCCCATTCACCGCCGTAACGTCTAAGCAGGCTCTCGCTATAGCCGCGACTGTCGCCTTGCGATATGGCAACGTCCGGAAATAAACCGCCAAATGTATCTACCGCCGGTATCAGAAACTTTTCCTGAAATGCGCTCTGATTCCAATCAAGAAACGGACTATTAAGAATAAGCGCCCTTATACACGGATCAGGGTTTTCATTCATATACAACGCGGTAGTCAGTCCACCGGTAGAATGCCCCATAAGTATTATCTCATCCACGCCGTCACGCTTCATGCATGCCACAGCCGAGTCAATATCAGCAAAATATTCGTGCATGTCACGTACCTTAAACTTCTTTTGTCCGGGCATGATTGAACGCCCGTATTTGCGCAAGTCGACGGCGTAAAAATTATAGCATGAGTCAACAAACATGTCGCCCATCTCCTTTTGGAAAAAATAATCGTTAAATCCGTGGACATACAAGACTCCCCTACCGCCGCCACATGACGACAGTTTACGTACTATAGTACTTCTTACCGGACCGCTGTAGTCGCGGCCTTGATCCACATAGCTCATCTCATAACCGTCGCCGAGCACATCAGGCACCCATACCCGGGCCTGCAATCCTGTAAAAGCGCAAGCGGCACATAACGCCGCAATAAATATCTTTTTCATATAAATGCTAACAACCTGCATCAAAAACGGGTTCACTATATATAATAATGTGTAAACCTGAAAACAGACAAGGACGCCAAAATGACGCCCTTGCTAAAATATCACTTTTGTTCAACTAATTTTACAGCCCCAAAACCGAGCGCATCTTCTCGTAAGCACCGGCTATGCCGTCTTTGTTCTTGCCACCGGCCTGAGCAAATCCCGGCTGACCGCCGCCGCCACCTTGTATGAGTTTGGCAGCCTCTCTTACAGTCGATGATGCATTCATGCCCTCTTTAACAAGGTCCTCGGTAACCATGACTGTCAACAACGGTTTGCCGGACGGATCGAAAGTGGCTCCTATAAATACCGTATGCTCGGGGGATTGTGCACGGACACCGAATGCCACATTCTTCACCACTTCGGGCAAACGGAGGCCCTGAAGCTCCACAACCTTTATGCCGTGTACTTCATATGCCTTGTCAAGCAACTCGCGGGTAAGATTGTTGACTCTCTCATTGAAATACTCTTCTGCCTGATGCTTGAGCTCGGCATTCTCCTCAATAGATTTTTTAAGAGCCTGAACAAGATTGGGAGTATTATTAAACATGGCTCCGATCTCGCGAAGTGTATCCTGCATCTCCTCGACCGCTTTTTCCACACGTTCGCCGGTAATAGCTTCGATACGCCTTATACCGGCGGCAATACTGCTTTCCGAAACAATTTTTATCATACCTATATTGCCGGTATTGCTTACGTGCGTACCGCCGCACAGTTCAACAGAGGTACCGTAACGGATTACGCGCACCTCATCGCCGTACTTTTCACCGAACAGCGCCATAGCCCCCATTTCGCGGGCTTCATCGATAGGCACATTACGGTGCTCGTCACGGGCTATAGCCATGCGCACCCTTTCATTGGCGATGTTCTCGACCTTGCGTATCTCCTCAGGAGTAAGCTTCTGGAAATGCGAGAAGTCGAATCGCAGCACATCGGGCGACACAAATGACCCGCGCTGCTCCACATGTGTGCCGAGCACCTCGCGCAAAGCCTCGTGAAGCAAGTGAGTGGCAGTGTGGTTGCATGATGTAGCCTGACGCGCCTTCTCGTCTATGACAGCCTCGAAAGTAGCGTTGACATCGGCGGGCATGCGCTTGGTAAGATGTACTCCTACACCGTTTTCGCGTTTAGTATCATATATCTCGATAACTTCGTCGCCGTTTATGAGGCGGCCTCTGTCACCTACCTGTCCGCCCATCTCCGCATAGAAAGGAGTGGCTGACAATATTATCTGGTAGAATTCATTGTTTTTTTGTTTTACCTTACGGTAACGGAGTATGTTGACCGGAACCGAAGTATTGTCATATCCGACAAACCCCTGCTCTCCGTCGCGAAGTATGACCCAGTCGCCTGTCTCAACGGCAGCGGCATTGCGTGCACGCGCTTTCTGTGCGGCCATTTCCTCATCAAACTCCTTATGATCCAGAGTCATTCCGTTTTCTTTCAGAATAAGCTCCGTAAGGTCAAGAGGGAAGCCGTAAGTATCATAAAGCACAAACGCCTCCTTGCCCGATATCTCGTTTTTACCATTGCTTTTCGCTGCGGCTATGGCATTGTCAAGAAGCCTTATACCGTTGTCAAGAGTGCGCAGGAAAGCGTCCTCCTCCTCTTTAATAACACGCATGATCAGCTCACGCTGCTTGGGGAGCTCGGGATAAGCCTCACCCATGCTCTCTATAAGTGTATCGAGAAGACGATACATAAACGCCTGTTTCTGCTCCAAAAAAGTGTAAGCATAGCGCACGGCACGACGCAATATGCGGCGTATCACATAACCGGCCTTGGCGTTGCCCGGCAACTGAGAGTCGGCTATGGAAAAAGCGATTGTACGCACATGGTCGGCAATAACTCTCATGGCTATATCCACTTTGGGATCATCGCCGTAACGCTTTCCTGAGAGCTCGGCAATTTTACCGATAAGCGGAGTAAACACGTCAGTATCGTAGTTGGAAGTCTTTCCCTGAAGGGCCATGCATAAACGTTCAAAGCCCATGCCGGTATCGATGACCTTTGCGGGGAGCGGTTCAAGCGAGCCGTCGGCCTTGCGGTTGTACTGCATGAAGACCAGATTCCATATCTCGATTACCTGCGGATGATCTTGATTCACAAGCTCACGACCGGGTGTCAAGGCCTTTTCCTCGTCAGAACGAAGGTCGATATGTATTTCCGAGCAAGGACCGCAAGGGCCGGTATCGCCCATCTCCCAGAAGTTATCATGCTTGTTACCGTTTATAATATGGTCGGCGGGCAGATGCTTCTCCCATATGGCAGCCGCTTCGTCATCGCGGCCAAGACCTTCGGCCGGCGAACCTTCAAATACGGTGGCATAAAGGTTTTCAGGATTAAGTTTAAGCACGTCGACAAGATACTCCCAAGCCCAGTCAATGGCTTCTTTCTTGAAGTAATTGCCAAACGACCAGTTGCCGAGCATCTCGAACATGGTGTGATGATATGTGTCCATACCCACCTCCTCAAGGTCGTTATGCTTTCCGCTCACGCGCAAGCACTTCTGCGAGTCAGCCACACGCTTGTACTTCGCCGCCGCATTACCGAGTATTATATCTTTAAACTGGTTCATACCGGCGTTGGTAAACATAAGCGTAGGATCATCTTTTATAACCATCGGTGCCGAGGGTACGATCTGGTGTCCTTTGTCACGGAAGAAGTCTTTGAAAGACTCACGTATCTCTTTAGCTGTGAGCATTTTATTTAATTTATTACTTAATTTGCAATAGGCCTGCGATTCAATGGACAATCACATTTGCCGTAAATAATTGTGCAAAATTAGCTTAATAATATTATTTTTGCAAATAGAAGAAGATGCCAATCTCCACAAAATGAGTAAAAAGGTCTTTTATCGATATAATCCGGCAACGGAAGAATATGAGCGCGTATACCCCTCCGGACGGCAACGTCTGTGGATAATGCTGCGCAAGCTCTTTGCCGGTATTCTGGTCACGGCAATACTTTTTGTCATAATATATCTGCTTGTAGGCACGCCGCGAGAAACGGCTCTGCGCGACGAAAACGCGCAGCTGCGCACACAACTTGACATTCTTAACCGGCGCCTTGACGCCTCGCTTGAGGTAATGGCCGATATAGCGGCGCGCGACGACAACTTCTATCGCGTCATCATGGGCACTCCGAGAGTGTCGACTTCGGAACGTTTCTACACCGCCAACAACGAACAGCGCTACAGCTATCTGAACTCGCTTCGCGACGCCGAGCTGATAAAGGACCTTACAATAAAGACCGACCTGCTTGACAGGCAGCTTTACGTACAGATCAAGTCATTTGACGAACTGCAGCAGCTTGCCCGCAACAATCGTGACCGTATCGACCATATTCCCTCGATTCAGCCTATTTCGAGTGAAAACATGAAGAAAATGGCTTCGGGTTACGGATACAGACGTGACCCCATATACGGTACCGGACGTTTTCACGAAGGTCTGGATTTTGCCGCCGACACAGGCACACCGGTCTACGCCACCGCCGACGGCAAGGTGGTTCATGCCGGCTGGCAGAGCGGCTACGGCAACTTGGTTGAGATAGATCACGGCTACGGCTACGTGACGCGTTACGCCCATTTGAGCAAGTTTAAAGTAAAAGAGGGTGAAGAGGTAAAACGCGGCGACCTGATAGCCGAAACGGGCAATACAGGAAAATCCACCGGACCACACCTGCACTATGAGGTACGTTATCACAACTCCCCGCAGAATCCCATCAACTACTACTTCATGGACTTAACTCCCGAAGAGTATGACAACATGATAAGACAGGCCGAAAATGCCGGCCATGTCATGGACTGACACAATACACGACAATGACCTCAACCGATAAAAAATATTACAAGATAAGAGAGGTGGCTGAAATAATAGGACTGCCGGCCTCTACCCTGCGTTTTTGGGAGAGCCGTTTCACCATAATCAAGCCAAAACGCAATGAACACGGCTCACGCTTCTATACAGCCGATGACATTGAGAAAATAAAAATGGTATACTTCCTTGTAAAAGAAAAAGGCCTTAAACTCGAAGCCGCAGAAGAGCAGATAAAGCACAATCATTCCGGAGTATCACGACACGCCGCCGCGGTAGAACGTCTAAAAGAGATCAGGGCCGAACTTTGCGGCATGCTCGAAGCCATGAACAGTCTGCGATAATGAAAATTATAATATGTCCCGACTCATTCAAAGGCTCACTGACAGCCGTTGAGGCAGCCGAAGCCATAAATGAAGGCATACATTCGGTATGCTCCGGCTGCAACACGATAATGCGTCCGTTAGCCGACGGTGGGGAGGGAACATCCGCCACAATAGCATCAATAAACGAAGCGGCATCCATAAGCGTAGAAACATTCAACGCCATAGGCGACAAAATAACCGCTACATACTACACAAGCTATATTAACGGTAAGAAAACTGCCCTGATGGATGTCGCGGCGGCAAGCGGCCTCACGCTGATATCGCCGCAAAAGCGCGACATAATGAGCGCCACATCATTCGGTACGGGAGTAATGCTCAAAGACGCGTTTGACAAAGGATGCCGCAACTTTATAATAGGACTTGGCGGCAGTGCTACATGCGATGCCGGCACAGGCATAATGAAAGCCTTGTGTCAAGACTTTGACTACATAGCATCACATATAGACGTGACTGTATTGTGTGATGTGGACAACCCTCTTTTCGGACCCGATGGTGCCGCATACACGTTTGCTCCGCAAAAGGGAGCCTCGCCGCAACAGGTAGTCGCTCTTGACAACTTCCTGAAGCAATGGCATCGGGAGACGATAAATAAAACCGGCAGGAACGTAGCCATAGCTCCGGGAGCCGGAGCTGCAGGAGGCATAGGAGCCATGTTTATGGCTTATTTCAATACAAAAGCCGTATCGGGCATAGAAGCCGTACTCGACTTGTATGGCTTCAATAAAGAGGTATCCGATGCCGATCTGGTCATAACCGGAGAGGGCCGCATAGACTCCCAGACTATGCATGGCAAGACATGCATGGGCGTACTTCGACGATGCAACAAATACAATGTGCCGATAATAGCATTGGGCGGATCTGTAGAATACAACGACAAGTTAGAAAAAGCCGGCTTTACAGCCATCTTCTCCATTTTACCGTCAGCAATGACTCTCCGACAGGCCATGACACCCTCGACGGCAAAACAAAATCTTACAGAAACGACAAGACAGATAATGAAAATCGTCAGAAGTCGATTGTAAGACGTACATTAAATTGCCTGCGTGTAAGGTAATTCGGCACGGCATATCCTATGCCGGAAGTATCGGTCACCCAATAATAGTTGCTTACGTTCGATATATCCAACAGGTTAAAGCATTCCACACCAAGCCACACAGACTTTATACAGCGCCATACTCCCGACCGATATTCGCCCTCTTTAAGCGGAGACAGCAAAGCATATGACAGCCCGACATCAATACGCTTATAAGCCGGCGCACGGAAATATCCTTTGTCACGTGACATATACGGATATGCTACCGGCAATCCGTCGGAAAACACTCCGCGCAAATTAAATTTCAGTTTAGGCAAACGCGGGAAATAATCGGTAAAAAACATGGCAAAACCGTAGCGTCGATCGTTGGGCCGCGGCACCTTGACACCGTTCAAAGTCTCCTGTGATTTCATCAATGATGCGCTTATCCAAGAGTCGCTACCGGGGACAAACTCACCGAACAGTTTCAAGTCAATGCCGGCCGTATATCCGTCGGCTCCGTTATAACCGGCATAAATAACTTTAAGATTGTCCACTTCATAAGGTATAATTCTTGACAACGCCTTGTAATAGGCTTCGCCCGAAAAACGGAAAGGGCGGCCAAACGCGCTGAAAGTGTAGTCTGTGCCAAAAATAAATTGAAGGCTACGTTGCGACTTAATGTCGCGGTTCAACTCCACCACTCCATCTACGGGAAATTTCACCTCCTTATAAAACGGAGCCTGACAGTATAAGCCGGCAGAAACACGGAAAGCGAAATGGCGGTTGGCCTCCGGTACGAAACCGACACTTACACGCGGACTTACGGTCCACTCCTTGTTAAAGTTCCAGTATCCGGCCCGTATTCCAGCATTCAGCCACCAATGTCCGGCTGAAGAGGTCAACCTTACGGCATCCTGAATAAACAGACTCAACCTGCTGCTCTCCAAATTCTGCGACGAAAGCAGGAAATGTGACATATCAATACCTCGGTCTGTCCTTTGGAGTACATATCCGGCAGAATCAATCATAACCCACTCGCGCGACCGGTCACGTACATTTTCGCGATTAAATATAGCTCCGTATGAAAGATTATTGGCCCCCAAAGCCATATTGCCACGCACTCCGGCTGAAAAAACCGAAGCCTTAATACGATTGCGCGCATGCTCCCGAGAACGGCCTATCCCAATAGCGCCATCATTAATATCATTATCATACACACCGGCCTCATTGAGCCAATATTCGCCCGTTATGTCATAACTCACAAGTTCATCGGTCAGGTATCCCGATGCCAGAATTGTATAGTCGGTATTACGCGACGGCTGATAACGGAGCGTGACGGCACCGAGCCATGTATCGAATCGGTCCTTTTCACGCCCGTCAAAGTACACGGTAAAACGCTTTGTATTATCGACGGTACCGAAATCCGTACTACGATTTTCGGGAACAAATCCATACTTGTTTATCGAAACATCGCCCAAGAAAGCCAACTTCCAATGCGAATTCAATTTAAGATTAAGATTGGTCTGATAGTCAAAAAAGTCAGGGTCATACTCACCTTTTGTATCCAGCCCGCCAAGCAATGAATTGTTGCGTTTATACCTCACGCCATGCAACTGCGAGAAGCGGTCGGAACTTTGTCCGAAAGACAGGCCTCCGCCCATAAGACTGATATCGACCGACGCCTCCAGCCTTTCGGGACGCCGATAGGTAATGTCAAGGACCGACGACATACGGTCGCCGTACTCCGCAGGAAATCCTCCCGCAGAAAACTCCACCGCTCCCACCATGTCGGGATTTATGATACTCAAGCCCTCCTGCTGTCCGGCATTTACCATCATCGGCCTGCGGACCTCTATGCCGTTGATGTATATGGCGTTTTCGTCATAAGAGCCTCCGCGCACCGAGTAGGCCGACGAAAGTTCGTTAGCACCACTGACGCCGGCCATAGTCATAACCATCGACTCAACGCTACCGCCCGATACATCGGGAGAAAATCTGTAAGCCGCAGCATTGATACGCTGCATATTGCCCGTCTGCTTTCTATACTCCGTTATGTTCACCTCTTTAAGCCGGCGTTTGTCAAGCCTCATACGTACGTTCATCGTGATATCGCCGGCTGCATCTACAAACATACGTGTAACCTCACGATAGCCCACACATGAATATATCAAGCGTATGGTATCGCATGGGGCCAGCGAAAGGCTATAACGGCCGTCGCGATCAGTCATGGTGCCCTTGGCGGTACCGGCCACACGAACAGTCACAAACTCCACCGGTTTCTTATCGGAATCCGTGACCCGACCGCGTATATTTACATCAGCGGCGACATATAAAGCGGATAAAACGGCTATAATCGTAATAAAACAATGCTTTAACATGAGAGTTAAAAATCCATATACATTACATATTTTTTAACGACATTTTTCCTTACAAATTATACTTACACGACATTTTATGTAAGGACGTTATTAATTTTGCTAAATTTGCGTCATAAAAACGTATACTGATGAAAATTGCAATTGTAGGAACAGGTTATGTGGGCCTTGTGTCAGGAGCATGTTTTGCCGAAGTCGGCATAGATGTGACATGTGTCGATATAGACATCCGCAAAATCGACAATCTGAAAAACGGCATAATTCCGATATACGAGCCGGGGCTCGATGACCTTGTGTCAAGAAATGTCAAGGAGGGCCGACTGCATTTCACTACCGACCTCACTTCATGTCTGGACGATGTCGAGGTTGTGTTCAGCGCCGTAGGTACCCCTCCCGACGAGGACGGCTCGGCCGACCTGCGCTATGTAAAGGAAGTGGCTCGCACATTCGGTCGCAACATCAACAAATACACTATATTAGTCACAAAAAGCACCGTGCCCGTAGGCACCGCGACAAAAATAAAAGAGATCATCGATGAAGAGCTCAAAGCCCGCGGAGTAGATGTGCCATATGAAGTGGCATCCAATCCCGAGTTTCTAAAAGAGGGAGCGGCCATAAAGGACTTCATGTCGCCCGACCGGGTTGTCATAGGCATAGAGAGCGACCGCGCCCGCAAAGTGATGGAGAGACTTTACCGACCGTTTCTACTGAATAATTTCAGAGTGATATTCATGGACATAGCGTCGGCAGAGATGACCAAATATGCAGCCAACTCAATGCTCGCCACACGCATATCGTTTATGAACGACATAGCAAATCTCTGCGAGCTGGTGGGCGCCGATGTAAACATGGTGCGCAAAGGCATAGGCACGGATGCGCGAATAGGCAACAAGTTTCTATATGCAGGCTGCGGATACGGCGGCTCCTGTTTCCCGAAAGATGTGAAAGCCCTTATAAGCACAGGCCGCGAAAACGGCTACCGTATGCGTATAATCGAGGCGGTCGAGGAAGTAAACAACGCGCAGAAGAGCATCGTGCTCCGCAAGCTGAAAAACACTCTCGGCACATTAAAAGGCAAACGCATAGCCATGTGGGGACTCGCTTTTAAGCCAGAGACCGACGACATGCGCGAGGCCCCGTCGCTTGTCGTGATCGACGGACTTCTCAAAGAGGGCGCGGAGGTGACGGTATACGACCCGGTGAGCATGGATGAATGTCGCCATAGACTCGGCGATTCGGTAAAATACGCCCGTGACATGTATGAGGCTGTAATAGACGCCAACGCCATAGCACTGATGACCGAATGGAAGCAATTCAGAGTGCCTTCATGGAGCATAATAAAACGTGTGATGCGCGGCAACTCCGTGATCGACGGACGTAACATATACGACTCCGCGGAACTTGCCGAAGAGGGCTTCGAATACCACTGCATCGGCAAATAGCTCTGTAATTATAATGCTACGAATTAAAAAAACATCGATTTAGCACAACGGAGTTTATTTTATATGGGAAAGTTGCGTAATTTATTGGCATTACGTATATTTGCATAAAAGCATTTGACTCATTCACAAAAATAACACCTTAATCCTATGAAGTCAGAGAGGATAACTCTGTTGATACTGTCGGTATTTATGGGCGCTTCTGTAAGCCATGCCGACGATATAGACGACTACGCTATAGGTCGCAAGGGGGAAGCACTGAAAACAACCATACAAAAGCACTACACCCCGACGCGTCTTATTGAGAGTAATATCGTATATGAGACAGTAGCGAAAGTAAACGGTAACATCGACCGCTTTACAGGATTGACAACGGATGCTGAAACGAGCCACACAACGGTAGGAGCCGCGCTGCATCCCGATTGGCTCAAGATGTGGCCCGAGAAGAAAGATGCTGTATCGCATGACATACACAATCTCGGATTAACCGACAAAAACGTGGCGACAGACAGAGCTACGCGTCCGCTCGGAGATGTGACGGAAGTCAGCATACAAGGCGACGGCTGGGCCATAGGCTACGCTCCTTACGGCGAAAATGACAGAATGGAATGTTTTGAGCCTGCCGCTAAATACAAAGGTGATTTTGCCCGCATCATGTTTTACATGGCTACGATATATCCGGCCACATTATGGTATGACTGGGGCAATATCGTATTTGAGACAAACATATATCCCACTTTAAGAAAAGAAGCGGCCACGACATATATGAAATGGCACAGAGAGGATCCGGTGGATGAACAAGAACGCATACTTAATGACAAAATCGAGAATATTCAGGGCAACCGCAATCCGTTTATCGATCATCCGGAACTTGCCGAATACCTTTGGGGCGATAAAAAAGATGTACCATACCGTACAGAAACTCCCGCAGATCCCGACAATCCGGACCGCCCCAAAACACCGCTTCATGGAGTCTATAAACTAAGCGACGACCATATAGATTTATACTCACCCTATGTAAGCGCAGAAGCACGGTGGACTGTAGACGGCAAAAGCGCGTCAGGTACATTGAGTACGCATACACTCGGCATCGGAATACACGAACTGCGCTACACCACCGACAATGAAAAAGGTAAACTTTTAATAACCATAGAACCATGAAACTCAGTCTGCCCACCATAGCCCTGACCGCGGCAATATTCTGTTTCACGGGATGCAATCACGAGAAGCCGTATAAAATAGACGACCCGTCACAGTTATTGCCCACTGACCCCGACAATCCCGCACCACCGCCCTACTCTTTCGCTCCGGAGCTTGACAATCCGGACACGCGATACATTTCAAAATCGCTCGAAATGATTTACAGCCGCGGAGGGATACTCGCCTCTCAGTCGTCAGACAAAATAATCATGACCGACCTTGCTACCGGCGAACAAATAGAATTTTCCGGCACGACAAACAAAACCGGTGACATAGCCAACCCGAAACTTTATGTAAACGGCAACAGCCTGCCCATAGAACAGGCCTCCGTAGAACGGACCGACAAAAAAGGGACTTGGATACACATCCAAGCCCCTGAGGACGAACATATCGTAATAGTTGTCAGCGATCTATAGTCACTTGCGCCGTGCCGGAGTCTTGTCATCGGCATACCTGTCAGGAAACGACAGATGCTGTCTCGGCCGCAGCATGGCATATAATATAAGCCCCACGCCCAAGAGTATAAAGGGTATGCTCAATTGCTGTCCGATGTTAAGCGTCATGGTAGCTTCGCGGGCCACCTGATCATTCTTTATAAACTCGATCAGGAACCGCGGCAGGAAGATGCCAATGAAGAACACTCCGAGAATAAGGCCGGGACGTTCCTCGGCATTTTTCTTCCAATACATCCACATGAGCAAGGCAAACAGAGCGAAATAGCAAAGCGCCTCATATATCTGCGTAGGATGCACAGCCTGTCCTTCATACAATTCATGCCATTCCCGGGAGCGGACAAACATGAATCCCCACGGCAATGTCGTGGCCGTGCCGTAAATCTCTGAATTAAACAGATTTCCGATACGTATAAGCCCCCCTACAAGAGCTATAGCCACCACCAGACGGTCAAAAGTCCATAAAGGGCTCTTTTTAGTGACAAATATGGAAAACAGAATAACCGCGATTATGATAGCGATAGTACCGCCATGGCTGGCCAGTCCACCTTCCCAGATGTAGAGTATACGTATAGGATCGGCCTTATACACGTCCCATTCGTAAAAGAACACGTGCCCAAGTCTGGCACCCACAAACGTAGCGACAACGACATAAATCAACAATATGCCAAGCCAACGCTCCGGGGCACCTTCATGCTTGAACATGCGGGCCACAATCTCGTATCCGATGAGGAAGCCGACAGCAAACATGAGACCATACCAACGTACGGTAACAAATCCGCTGAACAATTCGGGATTGACATTCCAAGTAATGAAGTCAAGCATACAAAGATTATACTAAATGACGTATAAGTTCCTCACGATCGCCGTAAAGCATGTCGATGACAGGTATCTCAATCATCGTATAAGCACCGGGACGCTCTATCATCGTGGCACGGGCCACGCCGACAAGTATCTGGGCCGTAAGCGCCGGATTGTTTATCGACATATTGAATTCGAAACGCTGGTTCTGGGTAGTACCGGAAACACCTTTACGCACCATATTCACGCCATGGCCCATATCCTTTATATCATCGACCGAAGGCACGGCAAACACATGGGTCTCGTCGCTGGCGAAGTACGGGTCTGCCTTTACCGCACGGGCTATGTCATCAATATTATAACCGTCCTCGACCTCGACATACACCATGCGGCGATGTATGCCGGTGCCGAGCGGAATAGTCATCGACAGAGCGTTTTTCACACCGGGCTTTGACTTTACGGCGACAGTGTGGCCCATACTCATACCGGGTCCGAAGTTGGTGTAAGTGACACCTTTTGGAGCAGCTGCCTGCATTAGAGCACGTACAATGGAGTCGCTGCCCGGGTCCCAACCGGCAGATATTATAGCTACCGAATTATTAGACTCGGCAATAGGAGCCAGTTTGGCCCGCAGGTCAGCGATGCCGCCGTGAATATCATAACTGTCGACAGTGTTTATACCTTTTGCCAACAACTCACACGCATACTTCTCCACTTCACGGGTAGGAGTACACAGCACAGCCACATCAACATCGTCAAGCTCCATGACATCGGCAGTCACTTTATAGCCTGACAACTCGGCGGGACGCTCTGCCGGATTACGTCTGACAACACCCGCTATCTCAAAGTCGGGTGCCTGTTGAAGTGCTTCAAGCACATACTTTCCAATATTGCCATATCCAACAATGGCAGCTCTGATTTTTTTCATCATAGTATAGTGTTAATAATGCATATATTATTCGGGCTGCCGTCCGTTGACGATAGCTTCCGTATCACGTGCAATCATCAACTCCTCGTCAGTCGGTATGACGACGACTTTCACTTTGGAGTCAGCCGATGATATAACCTTTTCCTCACCTCTGGATGCAGCGTTGACTTCGTCGTCAATCTTCACCCCGAGATAACTGAGGTGGTCACATACTCTCTTGCGCAGCGGCTGCTGGTTCTCACCCACACCACCGGTAAAGACTATTATGTCTACACCGTCGAGCACAGCTGTAAATGCGCCTATATACTTAATTATACGGTATATGTACATGTCAAGGGCCAGTTTGGCTCTCTCATCGCCACGAGCTATAGCGGCATCGATGTCGCGCATGTCAGACGATATGCCTGACACTCCGAGTACACCGCTCTTCTTGTTAATGAGATCGCTCAGCTCTTTGGTCGACAGATGCTCCTTATCCATAATGAATGTAAGAGCACCGGGATCGACATCACCCACACGGGTTCCCATCATAAGCCCCTCCACAGGAGTAAGGCCAATCGAGGTGTCAACGCTCTTGCCGTCTTTTACGGCAGTGATAGAGCCGCCGTTGCCGATATGACAGGTGATTATACGCTGCTTCTCATAAGGTACACCGAGAAAATCGCAGACTCTACGGGCCACATAACGGTGACTTGTTCCGTGGAAACCGTAGCGACGTATACCGTACTTCTCATAGAGTTCATAAGGAAGTGCGTACATATAAGCCTCTTTCGGCATAGTCTGATGGAAAGCCGTATCGAATACTGCGACCTGAGGCACACCCGGCATAAGCTCTGTTATAGCCTCAATACCTGCCATATTTACAGGATTGTGAAGCGGAGCCACATCATAGCACTCCTTTATTTTAGCGATAACCTCGTCATCGATCTTCACGCTCTTGTTGAACTTCTCTCCGCCATGTACCACACGGTGGCCTACGGCATCGATCTCTTTAAAGCTCTTTATGCAGCCGTATTGCGGGTCAGTCAGAGTATTAAGTATGTCGTTGATGGCCTTACGATGATCGGGTATCGGCTCCTCGACAGTCTTCTTTTCGCCGTCGGGCAATTTAAATTTTATAAAGGAGCCGGGAAGTCCTATCTTCTCGACACCTCCCTCGGCGAGAGTGTTTTTATTGTCAACGTCAATAAGTTTATATTTTACGGAACTGCTGCCGCAGTTTAGTACAAGTATATTCATTTTGATTATGTTTTTGAGGGAAGTCTTTATTTACTTTTTTCTGCTTTTGGCACCTATGGCCTGATTACAGGTTATGATTATAGTTTTGTAAATATCCTCGGGGAAACATCCGCGCGACAGGTCATTTACAGGAGCGGCAAGACCTTGCAGAATAGGACCTACAGCCTGAACTCCGGCTAGACGCTGTACAAGTTTGTAAGCTATATTACCGGTTTCGAGCGACGGGAATACGAGTACGTCAGCCTTTCCGCTCAAAGGACTGTCGGGTGCCTTGCTCTTTGCAACCCCCGGCACTATAGCGGCATCGGCCTGAAGCTCACCGTCGACAATAAGTTCGGGATCGGCTTCGTGTACGAGTTTCACAGCTTCTATAACCTTGTTTACCCTCTCATGCTTGGCGCTTCCCTTGGTTGAGAAACTAAGCATGGCTATGCGCGGTTCTATACCGGCTATGTCACGCGCGGTATCGGCGGTTGAAAGTGCGATCTGAGCCAACTCCTTGGCTGTAGGATCGGGCAACACGGCACAATCGGCAAATACCAATATGTTGTTTTCACCGAAAGGACTTCCTTCAGGAAGCAACATAAGGAATGCTCCCGAAACCACTTCAATGCCCGGTTTTGTCTTTATAACCTGAAATGCCGCACGGAGCACATTTCCGGTTGTATTCAATGCTCCGGCCACCTGACCGTCGGCATCGCCGTTCTTAATCATAAGACATCCGAGATATAAAGGATTGGCAGCCATGCGGCGGGCATCGTCCATCGTCACGCCTTTATTCTTGCGAAGCTCATAAAATATAGGGGCATACACATCAATAATCTCCTCATCGGAAGGATCCACGATACGCGCCTTACATATATTGGTCAAACTTAATTCACACGCCACACCGGCGATTTCGTCAGGGTTACCTATCAGTATCACATCGGCTATGCCTTCCATGATTATGCGGTCGGCTGCGGTAAGTGTACGAGGTTCAGTCCCTTCGGGGAGCACAATTCGCTGACGGCTCTGTTTAGCCTTTGAAGTCAACTTGTCAAAAAGTCCCATAGTTATATCTGTTTTGTATTTTAATACGCAAAATTAAAACTTTATACGTATAATATGAACGCCTTGTTAATATTTTTTCACAAAAAATATTAACAGAGTATTAAAACGACGAAAGCATCGGAAAAATCCGATGCTTTCGTTATTGTGTACGTTTATGACGCCTGATTACATAGCTTCGATGCGCTTGAGGTTTACTTCGTCGTCAAGATTGTAGTAAAGACTGCGGAGAAGACGACGGGCATCGTCAAACAGAGTCTCATCTTTCAACGCCTCCTCAAGATAAGGAATAGCCTCTTTCAACAAGGGCACAACCTGCTCGGCACGTACTTTATTGTACTCTGCCGTAGGAAGATTGGCCGAACCCTCGTCAATAACACCTGCCTGTGCATAGATGGCGCGACCGAGGTCAAACTGAGCCTTTGCAAAGTCAGGCTTCATCTCGATAGCCTTGGTGAAGTTCTCACGGGCCTTGTCAAGATTGTTCTGGCTCTGATAGAGTATACCGAGCACGTCATAAAGTTCGGCCTGAGTGGGATTCATCGAAATAGCCTTTTCAAGAAGGGTCTGTGCTTCCTCATACTTCTTGTTGTTGATCTTGTCATTGATGATAATCAACAGATAGTTGGAAAGAGAATCACCGTAAAGTTTGTTAGCGGTTTCAGCAAGCTCTATAATCTTGGGATCATTCTTCATCTGAGCGGCTACACCGATAGCATAATCAAACATCTGGGGAGAATGGAAGTTATTGGCGTACGCTTTCTCAAAGCTGTTAAGAGCCACATCGAGTTTTTCAGCCTGCCAAGCGGCAAGTCCTTGGAAATAGCACAACTGACCGATCACGGTATCGGCAGGAGCGGCAGGAGCCTCGGAACCGAGCGACGGGTTTGAGGGCATGCCAGTATATATACTCCATGCCTCGTAAGCAGCATCATAATCCTTGGCATCCCAAAGATACTGACCACCGCTTACATAGTCATTCCAGTGAGCGGCAAGTTTCTTGGCCATGTCTTTCGAATACTTTGTCTTGGTCTTGGGGCTGCCGTCCTTATTCAGTTTTGGAGCGCCGGTCTTTTTGTCAACCTCAACAATTGTGTCAAGCGGAAACGCTTTCATAAAATAGTTGTAACCGTTGATGAGTGCATGACCCATAGCGGCCTTCTCCTCATCTTTACCCTGACCTACGGCCTGCTTGCCGTACATGTTGTCAAAATCGCCAAACTCCACAGTTCCGGCTACATACCATGTCTGTGCTTCATTTTGTGTTTCGGGGTTTGTAAGCGCAGGCTTCAACTGGTTGCGTGCAGCGGCATAATCGGCATTAAAACCTTTAGCCTTACCTTCTACTTCCTTCACCAGACTTTTCTGAGCCGATGCACCGGCAACAGCCATCAGGCAAAGACCTAAGATAAATAATTTCTTCATGTTAGCTATTATTAATGAATATATTACTCTTTTTACAGATTATCGTCAACAGTATCATCCTCGTCATCGACTACTTCGTCGGTCTCCTCGTCCGGAGCCTCTTCGGTATCGTCAACGGGAATCGGAGTCTGATCGGCCTCATCTACAAGGATATCGGCATCGGTCTCCTCCTCCGGATCGGAGTCCACACAGCAAACTGAAGCTATCTCGTCATTTCGTTTCTCAAGATTTATCAGTCTCACACCTTGAGTTGCGCGACCCTGAACCCTGATATCCGACACTTTTATACGCAACGTGATACCCGACTTGTTGATTATTACAAGGTCATTATCATCGTTTACAGTATCTATCGCTACCAGCTTACCGGTCTTTTCGGTGACATTAATAGTCTTGACACCTTTACCGCCGCGGTTGGTGACACGATAGTCAACGAGAGGTGAACGCTTGCCGAAACCTTTCTCCGATATAACCATAACGTTATTAAGGGTGTCAGCGTTCATACATATCATGCCTACAACCTCATCGTCATCGCCGTCAAGCGTCATGCCACGCACACCGGTGGATACACGGCCCATCTCACGTACTTTTTCTTCGGAGAAGCGTATGGCCCTACCGTTACGGTTGGCAAGAAGTATCTCCGATTTACCGTCAGTAAGTTCAACACCTATCAACTGGTCGCCATCGCGGATAATGATGGCGTTGACACCATTGGCGCGAGGACGGGAATATGCCTCAAGCGAAGTCTTCTTTATAACACCGCGCTTGGTGGCAAATATGAGGTTGTGCGATGACACAAACTCCTTGTCATCGAGTTTCTTTATCCTTATAACAGCATTTACGGCATCGTCGCTGTCTATGTTGAGCAGATTCTGAATAGCACGTCCCTTGGTGTTCTTGGCTCCCTCGGGCAAGTCATAAACTTTCAGCCAATAGCAACGGCCTTTCTTTGTAAAGAAGAGCAGATAATTGTGCATTGACGCCGGATATATGTGTTCGATGAAGTCTTCGTCGCGTGTGTCGCTGCCGCGAGAGCCGACACCGCCGCGGTTCTGCGCGCGGAATTCGCTCAACGGAGTACGTTTGATATATCCCATATGCGAGATGGTGATAATCATGTCATCGTCGGCATAGAAATCCTCGGCATTGAAATCACCGGCCGTGTAGTCGATATCGGTCTTACGGGCATCGCCGTATTTGTCACGTATGGCTATAAGTTCGCTCTTTATAAGCTCACGACACTCATGCTCGTCATTGAGTATGAGATTAAGGCGTGCTATAAGCTGCTGTATCTCTGCATATTGTTCATGAAGCTTGTCCTGCTCGAGTTTGGCAAGATTTCGGAGTCGCATCTCCACAATAGCAAGGGTCTGTGCATCTGATAGCTCAAATCTCACAGACAGTTGAGCGCGTGCGTCGTCGACAGAGTCAGCGCCTCTTATTATGCGTATGACCTCGTCGATGTTCTGCGAAGCTATTATCAAGCCCTTCAATATATGGGCACGCTCTTCCGCCTTGCGGAGTTCAAACCGAGTACGTCTTATCACAACATCATGGCGGTGACCTACAAACGCTTCAAGTATCTGCTTAAGGTTCAATGTCTTGGGACGTCCGTTCACGATAGCGACATTATTGACGCTGAACGAAGACTGCATCTGAGTGAGTTTATACAGCTTGTTCAGCACAACATTGGCGTTGGCGTCGCTTTTGAGGCGTATGACTATACGCATACCCTTATAGTCGCTCTCGTCGTTCAGGTCGGCTATGCCGTCAATTTTTTTCTCGTTTACAAGTTCGGCTATATCCTTGATAAGCTCAGCCTTGTTTACGTTATACGGTATCTCATGAACTATTATGTTCTCGTGATTGGCATGAGGCTCAATATCAGCCTTAGCCCTTATCACAATGCGGCCGCGACCGGTTTCGAAAGCGTCTTTGACTCCGTTGTAGCCATATATAGTGCCGCCCGTCGGGAAGTCGGGCGCGCTGATATACTGCATAAGCTCGGGAATAGTCAACTCGGGATTATCGATAAGCGCCACGGTAGCGTTAATCGACTCACTGAGATTGTGAGGCGGCATATTGGTAGCCATACCTACCGCAATACCCGAAGTACCGTTCACAAGAAGATTGGGTATACGTGTGGGCAGCACTGTCGGCTCCACTCTTGAGTTATCGTAGTTTGGCTGAAAATCCACAGTCTCCTTATCGATATCGCTGAGCATCTCTTCGCCTATACGCTCAAGACGCACCTCGGTATAACGCATGGCCGCAGGGCCGTCACCGTCAACCGAGCCGAAGTTACCGTGGCCGTCGACCAATGTGTAACGCAATGCCCACGGCTGTGCCATACGCACTACCGTACCGTATATTGAAGAGTCGCCATGGGGGTGGTATTTACCCATAACCTCTCCCACGCAGTTAGCCGATTTCTTATGAGGATGATCTGAAGTGTTGCCCATCTCGTTCATACCGAAGAGTACTCTTCGCTGCACGGGCTTCAGACCGTCTCTCACATCAGGGAGAGCACGTGACACAATTACCGACATCGAGTAGTCGATGTAGGCCGATTTCATCTCGTTTTCGATATCAATTTTCAGAATTCTATCTTCTTCAAGCATATATATGACATAAGTTTATATTCCGTGCCGAAAGCACGAAAAAATTCACACAAAGATAAAACTTTTTTATTAAAAAACGGGCAATTTTATCGGCCGTATTGTTTAAAATATGTTGAAGTACATTAAATATGCCGATTACTTTGTTTTTTGGCACAATTATTGTTACTATTGCCGTTCAAAAGTATATAATGTAGCTCTATGGACACTAATTTTTCTAACGAACTAAAGAAAGTGCTTGAACAAAGCCACACCGAAGCGGCACGTCACAACAGTAACGTGATCAGCGCCGAACACCTTCTTCTGGCTCTGCTGTCGCAGCCCGACAGCCATGCATTCATGACACTTCGCCAACTCCTTGACGACGACACTATGTACCGATTACGTGATAATCTTGACAATAGCCTGCATGTAAAGCCCGGCGCCGACCGCAGTATAGCGGTAAGCGACCTTGCCAACCGCATAATAAAACTCAGCGTGCTTGAAGCGCGAATGCTTAAAAGCAACGTCGTCGATTCGGAGCATCTGCTTCTTGCCTTATTCCACAACAGCGAAGTACAAGGATTGGATATTATGAAACAGTTTCGCAACGTAGGCATAACCTACGAGTCTATCTACAAGCTGCTTGCCAATGTCACCGACACCCCGCAGATGGGGGCGTCGTTCAGCGAGGATGACGAGGATGAAGAAGACGAGGAGATGTTTCAGAAAGGCGGAGGCGACAACCAGCCAAGCCGTCCGACAAATGCCCCGAAACGAGGCAACGACACCCCGGTCCTTGACAAATTCGGCAATGACATGACACGTGCCGCGGAAGAGAACCGTCTTGACCCTGTCATAGGTAGGGATGTTGAGATTGAGCGTCTCGCACAGATACTCAGCCGACGCAAGAAAAACAATCCCGTACTCATCGGAGAACCCGGCGTGGGTAAATCGGCCATAGTGGAGGGACTCGCTCTGCGCATCGTACAGCGCAAAGTGTCGCGCATACTTTTCGGTAAGCGCGTGATATCGCTTGACATGGCGTCAATAGTAGCCGGGACAAAATACAGAGGACAGTTTGAGGAGCGTATCAAAGCTATCCTTAACGAGCTGTCAAAGAACAAGGACATAATACTCTTCATCGACGAGCTCCACACCATTGTCGGAGCCGGCAACGCATCAGGCTCGATGGACGCGGCCAACCTGCTGAAACCGGCTCTTGCCCGAGGCGAAATCCAGTGCATCGGCGCAACCACACTCGACGAGTACCGCAAAAACATCGAGAAGGACGGCGCCCTCGAACGCCGCTTCCAGAAAGTCATGGTTGAGCCGACTTCGCCCGAAGAGACGTTAAGTATCCTTAACAATATCAAGGACAAGTACGAGGAGCATCATAATGTCAATTACACATCGGAAGCGCTTGAAGCATGTGTAAAACTGACTGACCGCTACGTGAGCGACCGCAACTTCCCCGACAAGGCCATCGATGCGCTTGATGAAGCAGGCTCGCGTGTGCATGTCACCAATATCGTGGTACCCAAAGAGATCGAGCACCTTGAAGAACAAATAGCGGAAGCCAATGCCAACAAACTGAAAGCCGCACAGTCGCAAAACTTCGAGAGCGCGGCATCGTTCCGTGACAAGGAACAGCGGCTGAAGCTTGAACTTGAAGACGCCAAACGCAAATGGGAGGCATCGCTAAACGAACATCGCGAGACTGTCGACGAAGAGAAGGTAGCCGAAGTCGTAGCGATGATGACCGGAGTGCCAGTACAGCGCATAGCACAAGCTGAAGGTGCGCGACTGCGTGAAATGGGACCGAAACTGAAAGAGGCCATCATCGGTCAGGACTCCGCCATTGACAAGATAGTAAAAGCCATCCAGCGCAACCGTGTCGGACTAAAAGACCCAAACAAGCCGATAGGGACATTCATGTTTCTCGGCCCTACCGGTGTGGGAAAGACCCATCTGGCAAAGAAGCTGGCCGAATACCTGTTTGACTCCGCCGACACACTCATAAGGGTAGACATGAGCGAATACATGGAGAAATTCACCGTGTCAAGACTTGTCGGAGCACCTCCGGGATATGTCGGTTACGAGGAGGGCGGACAACTCACTGAAAAAGTGCGTACCCACCCCTACTCTGTAGTTCTTCTTGACGAAATCGAGAAGGCACATCCCGACGTGTTCAATCTGCTTCTGCAGGTTCTTGATGAAGGAAGACTAACCGACAGCCTCGGACGCCGCGTAGACTTCAAAAACACTATAATAATCATGACCTCCAACATCGGAAGCCGCCAGCTTAAGGACTTCGGCTCCGGTGTGGGCTTCGCGACAAAGCCCGTCGACAAGGAGTATACTCACGGCGTTATTCAGAAAGCGCTCAACAAAGCGTTCTCACCTGAATTTCTTAACCGCGTGGATGATATTGTTATGTTTGAGTCTCTTGACAAAGAGGCTATATTCAAGATTATCGACATTGAACTTGCCGGCTTCTACAAGAGAGTGGACGCTCTGGGCTACAGACTCACGATAACCGAAGAGGCCAAAAACTATATAGCCACACGCGGATATGACACCCAGTTCGGAGCGCGTCCGTTGAAACGCGCCATACAGAAGTATCTCGAAGACGAACTTGCCGAAATGATCATCAATGCATCGGTCATGCCGGGCAACCTTATATATGTCGACTACGACAAAGAGGCTGACAAGATTGTCACCGAAATACGTACGGAATAAACATAACATCAACCTATAAAAACGGCAGAGCCATCCACTCTGCCGTTTTTTATTGTCTTGTTCTTGTTAGATTTATCTCTAATTTATATTTATCCGTTATGGTGCGAGTCTTACGACGAGAGTCTCGTGAGTCTTTATGCTTTTACCGTTTTTCTTTGCGGGAATCCACGAAGGCATTTTTTCTATTGCAGAAAGTACCTGCCGGTCCTGCGACGCACTAAGACCTTTCAAAATACGGGCTCCGGTTATAGAGCCGTCAACATTTACGAAAAACTCCACTACAACATTACCCGCTCTTACATTGGGAGCATCGCGCCATTTAAGCCGGTAAGCAAGATACTCATCCATCTTGTCCTGTCCACCGGGGAAACATGCATGGGTGTCTCCGACATCTTCATGCATCCTCTCAGGCTTGGAAAAATTTACCGGAAGTGTAAATGTGGAACGGACAGGGACTCCATCCGCCACAGCCGGTTCCCACCGCGGCATACCATGTACAAGTCTTATGACCTCCGCATCCTGCACAGGGGTAAGATGACGATCGATCCATACCGAGTCAATCGTTCCGGCCTCCCCGACGATAAAGCGGGCCACTACACGTCCCTCCTCGCCGTCTTCAATCCATTCAAGATTGTCGGTAAGATATTCGGCCAGAGCTATCCTGCCGCCGGGAAAACTGGGTGGCCTCCTATTACCGCCATCGGCTATTGTGCCGCATCCCACTGAAGGAGCCGCCTTGAACCACACCGGCAAAGTGACATAACTTGCCACAATCTTACCATCCTTTTCACCGGGAGCAAATCCAGACATGGTTCTGACAGCACGCACCACTTCATCGTCATGCACAGGAGTAAGACCGCGAAGTATCTTGACATCGCCCACACTACCGTCGGCATTGACCACGAATCTCACGACCGATTTTCCGGTCACGGTATCAGCTTCGAACGGTATAGCAATATTGCTGCCAAGATACTCCATCATGGCATTGTTGCCGCCCGGAAACATCGGTGGCTTGTCAGGAGCAAGAAATACCGTATCGTCAGATGCATACGACATTATCGACATAAACATAACCGCGACACAAGCCGCACAACGCACGGTCCGAAGCATAAAAATCAAGAGTGCAGTTCAAGTATAAAGCGGGCGCCGTGAGTATAGTCGACATCAATCGACAGCTTACCGTTGAGCTTTATAGCCTTCAACGAGCAGATGGGCAGTCCGAGTCCGTCGCCGTCAGTAAGATCGCGCACTTCCGTAAAGGGCTTGAACAGAGTACTGTGCTGTTTTTCAGGGATACCACAACCGGTATCGGTAATAATAAACTGCTGTGTATGTGCGCCACGCTTTTTGTATTCAAGAGTTATCTTACCTCCATCCTCAGTATACATTGCCGCGTTATAAAGCATGTGATACAGTACGCTGCGGACCTCTTCGGTATTGAACTTGGCATTCATTTTGGGAGCGTTTACACCCAAAGTCACCCCTTGCTTTACATAAGGCTTAACCTGCGACATAAGATCCTCACAGAAAGCAAGCACATTATTGTCCTGAAGCTCATAATGCTCCGACAAGGAACTTTCAAGATCGGAAAGCACCTGAATATGCTCCGAAAACGAGCGCAGGGCCTGAACCGCCGGCAGTTTCTGGTCAAGGGTGTCAAGTGTCGGCTTCATCTGCTCCGAGATGTTTCCGATGAATTGTGTTTTCAACTCATTGTGTTCGTTGGCTACCGCTATATTTTTCTTTAATTTGCGATTACGCACCACATAGCGCATAAGCACTATGAAACCGAATACCAAAGCTCCGGCAAGTACAGCAAGAAGCACCGACAGTGTAACTATTATACCGGTCTTAACTTTTATGGAGCCGTCCTTATCTTCAATTGTCTTAAGGCTTTCATCATATTTGCGCTTCATAACGTTCAGTTCGTCCTGAGCGGTAAGAGCCCTTATTGAGTCAGACCAATGGTTATAGCGGTCATATGTACGGGCTACAAGACGCGCATTGCCGTTGCGCGTAGCCATGTCGATCAGCTGACGATAGCAGTCGTTGGCCTTGTCATAGTCTTTCTCCTGCTGATAACGGTCTATGAGTTTGTTTATAGCGGCATCGCCTTGGGGATTAAGCCCGAACGTATAGTAATAATTGGCCTGTGAATACAACAGGTCATTGTTTAATGACGGATTGGCTTTGGCAATCTCTTCCATACGCGACAGATTCTCCTTGACCTTAGGCGCATTTTTAAGTTTTATGTACATATTGGCTCTCTCCTTGGCCGTCTTGTATCTCAACGCCGACATAGGCTTGCCGGAGGCTTCTTCACCTTCGGTAAGGCAAGTCTCAATACGATTAAGCAGATCAAAAGCCTCTTTATAATAATTTTCTCTGTGATACAACGCAGCAGCATTCACTCCGGCATCTACCGCTTTTTCATAGTCATTTTTGGACGCAAAGGCATTATATGCCTGTAAAAACAGATAGCGAGCCTTTATATATTCTTTATTTTCAAGATTAGTCTGTGCTTGTTTAAGCAATTCATCTCCACGAGTCGCCTGAGCAAACACTGACATACAGCTCAATACGGTAAAAAGCAATAATACTATAGATTTTTTCATATATTAAATCATAAAATTCAAAGACAAAGATAGGATTAAAAATTATATTTAAACCTATTTTAACCGCTAATTTACGTCATATATATTACATTTCATCGGACTTTGCATTTGAAACAGCTCTCATTTTGGCCGATAGAAACGTCGTACGTTATAAAACCATACAATTTTATATTATTAAATTCACTAAAGACAATATTTAAAGCATAGTGATATATGCCAAGACAGACAAGCCCACATCATATAATGACGCGGCTTGTCTGTCAATCATTTTTGGCAATAGAAACTATTTCAGATACTCACAAAAAAATTTGTCAATATCGTTGAAAGGGATTATGTCCATCCTGTCGTAAAGGTCGGTATGGCTGGCTCCGGGAATGACCATGAACAGCTTATTGTTTTCCTTGCCGGGGATGACGGTGAGTTTCTTGTAAGCGTCACTTCCGAAATAGAACGAGTGTGCTTTTTCTCCGTGGAGTATCATCACCGCGTTCTCAATCTCACCTGCGCGGCTCATCAACGGGAAGTTAATCCAAGGAATCGGCGATGTGGCATTGCGGCCACCGTTGGAATTGAGCGAACGGGGATGATAGCCTCGCTGTGTCTTGTAGTAGTCGTGATAGTCACGTAGGAACTTGGGGGCATCTGCCGGGAGAACATCGGGTACACCGCCACCGAGTTTTGGCGTTCCGTTCCGATAATCTTCCGTGCGCTGTGCTGTAAGCCTGTCACGAAGAGTGTTGCGGGCTTCGGCGCTGTCGTCGGCATCGAAGTATCCGTTTGCATTTACCCGGCTCATGTCATACATCGTTGATGCGAGAGTGGCCTTGATGCGCGGATCAGATGCGGCGGCGTTCACTGCCAGACCGCCCCAGCCGCATATGCCGATTATACCCACTTTCTCGGCATCCACATCGGAATTGGTCACGAGGAAGTCAACCGCGGCGCTGAAATCCTCGGTATTGATGTCGGGTGATGTCATATAGCGTGGAGTGCCTCCGCTCTCGCCTGTAAACGAAGGGTCGAAGGCGATGGTGAGAAATCCGCGCTCGGCCATAGTCTGAGCATAAAGACCGGCACACTGTTCCTTTACAGCACCGAAAGGTCCGCACACGGCTATTGCCGGCAACTTGCCCGTCGCACCTTTTGGTTTATACATATCGGCGACAAGCGTTATACCGTATCGGTTGACAAAAGTCACCTTGCTGTGGTCTACTTTGTCGCTTTTGGGAAATGTCTTGTCCCATTCCTGAGTAAGAGTCAGTTTTTCCATTTTATTCTCGTTTGGTTGTGTTTTGGCGGCACTTATCGGACTTATACCAAGCAAAATGGAGAAAGTCACTGTTGCCACAATACTTTTTATGTTCATATCTATGACCTTTTTATAACTTAATGTTTTTACCAAGTTCGTATGCCTCGGTAAGAGCCGGATGATTTTTTATCTCGCCGGGGTCGTTGACACCTCCGGCAAAGACTGTTCCGGCAAGACGTACTTTCTCGAAGCAGTCGATCCATCCTGTCAGACCCATGACCGCACGTTCCGAAGTAGTCAGCTCATCTTCGGCTGCACTTGTCAGCATATAGATGTCACGGAAATGGTAGTCTGACGAATAAAGCGGATTGGCACGATCAAGAAGAGTTTTCATTTGGCCGCTCATATCGTAGTAGTATATTGGCGACGCGAATACTATCACATCGGCATCATGCATCTTCTCCACGATAGCCGGAGCATCGTCATTGATAATGCAACGCTGTGTTTTCTGACAGGCAAGACAGCCTTTGCAGAAATGTATATCCTTATCGCGTAATGTTATTTTCTCTACCTTATGTCTTGCCTCCGCTGCACCACGCGCAAATTCATCGGCAAGAGCCTCGGAATTACTATGCGCCCGCAGGCTTGTTGATATTACAAGTATATTTTTCATCTGAATCTATTTTTATCTGAAAGAACGGGGTCTGAGATTTGATGAAGCAAAATTATGAAGAAAGCCCCACAGCAAAGTTTCTGTGAGGCTCAATCATAATTACTGAAAAGGTCAAGTGCATTTATCCTATTACCGCTGTCGGAGCTATTCCAAAATGTTTTTTGAAAGCGGTAGAAAAGTGCGACGGATTACGGAAGCCCACCTCTGCATATACTTCAACAACTTTCTTCTTCCCGGTTTTCATCAGCTCATAGGCACGCTCAAGACGTTTCTTGATCAGCCATTTTTCAGGGGTAAGATCGCTGATTTTTTTGAAATCACGTTTGAATGTAGCGATGCTGCGTCCCGTGTAATGCGCAATCTCCTCGATGGAGAGGTCACACATATAATTTTCTTCCATAAAACCGAGAATGTCTATCTTCCAAGGCTCGTTGAAGTCGAACATGGTCGGTATAAACCGGTGGTCAACGGCAAGTAAGGCCATAAGCCCCTCCTGCAGTTTCAGCTCCATGAAATTATCCTTCGGTTTTACATCAAGGTCGAAGTAAGGTGTCATTGAAGCGAATAGGCTGGCGAGTTCAACAGTCTTCGGAAGTTTTATCACTCCATTGTCAAGTTTCTGAGTCGTAGCTTTTGCCTTATTGATCGAAAGTTTGCCGTACATCTCGCGGAGAAAGTTACGTGTGAACATCAGGAATATCCCGCAATACCGTTCTCCCTCGTATGTCTTTTTATACATTGTTATATGGTGGTCGCGAGGTATGAAAACGCACTCCCCTTTGTGCACATGGATTTTTTCCGTGCCGTTGTCCAGAATCATCTCGCCCGAATACACATAATTAAGCGCATACTCACGTGAACGGTGTATGCAGCCGCTCAAATCATCATAAAAGAAGCTATAAAACACATTATTGTAATTGAATATAAGCTTCATCGGGCCAAGTTTCTCTTCCTCGTATTTTGCCATAATCGTTATTCAGTAAAATATTAAAGCACAAAATTATATATAAGATTCCACAAAAAGATTTCTGTGAAGCTCAAAAAATCCTCTTTTTATCAGGCAATCCATGACACTCTATAGGGAATAAAGTAAATTTGTCACGTTGGTTAACGTTTATTATGATAAAATGTCATGTTATAGAAATGGCATTTAATTTGCAAAGTGTTATTTCAGTATATGTTCAAAAACAACTAAACAAAAATATAATTATGAGTACTCAAAAAGGAACTATCGGGGTAACCACCGAAAACATCTTCCCCGTTATTAAAAAATTTCTTTACAGTGATCATGAAATTTTCCTGCGCGAACTTGTAAGCAATGCCATCGACGCAACCAACAAGTTGAAAACCCTTTCGTCATTTGGCGAATACAAGGGCGATCTTGGCGAAATGAACGTAAAGGTATCGGTTGACAAAGAGGCCGGCACACTTACTGTCAGTGACCACGGTATAGGCATGACAGCCGATGATATAGAAAAATACATCAACCAGATAGCATTTTCGGGTGCCGAAGAGTTTCTAGCAAAATACAAAGATAAAGCCGAGAATATAATAGGACATTTCGGTCTCGGCTTCTATTCGGCATTCATGGTGGCCAAGAAAGTTGAGATACGCACCTTGTCATACAAAGAAGGCTCACAGGCCGTAAGCTGGGTTTGCGACGGCTCACCCGAATACGAGATGCAACCTATTGAAAAAGCCGACCGAGGAACCGACATCATACTTTACGTTGATGACGACAACAAGGAGTTCCTTGAACAAGCCCGTATCGACACTCTTCTGAAAAAATATTGTCGCTTCCTGCCGGTTCCCGTTGTATCGGGAAAAGAACAGGAATGGAAAGACGGCAAATATGTCGACACCGATAAAGACAAGGTCATAAACAACACAGAGCCGGCGTGGACAAAGAAACCGTCGGAACTGACCGATGACGACTATCTTGCATTTTATCGTGAGCTTTATCCGGGTCAGGACGATCCTCTGTTCTGGATTCACTTGAACGTCGACTATCCGTTCACACTTACCGGCATATTGTATTTCCCGAAAATAAAAAACAATATAGACGTTACTCGCAACCGCATCCAACTATATTGCAATCAGGTATTTGTCACGGACTCTGTCGAAGGCGTGGTGCCCGAATTCATGATGTTGATGCAAGGTGTCATCGACTCGCCCGACATACCGCTTAACGTATCGCGTTCTTATTTACAGAGCGACACTGCGGTAAAGAAGATATCAACCTACATAACACGTAAGGTAGCCGACCGACTGGAAGAGATTTTCAAAAACAACCGCACCGAATACGAGCAGAAATGGGACGACATAAAACTGTTCATCGAGTACGGAATGTTGACCGACGAGAAGTTCTGCGAACGCGCCATGAAGTTTGTGCTCGTCAAAGACACTGAAAGCAAATACTATACACTTGACGAATACAAGACTCTCATCGAAGCCGAGCAGACCGATAAAGACGGCAATATTGTGTACCTGTACTCTACCGACCCGGTTGCCCAGTACAATTACATCAACGCTGCCACCGACAAAGGCTACAGCGTACTTGTCATGGACGGACAGTTTGACAGCCATTTCATAGGCATGTTGGAACAAAAACTCGAAAAATCGCACTTCGTCCGTGTAGACTCTGACGTGATTGAAAACCTCATCCGCAAAGAGGATCGCAAAGTAGCCGACCTTACTCCCGAACAGCGAAATATACTTACCACGGTATTCAAGTCGCAGGTGCCCAAGGTTGAGAAGGCCGAGTTCCTCGTTACGTTTGAAGCGCTCGCAGCCGATGCCGCACCGCTCGTCATAACTCAGAACGAATACATGCGACGCATGAAGGACATGGCGGCCATGCAGCCCGGCATGTCATTCTACGGAGAGTTGCCCGACAGCTACAATCTTATTGTAAACACCGAACACACGCTGATCAAAGAGATTCGTGATGAGGCCGACAAAACCATCGGCGATACAGTGAAGCCGATAAGCGCGGACATCGAGAAGAAAAATGCTGAAATCACAAGTCTGCGCGACTCCGCAAAAGACGGCAAACTCAGTGACGAAGACAACAAGAAAGTTTCGGAACTTGAGAAAGAAGTTAGCACACTACGTGATGAAGAGACCAAACTTATAAGCGACTATGCCGCAGGACAAAGTAAGGTAAAACAACTGCTCGACCTCGCTCTCCTCGGCAACGGACTTCTCAAAGGTCAGGATCTGAGCAACTTCATCAAACGTTCTATAAGCATGCTCTGATAAAGCATCGCCGAATATAAAATAAAGCCCGAAGACCGCAGCGGCCTTCGGGCTTTATTTTATGATAATTTAATCTGCATTTATCAGAAAGGCAGGTCATCGCTGGTATCGCTTCCCAAGTCAGGCATGGGAGGGGGAGGCACAGCGCCGGGGAAGTCCTGAGGTGCGGGAGCTCCGGCTACAGCGGGAGTAGCGGCTTTCTCAACCTTCCAACCGCTGATTGATGTAAACCAACGGCCGTTGAACTCACGACTGTTTATATCAAAACTGAGCACGATCTCATCACCTACATTCAAAGGATATTGATCGGCCTTGGCTCCGAAAAGGTCAAAATGCACTTTACGGGGATAGGACTCATGAGTCTCCAGAACGTATTCGCGTTTTTTCCATTCGTTGCCGGCCTTGGATGTTCCGGACTGTTCAGGCAATGCCAATATTATTTTTCCTGCAATTTCCATGTTTATTAATTTTTGCGTTATATTTTGTCAAAGATAGGCAATCGTCGAGCGACAGCCAAATTTTACTCCAAAAATTTTTCAACACTCTCTATCGGCTTTTCTCTGCGCGACTTCTTTTTCGCTACCGGAGAGGGCGGATTATCAACCAGATACTTATACAGCTCCTTTACACGTCGGTCATTGCCAAGTATATGGGCCGTTCTGAAAAAGCACACACCGTTCACACCTTTTACCGCCGTAGCCTTCTTCATAAGTTTTATGACATCGGCTGCCGACCATTTCCCCTCAACCATCTTATACGGCGCCAGCCCCACTATCAGGCAACGGCCGTCGGCCACATCCACCCAAGTCGACAGATGAGTCGAGAAGCCGAAATCCTCACCCCAGTACATCTGAGGGATTACGAGATCATGGTGGCACGAAGCTATCCACGCCCCGGGATCCTGCTGAAACGACCCGTAAGCCGTAGTATTTCTGTAACCTTTCACATTCTTATACGTACCTATAGGAGCCGATCCCACTACAACGTTCTTGTCTATTTTCTTGACGGCTTTATACAAGTCTGCGACAAAACGGTTTATGTTGTCGCGTCGCCAATCATTTTTTTCAAGTTTATGAGAATTATGACGGCGAAATGACGCGCCGTCGGGAAAGTCATCGCCCGGATATCGGGTATAGTCCAAGTTTATACCGTCAAAATCATACTTTTCAAGCAACTCTTTATACAACTTTACCAGATATTTCCTCACCGAAGGCAGCCCGGGATCAAGATAATACGCCCCTTTATATTTCACACACATATCGGGGTGTTTGTATATGGCATGACCGACATGGTTTTTACGATATTTTGAAGCGGCGGCCGCTGTACCCAGCCGGTAAGGCACTACCCACGCATGACACTTCATGCCTCGTTTATGACACTCATCAATAACAAAACGACATACATCGTAATCAAGACTACGCGAACCGTCGCCGGTAAACTGCTCCATAGCCGGCTGTATCTTGGAGTCCCACGCAACATCGCCGTTAGCCTGCACTTGAAACAACACAAGATTGAAATGTGCTTTTTCGAGGCGGTCAAGCATATCGACCAACGTTTTCTTCCGCTCTTCAACCGTTGCGTTTTTATCGGGCCAGTCAAGACCGGCATTGGTGGTAAGCCACACACCCCTCACCTCCTGTGAAAGCAGGTCGCAACGCATACCGGCCGCTAAAAGCATGAATATAATGATGATACGATACATATTATTGTTATCTCTGAATAAAAACCGTATGTCGGTATAAACTTTTATTAAATTTCGTCATTAAATAATTGAGACTTTGTACTATTTTAAGTAAATTAGGTCCGACTAACAGAATTATTAATTATGAAATTTGGAAACGACTGGTGGACATCGCCCACCGAAAGCGAATCAGGACGCCTTGTAATGGTCACCGGACGCCGTGGCGTTGAAAAAGCGCGCGAATCGGGGAAATACAATATCCGCGTCGAAATCACATGGAAATATCCCGGAAATTCCGCCGGCATGCCTGACGATCCTACCTCTACACTGATGGAAGCGGTTCAAGATGCAATGACCGATGTTTTCGACAAAGACCCCGTAGCTATACTTACCGGCATCTATACCGGCGACAACGAGCGCAACTGGATATTTTACTGCACGTCGGTACATATATTCGAAAAGAAGATCAACTTGGCCTTGGCTCCGTTTGATCTTCTCCCGATAAGCATTTACACTGAAAATGATCCGCAATGGCTCGAGTATGACGAAATGCGCGAAGCATCGGAAATAACGCCAAGCGACGACTGACGATATGGGTACCCCTTGGATGTGGCTGGTTTTCTCCATCATGTTCGGAGTAATCAGCGGCCCGATATACTCTTATGCCGACAACCGTCGGCTCAGACGCCGTCGTCTCTCGCCCACCGCTTTACGGCGCAAGATACTTCTAAGCTCGATAATCTACACTACGGCCGGATTTATCGGCATATGTATCTGCGCCATAATCTTCAAGTGGTTTTAGTATTTATACGTATCCGCGTATAATGCCACGCTTGGCGTTGCGGGCAAACAATATAATCTCGTCACGCTCCTTGGTAGCGGGAAGTTCGGCCTCTATACGCTCGATAGCATCGGTAACATTAAGTCCTGAAAGATACAGGTAACGATATATCTCCTGAATCTCACGTATCTGTTCGTTGCTGAAATTACGGCGACGAAGACCGATGGAGTTGATACCGGCATAAGCGATAGGATCACGTGCGGCCTTGACATAAGGAGGTATATCCTTGTTTACAAGCGCACCGCCCTGTATCATGACATGCGAGCCGATGTGGCAGAACTGGTGTACAAGCGTACCGCCACCGATAACCGCGAAGTTATCCACCACGACCTCGCCGGCGAGCTGAGTCGCATTTGACATTATGACATTGTCGCCCACTATACAATCATGAGCCACATGACAATAGGCCATTATAAGACAGTTGTTGCCCACCACAGTTTTATCACGGGCAGCCGTACCGCGGTTTATTGTCACACATTCACGTATTGTGGTATTGTCACCTATAATGGCAAGAGTGTCCTCGCCACGGAATTTCAAGTCCTGAGGGATGGCGCCAATCACAGCTCCGGGAAAAATAACACAATTCTTACCGATGCGGGCTCCTTCCATAATTGTCACATTACTTCCGATGCGTGTGCCTTCACCGATCTCTACGTTCTGATCAATTGTAACAAACGGATCGATAACCACGTTGGAGGCTATTTTGGCAGCCGGATGTACATATGCTAAAGGTTGTTTCATTTATTTGGGGATTTGATTTACTTGTTTTTTACTATCTGCGCCATGAATTCACACTCGGTCACAATCTTTTCGCCGACAAAGGCATAACCTTTCATGACGGCACATCCGCGACGCAACGGAGTGGAGAATGATACATGGAATATCAACGTATCGCCCGGAACGACTTTGTTGCGGAACTTAACGTTGTCTATCTTCATAAAATAGGTCGAATACTTTTCAGGTTCATCGACAGTGCTAAGCACGAGCAAGCCTCCGGTCTGAGCCATAGCCTCAACCTGAAGTACACCGGGCATAACGGGTTCCTGCGGGAAGTGACCGAGGAAGTAGGGTTCATTTCCGGTTACATTTTTCACGCCCACTATGTAGTTGTCGCCCTTCTCTATAACCTTGTCGACCAAAAGGAAAGGATAACGGTGAGGAAGAAGCTCACGTATGCGGTTGACATCCATTACAGGATCTACCGACGGATTGTAGACAGGAGCCTGTATCTCCTGACGCTTTATTTCCTTGCGTATTTTCTTGGAAAAAGTAGTATTGATAGAGTGGCCGGGACGAGTGGCTATGACCTTACCCTTCAGAGGACGGCCTATAAGCGCTATGTCACCGAGCACGTCAAGCAACTTATGACGCGCAGGTTCATTTTCGGCAAACAGAGGGAAGTTGTTTATATAGCCAAGTTCCGATACATTCTTGTGAGGTACGTTCATAAGGTCGGCAAGACGGTCAAGGTCGCTCTGCTCCATGGGCTTGTCATAGATCACAATAGCGTTATCAAGGTCGCCGCCTTTGATAAGATTACCCTTTACAAGAGGCTCGATCTCACGTACAAATACAAATGTGCGGCTCGCACCTATCTCACGGGAGAAGTCATCAAGACGGTCAAGCGACGCAAACTGATTGGTAAGTACAGGAGAATCAAAAGCCACCATTGTATCGATACTGAAATCATCGTCAGGAAGCACTACTATTGACGAACCGGTAGTGTCATCGCGCACCTCGATTTTCTGTTTTACAACATAATAGTCTTTTTCAGAATCCTGCTCTACCACACCTGTCGACAGTATCTTTTCGCAATACTCTTTGGCGCTTCCATCAAGGATGGGGAGCTCGGGAGCATTGACTTTTATGAGACAGTTATCTATACCGGCAGCATACAGCGCGGCGAGCGCATGCTCTATTGTGCTGACCTTGATGTCGCCACGGCTGATCACGGTACCGCGGTTTGTAGCGGTCACATATTCGGCAAGCGCATCTATTTCAGGCTCGCCTTCGAGATCCATACGCTTGAACTTAT
Organism: Muribaculum sp.; assembly: GCA_009775095.1. Classification (GTDB taxonomy): domain Bacteria; phylum Bacteroidota; class Bacteroidia; order Bacteroidales; family Muribaculaceae; genus Muribaculum. The sequence continues at coordinate 50,999 of VSOZ01000009.1, forward strand.
AACCGTGATTTTCAGGAGCCGGACAAAACTCGGCATCAATCACAAGGCCGGTATGCAGCCCCTTACCATGCACCTTAAACGGTTCTTTGAGAGTACGCTGTTTCATATCTTATATCTTTATTTCTGATTTTCGAGTTTCTTTTCAAGCTCGGCCACACGACGGTAAAGCTCGGTAAGATTTTTTACATTTACAGCCTGACGGGCAAAATCTTTGGCATCGACCGCCGGATACCCCATTATGCGAGAACCCGACTCCACGTCACGGGGAAGTCCAGACTGAGCACCTATCATCACATTGTCGCCGACATGTATATGTCCGGCAAATCCTACCTGACCGCCTACCATACAATTTGCACCGACCTTTGTCGAACCGGCCACACCGACCTGCGAAGCCATCACGGTATTTTCACCGATTTCACAATTGTGGGCCACCTGTATGAGATTGTCGAGCTTAACGCCTTTACGGATGCGGGTGCATCCCATAGTGGCTCTGTCGACAGTCGTATTGGCACCTATTTCGACATTATCCTCCAAAATCACAATGCCGATCTGAGGTATCTTGTTGTAAGCGCCGTTTACAGGAGCGAAGCCAAAACCGTCGGCTCCAATAACCACTCCCGCATGCAAGGTACACCCTGCACCTATTTTACATCCGTGATATATTTTCACACCGGGATACAAAACGGTGTTGTCGCCAATCTCCACTCCGTCGCCGATATAAACCTGAGGATATATTTTAACGTTTTTACCGAGTCGTACCCCTTTGCCGATATATGCAAAAGCACCGACATAAGCGTCGTCAGGCACGACAACGCCGTCAGAGATGTATGACGGCTGCTCTACCCCTATAGGATTAGGAGCCGACATTTTGCTTACCATGTCAAGCAGATTCGCTACCGTGGCGTAAGGATCGGCTACCCTGATAAGAGTGGCTTTTACGGGATGTTCAGCGACAAATTCATTGCCTACAAGTACTATCGAGCTTGCGGTATCATAGATATAATGAGTGTATTTCGGGTTTGCGAGAAACGAAATAGCCCCGGATTGGCCCTCTTCGATTTTAGCGAAAGTACTGACCTTAACCTCGCCGTCACCTTCGACCGTACCGTTTACAAGGGCTGCTATCTGTATTGCGGAAAACTCCATTGCAATCGTTTAATTGTTAAAATAGTTTTATTTAATGTGCAAAGTTGCGCAAAATTTTTCAAAACAACGACATATTTAGGGCGAAATTTATCCCTTAATTGGTGATTTGGCACAGAATTAAGGTAATTTTGTAGAATCAGGCTTGTCTTTAATTCCGTTTAGATAAAAAGTCACTATCTTTGTTATAATATCAATGTACCGAATATGCAATCGATAACGAAATATTTCAATCTTAACGAACGACAGAAAGAGCAATTCGAAATGCTCGGCACTCTTTATCCGGAATGGAACGAAAAGATAAATGTCATATCTCGTAAAGATATCGACAATCTTTACGTAAACCATATACTGCACTCACTGTCCATAGCCAAATTCATAAATCCGGTCGACGGAACACGTTTCCTCGACATGGGTACCGGCGGAGGCTTTCCGGGAATACCGCTCGCTATAATGTTTTCGAAATGCCGGTTCCACCTTATCGACCGCATAGGCAAGAAAATAAATGTAGCACGAAATATAGCCGAAAGCATAGGGCTTGACAATGTTACGTTTCAGCACGGAGATATAGCCGAATGCCGCGACAAATATGATTTTGTGGTCAGCCGGGCCGTGATGCGGCTTGACGGACTGCTACCGCTAATAAAAAAGAATATCGACAAAATACAGCGAAACGGCTACCCTAACGGACTTATATGTCTTAAAGGCGGTGACTTGAACGACGAAACAAAAAGTATACCTAACCCAGTTATAATAGAAGAACTCAATCGCCGGTTTGACGAGCCGTTTTTTGAGACAAAAAAACTCGTATATGTACAAATGTGATTAAACTGCTGAAAAACTATGTTGAAAATAAAGACATTTACATTCAATATGTTCGGGGTAAACACCTATCTGATATGGAACCCCGACACCCGCGAAGCGGCCATAATAGACCCGGGCATGATAAACGAGGACGAAGAGCTGCAGATCGACAACTTCATAGAGAGTCACCGTCTAAAGCTCACCCACCTCATAAACACCCACATGCATGTCGACCATATATTCGGAGACCTTTATATAAAAAACAAATACGGACTTGAGGTGACGGCTTGCGAGGATGATGCTTTTCTCGGAGAACGGGCGGCAACGCAGTGCCGAATGTTCGGACTTCCCGATGACATGGCCGTAGTAGAGATAGACCGCCGGCTCAGTCACGGCGACACAATAGATATATGTGGCGAGACGGTGGAGGTACTTGGAGTACCGGGCCACTCTCCCGGCAGTATCGTCCTTTATTTCCCGAAATCGAGGTGGGCCATAACAGGCGATGTTCTCTTCCGCGGCAGCATAGGCCGTACCGACCTTGTGGGAGGCAATCATCAGCTGCTCATCGACGGCATACGCAACAAGGTTTTCAAACTGCCAGAAAACGTAACTGTATATCCCGGCCACGGACTACCCACCGACATCGACTACGAACAGCGTTACAATCCGTTTGTATAAAAACCTATTCGTTAATTTTTATGCACGATTTTTGACTTTTTGTTGCATAATTAAAAGATTTGCTCTACATTTGTAGCGTAAAACAGAATTGACAAGATATGACTCGATTTTATGCATATTATTTTTCTTACTTTTATTTCGCAAGGAATTAAAGCGGGCAAATATGTATACATAACATCGACAATATAATAAAACGTATTTTTAAAGTCCCGCTCCTAACATTTAGGTCGGGACTTTAATTTTATAACCCAACTAAACCCACGCAATGAAAAAGCGCGTTACCATCCAAGGCGTAGCCGGCTGTTATCACGATGCCGCCGCCCGTAAATATTTCGCCGGTGAGGATATCGACACGATACCTTGCGAGTCGTTTCCGGAGATGTTCGAGACACTGTCGGACGACGCCTCGCTACTCGGCATTCTGGCTATAGAAAATACCATAGCGGGGTCTTTGCTGCAAAATCACGAACTCCTGCGCAAAAGCCATATGCAGATTGTGGGCGAATACAAGATGCGCATATCGCACACGCTTGCCGCACTTCCGGGACAAAGTATCGACGAACTTACCGAAGTAAACTCCCACCCCATGGCCCTGCGACAGTGCGAACAGTTTCTGCACCGCCATCCCAACTTAAAAATGATAGAGGCTTTTGACACTGCAGGAAGTGCCAAAGAGATTGCCGAAAAAAAACTGATAGGACATGCCGCCGTATGCGGCGAATATGCCGCCTCTCTCTACGGACTCAATGTCCTGCAACGCGAGATAGAGACCAACAAGCGCAACTATACCCGTTTTCTTATTATAACCGATCCGCTGATGGCTGCGGAGATGGCACCCTCCGAGATTGACATAAACAAAGCATCAATAGTATTTACCACTCCACACACTCAGGGAGCGCTGTCAAAGGTGCTTACAATTTTCTCGTTCTACGACATAAATCTGTCAAAAATACAATCAATGCCGATAGTTGGCCGTGAGTGGGAATATCGTTTTTATGCCGATCTTACCTTTGACAGCTACGCGCGTTACCGCCAGTCCATAGAAGCCGTACGACCATTAATCAACGACCTCCGCATACTCGGAGAATATACAGAATGTAAAAATGAAATCTGACATCAAAATAATTCCGGCCGACAGAGTTTCGGAAATTCAAGAGTATTACTTCTCCCGCAAACTGCGTGAGGTGGCCCAAATGAACGCCGAAGGCGCCGATGTAATATCACTCGGAATAGGCGGCCCAGACCTGCCCCCCCACTCCGACGTCATCAACACCCTTGCCGAAGAGGCCCGTAAACCCGGCAACCACAGTTACCAGCCTTATGTCGGCATACCCGAGCTGCGCAAGGCCATGGCCGACTGGTATGCCCGCTGGTACGGCGTAAAACTTGATCCTACAACCGAGGTGCAGCCGCTCATCGGCTCCAAAGAGGGCATACTACACGTATCGCTCGCATTCCTGAACCCGGACGACGGAGTGCTTGTACCGAATCCCGGCTATCCCACCTACTCCTCCGTAAGCCGACTGGCGCAAGCCACCATATATAACTACGACCTCACGGAAGAGAACGGATGGCTGCCCGACTTCGACGCTCTTGAACGTCTGCCGCTCGACAAGATAAAACTCATGTGGATCAACTACCCTCACATGCCGACAGGCACTCCGGCCACACTCGAGCTTTTCGAAAAAATAGTAGCGTTCGGCAAAAAGCACAATATAGTCATAGCCCACGACAACCCTTACAGCTTCATACTTAACGACAAGCCGCTCAGCCTTCTTCAGATCGAAGGGGCCAAAGATATTGCCATTGAGATGAACTCAATGAGCAAGTCACATAACATGGCCGGCTGGCGTGTGGGTATGCTTGCCTCCAACCCCACATTCATAAACTGGATACTTAAAGTCAAATCAAACATTGACTCGGGGCAATTCAAACCGCTTATGCTTGCCGCTGTAAAGGGTTATGAAGTAGGACGTGAATGGTATGACGGCATCAACGCCAACTACTCCGCCCGCAGAAAAGTAGCCGAACAAATAATGGAAGCGCTACAGTGCACATATGATCCGGCACAGAAGGGTCTGTTTCTGTGGGGCCGTATTCCCGACAACGAACCGTCAAGCGAAGCACTCGCTGACAAAGTACTGTACAACGCACACGTATTTATAACTCCGGGATTCATATTCGGCAGCAACGGAAACCGGTATGTACGCATATCGTTGTGTGCCACCGAACAGAATATGCAGCGAGCACTTGACCGTATTAACAAAATGAATAAAAAACAATAATCATAAACTGACATGAACGAATTAAAACCGCTTCTGAAAGATGGCGCCGAAAAGCTCCACCCCATCATAATAGCCGGCCCATGCAGTGCCGAGACAGAAGAACAAGTAATGGCCACAGCCTGTGAACTCGCAAAAAACGGTGTAAAGATATTCCGCGCCGGCATATGGAAACCCCGCACAAAACCCGGAGGCTTCGAGGGTATCGGTGTAGAAGGCCTGCAATGGCTCAAACGTGTAAAAGAGGAGACCGGTATGCTTACTTCAACCGAAGTAGCTACAAGACAGCATGTTGAAGCCGCTCTCGAAGCGGGAGTAGACATATTGTGGATCGGAGCCCGAACATCGGCCAACCCGTTTGCCATGCAGGAAATAGCCGACGCATTGAAAGCATCGGGGGTAGACATACCGGTGCTTGTAAAAAATCCGGTGAATCCCGACCTCGAATTATGGATCGGAGCCCTGCAGCGTCTGTACAATGCGGGCATAAAACGTCTTGGAGCCATACACCGCGGTTTCAGCTCATATGGCAAACACCTATATCGCAATCTTCCGCAATGGCACATTCCTATCGAATTGCGCCGTCGTTTCCCCGAATTGCCGCTGCTCTGCGACCCCAGCCATATAGGAGGCAAACGCGAATTAGTGGCCCCGCTATCGCAACAAGCCCTCGACATGGGCTTTGACGGCCTCATAATAGAAAGCCATTGCGATCCTGACTGCGCATGGAGCGACAAGGCCCAGCAGGTAACACCCGACGTACTCAACTTTATACTCAACACCCTTGTGCTACGCGACTCTACAGTGACAACTGAAAGCCTCACACTGCTCCGCCAACAGATAGACGAGCTCGACAACGAACTGCTTGAAGTGCTCAACAAACGTATGAGAATATCGCGCGAGATAGGCCAATATAAAAAAGAGCACCGTATGCCGGTATTGCAGATAGGCCGTCACGACGAGATAATGCAATCGCGCGCCAAACTCGCTGAAGAGATGGGCATGAGCGGCGATTTTATGCGCTCTGTACTTGCAGCCATACACGAGGAGTCGGTACGTCAGCAAATTGAGATATTTAACGACCGCACTCATTAATATATATATACTGCATTATGAAAATTCTTATAATCGGAGCGGGAAAGATGGGGTCGTTTTTCTGCGACCTGCTTTCCCAGAACCATGATGTGGCTATATACGACACTGATCCGCGGCGTCTTCTGTTCACGTTTATGTGTCGTCGTTTCAGCGACCTGTCGGAAGTGGACGATTTCGCCCCCGATATGGTCATAAACGCCGCTACGGTCAAATATACACTTGACGCATTCAAAGCGGTTATGCCCCACCTGTCCGAAAGATGCATTTTAAGTGACATCGCATCGGTGAAAACCGGTCTGCCGGAATTTTATGCCTCGTGCGGACATCCTTTTGTATCGACTCACCCTATGTTCGGCCCCACATTTGCTTCATTAAGCAATCTGAGCAATGAAAACGCTATTATCATTGCCGAAGGCGACCATCTGGGCAAAGTATTTTTCAAGGATCTTTATTCCGGACTTGGTCTTCACATCGAAGAATACAACTTTAAAAAGCATGACGAGACAATAGCCTACTCTCTCTCCATACCGTTTGCGTCAACACTTGTATTTGCCGGTTGCATGAAACATCAGGATGCTCCCGGCACCACATTCAAGCGCCACAAAGCCATAGCCGACGGTCTTATGAGCGAAGACGACTATCTGCTCAGCGAGATACTGTTTAATCCTCATACATCAGGGCAGCTCGCCAAGATACAGCAAAAGCTGGCCGAACTGCAAAAAATAGTCGAGGAGCACGACAACGAGGCCATGCAGAATTATCTTGACTTGGTAAGACAAAATCTGAAATGATGACGTTTGCGATAGCCGACGTATTATGACAAAAATAGATTTATTGTGATATATCCCGACAGCTTCGAAAATAAAATAGGGTTTTCAACGCTTCGTTCACTGATTAAAGAACGATGTCTATCATCAATAGGAAAGGAATTTTGCGACAGCATGTCATTTTCCAACGACTATGACGCAGTCAAAAACAAGCTGGAAGCGACCGGCGAGATGCTATCGATCATAACTTCGGGCGAGGCTTTTCCTATTGAAGGAGTACATGACATAAACAATTTGTTAGGGAGCATAAAAGTGCCGGGCACTTTTATCAGTGCACCGGACCTGCTCACGGTCAGACGTACACTTACCACAATAAACGAAATAGTAGCCTATTTTAGCTCCAAACGTCACGAAGATGGCTCGGAGTATCCGGTGCTGGATGAAAAAACATCCATGCTCACTCCCTTTCCCGAAGTAACAAAACTTATAGACCGCATAATAGACCGGTTCGGGAATGTGAAAGACAACGCGTCAGCGGAGTTGGCCGACATACGTTCACGTATAAACTCGACATCGGGCGCTATAAACACTATAATGAGGAGAGTGCTCGCACGCGCGGCTCAGGCAGGCTATATCGACACAGACACGACTCCGTCGGTACGCGACGGACGTCTGGTGATACCCGTACCACCGATGAACAAGCGGCGCATCAACGGCATTGTGCACGACGAGTCGGCATCGGGCAAGACAGTTTACATCGAACCGGCGGAAATAGTCGAGGCCAACAACCGTGTACGGGAGCTACAACTTGAAGAGCGCCGTGAAATAGTAAGGATACTCACAGCTTTTGCCGACGACATAAGGCCGCATATCGAACCGATATTGGCCGGAATGGATATCGTCGGTGAACTTGACTTCATACACGCCAAAGCTCTGTTCGCAAATGAGATAGGAGCACGGCTCCCGATGCTAAGCCGCGATGTGGAGATGGAATGGTATCATGCCGTACACCCCGTGTTGTTGCTTTCGCTAAGACGACAGAACAAAGAGACAGTGCCGCTCGACATAACCCTTGACCGACAGGCACGCATACTAATTATATCGGGGCCGAATGCCGGTGGAAAATCGGTATGTCTTAAAACCGTAGGTATCGTACAGTATATGACGCAGTGCGGCATGCTGCCGCCATTGTATGAGAACTCGCACATGGGTATTTTCGACGACATTTTTGTTGACATCGGCGACGACCAGTCAATCGAGGATGACCTGAGTACCTACAGCTCACATCTGCGCAATATGAAATACTTTCTGGCCAACGGCCGGAAGACTTCGCTTGTACTTATTGACGAATTTGGCAGCGGCACCGAACCGCAGATAGGAGGGGCCATAGCCCAAGCGATACTCAAGCAGTTCAATGACCGCGGCATGTGGGGAGTAATCACAACCCACTTCCAAAATCTCAAGCATTTCGCGGAAGACACCGAAGGCCTTATAAACGGCTCGATGCTCTATGACCGTCACTTGATGCAACCGACGTTCAGGCTGTCGATAGGCAATCCGGGCAGCTCGTTTGCCGTCGAGATAGCCCGTAAAATAGGTCTGCCCGACTATATAATATCGGAAGCGGAGAATATAGTAGGAAGCGACTACATAAACATGGACAAATATCTTCTTGATATTGCCCGCGACAAACGTTACTGGGAAAACAAGCGACTCGCCATAAGGCAAAAAGAGAAAAAGCTGGAGAATCAGCTTAGCCGCTATGAGGACGAAGCCGAGCAACTGCGCGAAAAACGTCGTGAAATACTGAACGAGGCCAAAGAAGAGGCGCGAAAAATTCTCGAGGGCAGCAATGCGTCGATCGAACGGACAATACATGAGATAAAACTCGCGCAAGCCGACAAGACAAAAACACAGGAAGCCCGCAAAAAACTTCAGGAAGAAAAGGACGCTTTAACACAGGGAGAGATAAACGACCACCCGCTGCTAAAAAAAGCACCCAAAAAGAAACGTCACCCCAAGCCGACAAGCGAGACAACATCTGCACGACCGCTTAAAGTAAACGACAATGTCAAACTTGACGGTCAAGGTACAGTAGGCAAAATACTTGAGATAAACGGCAAAAACGCAACGGTAGCGTTCGGCATGATAAAAACCACCGTAAGACTGGACCGTCTCAAAGCCACGATAGCGCAAGCGCAATCGGGAGCCGGTCCGACTACGGTAATGGGGGGAGCCGTATCGGACGCTCAGCGTCGCAAGCAACTTGACTTCAAGCAGGAGATTGACCTGCGCGGAATGAGAGTCGACGAAGCCGTGCAGGCGCTCACCTACTATATAGACGATGCCATACGCTTCAATGCGGGAACAATAAGAATACTCCACGGCACAGGCACCGGAGCGCTTCGCCAATATCTGCGCCAATACCTCGACACGGTCGACGGCGTCAAGTCATATCGCGACGAACATGTACAGTTTGGCGGCGCAGGCATAACTGTAGTTGAATTAAAATAGCACATCGTCACAAATATAAAACACAGCCCGGCAGAAACCAATAGTTAACTGCCGGGCTGTTGTTTTTATATAACCTATTGTCAGTCTTTATTAACAGGAACAGACTGCGGAAGTTCAAGCGAAGGTTTTATGCCGTCACGTTCAAGAAGCGCATCGATAGTGGGCTCCTGACCGCGGAAACGTTTATACAAGATCATCGGATGCTCGGTACCGCCGCGGGTAAGTATGTTCTTACGGAATGAATCGGCCGTTTTGCGATCAAACAAGCCATTTTTCAAAAATACCGAAAAAGCGTCGGCATCAAGCACTTCAGCCCATTTATAGCTGTAGTACCCTGCGGCATACCCACCTGAAAAGATATGGCTGAACTGCGGTGAGAACGAACAGCCCTCAACCTCATCAAACATGGCAACCGGTTCATTGGCCTTACGCTCAAGTTCGGCAGGGTCATCGACTTTTTCCGTAACGGAGTGCCATGCCATATCGGTAAGACCGAAACCGAGCTGACGCAAACAAGCATAACCGGCTCCAAACTGCGAAGTAGCCACTATCTTATCGACAAGACGCTGCGGTATAGGCTCACCTGTCAGATAATGCTTGGCAAAACCGTCAAGAAATTCTTTCTGAGTAAGATAGTTTTCATTAAACTGCGAGGGCAGTTCTACAAAATCGCGATACACGGCCGTACCTGACAACGAAGCATACTTTGTATCGGCGAGAAGACCGTGCAACGCATGGCCAAACTCATGAAGGAAAGTCTCAACCTCATAGGGAGTCAACAATGACGGTTTAGAGCCTGTAGGTTTTGTAAAATTCATTACGATCGACACATGAGGCCGCACACTGTCGCCCGAAGCGTTAATGCACTCATCGCGGAAACCGGTCATCCATGCACCGGGACGTTTGCTGTCACGCGGAAAGAAGTCGGCGTATATAATACCGATATATCGACCGCTATCATCCTTCACTTCATAAGCCTTGACATCAGGATGATATACTTTGATATCCGGATTATATGTAAACGACAGCCCATACAGCTTGGTTGCGAGCCCGAACACACCGTCGATAACGTTGTTCAGCTCAAAATAAGGACGCAGCTCCTCTTCGTCATAATTATACTTCCGCTCTTTCAGTTTATTGGCATAATAGCTGTAATCCCATGCCTGAAGTTTCACCGGATGCCCATCGAGGCTTGATGCGCACTCCTCTATTTCGGCAAACTCCCTCAACTGGGCCGGACGATAAGCATCGGTGAGCTGATTGAGGAGTTTGTTGACATTATCCGGAGTCTCGGCCATAGTCTTTTCAAGAGCATACTCGGCATAAGTAGACTTACCGAACAGGTTTGCAATCTGACGACGGACATCGGCTATCTCCGCCATTATGTCAATATTGGAGTACTCGCCTTTAGTATTGCGGCTATTGTAAAGCCGGTAAAACTTTTCTCTCAGATCGCGGCGGTCACTGTACTTCATAAACGCCATATAATCGGGTTGGGCCAAAGTAAACAGGTACATACCCTCCTTACCCTTCTCCTTAGCGGCAATAGCGGCCGCCTCCACAGAACTTTCGGGGAGTCCCGACAGATCATCGGCCTCAAGCCATATCTCATAAGTGTTCAATTCTTTAAGTACGTTCTGACCGAATTTAGTGGTCAAATCAGATAAACGCGATGACAACTCCCTGTACTTGTCGCGCTGCTCGCCTTCAAGTTTGGCTCCGTTGCGGGCAAACGAATCGTAAGTTCGTTCAAGAAGCATGGCATCCTCAGGCGAGAGGTCAAGCCGGTCACGGTCATCGTAGACGGCTTTCACTCTTTTCCACAATCCTTCGTTAAGAGATATGCCGGTAGAGTGTTGCGACAATTTACCGGATACCCGAAGCGAAATATCCATCAGTTCGTCATCACTCATAGCCGAAAGCATAGGATAAAACACGTTGAGCACACGGTTAAGATCGGCACCGGTACGTTCAAGAGCCACAATAGTGTTTTCAAAATCAGGCTTAGCGCTCTGCTTCACTATAGCATCAATCTCCTGATTCTGTATCTTCATGCCGCGGTCTATAGCTTCCTCATAATAATTGTTTGATATTCGGTCAAAAGGTACGGTATTATGAATACCTTCATACTCCTTGAAAAACGGATTGTCGGACGCTGCCGCAGATTGTTGCACTTGTGTCATAACTGCAAATAGAGTCAGAAAGGCGGTTAAAGCTTTTCTCATATATTAAATAATAAAGTTAATAATCGGTTATATATGTATGCAAATATACGATAAATATCCGACAAACGACCTGATTTCCCTGTCAATCGCGCGAATAAAGCAAAGCGTCCACCACCAGCGGAAGCAATGCAGGCGCAACACCGGCATCGGTCAGATAATGCTCGTCTTCATTGAAGCGGCTTATAAACTTCTCGGCATCGCCGTTATCGTTGTCTATCGACAGGTTATAGTAATTTATCGCTTCTTTGATATTGCCTGTGACAAGATTAAGATGCCCCATATTGAGATAATCATTGGCCGACGGCGCATCGGCAAGGACTTTCTCATAATACATGCGGCTCCTGTCATATTCACCGGCAACAAAAGAGGCCCACGCTACGGGACGCCATGCCCTTGTCGACTTGTCATCAAGAAACTCCACCTTATAATAGTAGTTCAGAGCCTCTTTTACCTGTCCGAGCTCAAGCAGGCAGTGGCCTATACTTAACGCTGTATTGAGTTCATCGGGCTTCTTGGCCTCTATACGACGGTAATATTCAAGCGCCTTTTCACGACGGTCAAGCATACGATTGCATGCGGCGAGGCGACGCAATGTCCAAAGGCTGTCGGAATTAAGCAATTCAGCCTGTTCATAGTAATCCAACGCACTTACTATATCGCCTTTCTGTTGCATGCAATAACCCATTTTCTGGAACAATTGCGCGTCGGGCGGCATCTTGTCGGCAAGCAACCTGAATACATGAAGCGCATCGTCATAATAACCTCTTTTGAAATAGAACTCGCTTACGACAGACAATGTCTCAATATCGGTAAGGTCAGGAGCGAGCTGCGATAACTGAAGAAGATTCAACGGACGACTGAACGGATCGTTGAAATCACCTTTACGCCTGAACAGCTTAAAGAAGCGATAAACACCCTGTACATATTTATTAACCAAGTTCTCTTTTTCTTCAGAAGCCGTGCCGAGACGTGCATTGCGCAGTTCAAGCTCATTCATATTTTGAGCTCCAAACTGTGAGAGCATCATATTTTTCTGCACAGCCGGCACAGTGGAAAGTGCAAATACAAACGAAAACTTGTCACCGTCACACAAGAAAGGCGACGCCTGTATGACACTTCCTACAGCCGACAGCTCACTTCCGAGTGCGCCTGTTACCGCCGTGTGCTCGATATTGAACGGCATAAACCAATTGGCTACATCGGAGAAAAACGGGAAACCCTTAAGATTGGAGAATGTTGACATGAATACATCGCCACCCTCCTCCTGCATTTTTGACAATTCCTTTATCTTATCGGTAATACCCGAACGGTCAAGGAGCTCCTGCCATTCAGGATTCTCCTCCATATCTGCGATATCGGGTATCGACGCGCTGTCACGCATGCGTTTGGCTATATCGGGACGCAGTTTCATCATTTCCGGGATAAGTTCATCCATCATTTTACGGTTTATACGCTCGGTATCGCGCGTACGTATAAACTGTAAAAATACGGTCTTAACATCATCATGCCATGAAGTGACGTCGCGAAGCACCTCTATACGATTCGAGATCTTGCTGCCGGTAATACGATTACGGTTAACAAACATAGCCAGCAAAGCTCCGCACAAAGCTATCAGCGATATACGGTTGTTAGCGGCCGACTGATAAAAGTCAAGCAACATTATAAGACGACGTTCGTCATAATAGTGTGTAAGGCCAAGCATCAGAGCCGATACAAGCATTTCCCGGAAATAATCGGGCACCTCCTCAGCCTCAAACAGCATCTTGACGGCATTCTCATCATCGGATGAAAACGGATATGTAGTCCATACATGATTGAAAATTCTGCGTTCAATCATTTCAAGTTCAGCACGCGCATTGGCCGCCGACCTGTTTTCAGCCCCGGTGACAAGATTATATATCGACATTTCCGATAAAAGACGTCGATATCTCTCGGCAAGCACTGGCAGATTGCCGTCAGGTTGCATAGCCTCATATCTGAGCGTACTGAAGTAGACCGATGACGATAACGACTTTGTCAATTCACGCGATATACGATCGGTTATGTCATATATACCGCGCTCGATCGATGCGTATATGTCGGACCGTCCGGGGTCATCGACACCCTGCGTGGCATAACGAAGCATCATCGAATAAGATTGCTCCAGACGGTCTATTTCATCAGTCACGCGCCAGTCGCCCAATCGGGCACTGTAAGAACGCAACTGCTGAAATGCGTCGCGAAGGCGGTTGCGCGACACATATGATTCTATCTTGGCGGGAATATTTCCCGTAGAGGCATGATTCATCTTATAGCTTTTGACAATTATAACAATCAACAAAGCAAAACATGTGCCAAACTAAGTATAAAAAACATAAAGGCATAAAAAAAGTCTCCGCCCGAGGGGGGCGGAGACTAAGGGTCTATTTAGGAAATTCCTGTAAATTAGTCTTGAGAGAAGATTACGATACGGTTCCAGTTATTGGTATCGTAGATCTGAGAGTCGCTACCTTCAGCCTTGATGGTAAGACGGTCAGCAGAGATACCGTATTCTTTGGTAAGCATGTTGTATACGTTCTGTGCACGACGCTCTGAAAGCTTCATGTTGTAAGCGGCAGTACCGGTGTCCTTGTCAGCGTAACCCTTGATAACTACGTTAGCTTCGGGATTAGCCTTCATCCACTGAGCGATGTTGAATACGTTAACAGCTTCGAGTGAAGTGATCTTGGCAGAGTTGATGGTGAAGCGTACGGTTGACATAAGGGGAGCACCTGCTTCGGGGCATTCAACAGCGACAACTTCGGGGCAAGGAAGCTGAGCCTCGGCAGCAGCAAGACGTGCGCCACAGTTAGCGAGTTCGCCGCGAAGGTCGTTGATCTGACCGTTAAGCTGGTTGATATAACCGAGATATTCGCAGGGGTTGAACGACTTGAAGTTCTTGCCACCGATGTTGAAAGTGAAACCACCCATAGCGGTCATGTTCATATCGATAGAGTTTGTACCGTAAGCGATGCCGTCGAAAGTGTCGCCATAGAAAGAGTAACGACCTTCAGCGAAGAAGTCAACATACTTGCTGAGACGGAAACGGAACTGCAAACCTACAGATACGGGGATTTGCCATACGCGAGTCTTGTACTTACCATCGTTGATGGGGGTGTAGGCATGGTTGAAGTCCCAAGAGTAAGAACCACCGACTCCTACGAAAGGTACGATGCTGAATACGCGGTCGGCGTTGACATTGCCGAAGCTATTGAACATATCCCACATCAAGTCAACGTTAGCATTTACAAATTTAGCCTTCTGGTAAGCCTTGCAAGCCTCGAAGTGGTAAGAAGCGGCCTGAGCTGAAATACGCCATGCGAGGTAGGGAGTGAACCACTTACCGAAACCGATACCGTAGGCGGCAGTGATGTGATGTTTGCCATGTCCGGGATTGTAGTGCTCTACGATAGGAGTTTCGATACCGGCACCAATCTGGATAAACCAGTTGTCGTTCTTCTGAGAATAGTAATGATCAGCGCATTCTGCAACTTCAGTAAATGTGGCCTCCTCAATTACTACAGCCTCTTGAGCTTGAGCAACGTTTGCTGACATAAGCATTGCGCCACATACAGCAAAACCAAAAAGGATGTTCTTTTTCATTCTTCTTTAATTTTAATTTATACAAATTATTTTAAACCCTTTGTTTCCTCTATTATGCCCGCCTCTTACTGCCACGTGAAACAGTCTTGGCGAGTTTTGATATATTAACACGATTGTAAATCTCTTTGTTCAGAAAATTTTTCACAAAGGTAAACTATTGTTGAATATCATGCAACTTTTTTGGACACAATTTAACACTGAAATGTTAACGTTCACATTATTAAATAATATGCCAATATTAAAATTTATTTTAACCACAGCATATTAACTCACCAAATATTCTACGTATATTTGCACATCATACTTTTAAAGATGGACGGAAAAAACATTCATAAACGAAAAACAAGACATCAGTTGCGGACTCCACGACGCTTCAGACTATCATTTATTAACGAAAATACGTTTAATGAAGTATGGACACTGAAGTTCACCGGCCCTAAAATAATTGCGGCGGTGGCATTTCTTATATTCGCAATAGGATGTATGGTAGCAACAATAATAGTCCTTACTCCTATACGCACCCTACTTCCCGGCTATCTGAAAAAAGAGCAGAGACAGGAGAATATAGTCAATGCCATGCGTGTAGACTCACTTTCAGAAATAGTAAAAACCAACAATGCATATATGAAAAATCTGACGGAAATACTAAATCCGTCATCCACACCGGCCAAGCAATCGACACCAAAAGCGGAAATTGCCGCTCTATCCCCGGACTCTCTATTGCCTCCAAGCGAAAACGAGAAGATGTTTGTGCACCGGTTTGAAGAAGCCGAACGCTTCAATCTGAAAGTAAAATCGCCGGCCGCAGCCGACGGCATAGCCTTTTTCTCTCCGATAAACGGTGCTACGGTAGAAGACTCCCGTAGCAAAACTACAGAAGTAACCCTTATCGCGCCCAAAGAAGCTGCCATATGTTCCATATACGGTGGTACTGTAATCGGCACATACACTGTCCTCAATCAAGGTACTACAACAATCGTCCAACATCCCAACGGATTCATATCGAAATACTCCGGCATAACCACCCCCTTTGCCGTTATCGGTGACAAAGTTGAAGCGGGAAGTGTCATAGGACTTACGGGAAACGGTGAAAAGGCTGAAGAATCACAGATTTCGATCGAATTATGGAACAACGGTACAGCTCTGAATCCCCGGGATTATATTCCTTTTTAAGGAATTTCTTTTATAAATAGACTATTTACACTAAATTTGCATACTGATTATAACACCTGAATTAACTTCATGGCACAGATGCAAATTGCAGTCTTGGGCAGTACCGGTTCAATCGGCGTCCAGACTCTCGATATCATATCGGAATACCCCGAATTGTTCAAAGCCCATACTCTCGTGGCCGGGCGCAATGTAGACCGTCTTATAGAGCAATCCATAAAATACAGGCCTTCGTTGGCAATAATAGCCGACGACAGTCTTTACGGACGTCTTAAAGAGGCATTGACGCCATATGGCATTGCCACAGCAGCAGGCAGCAAGGCAGTAGCTGATGCTATGCAGCAACCTGCAATTGACACAGCTGTTATCGCAACAGTTGGCTACAGCGGACTCGAACCGACCCTTAAAGCTATTGAATCGGGCAAACGCATAGCCCTTGCCAATAAGGAGACTCTTGTTGTGGCCGGAGAACTCGTCAACCGCATGCTCGCGCAATCAAGATCACGCATAGTACCGGTAGATTCAGAGCACTCTGCTATATACCAATGTCTTGTAGGCGAACAGCCACAATCTGTAAGACGGCTTATAATAACAGCATCCGGAGGCCCGTTCCGCACAAAAAATATAGCAGAGTTAAAAACGGTGACGGTAAATGACGCTCTGTCACACCCGAACTGGGATATGGGTGCAAAAATAACCATTGACTCCGCTACTATGATCAACAAAGCCTTTGAGATTATAGAGGCACGTTGGCTCTTTGACATTGCTCCAAAAAAAATAAAAGCAGTAGTCCATCCTCAATCAATAGTACATTCGATGGTAGAGTTTATAGACGGTTCTGTAAAAGCGCAGCTCGGACTGCCCGACATGCACCTGCCGATACGTTACGCTCTTGGCGATGCCACACGACTTGCCACTGAACGCCCCGGACTTGCACTAAACGACTACTCGCGTCTTGAATTTTTTGAGCCCGACGTGGAAAAATTCCCGATGATCAATCTGTCATATCATGCGCTTGAGCGCGGAGGCAACGTGGCTTGCGTAATAAACGCCGCCAACGAGGTAGCCGTTGCGGCATTTCTCTCCGGACGCATATCGTTCCTTGACATACGCAAAGTCGTGGAAAAATCATTGGAAAAGATGCCCTATATCCAGTCGCCCTCATATGATGATTATGTAAATACAAACTTCGAGACCCGGAAATACGCCGAGTCAATAATCTAACATAAATATATCGATGGAAACATTTCTTATAAAAGCGGCTCAGTTGATTGCGGCATTTGCCCTGCTTGTAATCATACATGAGTTTGGCCACTACATATTTGCCCGTATGTTTGGCATTAAAGTAGAAAAATTCTACCTGTTTTTTGACCCGTGGTTCTCTTTATTCAAATACAAACCGAAGAAAAAAAAGGCCGAAGACTCTGACCGTGCCACTTGGCGCGATACCGAATACGGCATAGGCTGGCTACCGCTCGGCGGCTACGTAAAAATAGCCGGTATGATTGACGAGTCTATGGACAAGGAGCAAATGGCACAGCCGGCAAAACCGTGGGAATTTCGCTCCAAGCCCGCATACCAGCGTCTTCTTGTCATGGTGGCCGGAGTGTTGATGAATTTCATACTCGCAATAGTCATATATGCAGGAATAGCTTGGTATTGGGGTGAGAAGTACATACCTTTGGACAAAGCATACGAAGGCATGGATTATGTACAGTCGGCACAGGAAATCGGCTTCAGAAACGGTGACATTCCCATTATGATTGACGGTAAAAAGATAGGAGCAGACAATCAGGACAAATTGCTCGACATGCTTGAGGCCGATACAGTGACCGTATTACGCAATCATAAAGACTCAGTCAAAATAGCAATTCCCGAAAACTTCATATTCCGTGTGAATGAAGACAAAGGCTTTTTCACATACCGTCTGCCGGTCTACATTGCAGCGGTAGTAAACGGAGAGCCGGCGAAAGGAGCCAGACTTGAAGTCGGCGATCGTATAATAAGTGTCGACAGTATAGCCACTCCGTCATATACGGAGTTTACCGCCGAGCTAACAAAAAAAGCCGACAAAAACACCGTACTCGGAGTGATGCGTGACGGCAAATTCATCTATTGTCCGATAAAGCCCAACTCTGCCGGCAAAATAGGCATTCAACTGAAACCCATTACTGACATATATCCGGTAGTCACCCGCCACTACACCTTTCTGCAATCGATACCCAAAGGATGGCAGATAGGTACCGACCGCCTTTCGTCATATGTAAGTTCAATGAAGTATGTGGCAACTGCCGAGGGAGCGAAAAGTCTCGGAGGCTTCGGAGCCATAGGCAGTCTGTTTCCTGAAAAATGGAGTTGGCTTTCATTCTGGGAAATAACCGCATTTCTGTCGGTAGCGCTCGCGTTTATGAACATTCTGCCCATACCGGCTCTTGACGGAGGGCACATCATGTTCTTACTGTACGAGATCATATCACGACGCAAACCGAGTGAAAAATTTATGGAGTACGCCCAGCTTGTGGGAATGGCATTTCTCATAGTACTACTCCTTTACGCCAACGGCAATGACATATACCGCTTCATATTTAAGTAACCGCTCCTCACACATATAATAATGAGATATCCCGAAATAACTCTGCGCCGAGGTAAAGAGCAATCGCTCCAACGCCTTCATCCTTGGATCTTTTCAGGAGCCGTGGCCCGAATACCCGACTCACTGGAAGAGGGCGACATCGTTGATGTCGTGACCTCCGACGGCCGCAAAATAGCTACAGGGCATTACCAGATAGGAAGTATAACCGTAAGAATACTTTCTTGGGACGACACCGAGATTGACGACGCGTTCTATCGCAAAAGGCTTGAAGCCGCTTACGGGCTAAGACAAGCCCTGCGGCTTGTGACACGCCATAACAATGCTTATCGTCTTGTACACGGCGAGGGAGACTTCCTGCCCGGACTCGTCATAGACATCTACGGCGACACGGCCGTACTTCAAGCCCACTCACCCGGCATGCACTTCGCAAGAGACATCATAGCTCAACAATTGACCCGACTGCCTGATGCCGGCATCAAAAACGTATACTACAAGTCAGAGACCACCCTACCCTACAAAGCGCATCTCGACCCACAGAACGACTATATCATCGGACAATATTCGACCAATATAGCGGAAGAAAACGGGCTTAAGTTTCATGTCGACTGGCTAAAAGGGCAAAAAACAGGTTTTTTCGTGGATCAGCGCGACAATCGTGCTCTTCTGGAAAAGTATGCGTACAAGCGCAAGGTACTGAACATGTTCTGTTATACAGGCGGGTTCTCGGTATATGCACTACGCGGCGGAGCCGAAGAAGTCCACTCCGTTGACAGCTCGGCCAAAGCCATAACACTTACCGACGCAAACGTAAAACTGAATTTTCCCGATGACGAGCGCCACACATCACATGTAGAAGACGCATTTAAGTATCTGTCGTCCATTGACAACAGTTATGACCTCATCATTCTCGACCCGCCCGCATTTGCCAAGCATCGCAGTGCGCTTAAAAACGCCCTTATCGGCTATCGCAAGCTAAATGCGAAGGCATTTGAAAAAATAGCTCCGGGGGGTATACTGTTTACTTTCTCCTGCTCACAGGCGGTAAACCGTGAACAGTTCAGACTTGCGGTATTCTCCGCCGCAGCTCAAAGTCGCCGTAAGGTACGCATACTACATCAGCTCACCCAACCGGCCGACCATCCCGTAAACATATACCATCCTGAAGGAGAATATCTGAAAGGGCTTATACTTTATGTCGAATAAACCACACATCATATATAAATATGTATAAATTCACCAATATCGCCGGAGCCACTCTCATCGCACTGGCATCAACCACAACTATGGCAGCCGATAAAAAAGACTTCAACTATGTCGTTGACCGTTTTGCCGACATAGAGGTGCTACGTTATAAAGTGCCTGATTTCGAAAATCTCACTTTGAAGCAGAAGATGCTTATATATCATCTGACAGAAGCCGCACTTGCCGGTCGCGACATACTGTGGGACCAAAACGGAAAATACAACCTTGCCATACGCGACCTTATCGAGAATGTATACAACAATTATTCGGGCGACAAAAACTCAACCGACTTCAAGGCTCTCGAAAAGTATATGAAGCAGATATGGTTTGCCAACGGCATCCACCATCACTATTCGATGGATAAATTCACCCCTGAATTTTCACGAGAGTTTCTGGACAAACAAGTCAAAGCTCTTCCCGCATCGGCCCGCATAAAAAATGTAGACACTCTTTTCGAGGTGATATTTAATCCGGCAGTCATGCCTAAAAAAGTAAATCAAGCCGAAGGTCAGGACCTCATACTAACCTCCGCGACAAATATATATGAAGGCGTCACCCAGCCCGAAGTCGAGGCTTACTATGCGGCCCTAAAGGACACTACCGACCTGACCCCTATATCTTACGGCCTCAATACACGAAAAATAAAAGTCGATGGAAAGGTTGTAGAACAGCCTTATAAGGTAGGCGGACTCTACACTGAAGCCATAGAGCGCATTGTCAAGGAGCTGAAGGCGGCTTCGCAATATGCCGAAAACACCGCTCAGAGAGCATACATCGACAAACTCATCGAGTATTACACAACCGGTGATCTGAAAGCATTTGACGAATACTCTATATTATGGTGTGAGGACACCGCCTCGCAAGTCGATTTTATAAACGGCTTCATTGAGTCATATGACGACCCGCTCGGCATGACCGGCTCTTGGGAGTCAATAGTCAACTTCAAGAATGAAGAGGCATCAGCCCGCACCGAGACTTTAAGCACCAATGCACAATGGTTTGAAGATCACAGTCCGGTAGACCCACGGTTCAGAAAAGAAAAAGTAAAAGGCGTATCGGCCAAAGTGATAACCGCCGCCATACTCGCCGGCGACTCATACCCCGCTACTCCGATAGGCATCAATCTTCCAAATGCCAATTGGATACGTGCTGCCCACGGCTCAAAATCGGTAACGCTCGAAAACATAACACAAGCCTATGACGAAGCCTCGCACGGCGACGGCTTCAATGAGGAATTCGTCATTGACGAGCCTACACGCCGGTTGTTGAACGACTACCTGTTTATAACCGACAATCTGCACACCGACCTTCACGAATGTCTCGGACATGGCTCAGGGCGTCTTCTGCCCGGAGTGGATCAGGATGCCCTGAAAGCCCACGGCTCAACCCTTGAGGAAGCCCGTGCCGACCTGTTCGCGCTTTACTATCTTGCCGACCCGAAACTGATAGAGCTCGGACTGCTTGATAACCCGGATGCATACAAAGCCGAATATTATAAGTACATTCTGAACGGCCTCATGACCCAGCTTATGCGTATCGAACCGGGTAAAGATGTTGAAGAAGCCCACATGCGTAATCGCAAACTCATATCGGAATGGGCCTACGAGCACGGCAAAGCGGATAATGTCATCGAATATGTGAAACAAAACGGCAAGACATATATTAAAATCAACGACTACGGCAAGCTCCGCACGCTGTTCGGTCAATTGCTCGGAGAGATACAGCGCATAAAGAGCGAAGGCGACTATGAAGCAGGCCGCGATCTCGTAGAAAAATACGCCGTTAAGGTTGACAAAAACATCCACAAAGAAGTTCTTGACCGGTATTCACATCTGTCCATAGCTCCCTATAAGGGTTTTGTCAATCCGGTATATACTCTTGTATTGGATTCAAACGGCAAATCGAGTGTAGTCGATGTTACAGTGTCATACTCGGAAGATTACATTCCGCAGATGATGCGCTACTCTAAAGATTACTCCACACTGCCTCGATAAATGCAAAAATATATAAGACACCCCTTGACATGCGGTTTGTTTATCCGAGTCAAGGGGTGTCTTGTCATATTAAATCAAAGATGTCTCTTCTGTATAAATTTCCACAGAAGGATCAAAATCTATAGGTTCCATTCCCTCGGCATTATTTATTGTTATACGGTACAAATAACGGTATCCGTCACGCCAGTGTGTCACATTACTGTTGGATAAAGAGAAAAACAAACGTCCGGTCTTTTTATCACCGGTTGTCACAACTTGCTGCG
Organism: Muribaculum sp.; assembly: GCA_009775095.1. Taxonomy (GTDB): domain Bacteria; phylum Bacteroidota; class Bacteroidia; order Bacteroidales; family Muribaculaceae; genus Muribaculum. The sequence continues at coordinate 73,393 of VSOZ01000009.1, forward strand.
AGGGAGTATTATCATTAGGCCATAGCGATATTCCGGTAGCTTTATCGCTGATAACACAATCTATACATACATAGTTTCCGGCATAACCGTCAGTACCCAACGTCATTGCAGTCAGATTCTGTGGCAGCATAAATCCATCACATTTATCGGCAAGATTGGTAGCCGTTTCAGTAAGTACAGCCGGAGATGTTGTGTTATCATAATATATATATTCCGAGGCATTGGTCAGGTTACTCCACACACCGGCAGAAGTACCTATACCGGGAGCGGTTGTTTTCTGCGGGAACTTGAAAGTTCCGGTTTCAAATATATTGGCAAGTCTTATTCCGGAAACACTTACCGCTATATTTGGGGTGGTACTCATAAGCTGCACTTCAATATGCGACATAGCATGACGGAAATTCAATTTAACCGGCGAAGCCGACTGAGTTTCATTCATGTTTACAGCATATATCAGATCGACATTGCCGTCATTGGCATATGTGACAGCCTGATCGGCTCCCGACACACCCACAAACCATTCGGCCGGACTGAACGCAAAAAAGTTGACAGGCGTAGAAGGCCAATACATGACAGGACTGTATGTCCATGTGTTATCAGTGTTCTTTGACACTTTCACATTGTCCATATACAACTTACCGTCAGTATATGCAAACACGTTAAATTCAGTAAGCGTATTTGTAGTAATCTCCTCGCCTCGGGCTTCATGTCCGGCAAGAGCGGTAAATCGGATTGCATTTTCATCGACCGGAGCATACCCCGTATCGTCGTCGCTACATGCGGCGATAAACATCGGCAGTGCGAGTATCGCTAATAATTCTGACCGTTTCATATTCTTATATTTTATTGGTTGATATTTTTCTTAAGTCTCATACTCGACGACTATCGTAGTCCAGTCGTCGACACTTACATCAAGGGGACCCTGTGGATTAGAGCTGCTTTCAGGAAGTTCGAGTCCATCTATGACTATGCTTACATTATAAGGGTCGCGAGCCTCAAGTACCTGCCTCGTGACATCAAATCGATACCGGAGTTTCCTTCCGTCGCCAAGTTCTACATACAAGTCCAAAATATTCGGAGCCATGACATCGCCCGTACGGCCAAACGTATAGAAACGCCCGGCTATCATATTGTTATCACGGGCTACAGCCTCAACAGGCAATACCACATCGTCACGGCCAAGTATTCCGGTTGCCATATGTACTGACGGACTCATTCCCGATATTATGGCCACCATGTATTTGACCCCGTAAAGACGTTTTACATTTCGTATCTCATAATTATAAATGGCGCAAAGCTCATCGGGATGACACAAGATCTCTTCTTCCGATACCGTGTCACCATACTCGATTCTATCAGTCTTAATATCGACACGCGCCTGCGCTACAGTCCATAGCATATCGGGGCACGGATGCATATTATCAATGTCAATATCCATGCTGTCAGGTATGAGCCGACGCGGCAACTCCCCAAACGCAGCCGTATAGGCATCATAATCCTCGTAATTGCTTTCGTCACGAAACAGAATGTCATATGTATCATTATTATAGACAAGCATATGATATGAACCTGAAGGAATACTGACAAAGCCCCCCTTATTTGAGGCTATATCAAAACGCCATATCGCACCCTCACCTATCGGGAAAAAGTAAACGGCCATGCCGGCAGGATCAGCGGATGGAGCCCTATCCCAATCAAATACGATCTTTATACGCCTCATGGCAGCATCATCGCAGTGGTCGTAGTCGTATATGCAAGACGTAAGCGACGTAACCGCAATAATCACCACTATGGCAATCAGCATCATATATGATTTTAACACTTTCATAATCACATCCTGTGTCAATCTAACATATGACCGTTTGGTTTTGTTTGAATACCGGTCAAATGAAATCATTTCATCCGACCGGTTGCATTCAGATACTGCGCTTCCGACAGACGGAATGCACCATAAGCGGCTATATAATCATCTTTGGCCTGTCGGTCAAGTGCCTGCGCGTCAAGCAGGTCGGTAATTGTACACATACCGGCATCATAGTATGCTTTATTAAGCCTCAGATTCTCTTCGCTCTGCGCTATCGCTTCGTAAGCTATCGACATCTTACGGTGAGCGGCCGTGAGATTATCCCATTTGTCCGACATCTCTATTTCAAGTTTCTGCCCAAGATTATCAAGCTCTATGCGGGCATTGTTCAATTCATGCGATTTACGCTTTATCGCATATGAACCGCCCCACCATCCCGACAATGGTACTGATAAAGCGACCATAACGCCTGCAAAATTATGACTCTGATTAAACATGTCATGATAAAACCATCCGGCGCCAACGGCAAGTTTGGGCAGATTGTTGCCCACCGTCATTCTCTTTTCAAGAATTTTTGCTTCAACGTTTTTTACAAGCAGCTTATGGTCGGAAGTCTGCATCAGAGCATCGGCCGGGTTAATGAATATAGCCGCAGGATAATTCGGCACAGAATCGGGCACTTCGCTCGACACATTTATTTTATTATCCGTACCAAGTCCCATCTGTTGGGCCAGCAGCATCTTCATGAGTTCTATGCCGTTTTCTATGTCGACAAGATCAGCACGATAGCTGTTGCGCTTAAGCTCCACTTTAAGATAGTCGTTCATCATAGCCACACCCGCATCAACAGCGGCTTTCACCTGAAGTCCGAGAGAGTCGAGCACCGTTATCGCACTTTCAACCGTGCGTTTCGTAGCGTTAAGAGCCACCAGCTTCCAGTATATAGTCTCGGTCTGTAATTGTACAAGTTCGGCACTTTGACGCTTGCGTATTCTTGCGGCCTCCTCGCCCACTTTGGCAAGTTTGTTGCCATTGACAATTTGTCCGCCCATGAAAATCGGTTGCATGGCCCATATGCCGGCCGTTTTACCCTTGTTGATAATACCGAGAGTAAAAAGATCAAGTACATCATATTGTATCATATCATGGTTGGTACGGAAAGCCGACGCCCCCGCAGCCACTTCAGGGAAATATTTGGTAAACGCTTCCCTACGTGTCTCTATTGCGGCACACAGATTATTATCGGCAACATGTATGTCAGAGTTATTTTCAAGCGCTATACGCTTGCATTGTTCAAGAGTGAACAATGAATCGGCTACAGCATTCTCCTGTGCATATGCCGCGGCTGACGACAATAGCATTGTCATTGCGCTTACTGTTAAGATACTACGCATTTTCATAATTACGGTATTATAAAAGATGAGTCTCAAGAGGTTGTTCTACAGGTTTGTCAGCATCGGCATTCCTGCTTTTCATCATACAATATGCCACCGGTATTACAGTGAGTATGAAAATCATCGTTATAGGCGTACCCCAGAAAATCACCACGCCCATAGGCTTCCATAAAGCACTGTTACCTATCACCATAGGCAATACCCCCATAGTTGCGGCAGCCGACGTAAGAAATATAGGCCGCATTCTGCGCTTTGACGCGTTAAGTACGGCGTCACGGACAGTCTGGCCCTGATTTCGCAGTTCTTCCGCATAGTCAAGCAGCACGATGGCATTTCGTACCAATATACCCATGAGCGACACGATGCCAAGCACACACGTCAAGGACAATGCCGTGTTCTGTATAATAAGTCCGGCCGCCGCACCGGGTATACATAGCATCAGAGAAAAGAGCAACAGCAACGACGTATCGGCTTGTGCATAATGAAACAGCAATATGAAAAATATAATCGCCACAGCCATAGCCAAACCTGAAAGTATTTCAGGCAGAGTATCCATAGTATTCTCCCACTCTCCTCCACGCACTATATCTATACCCGCGGGCAGATGCATATTACCAATACTGTCTGCCAGAGCCTCGGTACGGTCAATCACGTTGACATTGCGCTGTACTTCCGCAATAAGCGACACGTTATATACCCCGTTATAGTGAGTCAACATTCCCGGGAGCCACTCAGGTGTAACGGTAGATATCTGACGCAACGGCACCGTACCAAATCCGACCACAGGCAGAGGTTCCTTCTCCAGATTATCAATATTGCTACGGTCAGAAGTCGAAGTCTTGAGCGTGACGGGTATTCCGTAATCGCCCTCCCATACCGTTGCCACAGGCAAGCCCTGAGAATATCGTAAGGCAAGCGTCGTCTCGATAAGCATTGAGTTTAGGCCAAGACGTCCGGCCTTGACATTGTCGGCTTCCACCACTGCCGAAGCAAGCGGATTGTCGAGCGATACACGCACATTACGTAATCCCGGTACATGCCGTGCTACGGACGCCACAGAGTCTGCCACACGTTTAAGCATAGCCGGATCAGTACCTGAGAATCTAAACTCTATAGGATAATCGGCAGTAGAATAACTAAGCTGCTTGAATCTTACAAAAGCGTCAGGGAAATAGCCCTCATACTTCTCGGTATATTCGTTAAGAACCTCGATAGTGGCATCATTGCTTTTTGTATTTACAATGAATTGTGCGAAATCGGGGCCTCCGACCTGTGGAGCATAAGTCGCCTGAAATCTTGGTGAAGAACAACCGTGAAAAGACGCGATCGACACCACTCGGTCATCTTTTGACAGAATACTTTCAAGCGAATCGGCAACCATGGTGGTACGCTCAACCGAAGTTCCCTGCGGCATATTTATTTCAACAGCAAACTGATTGCGCTCTGCAATAGGCATAAGCTGCAAAGGGCGCGACACAAACATCCATCCGCCGATTACAATACACAGAATGCCGATAATCACAGTGATCTTCGGATGACCGAAACACCAGTCAATAACCTTGTTATAACCGTTCTGCATCGATACGAAAAAACTGAATTTCTTCTTTCCGCTCGCGATAGCTTCCTGCTGAAGTTTATAAATCGGCTTCTTTATGAGTTTGTACTGCAAGAACGGCACAAGCAATTCAGCCACCAACAGCGACACAAGAAGTATTATGGTCATACCCCACGGGAAGTCAGTAAGGAAGTCGCGAAACATGCCCTTGATTGTAATGAGAAACGGGAAAAAAGTCACTGAAATGGCAAGAGTGGCCGAAAATATGGCTTTAAAAAACTCCGTGCCGGACCTCAATGTAGCCGAATAATGATCGACACCCTCCGATATAAGTTCGACATAATCATCGATAATGACGACCGAATTGTCTACGATCATACCCAACGTCACTATAAGACAAGCGAGAGTCACAGTGTTGAGTTCTATACCGAAGCAATAAAACAAGCCGAGCGATATAAATATAGCTATCGGTATCGTAGAAGCGGCAATAAGAGCTACATTCAGAGGCAACAGTAACATTATCACCACAACGACGGCTATAATGGCCACAAGTAGCTCAACAAGAAAATAGTTTACCGAGCTATTGACCACCACAGGCTGGTCCGTGATTTTAAACAGTGTCACACTATCCGGTATATCGTTTTGAAATGCAGCTATCTGTTTATCAACTTCTTTGCCCATCTCCACAATATTATATCCCTCTTTCATCTGCACGCCGAGGAGTATACACTTGTGTGAATTGTTGGTTATATAGCTGTTCGGTTCAGGATATTCCCTCTTTATTTCAGCTATATCTCCGAGTTTTACCACATCGCCGTCAGGCGTTGACAACACAACAATGTCAGCTATATCGGCTATTGTATTGGCCGAGCGGCTTACTATTATAGGTTGGGTATAGTAAGTGCTTTTAAGCGCTCCTCCGGTGGTTTTAAAACCTTGAGCCAACAGAGTGGCACCCACTGTAGTTTCGGAAAGTGCGTAATGCTTCAGTTTTTCAGGATTGAAATATACCGCAATCTCCTCTTTCTGCATACCGTAGACATTCATGGCACCTACGCTCTCTACAGTACGCAACCGCGCTTTAAGATTATCCATATATTTGTCAAGCTCACGATAAGTCTTGTCATCGCTCTGCATGGTTATCAGCAAAGCCGACGTATCGCCGAAGTCGCTCATTGTCTCAACGGCCAGTACCCCCGGGGGCAACGTCATTTTCACCTGCTGCATGCCTATCTTGAACTCATTCCAGAATGGCTTTGCCTCAGCTTCGGTAACGTTATTATCCAACTCGACAAAAATTATCATCATTCCCGCCGTAATCTGAGAATGCGTTTTTTTCTTATCCACCTGCTTATAGGAGAACACATAATCCTCAAGGGGTTTCAGAACCTCCTGCTCTATCTGCTCGACCGTAGCTCCCGGATATACAGCCGCAACTACTCCTTCACGTATCGTAAAAGACGGAAACTCGTTTTTATCCATGACTTTCAGCGCATAAATGCCGAAAGCGATAAGAACACATACGAGCAATATCACCTCCTTACGATATTTCAGGCCCAACGCCACCAACGGATTGGGTGTTAACGGCTTATCGGAGACCGAACGGGGATTGTTTGAATCTGATGCCATAATATATCGGAGATTATGATTATCATTTATTTACTACCGCCACTTCCGTACCGGTACTTACTTTCTGCATACCGGCTACAATCACGCTGTCGCCACGCGATAGTCCGTTTACCGACACTCCCTCATGCGAAAACCGATCGGAGGTTATAAATCGCCTCTGGGCCTTACCGTTTTTGACAATCCACACAAACTGCCGGTTATCGGAGTCGAGAAGCACACTCTGCGAAGGCAGTACAAAAGATGCATCTTTTGATTGTATGCTATCGGAATTACAACCATTGACAGCAACAGTGCCGATCATGCCGGGGAGAATTTTCTCTCCTTGATTGGGAATACTGAATTTTACCGTATAAGATCTTGTCAGAGGATCGGCCACAACAGCCTTCTGTACAAGCCGTCCCTGCAGGTCCAGACTGTCAAGACCGCCTATGGTTATTGAAGCCGTACAACCGTCATTAAAACTTCCTATCTCCTGTTCAGGCACCGATATGGCTATTCTCATATCATCCAGATTCACTATACGCAGTACCGGTTGAGCGGCGATTACCGTCTGACCGTCATCCGTCATCTTTTCCGAAACATATCCTGTGATCGGCGAATACAACGAAGCGTCGCCAACGGCTCTGCCGGCAAGAGCAGCCGCATTTTCAGCCTGCTTGAGCTTAGACTGGACTTCAACCCATTTTATATCGGGCAAGGCGTTGGCATCGTGCAATTTCTTAAGTCTCCGGTAGGCGTCGCGCGCTTCTTCAAGCTCAGCCTGCGCTATATTGCTTGCATTGACAAGACTTTGATCCTTTACACGGGCCAGCAGTTGACCTTTGCGAACTCTGTCACCTACATTAACATAAATCTTTATGACCGTTCCCGGCACCGAGAAACTGACGGTCGAGGCTTCAGCCGACTCGGTCGTACCGGAAAACGAACGTCCGTCACCTCCCGATAAGTTGTCGCCCAAAACCTTTATATCCACTTTCGCAGGTGACATAACACTCTCTTTATCATGGCTCTTACATCCGTTTAAAGAGATTAAAGCCACGATGGAAAGTATTGACGTAATAAATGTCTTACAGATACTTAAATGTGCCATAAATAGTTGAATATGTTTAAGTTTTTATCTAATAAACAATGTTAATCTTCCTTATGTTTTGACGACGGGCTCAATTTATGTAATACATTATTATAATGTGTGTTTGCCATAATTTCATAAATTCTCATTACTTTTGCACAATTAAACATTATTTACGCAATGAACGACTATATTGAAGTCAGACTCGACATAACTCCTTGTGACGAGACATCGACCGACCTGCTTGCTGCGCTATTGTGTGACAAGGATTACGAAAGTTTTGTACCCGACGCTGAAGGACTGACAGCATACATAAAGAAAGAGCTTTTTGACGATAAAGTGTTTAAAAGTGTCATAGCCGATTTTCCGTTTGAAGCCACGATTGAAGTCAAGTGGTCGACAGTCGAAGGTCGGGATTGGAATTCTGAATGGGAGAAGAATTATTTCAAGCCTATCGTCATTGACAACCAATGTGTGATACACAGTTCTTTCCACACCGATATACCGAGTATGCCCTATGACATAGTGATCGATCCGAAAATGGCTTTCGGCACCGGACACCACCAGACAACATCGTTAATAATAAGACGACTTATCGATATGCCTCTCGAGAATAGGTCGGTAATCGATATGGGTACCGGGACAGGTATACTTGCCATCCTTGCCGCCATGCGGGGCGCTAATCCGGTCAACGCGGTTGAAATCGACGAATTCGCGCATATAAACGCCATTGAAAATGTCAGACTAAACGGACATGCCGAAATAAATGTCATACTCGGCGATGCCGGAGCGCTTGCCGATCTGCAACCGGCCGATCTGTTCATTGCCAACATAAACCGCAATATCATACTTGCCGACATACGTCATTATGCATCGAAACTCGTTGCAGGCGGCGACATGCTGCTAAGCGGATTTTATGAGGAAGATGTAGAAACTATACTTGCCGAAGCCTCCAAGCACGGACTAAAATATGCCGGTACTTATGTAATGGACCGATGGACGTGTCTGCATTTAAAGAAACAATCTTGATTTTATGAATATAATTGAAGTAAAGGACGTAGTAAAAGACTACTCCGGTCACCGTGCCCTCGACCATGTTAGCCTTAATGTGGAAGAAGGCACCGTCTATGGACTTCTCGGCCCTAACGGTGCGGGAAAGACATCGCTTATACGTATACTTAACCAGATAACCCGCCCCGACGAGGGAGAGATATTGCTCAACGGCAAGCCTCTCGCCCCTTCCGACGTGATGCACATGGGCTATCTGCCTGAAGAACGAGGGCTATACAAGAAAATGAAAGTACTGAACCACATTGTATATCTCGGACGGCTTAAAGGCATGACCAAGGCCGACGCTCACCGCGCGGCTATGGAATGGCTCGAAAGAATGGATCTCGCCGAGTGGGCCAACAAAAAAGTAGAGGCACTTTCGAAAGGCATGGCGCAAAAAGTACAGTTTATAGCTACGGTAGTGCACAATCCGAAACTGCTGATCTTTGACGAACCATTCTCCGGCTTCGACCCGGTCAACACCGAGCAACTGAAGAAAGAGATACTCCGGCTCAATGAGAACGGGGCCACAATTCTCTTTTCAACCCATAATATGGCCTCGGTCGAGGAAGTATGCAAAGAATTCACCCTTATAAACAAGTCGCGCGCAGTACTGCAGGGCAATGTCTACGACATAAGACGTAAATTCAAAAAAAATCTATTCCGCGTACACGTTGCCGAGCCGGTGCTTGCTCCCGACAATACATTATACTCTATTATAGCACTTTCGCCCCGTCTTCAGTCGGGCTGTGAAGCTACCATAAAACTGGCTCAGGGCGTAACAACACGCGATGCCATAAGCAACCTTAACGACAAGTATACGCTCCTCGGCTTTGAAGAGCTTTTACCGTCAATGAACGAAATATTCATCGAAACCGTCACAGACTCCAATGAACAGAAATAGATTTATGTTAGTAATGCAACGCGAGTATCTCTCGATTGTTGCAAAAAAGTCTTTTATAATAAGCACACTGCTCGCACCGGTAATAATGGTAGCGCTTGTGGCAATACCGGCGTTGCTGATGACCGTCAACAGTTCCGACTCGCGCCTTATAAGCGTCATTGATGAAACAGGACGCTACTCCGACATATTCAAAGACAACGACGACTATCGGTTCCGTATAGAGACCGACATGACGTCCGAAAATATGAAAGACCGATACAAAAAGGCCGACGGCGACATATATGCCATAGTTGTGATACCTTCCGATGTGGAAGAGTCGAAAACGATCAACGTATATTCGGAGAAACCGGTCAAGATAACACTAAGCCGCGAGTTGGAGACCCCGCTCAACAAAAGTCTGTCAGACGCCAAGATAGCATCGTACAATCTTCCCGAGCTAAAGGATATGATAGCGCAGAGCAATGTGGAAGTCAAGGTCAAGAGCCATACATGGGACGAAGAGGGTGAGAAAGTGTCATCAAGCGAGATAGCCATGATGGTCGGTCTTTTTCTTGCATTTCTCACCTACATGTTTGTGCTCATGTACGGCGCCATGATTATGGGATCGGTTGTTGAGGACAAGACCAACCGCATAGTTGAGGTCATTGTAAGCACATGCCGTCCGATGGAGCTGATGCTCGGAAAAATCGTCAGCATAGCCCTTGTAGGACTTACACAGATACTGATATGGGCCGTATTTTTAGGTATCGGACTGTTTGTCATCAGCATGTTCGGCATAGCCGCGGCCACACCCGACATTACCGCCGGCATGGCAGCCGGAGCCTCCATGCCGGAAATGCCCGACCCCGAATTGTCAGAGATACTTCAGGCTGTACTCGGCATAAACTGGTTCAGACTGCTCGGCATATTTATATTGTACTTTATCGGCGGCTACCTGCTCTATGCCGCACTGTTCGCAGGCTTCGGCTCGGCAGTAGACCAACAGAGCGATGCCAACCAGTTTACAATGCCCATAATGATGATCATCATACTCGCTCTTGTCATAGGACAGGCATGTATGGAAAACCCCGACGGAACGCTCGGCGTGATCGCGTCGCTTGTTCCGTTTACGTCTCCTATAGTCATGATGATACGTCTGCCCTACGATGTACCGGCATGGCAGGTAGTCACCAGTCTGGTGCTACTCTACGGCACGGCTCTGCTGTTTGTATTTCTCGCATCGAGAATTTATCGTACCGGCATACTGATGTACGGGCGTAAAGTATCGTTTAAAGAGATCATACGTTGGATAAAATAGACAAAATGTAAGCAAAACGGCACTCATTTATTGCAAATTAAAGATTATTGCCGCGAAAGATGCAAAATAATTCACTTTTCGCTTTGACATTTAAAAATAATGGTGTAATTTTGCTTCGTCAAACAATAATATTGAATTAATGAATACATATCTTCTTTCCCTATCGCTAACTTCAGGCCTTACGCTATCGATATGATTGTGGGAGAAAGATGCTGTATTGTAAAATAATAATGAAAACGAACATCGGCCTTTCTCCGTATTTTGGAGAAGGCCGATTTTTTAATTGCAAACTAAAAAACAGATTTATATATGAGCGACAGATTGTTTATCTTCGACACGACATTGCGCGACGGCGAGCAGGTGCCCGGCTGCCAGCTCAATACGGTCGAGAAGATCGAAGTCGCCAAGGCTCTGGAAGAGCTTGGCGTTGATGTTATAGAAGCCGGTTTCCCGGTATCGAGCCCGGGAGACTTCAACTCGGTTGTAGAAATATCCAAAGCCGTGACATGGCCCACCATATGTGCGCTCACACGCGCGGTAGAAAACGACATACGTGTTGCCGCCGACGCACTGCAGTACGCAAAGCATAAACGCATACATACCGGCATAGGCACATCGGACTATCATATAAAGTACAAATTCAACTCCAATCGCGAGGATATACTTGAGCGGGCCATAGCTTGTGTTAAATATGCCAAACGCTTTGTAGAGGACGTACAGTTTTATGCCGAAGACGCAGGACGCACCGACAACGAGTATCTGGCCCGAGTGGTGGAAGCCGTGATAAAAGCCGGCGCCACAGTAGTCAACATACCCGACACGACCGGCTACTGCCTGCCCTCGCAGTTCGGCGAAAAGATCCAATATCTTATGGAACACGTTGACGGCATACACAATGTCACCATCGCCACTCACTGCCACAACGACTTGGGCATGGCTACAGCCAACACCATGTCAGGAATAATGCACGGTGCCCGTCAGGCTGAAGTGACAATAAACGGCATAGGCGAACGCGCCGGAAACACATCGCTTGAAGAGGTAGCCATGATATGCCGCTCACACAGAGAGCTTGGTATCGATACAAACCTCAACACCACTAAGCTCTATGGCATAAGCCGCATGGTGTCAAGCCTTATGAACATGCCCGTACAGCCCAACAAAGCCATCGTGGGGCGCAACGCATTTGCCCACAGCTCGGGCATACATCAGGACGGTGTACTTAAAAATCGCGAGAGCTATGAAATAATAGATCCGAAAGACGTGGGTGTGGATGAAAACTCAATAGTACTGACCGCACGCTCCGGACGCGCCGCACTGAAACACCGTCTGCATGTGCTCGGCATAGAACTCGACAAAGAGGCTCTCGACAAAGCATACGAAGGCTTCCTTCAACTTGCCGATAAGAAGAAAGAGATAAACGACGACGACGTACTGCTGCTCGCCGGAGAACACCATAAAGCCTCACGCCGCCTGAAACTTGACTTCCTGCAGGTGACTTCGGGCGTAGGCATAAAGTCGGTGGCGTCGATAGGTCTTGACATAGCGGGAGAAAAGTTTGAAGCCTGCGCATCGGGCAACGGTCCGGTGGATGCCGCAATATCGGCCATCAAGCAGATAATACACCGCAAGATGCTTGTAAAAGAATTTCTCATTCAAGCCATCAACAAAGGCAGCAATGACATAGGCAAGGTACACATGACCGTCGAATACGACGGAGTGGCCTACTACGGCTTCTCGGCTAATACCGACATTGTTGCCGCAAGCGCCGAAGCGTTCATCGATGCGATAAATAAATTTGTCCACTAATCAAGTAACTGTACTTATTGTCTATGGCACGGACATTATTTGACAAAATATGGGACGCACACACAGTCAATACAGTTGACGGCGGCCCCACACAATTATATATAGACCGGCATTACTGCCATGAGGTGACAAGTCCGCAGGCATTTGACGGATTGCGCCGTCGGGGGCTGAAAGTATATCGTCCCGAACGCACTATCTGCTCACCCGACCACAACATACCCACCCTGCATCAGGACAAGCCCATCAATGACCCGGTGTCGCGCAAACAGGTGGAAACCCTTTACTGCAATGCCGATGAGTTCGGGCTGACACTGTTTGGTCTCGGTCACCCCAAAAACGGCATCATACATGTCATCGGACCGGAAACGGGCCTTACACTCCCGGGCTACACAATAGTGTGCGGCGACAGCCACACGTCAACCCACGGCGCTTTCGGAGCCGTAGCTTTCGGCATAGGCACCAGCGAGGTCGAAATGGTTCTCGCAACACAATGCATATTGCAGCCTAAGCCCAAAACGATGCGCATAAACATCGAAGGACGTCTCGGTAAAGACGTTACAGCCAAAGACGTGGCTCTATACATAATAGCACGTATGTCGACAAGCGGTGCTACCGGATATTTTGTTGAATATGCAGGCGAAGTCATACGCAACATGTCGATGGAAGAGCGCCTGACCGTATGCAATCTGTCAATCGAAATGGGCGCGCGCGGAGGCATGATAGCACCCGACGACACTACATTCGCTTACGTAAAAGGGCGCGAGTACGCTCCCAAAGGCGAGGCATGGGACAACGCGGTCAAATATTGGAAATCACTTGCCACCGATGACGATGCCGTATTTGACAAAGAGGTAACTTTTAACGCCGACGACATAGAACCTAGAATAACCTACGGAACTAATCCCGGTATGGGAATAGGCATATCGGAAGCCATACCCCAATATGGAGGTGATGACGAGGTAGGTCGCGCTTCTTATGAAAAGTCACTTGAATATATGGGCTTCAAGGCGGGACAGCATCTTGAGGGAACACCTGTAGATTATGTATTTCTCGGCAGCTGTACAAACGGCCGCATCGAAGACTTCCGTGCTTTTGCCGACTTCGTGAAAGGCCGTAAAAAAGCACCGTCGGTAACGGCATGGCTCGTACCGGGCTCACGCGCCGTTTTTGAACAGATAAAGAGCGAGGGTATCGGCCGTGTACTTGCCAACGCCGGTTTTGAACTGCGCGAACCCGGATGCTCAGCATGTCTGGCCATGAACGATGACAAAGTACCGTCAGGGGCTCTATGCATATCCACTTCCAACCGCAATTTTGAAGGCAGACAAGGCCCCGGAGCACGGACAATACTTGCCGGACCGCTTGTAGCGGCCGCTGCGGCAGTAACCGGAGTAATAACAGATCCAAGAAAAATCTAATTTCACGTCATCATGGACAATCGCATAACCGTAATAACATCAAGCGCCATACCGCTGCCGATGGAAAACATCGACACCGATCAGATAATACCGGCCCGCTTTCTGAAAGCGACCTCACGCGAAGGTTTCGGTGATAATCTTTTCCGAGACTGGCGATATAATGCCGATGGCACACTGAATCCAGACTTCGCTCTCAATGACCCGCGATATAAAGGCTGTATACTTGTTGCGGGTAAAAATTTCGGGTCGGGTTCGAGTCGAGAACATGCCGCATGGGCCATACATGACTACGGCTTCAAAGTGGTGGTGTCAAGCTTCTTCGCCGATATTCACAAAAACAACGAGCTTAACAACTTTGTACTGCCAGTAGTAGTCAGCGAGGCTTTTCTTGCAGAGATATTCGACAGCATAGAGCACAATCCCGCGACGCAGCTGAAAGTCGACCTTCCGGCACAGACCATAACCAATCTTGCCACAGGCCATAGCGAATCGTTCGAGATAAACGCTTACAAAAAGCATTGTCTTATAAACGGACTTGACGACATCGAGTATCTGCTGTCGCGAAAAGACGACATAGAGAGCTGGGAAAATATGAATAAATTTTATTAATACACAAGCGATATGCATTTTAAAATAGCAGTATTGCCGGGCGACGGCATAGGTCCCGAGATCTCGGTTCAAGGAGTTGACGTCATGTCGGCCATATGTAAAAAATTCGGTCATACGGTAGACTATGAATATGGAGTAGTGGGAGCCGTGGCCATCGACCATGTCGGCGACCCGTTCCCACCCGAAACTCTGCAATTGTGTAAAAACAGCGACGCCGTACTGTTCTCGGCCGTAGGCGACCCTAAATTCGACAACGACCCTCACGCTAAAGTGCGTCCGGAGCAAGGACTTCTGGCTATGCGCAAGCAGCTTGGATTGTACGCCAACATACGCCCCGTAGAGACGTTCAAATGCCTTCTGCACAAATCGCCTCTTCGTCCGGAGATAGTCGACGGTGCCGACTTCATATGCATACGTGAACTCACCGGAGGCATGTACTTCGGCGAAAAGTATGAGGACAACGACCGCGCTTATGACACCAACCACTATACACGTAAAGAAATCGAGCGCATACTGCGTGTGGCTTACGACTACGCCATGAAACGCCGTAAACATCTTACGGTAGTCGACAAGGCAAACGTGCTCGCATCATCGCGTCTATGGCGAAAAGTCGCACAGGAGATGGAGAAAGAATATCCCGAAGTCACCACCGACTACATGTATGTCGACAACGCGGCAATGCGTATGATACAGGATCCGCGCTTCTTTGACGTCATGGTTACGGAAAATACATTCGGTGACATCCTTACCGACGAGGGTTCGGTAATATCGGGTTCAATGGGCCTTCTTCCATCGGCCTCGACAGGAGAAAGCACACCGGTCTTCGAGCCGATACACGGCTCATGGCCTCAAGCAAAAGGACTCAATATAGCCAATCCGCTTGCACAGATATTGTCGGTGGCCATGCTTATGGAGTACTTTGACCGTCGTGCCGAAGGTGCGCTAATACGCGAGGCTGTCAACGCATCGCTATCGGCCGGCGTGGCCACACCCGACATAACAGGCAATAACGGTCGGAAATTCGGCACCAGCGACGTCGGCGCATGGATTGTGGACTATATCAATCTGAAATAACCCATATACTCATCAGTTATCATAAAAAAGAGCTGTAGTTCAAACGAACGCAGCTCTTTTCACATTTATTCAAACATTGTAACGTTTAGCCGTGTTTTATTATGAAGACAGCATAATAAAATGGCAAAATGGGATAAAAAGCGGAATAAATTAATTGCGAAAGCACACCTGTGGAGACAAAAACATGTTTCCGACACGGTGTTTACGTTTGTCGTAGCCGTACTTATCGGATTATGTACAGGCATAGGGGCTTTCGTACTCAAATATCTTATCACACACATATCAACCTATCTTACCCAAAACTTAGTATTGACAGGTGGCAATCTTCACCTGCTGATTCTACCCTTTATAGGTATTATTCTCACAGGAATATATGTCCGATACGTAGCCCGCGAACCGCTTACTCATGGCACATCATGCATAATGCACGATGTGTCTAAAGGCACCTATCGACTAAAAGGTGGCCTCACATACGCACCTATAATCGGTTGCGCCATAACGCTTGGATGTGGAGGTTCTGCCGGGTCCGAGGGGCCGATTGCATATGCGGGAGCCGCAATGGGAAGCAACATAGGGCGTCTGTTCAGAGTACACCCGCGATTTCTCATGATGCTTGTAGGCTGTGGAGCCGGAGCCGGCATAGCGGCCATATTCAAAGCTCCGGTAGGCGGCATGCTGTTCACTCTTGAGGTATTGCGGATGGAGCTCACCACCATGTCTATATTAATGCTGCTGTCAGCATGTATTATATCTGCGCTCACCGCCTACGTATTGTCGGGCTGTACAATCGATCTGGATTATGTCAACGCCGTACCGTTTGATACGTCGACATTACCTTATGTTCTGTTATTGGGAGTGTTCTGTGGTGTATACTCACTTTACTACTCGGGAGTAATGAAACGCATGGATCGCTTCTTTGCCGGCCTGCGCAATCCATGGATAAAAAACATACTTGCCGGATTATCCATATCAATACTTGTATTTTTATTTCCCGCTTTTTACGGAGAGGGATATGATATAATAGGGAAAGTACTCAACGGTGCTCCACAGGATATAGCCTGTTACAGTCTGTTTTATCCGGCCGGAGCCGACAGTCTGTCGTTGCTTGTCATAGTAGGATGTATCGTACTTTTTAAGAGCTTCATTACTTCAGCCACCAACAGCGGCGGCGGTGTGGGCGGCGATTTTGCGCCTACTCTTTTTGCCGGTTCGATGGCAGGACTTTTATTCGTAATGTCGCTCAACATGCATTTCGGCACTCAGCTCGATTCAGGTAATTTCGCCTACTATGCCATGGCCGGGGTTATGGCCGGTGCCATACATGCGCCACTTATGGCCATATTTTTGACAGTGGAGATGACAGGACAATACAATCTGCTCCTGCCGCTAACCATTACAGCAGCCTTGTCATACGGTATCGTAAAACTCTTTCACGACAAAAATTTTCTTATCGACAGGCTCGAATTCTGGTATCACCGCCACAAAGAGCATATCAGTCTTCGGAATAATGACGCAGCACCCGTCGATAAGAATTAAATATCTTTGATTTTGACACAAAACCTACATATTTGTCATTCTCATCGATTACAGGAAGATTCCATGCTCCCGTACGATCAAAAGTCTTCATCACATCCTCCATCGGATCACCGATGCGTATCTTTGCCGGCGGCATAGACATGAATTTGGACACATACATGCGCTTGTAAAGATCGGGGCGGAACATAATATTACGTATATCGTCAAGGAGCACCACACCCATAAGTTTCTCATCGCAGTCAACTACCGGAAAGAGGTTGCGGTTAGACCGGCTTATCACATCGACCATGGCTTTAAGATTCATGTCAGGAGTGACAGGAATAAAGTCATTTTCTATCACGGAATTTATTTTTAACAACCTCAACACAGATTTATCTTTATGATGTGTAAGTAATTCCCCTCGTTTGGCAAGTCGCATGGCATATATGCTGTAAGGTTCAAAAACCTTTATCGTACCATAAGAAATAGTAGATACGATAAGAAGAGGTAAAAATAGGTCATAGCCCCCTGTTAGCTCAGCCGTAAGGAATATTGCCATAAGAGGAGCGTGCATAACCCCCGACATTACACCCGCCATACCCATAAGGGCAAAGTTCTTGACTGAAAGATCTATGTCAAAACCGATATGGTTCAAGACAAACGCAAAACAAAAGCCCGCCATAGACCCAACATAAAGAGCCGGTGCAAATGTACCGCCCACTCCACCCGCACCGTTGGTCGACGAAGTGGCAAATGCCTTGGCCAATGTTACACACAACACATAAAGCGCAATGACCCATGGCAAATGGCGATCGCCGTAAAAAATAGAGCCGTTCAACGCCGCAGCCGGATCGCCGTTAAGCATGGATGTTATGACACCATATCCTTCACCGTATAAAGGCGGAAAAACAAATATCAGTATAGCCAGAAGTATGCCGCCAATGGCACCCTTTTTCCAGTGGTTTTTTATCGACCCGTAGAAGGTCTCCATCATGTTTATGACACGAATGAAATAAAGCGATACAAAACCGCACAATATACCAAGTATGATGGCATACGGTATTCTTACCGGAAGAAAGTTCTCACTCTGCGTGAAGAAGAACTGCACATCATAACCGGTAAATACATAAGCCACTGTAGCGGCGGTCACCGACGAGATAAGCAGAGGCATAACCGTGACGGTAGTAAGATCAAGCATCAAGACTTCGAGAGTGAACAAAGCTCCGGCAAGGGGAGCCTTGAAAATACCCGACAATCCGGCCGCCGCACCACAACCGACGAGCAACATGAGCACGCGTGGCGACAGACGAAATGCCTGACCTATATTAGAGCCGATGGCGGCTCCGGTATACACGATAGGTCCCTCGGCTCCGACTGAGCCGCCAAATCCTATCGTTATCGAACTTGCCACTACAGACGTATAACAATTGTGAGCTTTCAGACGACTTTTGTTCTGCGAAATGGCATAAAGCACTTTGGTAACACCGTGCGATATATTGTCCTTGACCACATACCTTACATAACATGAAGCGATAATAATACCTACAAGCGGATACAGCAGATAAAGGTAGTTGCCGCTCGTAACGTCGATATTCAACAGAAGCGAACTGGAGATAAAATGAATAAGCCACTTAAACACCAGCGCGGCAAACCCGCACAGTATACCTATTATGAACGCAAGTATCAATACGAAATCACGCTCTTTTATATGCTTTTCCCGCCACTGGAGAAGCAAGAAAAACCATTGGTTGGCCCGATTTGATATGCAGTCAAACGATAACATTTAGATTCCTTTTCCTGTTATTAAAATCTTAATGGTATAAAAAATAACTTTGAGATCAGTGTATGGCGACATATTGTCAAGGTAATCAAGGTCGTAACGCAACCGCACCACCATACCTTGAATATCGGAAGCATACCCGTGCATCACATTGCCCCAAGAAGTCAGTCCGGGACGCACCGAGCTTATACGGCTGTACTCGGGAGCATAATCCGATATGAGTCTTGCAAAGTGTTCCCGCTCGGGACGAGGTCCTACAATCGACATGTCACCCTTCAGTACATTCCACAACTGCGGCAACTCATCAATATGGTAACGACGCAAAAATCGGCCTATACGTGTCATACGACGGTCGTCGGCTACGGCAAGCAAGGGTCCGTTCTGTTCCGCATCGTTAACCATAGTGCGCAGTTTATACATAATAAACCTGCGATTGCCCCGACCCATACGTTCTTGACGGAAAATGGCCGGTCCGGCGGAATCACATTTTATCATGACACACATCACGATCAGGACGGGAAAAAACATGACAATAGCCGGCACCGCCAAAACAATATCAGCAATGCGTTTTGCCGGTCTATAGAAAAGACTTTTTCCCGACGCGGATATGCCCGACGCCAATTGTGCACACTCCACCCTCAATCTCTCAGTATTTTTATTGAATTATCAGCATTTACTTTCACCACTCTCGACGGTAACGTGCCTTCGCGGTCATCACGCCTCGTGACACAGATATAATCCACGCTCTCCTTTATCAGGTCGTCAATCTCGTCAAATGTAGCCGCAGAAGGAGCACCGCTTATGTTGGCCGACGTTGACACCAACGGCACTGCACACATGCGACACAATTCTGAAGAAAACGCCTCGGAAGTAATCCTGACACCGACACTTCCGTCATCGGCCACAAGTTCGGGAGCTATACCGCAGGCATCAGGCAACACGACAGTCGTAGGACGCCCCGAGGCCAAAAGCAGGCTTTCCGCTTCAGGAGAAACGGAGGCAATACTTTTTGCCACATCTATAGAATGGGTGAGTACAAGCATAGCTTTAGAGTCAACACGTCGCTTTATTTCATAAACACGTCGCACCGCATTACGGTCGGTCGCGTCACAACCTATACCCCACACGGTATCTGTAGGATAAAGTATAACTTTTCCTTCTCTTATCGCGTCACATGCCTGTTGTAAATCCTGCTCTGTCGACATACAGCTATCTTATTACGATTACAAAGATAGTTCATCAATGTGAAACGGCGAAATTTATGACCGCTTTTACATAGTTTAAATCATATAAAATCGCTGCGCCCCGAATAAATTAGTAACTTTGTAAGTTAATACTAACGCGACATTAATGGCAGAAAGAAACATAATTATAAAAGGAGCACGGGTAAACAATCTAAAAAACGCAGATGTAGAAATACCGCGTAACAGACTAGTTGTAATAACCGGACTGTCAGGCTCTGGAAAATCATCACTCGCATTTGACACCCTGTATGCTGAAGGCCAACGCAGATACGTGGAGAGCCTATCGGCATATGCCCGTCAGTTTCTCGGCAAAATGTCAAAACCTGAAGCCGATTTCATCAAAGGTCTACCTCCTGCCATAGCCATAGAACAGAAGGTAAACACACGCAATCCGCGTTCGACGGTGGGCACATCAACAGAGATTTATGATTATCTCCGTCTGCTTTTCGGGCGCATCGGACGCACATATTCGCCCGTATCGGGCCAACAGGTAAAAAAACATACCGTAGAAGATGTCCTGACTACAGCTGCAAGTTATCCTGAAGGCACACGCATAGCTGTCATAAGCCCGATAATACTCTCTGAAAGCCGAAAATTCAAAGACCAATTGGAGATATTGCTGAAAGGCGGCTATTCACGCGTGGTGAAAAACGGGGAATTCATGCTTATAGAAAACCTAATAAACGACACCGCGTGTCCTGCCACGGCCGACGGTTATGACCTGCTTATCGACCGCCTGACCGTCAGTTACCAAGGCGATGAAGCAAGCCGGCTTGCAGACTCGGCGGAAACAGCGTTTTTCGAGGGACGCGACATGATGAGCCTGCTCGTATGGAGCGGCGACGGTGTTCACCGTCACGACTACTCAAAACGTTTTGAAGCCGACGGCATTACTTTTCGCGAGCCTTCGGAAGCCATGTTCAACTTCAATAACCCCTACGGTGCGTGTCCGCGTTGCGAGGGCTTCGGACGCATAATAGGCCTCGACCCGGACCTGATTGTCCCCGACCGTTCTCTGTCGGTCTACGAAGATGCGGTCGTGTGCTGGCGCGGCGAGAAGATGAGCGAATGGAAAAAAGAACTTATACACATAGCGCCTCACGTCGGATTTCCGATACATCGCCCTTATTGCGACCTGACCGAAAAAGAGCTCGCTCTGCTCTGGCACGGCAACGGGCGCTTCAAGGGCATCGACGGCTTCTTCAAAATGGTTGAAGAAAACCAGTACAAAATACAATATCGGGTCATGTTGGCCCGATACAGAGGCAAGACTACGTGCCCCGACTGTCAGGGAAGCCGCCTTAACCGCGACGCATCATATGTCAAGATAGGAGGAGCAGGCATATCGGACCTTGTAAAAATGCCGATTGTCGAACTACGTAAATGGTTTGAAGAACTTACTCTTGATGAAACTGACGTAAAGGTGGCGGCAAGACTTCTTGTCGAAATAAACAACCGTATAGGGTTTCTTTGCGACGTGGGTCTGGGTTATCTAACCCTCGACCGCTTGTCATCATCACTTTCCGGAGGTGAAAGCCAGCGCATAAACCTCGCCACGTCACTCGGCAGCAGTCTTGTAGGCTCGCTTTACATTCTCGACGAACCGAGCATAGGACTACATTCACGCGACACACAACAGCTTATAGGAGTGCTGCGAAAGCTACAGCAGTTAGGCAATACGGTTGTTGTCGTCGAACATGACGAGGAGATAATGAGAGCATCGGACTATATAATTGATGTAGGACCCGAGGCCGGACGTCACGGAGGAGAAATAATATATCAGGGCGATATTGACAATCTACAACATGCCACATCATCATACACGGTAAGATACCTTAACGGAGAGCTGTCAATACCCGTACCGTCCAAGCGCCGCCAATGGCGCAATTATATCGAGGTGACAGGTGCGCGACAGCATAATCTTAAAAATATAGATGTCAAGTTTCCTCTCGAAGTCATGACGGTCGTGACAGGAGTAAGCGGTTCGGGCAAATCCACCCTTGTACGCGACATACTTTATCGCGCCCTCTTACGGCATCTTGGAGAACCGGGCGATGCACCGGGGCTACACAAGTCGCTGCGCGGCGATCTTCACCGCATATCGGCAGTTGAATTTGTAGACCAGAATCCGATAGGCAAATCTTCGCGAAGCAATGCCGCCACCTATCTGAAAGCATTTGACGAGACACGACGTCTTTTTGCCGAACAGCAGGGAGCGAAACAGATGGGCTTCTCTCCAGGATATTTCTCATTCAACTCCGAGGGTGGCCGATGCGAAGAGTGCAAAGGCGAGGGTACTATAACCATAGAGATGCAGTTCATGGCCGACATTGTCATACCCTGTGAGTCATGTCACGGACAGCGTTATAATGCCGATGTACTTGAAATCAGATATAAAGACAAAAATATCAACGACGTACTCAACATGACCGTCAACCAAGCCATCGAATTTTTCGGGGAGTCATCGGAGTCGTTACCGAAGAAAATTGTCAAGCGACTTAAACCGCTTCAGGATGTGGGCCTCGGCTACATAAAGCTCGGACAGTCCTCATCAACCTTGTCCGGCGGCGAAAACCAACGAGTGAAACTCGCATACTTCCTTTCACTTGAAAAGCCTGCGCCCACCATGTTTATTTTCGACGAGCCCACTACCGGGCTGCACTTCCATGACATAAACACTCTCATGGACTCCTTCAACCGGCTTATAGCTCTCGGACATACGGTAGTAATAATCGAGCACAACATGGATGTCATAAAATGTGCCGACCACATCATCGACATCGGACCGGAAGGCGGAAATGCAGGTGGAAATATTGTCATAGCCGGCACTCCGGAAGAAGTAGCTGCATGTAATGAAAGCTATACGGGCCGCTACCTCGCCGAGAAACTGTGATCATATGACATAATAAGCGGTCTCAACCGATTTTTCACATTGCTCCGTACTTTCTTTAGTACGCCGATTTAGAAATCTCGCGATTTTTATCTACATTTGCCACTCATTAAATAATAAATAATATGAACGTCAACATCGAGGAACTCATCACAATAAATTACGAGCTGGAAGGATTGCTTTATCTAGCCTTGCATCGCGGCGAAGATACTCCTGTACAGGTATGGGAAATGATCTCTGACAAGATCGATGCGCTCCGAGAAGGAGTCAAGATGCCTGAAGAGCAAGAGGAGGCTCCGGTGAGTTCTGCGCCCGATGATGCAGAGAAAGAGAGTGATGAATATGCAGTTGAGCCGGAAGAGACCGTGACTGTTCATATCATTGAAGAACCCGCTATACAACAATGTGAAGAAGACTTAACGCTGACGGACGAATATAACATAGAAAATGATGCTGAAGCCGATAGTGCGACATGTATCGACAGTAATCCCGGGACTATAGTTGAAGAAGCTCCTGAAATAGAAGCCAAACCGGAAAAAGAAGTGCATGAAAATACGACAACTGAAGCATCTGATACGCCAACAACCGTTGCAGAAGAAGCACTTGAAGTAATCGAAGAAGTAAATGAGGTAACTGAAGAAGCGCCTGCCGATAACGAGCCCATAAGACTTGATGAAAAGCTCGCCCGACAGTATTCCAGAGATCTCCGCAAAGCATTTTCACTCAATGACCGTTTCCGCTTCCGTCGTGAACTATTCGGCAACAGTGACGCTGAAATGAACGACACTCTTAATCTTGTTGAAGCCATGCTTAACCGCGAAGAAGCCTGCGACTACTTTTACCATGACTTGCAATGGGACAGAGACAATCCGGAGGTCATTGACTTCATGGCTATAATCGACAAACATTTTTCCAATAAATGAGCGGAAAACTTTACATAGTGCCCACCCCTGTAGGCAACCTTGACGATATGGCTCCGAGGGCGTTGGAGACACTCAAGTCAAGCGACCTGATTCTTTGTGAGGATACCCGTACAAGCGCTGTGTTGTTACGGCATTTCGGAATAAACGTGCCTACGGCAAGTTATCATAAATTTAACGAGCATAACTCCACACGGCCGATGGTAGAGAAACTTGAAAACGGAGCTACGATATCGCTTATAAGCGATGCCGGCACTCCCGGTGTGTCAGACCCCGGCTTCATGCTTGTGCGCGAATGTCGCCGTCAAGGCATAGCTGTCGAAACGCTCCCCGGTCCGACAGCTTTGATTCCCGCACTTATTAATTCGGGACTACCCTGTGACCGCTTCACGTTTGAAGGCTTTCTTCCTCAGAAAAAAGGCAGAGCCACGCGCCTTGAAGAATTGTCACGCGAAACGCGTACATTTATAATATATGAATCACCTCTGCGGCTTGTCAAAACACTTCAACAGCTTGCTGAAGTTTGTGGCTATGACCGCGAAGCCTCTGTATCACGCGAGATATCAAAACTTCATGATTCAACCGTAACAGGAACTCTCGACGAGCTCATAAACCACTTCTCGCTGAACATTCCAAGAGGAGAAATCGTTATTGTAGTAAGCGGGTATAGAAATATAACCGAAAAACGCGTTCATCGCAACAAATATAAAGACAACGAGGATACTGGCAACAACTAACATAATCATATAACAAAATGAGAAAAATCGTTTCAATTTTTGCCGTCGGATTATTATTTCTGACTGCATGCGACGGAGGGAAACTTAAGCAAGTGGAAAGTGAAAACGTGCAACTTGACGACTCACTTCGGGTAGCTCTTTCCAATCAAGACAGTCTGTTGGTGCTATTGAACGACATCACCGACGGTATGAACCAGATCAAGGATTTGGAAAAAATCCTTGGCAGCACTAATGACCTGACAGCAGAGTCACAGTCACGCAAGGATCAGATACGCAATGACATGTACTCTATACAACAGGCTCTTCAGGAGCGTCGCGAACGTCTTGCCGAACTTGAGAAAAAGTTAAAAAGCTCACAGGGCTATAACGCAACTCTTCAGAAGACCATAGACAACCTCAAGGCCGAGATAGCCACTCAGGAAACCACTATATCCACGCTGCGCAACGACTTGGCAGCAGCAAAGATACAGATAGCCGACCTCGGCACTAAAGTCGACTCACTCAGCACAACAGTCGCTTCAGTCACCGAAGAGAAAGTGAAGGCTCAGGAGGAGACACAGAATGTGACCAACGAACTTAATACTTGCTACTATGCAATAGGCACCAAGAAAGAGCTTAAAGAAGCAAAGATTATCGAGACAGGCTTCCTGAGAAAGACCAAACTTCTGCAGGCCGACTTCCAGCAAAGCTATTTCACCAAGGCCGACAAGCGCACAATGACTGTAATACCCACACAGTCCAAGAAAGCGAAAATATTGACCAACATGCCGTCAGACTCTTATGTAATCGAAGACGAAGGCGATACAAAAGTCATCAAGGTAACCAATCCCGAACGTTTCTGGAGCTTGTCCAACTACCTTGTAATTCAAGTCGACTGACAATACGTCGACACCCTCATAACCGAGCGCGGCCGCCTTACGGCGCCGCGCTTTCTTTATATATTACATATCCCTCCCCGATTAATAACATACCTATACCGTAATCACTCATTATTATGTTTAATTTTGCAAGCATATCAATCTTATTCATTAATAAAATATCATGACCTTTAAATCATCAATTTCACGCATTAAGCTTACTCTTATGTCGCTGTTCATAACAGCGGCCGCAATCCACTCATGCTCTTCCGGCAGCAGAAAAGCATCAGGAGCCATTGACGAAACCACCCCTCAAGATACCGTCCTGACGGTGAAAGGCGCGGTCGAAATGGCCCAACAGCTCGGCATGGGATGGAATCTCGGCAATCAGATGGATGCCCAAAAAGACGGAGTAGCATCAGAGACGGCATGGGGAAATCCGGTAGTGACACAGGCTCTGTTTGACAAACTGGCTAACACAGGAATAAAAACGGTACGCATACCCGTGACTTGGCTCGGTCATATAGGTGACGCACCCGGCTATACAATTGACAAAGCATGGCTCGACCGAGTGGAGCAACTTGTGGGATATGCCGAAAAAGCCGGACTAAACGCCATAATCAACATACATCATGACGGCGCTGACAGCCGCCATTGGCTCGACATAAAGGGAGCTGCCGAAAATCCGGAAATCAATGCCGCCGTGACGGCTCAAATCAAAGCTATGTGGGCCCAGATAGCATCACGCTTCAAAGACAAAGGACAGTTCCTGATATTCGAGTCGTTCAACGAGATTCATGACGGCGGCTGGGGCTGGGGCGCTAACCGTACCGACGGCGGCAAGCAGTACCGTACGCTCAACGAGTGGAACCAAGCATTTGTAGATACGGTAAGAGCCACAGGAGGCAATAATGCAGACCGTTATCTTGCGGTACCAAGCTACTGTACCAATCCGGACAATGCCGTAGACGGAAGTTTCAAATTACCTCAAGACTCCGCTGACAACCGTCTAATCGTCGCAGTACACTACTATGCTCCTGTAGACTATTCTTTAAATGACAAGTTCAAGGAATGGGGACACACCGGCACCGATGTGGATACTTGGGGCGATGAGACCTCCCTGCTTGAAACCTTCGGAAAATTAAAAAGCATGTATGTAGACAAAGGCATACCAGTATATATCGGCGAAATGGGATGTGTGCGCCGTGACAACGAGAGAGCCGAAAAATTTCGCCGCTACTATCTCGAATACGTATGTAAAGCCGCCCGCGACCATAACTTGGCCCCGATATACTGGGACAACGGATACGGAGGCACCGGCCGCGAGCAGTCAGGTTTATTCGACCGCACCACAGGAGAATATCTCAACAACGGCGGCGATATCATGTCGACAATGGTAAAGGCGGTCACCACCGATGACCCTGACTACACGCTGCAATCGGTATACGACAACGCACCTATATAAATTTTACGGCAAAATGCCTCAACTTAATATTCCCGTTATGATTATTTATTAGTAAATTTGCATACTAATTCAACAATTCATAATGGGAATATTCAGTTTCTTCTCCAAAGAAAAAAAGGAGACGCTCGACAAAGGTCTTGAACGCACAAAGCAAGGTGTGTTTTCCAAATTGACACGCGCCATTGCCGGCAAGTCTAAAATAGATGACGAAATACTCGACAATCTTGAAGAAGTATTCATCACTTCTGACGTAGGAGTAGAAACCACTCTCAAAATAATAGACCGCATCGAGAAGCGCGTGGCCAAAGACAAGTATGTCAACCTGTCGGAGCTCAACGGTCTGCTCTGTGAAGAGATTACCGATCTTCTCGCAGAAAACAACAACGATTCGACACTGGAAGATTTCACAGTTCCCAAAGGCCACAAACCCCATGTAATCATGGTAGTAGGAGTCAACGGAGTCGGAAAGACCACAACCATAGGCAAACTCGCCTATCAGTTCAAAAAAGCAGGCAATAAGGTCATGTTAGGTGCGGCCGACACTTTCCGTGCGGCAGCTGTAGAACAACTCGACATATGGGGAGAGCGTGCCGGTGTACCGGTAATCAAACAGAAACTCGGCGCCGACCCAGCATCGGTAGCATATGACACTCTTCAATCGGCGACAGCCAATGATATCGATGTTGTCATAATCGATACCGCAGGACGTCTTCACAACAAGAAAGGCCTGATGGATGAGTTGACCAAGATAAAGAATGTCATGCAGAAAGTAGTACCCGACTCGCCTCATGAAGTACTGCTTGTACTTGACGGCTCCACCGGCCAGAACGCGTTTGAACAAGCCAAGCAATTCGTTGCCGCCACAAAGGTAAACGAACTCGCCATAACCAAACTTGACGGCACAGCCAAAGGAGGAGTAGTTATCGGAATAAGCGATCAGTTCAGAATTCCCGTAAAGTATATAGGACTCGGTGAAGGAATAGACGATCTGCAGGTATTCCACAAAAAAGAATTTGTACAATCGCTTTTCGGAGAGTCAAAATAAAATGCCACGTAAAAAAGTCGACGTCATAACTCTCGGCTGCTCCAAGAATCTTGTTGACAGCGAACGGCTAATGAGCATGTTTGCCGAAAGCGGCTTCGATGCCGTGCATGAACCTAAAAAAGTGCGCGGCGACATAGCCGTAGTAAATACATGCGGCTTTATCGGCGATGCCAAGGAGGAGTCTGTCAATATGATACTTGAGTTGATTCAGGCCAAAAACGAAGGCCATATAAAATCGCTCTACGTCATGGGATGTCTTTCACAACGCTATCTTGACGAGCTTAAAGACGAGATGCCGGAGGTCGACGGCTGGTACGGAAAGTTTGACTGGCCGGAGCTTGTGACCATGCTGTCGTCAAAACATCCGGCCACCTCTGCCTACGACAGGGTCATCACCACCCCACGCCACCATGCCTATATCAAGATAGCCGAAGGATGCAACCGCTTCTGCTCTTTTTGTGCCATACCTCTTATCACAGGACGTTTCAAATCGCGTCCTGTCGAGGACATTATAGAAGAGGTAAAAACTCTTGTGTCACGTGGTGTAAAAGAGTTCAACATCATAGCGCAGGACCTTTCAGCCTATGGCAGCGACCTTTACGGACATCAGGAACTTGCTCGGCTTATAGATGAAATGGCCTCGGTGGATGGTGTACAATGGATAAGGCTGCACTACGCCTACCCCGCACAGTTCCCGATGGAGCTACTTGACGTAATGGCCAAGCACCACAACGTATGCAAGTATCTTGACATAGCGTTGCAACATATAAGCGACAAGGTGCTCTCCAACATGCGCCGCCACATCAACGGAGAAGAAACCCGCCGGCTTCTTGACGAAATAAGAAAGCGTGTTCCCGGCATACATATACGCACCACACTCATGGTCGGCTTTCCCGGCGAAGGTGAAAAAGAGTTTTGCGAACTGAAAGAGTTTGTCAAAGAACAACGTTTCGAGCGTATGGGGGCATTTGCATACTGTGAGGAAGAGGACACATACGGAGCACTGAACTTTACCGACGACATACCTGAAGATGAGAAACAGCGGCGCCTATCGCAGCTTATGGATATTCAAGCCGGTATTGCACAGGAGATAAACGAAGCAAAGATAGGCTCAACGGTAAGAGTCATTATCGACCGGGAGGAAAATCAGTATTTCATAGGACGTACACAATGGGACTCCCCCGAAGTAGATCCGGAAGTCCTCATAAAAAAGGACAAGCCCTTAAAAAAGGGCGAATTTTACGACGTCAAAGTCGTAGACACTCAGTTCTATGATCTTATTGCAGAATTAGTGTGATTATAGATTATGCTGTCGCGCTCATTAAAATCGCTAATAAATTCTTGTCTTGATGATAAACGGACGTTTGCCGTATATGCTCTGCCCTATCACACTCCGGCGTGCATTGTAGCCGGAGAAAATTCATTATCATCAGGCGGCACTCTCTTCATAAACGACTTCAACAACACATTCGGCAAGCCGCTCATTATAAACGAGTCTTCGCCGACAGATGAAGAGGATGAGTCGGTCGAGCCATACAATCATTCGACAGAATATGATGATTACAAGCAGCATCTCGTATCAATCATAAACGACTTGAAAAGGACGGGAGGCAAAACAGTATTTTCGCGTACACTCTGCGGCGACGCGTCAGGTATCGACTGGGCAGAAGTAGCCGACCGATATTTCGCAGCATTCCCCGACACATTCCGGTTCATATATTATACCCCCCGCACCGGTGCATGGTTGGGAGCATCACCTGAAATACTCCTCGAACGCCAATCGGGCGATAACCGTGTCCGGACCATGTCACTTGCCGGAACCGTAAACAACGACTCAACCGGCAATTGGGACGAGAAGAACATAAAGGAGCATAATTTTGTAACACAATACATAACCGATATATTCAACCGGTTAGGCATAAAGGCCGATATATCGCCAGCCGAAGATGTGTCTTTCGGTACGGTAAAGCATTTATGCAACCGCATATCGGGAGAATATACCGGTGACTTCTTCACTGCAGTCAATGCTTTAAGCCCCACTCCGGCACTTGCGGGAGTGCCGCTTGCCGACGCACTTCACCATATCAGCCTCCATGAACCACATCCGCGCAGGTGTTACGGCGGATACGTAGGAGTCATTGACCGTGAGGGCGAACACGCGTATGTCAATCTACGAAGTGTGCACTTCTCACCCAAACACTTCTGCATATACGCCGGAGGCGGCATAACATCAGATTCGCAGCCAGATGACGAGTGGCTTGAAACCCGCAATAAAGTACAAAAACTTAATGACATTATCCTATCGAGTGTAAGCAATGGACGATAACCGACATGGAAAACCGTTTCTTGTTATAGTCATGGCAGTCATCATGCTGTGCGGAGCCTCGATGTTGCCGTTATCGCAACTTACCGGCGGACGGCTGCGTGACTTCAATCTGTTGGCTGACATTGTAAAGATAACCGACGACACAACAGCCGTAGCGACGCAACCCGACGCATCGGCGCCCGTAGACAAGGCGCTCATTGCCGCACAGGCAGAGGAGGAGCAAGAAAGGGTCATGAGACTTGATACTTTGTCCGAACAAGAAGATGATGATGCACAACAGATTGTCGATACAATATCTCGAATGCCCGACCCCATAGCTTCACGCCAAGGCGATATAGTGGTCATGGAAGATTATACCGGCAACGGTTCCGGCCTCGATCGCTTCAAGGCCGCGCTTTCACAGAAAGATAACCGTGTAGTCAGGATTGCTTTTGTTGGAGATTCATATATAGAGGGTGATATTTTCACGCAAAATGTCCGCGAGAGCCTCCAACAGCACTTCGGAGGTGCCGGCGTGGGTTATGTCAACATGTATTCCGAATTTCCGGGCTTCAGACGGTCGGTAAGGCAATCGGGAAGCGGATGGAAAGTATTCAATCTGGGCAAAGGGCGTGCCAACAATGCCTATCTGTCACTTACCGAACAATATTCAGTGCCTGACGGCAAAGCGAAAGCTGTCTATAAAGGAGTTGACAAGTTTCGCAACGCCGACTCTTGGGAGTTATCAAAATTTTTATTTGTAAGCCCCGATGATGCCGTAGTCACCACAAAAACCGATGACGGAGAGCCTAAACTTCACACTGTAAAGGGCTCCACCGATGTACAATGTATCGAACTTGCCTCCCCCACCTCATCATTTTCCGTATCGACCGACTGCGGATCGCTTGCCGCAATAGGAGTGTGGCTTGATGACACAGCGGGTATATCGGTAGACTGTATGTCATCGCGCGGATATTCAGGAGTAACACTATCAAAGATAAATGTAGAGCTCAGCCGTTCAATGCGTCGCTACATCGACTACGACCTAATTGTGCTTGAATTCGGAATAAATGCCATGTCGGCCGCTCAGTCCGACTACTCGGCCTACACCCGGCTGATGACAAAAGCGGTGGCCCACCTCAGGGAATGTTATCCTCACTCTGACTTCATAATCATGGGCATCGGTGACCGCGGCCAGAAATCAGGCTCCGAAATAAAATCGATGAGAGTGGCACCCGCCATGACTTCAGCCCAACGCGACATAGCCCGTAACTCACGCTGTATATTCTGGGATACCCGCGAAGCCATGGGAGGCGAAAACTCTATTGTGGACTGGGCCAACGCAAATCCGTCACGCGCCAACAAGGATTACATCCACCTTACCCACAGCGGAGGTGCCGTGCTGGCCGAACAATTTGTAAAATCATTATTGCATGCAATTGACAACTAAGATCATACTTACCGTTCTAATAGCCATATCATCATTTTGTCCCATACAGGCGCAAGATGATGACTGTGACGAAGTCATACGACTCAATCCGAGTATGACTGCCGACACGAGCGAAGACATAGTCGCCATACCGTCATTTATAAATCTTGAAGCAAACGTTATCGAGAGCAACGGGGCCGACTGGAATACCTTACGACATAAAGCCGCATCAACAGTCACCGTACCGTTGTCAATAGTACATATAGGCGACTCCCACATTCAGGCAGACTTCGCTACCGGACACACAAGACGTCTGTTTCAAAAAAACTACGGCAATCCCGGCAGAGGCCTTATTATCCCGTTCCGCATGACCGGAACAAACGAGCCGCGTGATTATCTGATAAAAAGCTCCGGCATATGGAAAGGGTCCAAATTAATGAAGCAGTCCCCCGAGCTTCCGGTAGGATTCACCGGCGTGGCCGTGACTCCTTCATCACAGAGCACCGACCTTGTCATATCAACCCTTTCGCGCACTGACAACAAGGAGCTGTTCAATGACGTCACCCTGTATTGCGACGGCGAGCCGGTCATAACTTCAATCACTTCTGACGGCAAACCGTTGGATTACGAAGTGCTTGCCTCTCCCGGGGCGTGCACCATAATGCTTGCCAGACCGGTATCCGAACTTACGCTGTCGCTCTCGTCAGCCGACGCCATAATTATCTACGGAGCTGACCTGCGGTTGTCAGGCGAGTCGGGAGTACTCTATCATGCCATCGGCAATAACGGCGCCACATATGCCTCATACAGCTATGTAAACAATTTTGCCGACGGACTGTCGTTTCTCAATCCCGACCTTGTAATAATAAGCCTCGGAGCCAATGAAGCATTCGGCAAAACCGAGCCTGAAGATATATATCGGGCAATTGACACAGTAGTCAGCGACATCATGGAGGCCAATCCGCTGTCAGAAATACTTCTTGTGACTCCTATGGAGTGTCAGAAAAGCACGCGCATCCGTAAAAACCGTCGTGCACGCAGCTTCGCCGTGAACGACAAGATAGCTGTAATACGGGAAACGATACTACGGTACGGCCGTGATAAAAACATGGCCACCTACGACTGGTACTCGGTAGCCGGAGGCAAGGGCGCCTCAACCAAATGGGTAGGAGCAGATCTGATGGCCAAAGACCGTATACATCATTCCTACAAAGGATATATTCTAAACGGACAACTGCTCTATGAAGCACTAAACAAAGCATTGCAGCAATGAATCAACTTTGGGACAACATAGTAGAATTTGTCGATGTCGAACGACTTAAAGCGACACTCCTTTATGACAGTGCCAATCCGCTGCTGTTCAACACAGGATTGTTCTTGGTCCTGTTTGTGGCATTTCTGCTCATATACCGTATATTAAGCCGTCATCATACGTTAAAGACGATTTTTGTCATACTCTTTTCACTTTACTTTTATTACAAGTCAAGTGCGGAGTACTGCTTCATACTGCTTGGCGTGTGCGTAAGCGACTATCTGCTCGGTATTTGGCTGGGCCGCGCCAAATCACGTATAATACGACGAGGCATAGTCACGCTCAACATTCTTGTCAATTTAGGCATGCTGGTATATTTCAAGTACCTCAACCTTATACTCACAACTATCGCCGACTTCTCGTCATCTAAATTTGACGCGCTTGACATAATACTTCCGGCCGGAATATCTTTTTTTACATTCCGCTCCATAAGCTACATCGTAGACATATATCGCGGAGAGATAAAACCGACACGCAACTTCTTGCACTACACATTCTTTCTCACCTTTTTCCCGCCTCTTCTTGCCGGCCCTGTGGTAAGAGCAAAAGACCTTATGGGACAGATAGAGTCACATCCGGTAGCGTCGCGGGCCATGGTAGGCTCCGGATTGTTTCTTATCATGGCCGGACTCGTTAAAAAAGTAATCATCGCCGACTATATCAGCGGCAATTTTATAGACCGCGTATTTGACAACCCGTCCATGTTCTCTGGCTTTGAAAATCTCATGGCTGTATACGGTTTCACCCTTCAGTTGTACTGCGATTTCTCGGGCTACTCCGACATGGCCATAGGCATAGCGCTGTTGTTGGGCTATCGCTTCAAGGCCAATTTCGACGCTCCGTTCAAGTCACAAAATCCATCGGAATGGTGGCGACGCTGGCATATATCACTATCCACATGGCTGCGCGACTATCTATATATACCTATGGGAGGAAGCCGTTGCGGCAAGACGCGCACTCACCTCAATCTATTCAACACCATGCTACTTGGCGGCTTATGGCACGGCGCATCATGGATGTACATCATATGGGGAGGATGGAACGGCCTTTTGCTGATAGTGCACAAGACACTCAGACGTATCTTTCCGCGTGTAAGCGAAAAAAGACGCAATGCTTGGTGGAGGGTCACGGCAAATGTATTTCTTACATTCAATCTAATGGCCTTCGGATTTATGTTTTTCAGAGCACGCTCTATGGCGCATGTGCATGACATGGTTCAGCAGATGATACACAACTTTCACTTCGCAGTGGCTCCGCAGTTTCTCAGCGGATACCTTATGATTGTACTTGCCATGGCTGCCGGCTATCTTATGCACTTCGCCCCCAAAAGCTGGAGTACATCGCTCGAACAGCGTTATGTGCGTTTACCGTTGTTGCTCCAATCCATTGTACTCGCCATTCTGCTTATTGTCATCATACAGGTACGCCAAAGCGATATCGTGCCGTTCATTTACCTTCAATATTAATCGGTACGATAACTTAATTTTTACGTGAAGCCTTGATTGCAGCCTTGAAGTCAGACAGCTCATCGCGCGTTATATGATTGCGATGTATGGTTCTGTGACAGTTGGGACATACCGGCATAAGATTATCCAGAGCCTCTCGTATAGTCTGCACCTCGCTCCGCCCTTCATACATGAATATGGGCTTTATATGATGTATCTCGATACATGAACTGCCATATTTGTCACCATAAAAGCTACCGAACTCGAAGCCACAGCAGTCACACGTCAGCACTCCATCACGTGAATAATGGTCTATAGCCGCATCGCGCAATTTACGTGAACGCTCGTACACGGCAGCCGTCACAGTCATAGATTCGCCTTCCGACACGAGTTCATCATAAGGTATGACCTTACCGTCGGTAACATCATCCAACCGCTCTCTGACATCCTCATAGTCAAAGTCTGACGACAACAGATATCTAAGACTCTCCATACGCTCCTTCACAAAATCACGTCCCAACGGAGTTATGACATAGCCTTTGTCGGCATACTCGGCATAACCCGGAGCCACAAGAGTGTCATGACTGCGAAGATTGCGCACCTTTTGTGAAAAGTACGTATCATTTCTGCCCGACAGTATCTCCGCATCTATTCCCGAAGGTCGCATAATATCGGTAAGGCGTTTTATTAACTCGGAGGTAGTGATACTTCCACCGTTACATACTGCCAGATAAAGGCTCGGCAGGATAAGTTCTCGTTCTGAAATACGTCGGTCGCTCATGGTCTTAATAATTAGTTATCAATAAATGTTTTACTTTTCTGTCATTTCGGTTCATAAAACTGACAAGATAACTCTTGTCAAATGTATGTATATTTATTCCCGGACGATCATAGAGACCATATATATAATCGGTATGTTTTATGACCATCATCCATTTGGCCTCGCACTTGCCGATAAGATAGTCGGCAAGTCGTTTCTGGTCTTCGCGGTCAAACTCATTCTTGGCATAAGTGCTGAACTCACTGTCATAAGGCGGGTCAAGAAAGATGAAGTCATCCTGACCCGGTTTATGCTCGAGGAGAAAATTCTCGAAATCAAGATTGAATATATGAGTGGCTGCAAGCTTGGACGCCAATTCGGATGATCTGTAATACTCCATCTTCTTATCAAAATTCTTACCGTTATATGCAATGCCACCGTAAGGCACGTTAAACTTGCCGTCGCTGTTATAGCGGAACATACCGCTGTAGCAATAATTGCGTATAAACAGAAACAGAGCGCAGTGTTTCGGCGGGTCGAAAACCTCGAGAATATCGTTATTATACAGATGCCTGAAGTACATATAAAGAGCACCCTTTACGGCTGTCTCTATATTGTCTGACAGATCTTTTTCCGACAGACGGCTTTTCGTAAGCTCAAGTTTTTTCATCCGCGACATCTTGTCAATGAACGTACGTCGTATCTCTCTTATGAAAGCGTCCGGGTCATCATTAAACCGCTCACCTGTCAGGCTCAGTATCTCACCGCGAAAATCACGACAGAAATATGACACCTCCATATCAAGCATATCCTTCGTAATCCGATCATCACGAAAATCGGTATACGTGCTTAACAATTCATCATGACGGGCAAAAAGTTCTCCGGCTCCGTTCCATGCCTTATTTATGTCGTCAACATATCGGAAAAACATATCGCTACCCTCTCCACCGGCCAAATATCGGTAAAAGTTTATAAGCTCGGTCGATAAGTCATTTATGTAATATTCAGCAGCGTCGACAGCGGCGTACACCGCGCCGCCGCCCACAAAAGGCTCGAAATAGCGTTTAAATTCAGGTAAGGCCGGCAGAATGTATTTAAGTTCTTTCTCTTTACCGCCCGCCCACTTCAATAATGGCTGCATTACTTGTCTATAGTTTCTTTACGCAAATATACGAATAAGCAGATAGCAAAAGCAAATATTATTTGATTACAATCGCGAATACATCAAGCGGGGCAGTATGTCGATTGTACACTCCGGAGATCCGGCAATCGATACACTGCCCCGCTTATATGTAAACACTTATTTATGTCCTATCAGTCAATAAGGGCATGACCGGTCATCTCAGACGGCTGCTGCAAACCCATTATCTTAAGTATGGTAGGAGCCACATCGGCCAATTTACCGTCTTCAACTTTGGCATCCTTGCGAGCCGTAACGTAAACACACGGTACCGGATTAAGCGAGTGTGCCGTATTGGGTGTGCCGTCAGGATTGATGGCATTGTCGGCATTGCCGTGGTCGGCGATTATGATCACTTCATAATCGGCGTCTTTTGCAGCCTCCACAGTATCCTTCACGCAGTCATCGACAGCTTTCACTGCCTTTTCGATAGCTTCGTATATGCCTGTATGGCCCACCATATCGCCATTTGCATA
This sequence comes from Muribaculum sp., assembly GCA_009775095.1. Classification (GTDB taxonomy): domain Bacteria; phylum Bacteroidota; class Bacteroidia; order Bacteroidales; family Muribaculaceae; genus Muribaculum. The sequence goes on from VSOZ01000009.1 coordinate 110,362, forward strand.
GTTTACCACGATGAAGTCATACTCCTGACTCTTTATTGCGTCAACCAGTTTGTCCTTAACCTCGTAAGCGCTCATTTCAGGCTTCAGGTCGTAAGTAGCTACCTTGGGCGAAGCCACAAGTATACGCTCCTCACCTTCATAGGGAGCCTCACGTCCTCCGTTAAAGAAGAATGTCACGTGGGCATATTTCTCAGTCTCAGCGATGTGCAACTGCTTCTTGTCAAGTGATGACAGATATTCACCGAGGGTATTATTGACGTTCTCTTTGTCGAAAAGGATGTGAACGCCGGTAAACGAGGCATCATAAGGAGTCATGCAATAATACTGTATGCCGGGTATGGTATGCATACCGGCTTCGGGCATGTCGTGCTGAGTCAACACCATAGTAAGCTCTTTGGCACGGTCATTGCGGTAGTTGAAAAATATAACCGCATCGCCATCCTTTATTGTGCCGTCAACTCCGGCGTTTACAATAGGTTTGATGAACTCGTCGGTAACATCCTCGTCGTAAGACTCCTGCATAGCCTTTGCCATGTCGTAGGCCTTCTTGCCCTCACCGTTGACAAGCAGGTCATAGGCGATTTTCACGCGCTCCCAACGTTTGTCACGATCCATAGCGTAGTAACGACCTATGATCGAAGCGATTTTACCGGCCGACTTGGCACAATGTGCTTCAAGTTCTTCGATAAAACCCTTACCGCTGCGCGGGTCGGTGTCACGACCGTCCATGAAGCAGTGTATATATACTTTCTCAAGGCCGTATTCCTTGGCTATGTCACACAACGCAAACAGGTGGTCAAGCGAAGAATGCACACCTCCGTTAGAGGTCAAGCCCATGAAATGAATAGCCTTGCCGTTATCACGGGCATAACTGAACGCATTCACAATTTCCGGGTTCTTCAATATAGAACCGTCCTTGCATGCCTTGTTGATCTTAACAAGGTCCTGATATACCACGCGACCGGCGCCGATATTGAGGTGACCGACCTCCGAGTTGCCCATCTGACCGTCGGGCAGACCGACATTCTCACCGCTTGCCTGCAACTGCGAATGGGGATATGTAGCCAGCAGGTAGTCCCAATAAGGGGTGGGAGTAGAATATATCACGTCGCCTTTACCATGATTGCCGATGCCCCAGCCGTCGAGGATCATCAATAATGCTTTCTTTGCCATAATTATTATCGTTTGTTATATTATAATATGGTGCAAATTTACAAATATTTTCGGAGCAAACCTACACCATGCCTTCAATAAAAGAAATGGGGAACCGGACCGTTAAGCCGATTCCCCACCTCACGTTTCAACTATTTATTTATGAGAACCTCAATGCCCGGTATCACTACCCGATAAAGAGGACGAGGGATGTGAAAAAGCGGGTAATATCACTGTTTCAATTTCTATAACAACTGAAAACCGTTTGTGGACGCGGCTTCCGGGCATTTTGAGGGTTAAAAGTGCTTTAAAAAAGTAAATCTAACGTCAATTTTATGATAATATTATCAAATTAACTTAATCCGTTAACAATTATAACATTTAAGCTTGATTACGTGGGTTTTCGTTAAAACGGTCATATATCTCATGAAGCCTGACGGGAAGCTCTCCACGCAGACCGTCGGCGGTGAGCAATATGTTATCAACGCGGCGGCTGTAAGCATCGGTAAGATCATGTACAAACATATAGTCGAGAGTCTCCGCCAATACGCTACAGGCCGTTCCGCAATGGGAGTCTTTGATCCAAGATCTCATCCGCAATGCATAACGCACTATGTTTTCCAACAGAAACAACCGAAGCTCCACAACAAGCCTCGGACCCGGATGCAGGGTAATAAATTCCTTAACCGCTTTTTTACAGACCGAGGTGCGTCCACGCGGACGACCTTTTGACGGAAAGAATTCTTTGGTTATGACAGCCTTGTATTTTTCAAGCATCTTGTTTTCATCCGGATTGACATAATATTCAAGGTATTCACGCGCGTCCTTACGCGCATCATATAACTCAAGCAGTACTGTCGCTATCTGGTCGCGGTCAAGCATCATGAGCTGTTTTTTTAAAGAAGTCTTTGACATAAAGGCATTAAATGAGAGTCACAATTGTTCTTTTTGTCGGGAAAATATATTTATTTTTCCGATGTTATGAGCTATATTATTCATAACTTTGTCGCGAATTTACAAAATATCTAACCATAATTCAATATAAATTATGAATAAACTGTTATGCTCCATCACGGCATTGTCCATATCGTTATGTGCCGCAGCCGAAGGTTACCAAGTCAATACTTTAAGTGCCAAACAGGGCGGTATGGGGCACACCGGGATCGCGCAGAAGCTCGGAGCCGAGAGCATGTTCTTCAACCCGGCCGGTCTCGGATTCATGGACAAAACTATTGATCTGTCGGCGAGCATCAATGCGGTGTCGGCCACGGCAAAAGCCAAAGTAAACAACACTTGGTACGAGACAGACAACAATATAAGCACACCGATGATGATAAATGCCGCTTTCAATATATATGACAATCTTAAAGCCGGTATAAATATCTATACCCCTTACGGAAGCAGCATAAACTGGACTGTCAACTGGCCCGGAGCCATTCTTAACCAGTCGGTTGACCTCGCTACATTTACCGTACAGCCCACTGTAGCATGGCGCGTAACGCCAAAGCTGTCAGTAGGTGCAGGACTCATGGTGTCATGGGGCAATGTCGACCTTAACAAAGGACTTGTAATACCATCAACTCTTGACGCAATGCTTCAAGCCATGGGCAGTGACGCACGTTTCAGCACCACAATGCCCGCATCGGTCAACCTCACCGGCAATGCCGATGTGGCTTATGGTTTTAACATCGGCGCCATGTATGACATAAACAAAAAATGGACTGTGGGTATGAATTTCCGCTCCAAGATGACTATGAAAGTAAAAGCCGGCGACGCAAAAGTATCATATGCCAATGAACTTGCACGAAATATACTCGAGCCAAAACTGGGTCTTATAAATGAAGCCAACTTCAAAGCCGAAATGCCTATGCCGTCAGTTCTGACATTTGGAGTAAGCTACAAACCCATTGATGCGCTATTACTGGCATTTGACGCCCAGTTCACAGGCTGGAGCACTTATAAGACACTTAATATAATTTTTCTTGACCCGGCAGTTAGTTCTTATGACCAACATCTTGTAAAAGATTACAAAAACGCATGGGCATTTCGCCTCGGCGCACAATATGCACTCACCGAACGGCTTGACCTACGTGCAGGCTTTATAGTGGATATGGCTCCGGTAAACAAGAATTATTATAATCCGGAGACCCCGGGCATGACAAAAATCGAACCATCGCTGGGACTGTCATTCCGTCCCCTGCCATCGTTATCGATAGACCTCGCCATGCTATACGTGGCCGGTGTGGGTGAAAAAGGAGCAAAGTGTCCTTATCTCGATTTGCTTGCCGGCCAACTCGGACAAGATCCGCAACGCACTTTCGAGGCCGACTATAAAGTACATGCATTTGTTCCGTCAATAGGTGTGTCATTTTCTTTCTGATGTCGTGAGCATTTCAGCCTGCTGAATTGTTTATAATTTGTTTTCAGCGAAAATTTATTTAATTTCGCGGCATCAAAACAATTAAATATATGGTAGAACCCAAGCACTATCAGGGACTTAACGAAATTCAAGTAAATGAGAGCCGTGCATTACACGGAGTAAATATACTCACTCCTCCCGAAAAGGAGTCGTTGCTAACACGATTTTTGGGGAAATTCCGTGACCCGCTTATAATAATACTTCTCGTAGCCGGAGCTCTCTCGATAGGAATATCCATATACGAATACTACGGGTTGCATGAAAGCGCAGCCGTGTTTTTTGAGCCTTTGGGCATATTTGTAGCCATACTTCTCGCGACCGGACTGGCCTTCTTTTTTGAAGTCAAGGCCGATCGCGAGTTTGCCATATTGAATCAGGTAAACGATGACGAATCCGTACAGGTCATACGCGACGGCAATGCCATGCAGATACCCAAGAAGGATGTCGTAGTAGGAGATGTCGTAATATTGTCCACCGGAGAGGAAATTCCGGCTGACGGGCAGCTGCTTGAGGCTACATCGCTACAAGTCGACGAGTCTTCACTGACAGGAGAGCCGATATGCGTCAAGTCAACCGACCCGGCACATTTTGACAGTGAAGCGACATTTCCCACAGACCATGTGATGCGTGGCACAAAAGTCATGGAAGGACATGGCATAATGACCGTTACAGCCGTAGGCGACAAGACCGAGAACGGCAAAGTATTTGAAGCCGCGCAAATCGATGACTCGGTAAAGACCCCACTTAACGAGCAGCTTGAACGCCTCGGACGCCTGATATCACGGGCAAGCTACGGTATAGCCGGACTCATTGTATGTGTACGTTTGGTTTTGTATTTCCTCAATGTCGGCGACGGATTTGACTGGATGTCATTCCTGTCATTCTTTTTGCAGACAATAATGATAGCCGTGACTCTGATAGTAGTGGCGGTACCCGAAGGTCTGCCTATGGCCGTGACGCTGAGCCTCGCCTACAGCATGCGCCGCATGCTTAAAACAAACAATCTGGTGCGCAAAATGCATGCCTGCGAGACCATGGGAGCGGCAACGGTGATATGCACTGACAAGACCGGTACGCTTACCGAAAACCAGATGCGCATATACAATACCGACTTTTTTGCCCTACCCGACCAACGGCTCGGCAATGACGAGCCGTCACGCATCATTGAGGAAGCGATAGCCATAAATTCGACAGCACAACTTGACCTGTCTAATCCGGAAAAGGCCACGGTACTTGGCAACCCTACCGAAGGTGCGTTGCTGCTATGGCTTGAAGCTGCAGGACATGACTACCGCGACATAAGAGAAACGGTCGAGGTCATAGACGAGCTGCCGTTTACCACCGAAAGAAAATACATGGCTACAGAAGTGCGCTCGCATGCCCTGCCGGGTAAATCGGTACTTTATGTCAAAGGAGCTCCGGAGATTGTATACGGACTATGCTCGTCAACCGAAGGTGATGTGGACAAAACCACGATAGACAAGATGCTGCTTGACTACCAGAACCAAGCCATGCGCACACTCGGTTTTGCTTACAAAATAATAGACAATGACGAGCCGCCGTTCAACGACGGTGCAATAACAGACCGCGACCTTGTATTCATGGGCATAACAGCCATTTCCGATCCTGTGCGCGCCGAAGTGCCCGACGCGGTAAAAGAGTGTATCGACGCAGGCATAGCCATTAAAATCGTCACCGGCGACACACCCAATACCGCCAAAGAGATAGCCCGCCAGATATCGCTGTGGAATGACAACGACAACGAGCGCAACATAATCACCGGACCAGAATTTGCCGCTCTTTCCGACAAAGAGCTTATGGAACGCATCGACGACTTCAAAATTATAGCTCGCGCACGTCCGCTTGACAAAAAGCGCCTTGTCGAGACTCTTCAGAAAAAAGGCGAGGTTGTGGCTGTAACCGGCGATGGAACAAACGACGCACCGGCACTCAAAGCGGCCCATGTAGGCCTGTCCATGGGCGACGGCACATCGGTGGCCAAAGAAGCGAGCGACATTACGATTATCGACAACTCGTTTGCAAGTATAGGCCGTGCCGTGATGTGGGGCCGCTCATTGTACCACAACATACAGCGTTTTGTATTGTTTCAGCTGACGGTAAACGTTGTGGCATGCCTAATTGTGCTTTTCGGAGCGTTTATGGGTACCGAGTCACCGCTTACGGTAACCCAGATGCTTTGGGTAAACATCATAATGGATACATTCGCGGCCATGGCGCTCGCATCACTGCCGCCGTCACAATCGGTAATGAGTGAGAAACCACGATCACGAAGTGCTTTTATAATAACCCGCCTAATGAAATGGGACATAATAACCGTAGGAGGCATATTCTTCGTAATACTCCTGTCACTGCTGTATGTGTTCCACCATACTTATATAAATGGGCTTGACAAGATGTTTCCAATACAATTCTCGGCTGAGGGCCACGATCTGTCGCCTTACGAATTGAGCCTGTTCTTCTCGATATTCGTATTCATGCAGTTCTGGAACATGTTTAACGCACGCGCATTCGGTACCCATAAATCGGCCTTCCATTTAAAAGGCTGCTCAGAGTTTTTACTGATTGCCGGCGCTATATTTTTCGGTCAGATACTTATCGTAGAGTTCGGTGGCGAAATGTTTAATGTCGTGCCGCTACGTCTAACCGATTGGATTATCATTGTGGTCGCTACCTCTCCGGTACTTTGGATCGGCGAGCTGTCACACCTGTTCCGAGGTTCACAGCCGAAGCTGCATTAACACACTTTAACGTCGCATAATTGCATAACGCATATCTCATGGTCTATATTTGTCAACAAACCGACAAATATAGACCATGAGCACAATTCGTTCCAGAAAAATAAGGGTATTCATATCATCCACATTCCGCGACATGAATGCGGAGCGTGACTATCTCGTCAACTTCGTATTTCCCAAGATAGAGGATTATTGCCGTCAGCGGTATCTTGAATTCACCCCTATCGATCTGCGATGGGGCATACCTGAAGAGGATAGCCGCAACGGACTGGTACTCCGGGCTTGCCTTGAAGAAGTAGATAACTCACGACCTTTTTTCGTAGGAATACTTGGCGAACGCTACGGTTGGACACCGGGCGAAGCTGAACTCGACTCGTTAGGAGCTTCGTTGCAACGTGAGCAAGACTGGTTGCTCGACAAAGTCATCGACGGGGCAAGCATCACGGAAATGGAGATTGACTACGGTGTGCTCCGGGACATGAACATACCTCACGCATGTTTCTTTATACGCTCGGCCGATGTCGAAATACCTGATGAATTTAAAGAGCCACCCGGCTCCTCAGCCGAAAAACGGCTGAATAAGCTTAAAGCCAAAATACGCGGGCAGAAAAAATACGGTTGCTACGAATACTCGACTCCCAAAGAGCTCGGAGACCGTCTTTACAACGAATTGCTTGCAATGATTGAAGCCGAGTATCCCCCCACCAAGTATGACAGTGACGACGCATTGGCGGTACCACACGAGATGTCGCTTGAGCGTCGGGCCAAGACGCTTTGCGACATAACCCACTACCGAGGCGATTTCGACAAGTGGATTGAAAGCATGGAAAAAGTATTCATGGTGCGGTCACGTGCAGGAGGAGGGTCATCGACGGTTCTCGCCTATTGTGTAAAAGACCTTCGCGCCTATTACTCTAATAGTATAATCTATTTTGACTTTGAGAGCCTGCCACCGGTGGCATCACCTGTAGATGAATTTATGAAATTCATGGCACTCGAACGCAACCGTATGCCCGATGACAAGTGGAACATGGTAGCCATTGACAATGCGTCAATGCTATATCCTGAAGATATAGACCGGTTGATTGAATGGATTGACGCTTTGGGCAACAATGTGCATGTGGCATTTTCAGTGAAAATAAGTTCCGATTTAGATGATATGATCGGTTTTCGCTACTCATGTCCGACATCTACCTTAAATATATATACTCTCGAACAACGTCTCGAAGTCATTGACAACTACACACGTCAATATGGGAAGCGACTTACTGCTGAACAACAAAAACGCATTGCAGAATGTAAATACACCGATGACCCCACGACAATGAACATACTGCTGGACTCAATCGTAGCCCACGGACAACTTGAGACTCTCGACGAGCGCATAGACCGGTTATTGAAGGCAGCCGGTGTCAATGACATATTTTACACCATATTGTCAGAAGGAGAAAAAGCATTTCATAGTATAGGTCTTAGAGATGAATATGCGATTGCCACATCTGTAATATCGTTTGTTCCGGCAGGAATATCGGAAAAAGACCTATATAAATCTATGCGTATACCAAAACCTGTATGGCTCACGATAAGACCTTATGTAATGCGCTTCTGCAGAGGAAATGAAAATAACATAGCACTCACACAGACAAAATGGCGCAGAGATGTAAAAATGTTTTGGGGAGCCTCATACAGGGCCGTAACAGGCAAGCGTCTTATCGACTGGTATTTGGCCGACCCTAAAAGATATAGCCGCGGAGCACGCATAGCGGCAGCCGTTTATGAGGATATTTGGCATCTGCCACTTAGTGAGACCGAGAAACCGGATGACAGCGAGCGTATAGATTTAAACAGAAAGATGCTTGGCATAGCACTCTCTCCCGACCTTACGAAAACGATACCGACCGGTGCACTCGGTTTGATTTTCAGTCTGACAATACGCGACGGTATCGCCAAAGCCGGAGAAGTGACCATATATGGAAGAAAACCCGAGTTGTTATCACCGGAAGAGCAGTATGCCCACTACTCTCGACTTGCAAGGATATTCACATCTTTCAACCGCACTGCCGATGCCGCATGGTGCTATGACAAACTGCATGAATTATATATGAAATCGGGCGACTGCTGCGCATCTATATACAAGGCACAAGCGTTACTACTTTTAGGGCAAGCCAACAATGCAATCGACCTGCTGAAATCGTCAGGGCTAACAGGCATCACAGGCTTGTCCGCTCTATTCCGAAAAAAGCCAACTACCGGAAGTGATTTAAAGAATAAAATCAATGCACTGTCAGTCATGGTCAGAGCTTATAGTGCTCTCGGACAATGGAAGAAGATGCAAAATTCAGGGGTCGATATAGAAAAAGCGATTGACGCTATCGATGAAAACACTCTTGACAAGGAAACCGTCGATAACGCTGTCACCGCAATCACAGAAATAACTCTTATGTTAAGCATGTACGGGACGCCCCAAGCATATCAGCAGGCAGGTGAGATATCACGTAAAATGAATGACCTGCTCAAAACAATGGGCATTGGACATCCTGCAGTATACAACGACTTGCTTGGATGGGGCATAAGAGAATTGCGCCGGGGAGAATATAAAGACGCCGAACGTTGGCTAAGGAAGTCTATAAACTCGGCTTGGATGGCCTTTGGATGTAGCTGCAACAATGTACTCAACAGCCACACACGCTCATACCAATACAATCGTGCAGCCAATCTATATGCGATAGCATATTATCATATTACCGGGAAATATTATAAATGGAGCGGTATAGGCTACAATTTTTACATGCCTCTTGATTGTGACCGCACCTTAAAAGGCTTGGACACGGCGACCGTTGATAAGGATGTCAAAAAGACAATACTTCTTGAACGCGATTTTTATAAAAATGCGATACGTTCAATACAGCCCGCATTTAAGCAAAAAGAGATGGACGCCGAACCGGATAAACTGCGCGAAGAATTGGGACTATGACATTTGTGCATCCCGAGGGTTGAATCATTATAATAATTTTGCAATTGCCGAGGGGATGTAGTAAATTTGCACATACATTTATCATTCCTTTAGCGATGAATAGTAACAGCCTTGTATCCATTTCCGATATCAGCAAAGAGGAAATAATGCGTTTGCTGCGGCAGGCGCGATACTTCGAGAAGCATCCAAATCACAGAATTTTGGAGGGACGCGTGGTTGCGACACTCTTTTTTGAACCGTCGACACGCACACGTCTTAGTTTTGAAACCGCGGTAAACCGTCTCGGAGGACGTGTAATCGGATTTTCCGATGCAAGCACCACGAGTTCATCCAAAGGCGAGACCCTCAAGGACACCATAAAAATGGTGAGCAATTATGTCGACCTCATAGTGATGCGCCATTATCTTGAAGGTGCTGCCCGTTATGCTACCGAAGTCACCGATGTACCGGTCATAAATGCAGGCGACGGAGCCAACCAGCATCCATCGCAGACAATGCTTGACCTTTACTCAATATACAAGACGCAGGGTACACTTGAAAATCTGACAATAACAATGGTCGGCGATCTGAAATACGGGCGTACAGTGCATTCGTTGCTCATGGCCATGCAGTATTTCAACCCCACTTTCAATTTCATCGCCTGCAAGGAGCTTCAGATGCCGCGCGAATACATCACCTTCTGCGAGGAACACGGCATAAAATACAACGAGTACACAGACTTCTCTCCGGAAGTGATAAACAGCAGTGACATTCTGTACATGACCCGAGTGCAGCGTGAGCGCTTCACCGACATAATGGAGTATGAAAAGGTAAAGAATCTATACAATCTTAATGCCGCCATGCTCGAGAACTCACGTGACAATCTGCGTGTGCTCCACCCGCTGCCCCGCGTCAACGAGATAGATCAAGACGTTGACGACAGCCCGAAAGCCTACTACTTTCAACAGGCACAGAACGGTTTATATGCGCGACAGGCCATCATATGCCGCGCTTTAGGTATTGACATTCCGGAAGAATAAAAAACATCATGAGTACACCTAAGAAAGAACTCGCGGTAGCCGCCCTGCAAAACGGGACCGTAATAGACCGAATACCATCGTCGGCATTATTTAAAGCCGTCAGAATACTCGGCATAGAAAAGCTCGACAAACATGTGACAATAGGCAACAACCTTGAGTCGAAAAAGCTCGGGACAAAAGGCATTATAAAAGTGGCCGACACATTTTTCCCCGAAGACGTGCTCAACCGCATAGCCCTTATAGCGCCAACTGCCAAAATAAACATAATACGCGACTTTGAAGTCGTGGAAAAATTTCCGGTAGTACTGCCACAGACAATTATCGGCATTGTAAAGTGTGACAATCCGAAGTGCATAACCAATAATGAACCGATGAAAACCCGCTTCGAACTTATCGACCCGGAAGAGCGCATAATACGTTGCCACTACTGCGGACATTCGGTTAACGCTAAAGAAGCACAGATAAAGTAATGGGAAAGCAAGAATGGAAACCCGGCACGATGATATATCCGGTGCCGGCCGTGCTTGTAAGTTGCGGTTCGGAGCCTGACAAGACCAATTTTTTCACGGTGGCATGGACCGGTACAATATGTTCCGACCCCGCGATGTGCAGCATATCGGTAAGGAAGTCGCGCTACAGCTACGACCTTATCAAAGCCGGCATGGAATTTACCATCAATCTCACTACGGAAGATATGGCGCGCGCCGTAGACTGGGCCGGAGTACGTTCGGGCAAAGACTACGACAAATGGAAAGAGACCGGTCTTACAGCCGGTAAAGGGGTCAAGGTATCATGCCCTTATATAAAGGAAGCGCCGTTAAGCATCGAGTGTCGTGTAAAAGACATTATAAATCTCGGCTCACACGACTTGTTCATAGCCGAAGTTCTCGACATATTGGCCGATGACCGTTTTATTGACGAGACTACCGGAGCGTTTGACATGTCCAAGGCCCGTCTTATCGCATATAGCCACGGAGCATACTACAAACTCGGCGACCAGATAGGACGCTTCGGCTGGTCGGTAAAAAAGAAAGTATAATAACATTATAAACTGTAATTTATGGAAAGAGACAATCGCATTTTTGACATTATTGAACGTGAGCATCAGCGCCAGAAACATGGCATCGAGCTTATCGCTTCAGAAAACTTCGTAAGCGACCAAGTGATGCAGGCAATGGGTTCATGCCTCACCAACAAGTATGCCGAAGGATATCCCGGCCATCGCTATTACGGCGGTTGCCAAGTCGTTGACGAGGCAGAACAGCTTGCCATCGACCGAATTAAGGAAATCTTCGGTGCTGAATATGCCAATGTGCAGCCTCATTCCGGCGCACAGGCCAATATGGCCGTATTCATGGGCTGCCTTAAGCCCGGTGACAAATTCTTGGGTCTGAATTTGTCACATGGAGGTCACTTGTCACACGGAAGCCCCGTAAACTTCTCCGGACTTATGTTTGAAGCCCTTGAGTACAATGTCAAGGAAGATACCGGACTTGTTGACTACGATCAGATGGAAGAGGTGGCCCGTCGCGAACGTCCCAAATTGATCATAGGAGGAGCAAGCGCGTATTCACGCGAATGGGACTATGCACGCATGCGCCGTCTTGCCGACGAGATAGGAGCCATATTTATGGTTGACATGGCTCATCCCGCAGGCCTCATAGCAGCCGGTCTTCTTGAAAATCCGGTGAAATATGCACATATCGTGACCTCGACAACACACAAGACACTGCGCGGTCCTCGTGGAGGCATTATATTGCTCGGAAAAGATTTTGAAAATCCGTGGGGCAAGACGAATCCCAAAGGCGAATTGCGTAAGATGTCGGCTCTGCTTGACTCGGCGGTATTCCCCGGCGTACAGGGCGGTCCTCTTGAGCATGTAGTAGCAGCCAAGGCGGTAGCCTTCGGAGAAGCACTTCAGCCCTCCTACAAAGACTATCAGGCTCAGGTTAAGAAAAATGCGGCTGTCATGGCACAGGCTCTTGTTGACAAAGGTTACAAGATCATATCCGGTGGAACGGACAATCACTGTATGCTTGTAGATCTGCGCACTAAATTCCCCGATCTGACCGGCAAGATAGCCGAGAAGGTGCTTGTAGAAGCAGATATTACAGCCAACAAGAACATGGTTCCGTTTGACTCACGCAGTCCTTTCCAGACTTCGGGTATACGCCTCGGTACACCTGCCATCACCACTCGTGGCGCTAAAGAGGAACTCATGGGCGATATCGTAGAGATGATCGACACAGTTCTCACCAACCACGATAACCCCAAGGTGATAGCCGATGTACGCGAGAAGGTAAACAAAACCATGGAGTCATATCCCATGTTTGCCTATTGATAAATAAATCATGCTGATACTCTATCGAATATATCAGGTGTTGGTGATGCTGCCGGTTCTTATGGCAGCTACCATCCTCACGGCCCTGCTTACCATTATCATGAGTATGTTAGGGGCCGGACGTTGGGCCGGATATTTCTTCCCTCACTGGTGGGCGCGTCTGTTCTGTATCATGACTATGGTCAGAGTTACGGTAAAAGGACGTGAAAATATAGATCCCCGCACCTCCTACGTGTTTGTGGCCAATCATCAGGGCGCCTACGATATCTTTTCGATATACGGCTACCTTAACCACAACTTCCGTTGGATGATGAAGCGCTCGCTTGAGAAAATACCGTTAGTCGGCTACTCCTGCAAAGTGTCGGGCCATATCATGGTTGACAACTCGTCGCCCTCCGCGACAAAACGCACCATGGAAAAAGCCGAGCGCCAACTTAAAGGCGGTATGTCACTTGTCGTATTTCCGGAAGGAGCCCGCACATGGGACGGCAAAATGCGGCGCTTCAAACGCGGCGCATATATGCTCGCCGTTGAATTCGGGCTGCCTGTTGTACCGATCACTATCGACGGGGCATTTGACGTCATGCCGAGGTTTAAAAAGTTGCCTCACTGGGGACATATAACTCTTACCATACACAAACCGATAGAGGCTGTAGACGGCACTCATGATCTATCTTCACTGATGGAGATGACATACGAGTCTATCCACTCATCATTACCGTCTAAATATCAGTAATATACATCGTACACTTTTTTAAGGGAATAATTTTCACCGCACGGGTTAAAATTATTCCCTTATTTTTTGATGGATTATATGGGAATTTTACTAATTTCGCAAAGTGAAGATACCGCATGGTATTATGCGATAAAAACAAAAATTAAGCTAAATTACTATGATATTCAATTTCCGACTTGTCTCTGACGAAGTTGACAATTTCCGCCGGGAGATCAATATTGACGCCGACGCTACATTTCTTGACCTGCGCAATGCCATATGCGATGCCGTAGGCTACGATAAAAATCAGATGTGCTCATTCTTCTTGTGCGATGACAATTGGGAGAAGGGCCGAGAGATAACCCTTGAAGATATGGGTTCCGACTCTGATGAAGAGATTTATCTCATGGACGAGACAATACTTAGCGACTATGTAGACGACGGCAAGCGGCTTATATTCGTATTTGACTATATGACCGACCGCTGCTTCTTCATAGAGATGAAGAAGAGCATACCCGGCAAGAATCTGAAAGACCCAGTATGCGTGGCCTCAATGGGTACTCCTCCGCCGCAGCTTATGGACCTTGACGAGTTCGAAGCCAAAAATACTCCGGCTGTGACACGCGGCGCCGATGACTTCGACGAAGACTTCTACGGCAGCGAAGAGTTCAATGAAGACGAGTTTGACTCCGCAGGCTTCGATGAAATGACCTTTGACGACAATATGTAAATCGATAACCTATCAATAAAAGTAACGCGAGCTTGATAACCGATAACACGGTTTTCAAGCTCGTTTGCTATATAAAAGCTATTGTTCAGGTTGGGGTATAAAAAAAGGGTGCAAGCGTTGTGCTTGCACCCGAAGGGGGCGGTTACCTACTCTCCCACTTTCGCAGTACC